>JBBRNH010000004.1:0-122002 GCA_038230415.1 Cytophagales bacterium | reverse complement strand
TTTCACTGACTGGCTCACCTGTTGACTTGTAATGTGTTGAAGAACAAGGGGTTAGGTTGTGTTTCGATACTGTTTCCCTGATTTGGGACTGCAAAGGTACAACCAGAAAATAACCCTTGTCAAGAATCAATGAGAAAATAATCGAATGGACGGGTGGAATTAATCGGTAACCACTTAGTTTACAAGAGTTTACCAAGTGATTATTTTTTACAACTTTTTGCCCACAGTTCTACCCGTTATCTTCGTGTCTGGATTTAATGACAGAATAGATGAGAATTCTCCATACCGCCGATTGGCATCTCGGCAAGAAACTTTCTGAAAAATCGCGGTACGACGAGCAGAAAGCCGTTCTGCACGAGATTACCGAAATCGCCGACCGTGAGGCCATTGACCTTGTTTTGCTGGCCGGTGATTTGTTTGACACGTTTGCGCCCACACCCGAAGCCGAAGACCTTCTATACAGTACGCTCAAAACGCTCACGAATAGTGGTCGGCGGCCCGTTGTGGCGATTGCGGGTAATCACGATAATCCTGACCGGATTGAGGCACAGGATCACTTTGCCCGTGAGTGCGGGATCGTGTTTGCCGGGTATCCGAAAATGACTGTGAAACTGAACGCGCTTAGTTGTGATGCCAAACTTTTGCAATCTGAACCGGGCTTTGTAGAGATGCAACTACCCGGCGTGGCTTTTCCGGTTCGGATTATTCTAACTCCATACGCCAGTGAAACCCGGCTTCGGCAAGCATTTCTGGATTTGGACAATCCCGATGATGAACTTCGTAATCACTTACACAAACATTGGCAACGTTTGGCTGACCTGTATATGGACGATGCGGGCGTGAATCTGCTCACGGCGCACCTGTTTATGATGAAGCGGGGCGAAAAGCAACCCGACGAACCCGATGACGAACGCAGTATTGTGCAGGTGGGTGGTGCATCGGTATTATTTACCGACTTGATTCCTAAGCAAATACAGTATGTGGCGTTGGGGCATTTGCATCGGTATCATCATCTTGGGGGTGGGCCGTGTCCGGTGGTGTATAGCAGTAGTCCGTTGGCATATAGTTTTGCCGAAGCCAACCAGCAGAAATACGTGGTGGTGATTGATGCTGAACCGGGTAAAGCCGTTACCGTTACGCCCATTGAACTGCAAAACGGGCGGAAGCTTCTGCGAAAAACATTTACCGAAGTTGAAAAAGCGGTTGGCTGGCTGCGCGATAACCCGGAATGCTTCCCTGAAATTACGATTCAAACGCCCACGTTTTTGAGCAGCGACGAACACCGCGAACTCACGCAGGCACACGAACGGTTTGCCGGAGTGCGGCTGGAAGTGCGCGAAATAGCAGTGATGGAGGCAGAGACAACATCGCTCCAAATTGACTTGTCGCAATCTATGACCGATTTGTTTGCCGGGTATTTCAAAAGTCGGCATAATCAGGAACCCAACCAGAAGTTGCTGACCTTATTTCAGGAGGTGCTGCAACTGCCAATCAATACGCCATGATTCCACAAAGATTAGCCATTGAGGGGCTGTATTCATACCAAAACCGGCAGGAAATTGATTTTCGGCAACTGACCAATTCGGGGCTATTCGGAATCTTCGGCAAAGTTGGGAGCGGCAAAACGTCGCTACTCGAAGCGATTAGCTTTGTACTATACGGCGAAAGCGAACGACTCAACAGCCGCGAAAACCGTCAGTACAACATGATGAACCTGAAATCGGCGCAGATGCTGATTGACTTCGAGTTTCTGGCCGGAGCCGACCAACAGTCTTACCGATACACGTTTAAGGCCGAACGTCACCCGAAAAAACACCACGAAATCAAGCCCGGTAAACGGCAGGTATATAAACAGGAAAACGGTAACTGGATTCCTCAACCAATTGAGAAAGAAGATATTAAGGCTTTCACCCGGTCAGTATTGGGATTAGATTACGACAATTTTAAGCGTACCATTATCATTCCGCAAAACCAGTTTCGGGAGTTCCTGGAACTCGACCCCAAAGACCGGACGGAGATGATGCGCCGGTTATTTGACCTGACGCGATTTGATTTGGCGGTGCCGGTGGCAATGCTCGAAAAAGCCAACGATGCGACGCTCAACGCGGTTCGGGGGCAGTTAATGGGTTTAGGAGAAGCCTCACCCGAAACGATTGACACCGCAAAAACCGCCATTGACGTTGTGACTGCCGAAATTGAGGAACACGATAAACACCTGATTCTCCTTCGTGACCGGACGCTACGGCTCGAACACCTCCAAAAACGCTACGATGAACGTGAAAAAGCGCGTGATGAGTTGATCCAACAAACCCGACAACAAATTGATTTTGACCAACTTAGGGCTTCTATTTCGGAGTACGAACGCTACGACCGGGCGTTTCGGGCGATGCTCGACCAGGTAACGAAACTCGACGATAAACAGACTGACGGGCAACGCGCCATAACAAAGACCGAAGACAACCTAACCGATTCACAACAAAAGCTTCTGACGGCGCAGGAAGCCTACCGAACGGCACAGGCCGCCTTTGAGACCCGCGACGCGCTGGTGAAACAGATTGCCGAGTTAGACGCGGTACAGTTGATTCTCACTAATCGGTATGCCATTGAACAGCATAGCCGAAGCCTGCATACACTACGAAAAGACACTGACAAACGAGCCGACATGATTCGGCAGAAAACCGAAAATCGGATTGATTGTCAAGCGGTTGTGGATAATCTTTCGGGGCAGGAATCTAATTTGGCCCGGCTCAACGAAATCCGTAACTGGTTCACGGCGGCTTCGCCCTTGAAGAAAGAAATGGACAAATCTGCCAAAAATCTGGCGAAGTACGATGCTGATTTAACGTCCATAAAACAGCGCAAAGACAAGGCGTTGGCCGGGTTTGCGGCAGACTGGGCCGAACTACCACTGAAAGACCTGCCCGATACAATTCGGGCTAAGATTAACGGGCTGAAAGAAACGCAGCAACTCCGAAAAACCACGCACGAGACAAATCGGCTCAAACAAACGCTGCAACAGTACGCTTCGGCACTGACTGATGGCGAACCTTGCCCGCTTTGTGGTTCGGCACACCACCCGGCGGTGCATCAGGATTCAGCGATTGACGACGAAGCCGCGAGAAGCGAACGGGCATTGCAAGCCGTTGACGCACAAATTGACGAAGCAAACAGCCTGTTAGTCAAGGCAGAAGGATTACTGGGCGAAATCAGAACGGTGCATAATCAGGGCAAAACATTCATCGGCGACCACGCCGAGGCAGTGACCCGGCAAACAGCGCATTATGATTTGTTTGTCTGGCCGGAATTTGAACGCGATAACGAACAGGCGGTTTTGAAAGCGATCAGTCAGGAAGCAGACAATCAAAAACGATTGGTAACGGCCCGAACCGCCGTGCAGCACCTGACCGCTGAACTCGAAACCGCCGAGCGCGACCGGGCTACCCTGAACACGCAGGCCGCCGAACTGACGGGAATGATTGGCTCACTACAACAGACTATTAACCAGCAACTTGCTGAACTAACCTGCTTTGATGAAGCCACGATTAAGACCTTCACAACTGCCACAGTTGACGACCTGAAAGCTGATTTAGACCGTCAGGTCAGCCGGGCCAAAACCGATTTTGACCGGGCCGTAGCGCATAAAACCAACGCTGAAACCGATGTAACGGCCCGCCAAACCGACGTGTTGCTGGCCCGACAACAGCAAAAATCCTGGCAAACCGACCGCGAAATCCTTGAAACTGCCATCGCCGACGCGCTGCTGACGCACGGCCTGACCCGCCCCGAACTCGACGCGATTTTGCAAACCAACCTCGACGTAGCTACTGAACGGGCGCGGGTGCAGGATTTTGATCTGGCCCTGAATACGGCCCAAACCAAAGCCAACGACCTTGCCACCGAACTCGCCGACCAACCGTTTGACCCGTCGGATTTGGCCGATTCACAGGGGGCGTTGAAAACGGCGCAGTTGGCTGCCGATGGCCTGAATCAGCAACTCGGCGAAAAACGCAAAGCCCATGATGAGCTGACCCGGCAATGGACGCAAAAACAAACCGTTCAGCAGGAATTTGACGCACTAACACTGCGAGAGTCCGATTTAAGCGAGATGAGTAAGCTTTTCCGGGGACAGGGATTTGTGAAATACGTCTCGACGGTTTACCTCAATGACCTCTGCCAGGCCGCTAACGCCCGATTTATGAAGCTGACCAACAATCAGTTGCGGTTAGAATTTAGCGATGATAATTTCATCATCCGCGATTTTCTGAACGGCGGCAAAACCCGGTTGGCAAAAACGCTGTCGGGCGGGCAGATGTTTCAGGCGGCTTTGTCGCTGGCGTTGGCCTTATCCGATAATATTCAGCACATTACGCAAGCCAAACAAAACCTGTTTTTCTTAGACGAAGGCTTCGGCACCCTCGATAAAGATTCGCTGCAAACGGTGTTCGAGACGCTGAAATCGCTACGGAAAGAGAACCGCGTAGTCGGGATTATTTCGCACGTGGAGGAGTTGCAGCAGGAGATTGATACCTACATCCGGGCGGTGGACAATGGCGAAGGGAGCCGGATTGAGTGTAGTTGGCTGATTTGATGAGCAATTGTCAGTGAACAATGAGCAATATAGAACCCATTCTTCACTGATAATTGCTCATTGTTCATTGTTCATGATTTTCTCCGAAACGCCGGTCATCGAGAAGCCGCCGTCGTGAAACAGGTTTTGCATCGTGACCATCCGGGTAAAATCAGAAAACAGCGTGATGCAGTAATCGGCGCATTGGTCGGCGGAGGCATTGCCGAGGGGCGCGGTTTTGTCGGCGAAGTCATAAAACTTGTCGAAACCGCCAACGCCCGCCCCCGCCGTTGTTACCGTTGGCGATTGCGAAACGGTGTTCACCCGCACGTGCCGATACTTGCCGTAGTGATAGCCAAAACTGCGGGCAACGGATTCGAGCATGGCTTTGGCCTCGGCCATATCGGTATAAAACGGAAACGTGCGTTGAGCGGCCATGTAAGTCAACGCCACCACCGAACCCCACTCCGAGATTGCATCCATTTTATAAGCCACCTGCAACATCCGGTGCAACGACATCGCCGATACGTCGAGGCTTTGCTTGAACCATTCATAGTTGAGGTCGGTGTAGGCACGGCCCTTGCGGATATTCGGACTCATGCCAATAGAGTGCAGCACGAAGTCAATCTTCCCGCCCAAGATTTCTTGTGAGTCTGTAAAAAGTTTAGTCAGGTCATCGGTCGAAGTGGCATCGGCGGGGATGATTTCGGCGTTGGTCTGCTCGGCGAGTTTTTTGATTTCGCCCATCCGCATCGCAATCGGGGCATTGGTGAGGGTAAAGGTCGCGCCTTCTTCGTGGGCTTTGAGGGCCACTTTCCAGGCGATAGATTGATCGTTGAGTGCGCCGGAAATAATTCCGCGCTTGCCGTTTAGGAGTCCGTAGGGCATAATCAGTTTGTAGTTTGTGGTTTGTAGTTCGCTGGTAGGCTACTAAATTGGCAGATAACCAAACCGACGAAGAACCAGCCGCATTGAGATCACAAAATTAAGTTATACCGACAGTACCACAAACTCGACCCGCCGGTTGACTTTGCGCTGCTCGTCGGTTCCTTTCGGCACAATAGGCTTCGTATCGCCGTAGCCAACTACGTCAATACGGTGGTTATCAACGCCTTGATTAATCATGTATTTCTCACAGGCCAGTACGCGATCCCGCGAGAGTTGGAGGTTAGCATCGTGGTCGCCAACAACATCAGTGTGGCCTTCGAGTCGGATTCGCATGGCCGGGTTGTCTTTGAGCATCGTTACCAACTTGTTGAGTTCGGCGAATGACGGAGAGAGCAAGTCGGCTTTCGAGGCTTCGAAATAGATGTTCTGCAACGTGATTTTATCGCCGACAGCGAGCGGTTTCAGGGCAATATCGCGGCTAACACGCTGCCCACCAGCCACTTTACTGAGATCGAGCGTGCCAACGGTGGGCAGGTATCCCCGCGCCGAAGCCACGTAGGTATAAATCTGCCCTTTGTTGATGGTCATGCGATATGTTCCGTCTGATGCGAAACTCTGCACCGAATCAACGGCGGTCTTCTGGCTCGATAATTTGTAGAGAATCGTGGCCGTTATGGGACGGTTCAATTTTTCGTCGCGTACGGTTCCGGTCACAATCACCGCCGAGCTAACGGGGGGCGTTGGGGCGGGCGTTGGTGCCGGTGGCAACGGCGTTTCACCGGGAGTTTTAGTTTTGGTCGGCGTGGGCAACGGCGTTTTGGGCGCAGGCGTTGGAATCGGGACGGGCAACGGGTCGGCAGGGTTCCTCACGGTGAGGTTATACACGTTCCAGCAGATAATGTGGTCATAGTCGTTACACTCGAACAGGTCGAAATTTTCTAAGCCTTTGTCAAGCCGCTCAAAATAAATCGTGAAATTATACGTCCTCCCGGCATACGTTGGCTGGCGTTGGGGTTCAACGGGAATATTGTCGGCCTTCAGGAATCGGAACGTCCGTGCGCCGTTTGCCGCCACGAGTTGCCCGCTGGGGTGAAACGCCATAAATCCGGTGCTAACGACGCGTCCGTTTTGGTCATACTGCGGTTTTCCGGGGTCCGTGTAGCTCAGGTCAAGAATGGTATAATCGCGGGTTAGGCGGATGTTTTCTACCCGAACACTGGGGTCAGCCGGACGGCTGGTTCCGGTTTGGCCGGATGGATATTGTGACCCACCCGTGCTGCCTCCGCCGTAACCACCCGACGAGGGGTAGGACCCAAACTGACAGCCTCCCAATGTGAGAACCGACAACACGAAAATTATAATTGATTTATTCATAGTCAGTTACGGTTTAATTCCAATTATATCTCTCAAAAACTTACTGGTTGCGGCCTGCACAACGGGCCAGTCTTCGGTGGTGAGATCGGAGGCAATCACGTGTGCGCCCGCGTCGGGGAAGGCTTCTTTTCGCTTTTTGTCGGCGGGCGTTCCCAACTCGTCATACATTTTCAGCAGGGCCGCCACCGAAACCGTTGGGTCCTGGTGAGATTCATCTTTGTAGTAATAGCCCAAAAACGTGGGCTGTTTCACCTTCGCGAAGGTCTCAGCCGTAGCGTAGTTATCCAAAACAGTTTGCAGCGTGATAATGCCGTTGGTATGAAAGGTCTCGTACCAATACTTGCTGCGTTCGGCGTTTTCTTTCTTGTTGTGCACGTGCTGATCGGGATAAACTTTATCTAAAATCTGCTGTCCCCAGGGGCCGGTCACGAGTTTACCTTTCGAGTCGGCGAGTTCGATGCAGGGCGAATACAAGACAATTCCGGCAATTTCGGGATGGCGCGATGCTAAGTACAGCGTCATCATGCCGCCCATTGACGTACCAACCACAATTACCTTTTCGCCGAGGGTTTTGCCAATCGCCAGCGCCCGCTCACCCGATTCGAGGTAGCTGGCCGGGGTCAGGTCTTTCATCGCGTCGGGCGTATCGAGACCATGCCCTTCGGTGCGGGCGAGGTACATATTGGCCCCAAATTCTTTAGCGAGATTCAGGTTCACGGGGCTACCCTCGGCCCAGCTTGCGGTGTAGCCGTGAATATAAACGATGCTGTACGGCGTTTTTTGGTGCTTGCCCGAATCGGCCCAGACCACGCGGGCCTGATTGTCGGGGCGGAGTTTAAACCCGGCTTCGTAGCGGGCAACGTCGGTATCGAGTTTGGTCAGGTCGGTGGTCACGGCGGGAATTTTGCCATCGGGCAGGGGTTCGGAGGGGCGCGGACCAGCCACGTAACCGATCACGAGGACGGCAAGCAACAGGCCCAAAATAGTGAGAAAGCGTTTCATATAGTGAATGGGTTCGGGCATTAATGGCCCGAAAATTAGTCAAAAAACTCGGTCTTCACCTCGGCGGGCCGCTCCATCCTGACGCGCCAGTGGTTGGGCAGGTAGTTGTTGACGCGGTTGCCAACGGCCTTCATCCAGCCCAGATTCAGTCCGCCGTATCGGGCCAAAAGCCAACCAGTTGCGGGTTCGGCCAGCACGAGGTTTTCCTTTTTGAGATACCGCAGCGCGTCTTCCGGCGATAGGTCAACGGCGGGCAGACCGGGCGCAATCGCCGTGCTGAGGGCGAGCGCATGAGTTGGCACAAAGTCGGTGCCTTTAAACTGGCCCAGTTCCAGCCCAAAGCCCTTGTTATGCAGCGCGTTATCGAGAATCAACAGATTTTTTTCGAGCGATTTGGGCAAGGCCATCACGTCGCCGTTGGGTTTGTTCCAGATCGAAAAATCGGCGGGATTTGCCAGCCAGGTTGCAGCCTGAGCCGCTTGTTTTGGCCGTTCGGGATTGATGGTGCGGAAGTGCCGGGCGTTCATATTATTCCGTGCCGTGAAGCCGGTTTTGCGAAAAACGCTCATAAAAAACCCCTCGCCCCGTACCCGGTGCGGATAACATTGGTAGCCCACCGCGCCTTCTGTTTCGACCTCCACAATACCCCATTCGGTGGGAATCATAAGCGGGTAGTTGCGGAAACCGTTCTCGGTCAGGAATTGGACATTCTCGCGGTTTTCGGGGTCGTTGTAGGTACAGGTGCTATAAATCAGCCAGCCGCCATCATCAACGAGTAGCGCGGCCTGAGTCAAAATCCGCTTTTGCCGCGCCGAACACATCGCCACCGCATCGGGCGACCAGTGCCGGACGACATCGGGGTCTTTGCGAAACAGCCCCTCACCAGAGCAGGGTGCATCCACCAGCACAATGTCGAAAAAGCCACCGAGTTTGCTAAAATCTTCGGGGTCGTGGTTGGTGATGGCGATGTTAGGGAAGCCCCATTTTTCGAGGTTTTCGCGCAGGATCGGCACCCGCGTTCTGATTACTTCATTGCAAACCAACAGCGAATTGGGCGGCAATGCCGAAGCCATCAACGTGCTTTTACCACCCGGAGCCGCACACAAATCCAATACTTTGGGCGCGTAATTCGGTTTCACGATTTGCCGCATAGCCCCGGCCAACAGCATCGAACTGGCTTCCTGCACGTAGTATGCTCCGGCCCAAAACAACGGATCGAGCGTGAAAACCGGACGTTGCGGCAGGTAAAACCCCTCAGCGCACCAGGCAACGGGTTCTAAACCACTGATATCCAACGCAGCGGTGGGTTTAGCCGGATTTAGCCGGATACTAACGGGCGTTTCGGCAGTTAATGCCTGCTCAAAAGCCGGAAAGTCAGCACCGAGCTGGGCCTGCATCTGGTCGCGGAAGGCATCGGGCAGTACAGGGGGGCTATTCATCAATTTTTCTTCCCCCCCACCGGCAAGGGCTTAAAGCCACCCGTTTGCTGAATCATCAGGTCTTTGTTGGCTTTGTATTTAGTCCATTGTTCGGGCGTGAGAATGGGGCGAAGCTGTTCTTCTTTTTCTTCGTTGGTCATCAGCATAATTTCCTGCACCTGCCTGATGGTTTCGGGCGAAGGCCGGGTTCCGCCGGGGCCGGCAATGGGTTTAATATCTTCCTGCTGCTGTTTGGCAAAGTCATTATTGATTTTTCTGACGGCTTTAGCCTGGTCTTTGGTCAGGTTCAGGCTGTCTTTGAGCCACTTGGTTTCGCGGTCGGCCAGTATGCCGGGCATCCCGTTAAAGGCCGATGGCGGGGGTGAACTCGGCTGCTGAAACTGGCTGCCCCGGTTCATGCCACCCCCGTAACCACCCCTGCCGTAACCACCACCGCCATACTGCCCAAAACCGGGCAGACTACACAAGAGGCCCGCAAACAGACCGAGGATATATACTTGATTTTTCATGCTGAAACGGATAAGCGTGATTGACCGGCGAAGTTCGGAAAAAAGGGCCGCTTTTACCCTAAACCTTTGGCGGTTATTCAGGTTTAACCCGCAACAGTACCCGGCCCAAAGCCAACGCGCTGCCCAACTCAACGCTAAGAAAATCGGTTATGAATGTTCGCTCGGCAAACACGTTTTGGCTCGAAAGTCAACGCGCAGCCAACACCCCAAAACACTACCCCGCCCCTGAACACCCTATCACCTGCGATGTGCTGATTGTTGGCGGGGGCATCACCGGCGCACTCGTGGCGTATGAACTCGTTCGGGCCGGGGTTGATACCGTCCTGATTGATAAACGCACCCTCGGCAAGGGCAGTACTGCCGCCAGCACCGCCCTGATTCAGTACGAAATTGACGTGCCGCTGCATCAACTCATTACCCAAATCGGCGAGCGCGACGCAGTACTGGCCTATAAACTGTGCTTGGAGGCCATTCATAGACTCGGCGATTTAATTACGAATTTGGATTCATCCTGCGGCTTCAATCGGAAACAAAGCCTGTATTTTTCCGACCAAACTGCCGACGTGGAGATGCTCCGGCACGAGTTTGAAGCCCGCGCCCGGCATGGTTTCGCGGTGCAGTGGCTCAACCGGGGCGACATTCGGCGGCAGTTTGCGTTTGATGCACCGGGCGGGATTCTCTCTGCCGATGCCGCCGAACTCGATGCCATGGATCTCACCTCGGCATTGTACCGCTACCTCGTTAAACAGGGGCTGCGGATTTATGAGCAAACCACCACCGATAGCATTGATTACGGCCTGAAACGGGTGAAGGTGAAGACCAACCGCGACACCGACATTTACGCCCGGAAATTGGTGTATGCCACCGGCTACGAAACCCAGCAGCTATTCGCTCAGGATGATGTACTCCGGCTCAAAAGCACCTACGCCCTCGTTACCGAACCAATCCCGAATCTCTACGACGGGCTGAAACGCGCCTTAATCTGGAACACTGCCGATCCGTATTTCTACGCCCGCACCGCCAAAGACAACCGGATAATGCTCGGCGGAGAAGACGAATGGATTGTGGATGCCGCCGAACGAGACGCGCTTATCCCGCAAAAACGGGAGCAACTTCTCGCCAAATTCAACGAGTTATTCCCCGACCTCCGCGCCGAAGAACACCTGACCTGGGCCGGTACGTTTGCCGAAACCAAAGACGGATTGCCTTACATTGGCGAACACGACCGTTACCCGCACAGCTATTTCGCACTGGGGTTTGGCGGTAACGGCATCACCTTCAGCATCACAGCCGCCCGTATTATCCGCAACTTATTTCAGACCGGACACAGCGAACCGGCGGACGTATTTCGGTTTGGCCGCTAAGAGTTAAGGTTGGTCAATAACCCCAGGCCATCATGCCGCCGTCAACCGAGATGGTTTGCCCGGTGAGGTAACTGGCGGCTGACATACACAAAAACGAGACTACCGATGCAACTTCGTCGGGTTCGCCAACGCGGGCCATCGGTGTGCGGCCCACGATTCCGGCGAGTTTTTCGGGATTGCTCAGGACGGGCGCGGCCAACGGCGTGTTGATATACCAGGGAGCCACGGCGTTGACCCGGATTCCGTCTTGCGCCCACTCAACGGCGAGGTTACGGGTTAGCTGGTTCATGGCTCCTTTGCTCATGCCATAAATAGCCCCACTGCTGGTGTGCGTCAGGCCCGACACCGAGGAGATATTTACGATACTGGCCGTATTGCGGCCATCGGGCGTGGCGGGGCGTTTCAGGAGCGGATACACCGTTTGGCACAGCGCGAAAACCGACCGCAGATTGGTATCCATAATCCGGTCATAGTCGGCAGTGGTATAATCGGCGGTGGGTTTGCGGATGTTGGTGCCGACGTTATTGACTAAAATATCCAGACCACCACACTGATCCTGCACGGCTTCGGCGAGGATGTTGGCGGCACCGGGTTGGGCCAAATCCAGAGCCAGCCCAATTACGCTGTGGCCCTGCTGCTGATAGGTTGCCAACTGCGACTGGAGCAGCGCGTTATCACGGGCAACGATAAACACCGATGCACCGAGATCGAGAAATTGCCGGACAACGGCCTCGCCGATGCCTTTGGTACCGCCCGTGACGAGGGCGCGTTTGTGCGTTAGATTCCAGATAGACATTTTTTAGCCATTCGATAAAAAAAACGGGCAAAACGGGGCTGTGTGTCCTTCCTGCGGGCGAATGTAGTCTGTGGGGTGTTGGGGAGACCAATCATACGGCTTACATTTCAGGGCGAAAGCCTCTTTTTAACAACCAAACATAACGATTCGATCATGCAACACGTATTCCTGCGCTGGGTTGCGCTCTCGGTTTTGCTGCCGGGTGCCGGTTTCGCCCAAAATCTCATCATTACGGGGCCAACGTCTCCCGCCCCCGGCAACATGAATGTTATTGTTAATCCCAGCCCCGGCAATGTGCTTGGCACCCTCACCGGAAACGCCAACAACTTTATTGGCTCAGGCGCGGGCAACTCGGCCACAACCGGCAGCAATAATACGCTGATTGGTACGCAGGTTGGCAACGCCCTCACCACGCAGGGCGACAACACAATGATTGGCTCATACGCCGGCACAATTTCGACGGGCCTTCAAAATACCTTCATCGGTAGTTCGGCAGGGTCGTCAAATACATCCGGGAATTACAATTCGTTTCTGGGAACGTTTGCCGGGGCAACCAATAATGTTGGCGAGGGCAACTCGTTCTTCGGCACCTCAGCCGGTTCGTTTAATGACATCGGGAGTTTCAATTCCTTCGTGGGCTATGGTAGCGGGCGGCAAAATCTGAGCGGCAGTTTCAACGCGTTTCTCGGTACATACGCCGGTTTAGGCAACAGAGCGGGTAGTTATAATGTATTTGCCGGATATTACGCGGGCGGTCGCAACACCAGCGGAGTCGAAAACTCGTTTTTGGGAGCCAGTGCGGGCTTGCAAAACATGACCGGCAGCGGCAATTCGTTTGTGGGCAGCAGTGCGGGCGAAAACAACAGCACGGGCAAGGCCAATACGCTGCTTGGTATTCGGGCCAACTTTAACAACACTACCGGCAGCAAAAACGTGATGATTGGTGATTCGGCGGGGTATAACAACACCGCCACCGGCAACCTGTTTGTGGGCAGCCGCGCCGGGTATGACAACACCACCGGCAGCAGCAACACATTTTTGGGCCTGAACGCGGGCAAGGGCAACCAAGACGGTTCGCGGAACACCATTGTTGGCACCCGCGCCGTATTCAGCGGAGCCAACACCGACGATAACGTGTACGTTGGCTACAACAGCGGCAACCAAAACAAGGGCAACCGCAATACCTTTCTGGGTACGGAAACCGGCGTGATGATGGCCCAAAACGGGCAGCCGTTCGAAAACGCAACCGCCATCGGTTACGGGGCCACCGTTGGCCGGAGCAACGCCCTCGTGCTGGGTCACAACGCCAATGTGGGAATCGGTACGGCCACGCCCGCCCAGAAACTCGACATCGTGGCCGACGAAGCCAACCACAGCGGACTGCGGCTTTCAAAACTTACCGCCAGCAGCCCCACCCAACTCACCACCGATCAGTTTCTGACCGTGACCGCTCAGGGCGACGTGGTTGCCGCCCGGTATCGCGCCCGGATTGGCAGTGCTGCCGAGTGGTCAGACAAGGTATTTGAGCCGACGTATCGGCTGAAGCCATTGGCCGAGGTCGAACGGTTTATTGCGGCCAACAAGCGTTTGCCAGGCATTCCGGGTGCGGCACAGGTAGCCAAAGAGGGCATTGATGTGGCGACGATGGATGCCGCGTTGCTGGCGAAAGTCGAAGAAACGATGCTGTATCTGATTCAACTCAAAAAAGACGTGCAGCAACTTAAAATCGAGAATGCCCACCTGCGGAAAACGGTAAAGCGGTTAACGAAAAAGTAAACATCATCCGGGCTTCGCAACGTAGCTCACCGTCGGTTTAAGTACCGTTGCCATTCCTACTTTCTAACTCATCAAAAGCGTGGTCTGAAGGGTGCTGAACAGTAGTTCCGGCACCCTTCAGACCACGCTTTTGATGAGTCGCCAGAATGACCAATAGGTAAGTCAGCGTTTTGTTGCGCAGACTCTAAGCTGCCAACTGCCCCCCTATTTTGGCTTTTCATTTGGTAAAAGTCATAAAAGCCGTTTTATTTACAGCGTTATTCCACTATCAGCGAAATTTCGCTAATGACAGAAACGCAAAATACCACCGCTCTCAACCGCTTTAGCCGGATACTGACCCAGGAAATCTCGAACCCGGCTGCCAAAGCCATGCTTTACGGTGTGGGCCTGACCGAAGCCGATATGCAGAAGCCGCAAATCGGCATTGCCAGCACTGGCTACGAGGGCAACACCTGCAATATGCACCTCAACGGCCTGTCGGTTTATGTCAAACAGGGTATCACCGCCAACGGACTTGTCGGGCTGATTTTTAACACCATCGGCGTATCGGATGGCATGACCAACGGCAACGACGGTATGCGTTACTCGCTGCCCAGCCGCGACCTGATTGCCGACTCGATAGAATCAGTCGTAGCCGCGCAGTGGTACGACGGCGTAGTGACGGTGGTCGGTTGCGACAAAAATATGCCCGGCGCGGTCATGGCAATGGCCCGGTTAGACAGGCCCGGTATCATGGTTTATGGCGGCACCATTCGCTCCGGGCAGTACAAAGGCCAGAAACTCGACATCGTGTCGGCCTTTGAAGCCCTCGGCAAACGCTACGCCAACAACATTTCTGACGAAGACTACGAAGGCGTTATCCGCAACGCCATTCCCGGCGCGGGAGCCTGTGGCGGTATGTACACGGCCAACACGATGGCCGCCAGTATCGAAGCGATGGGCCTGAGTTTGCCGTTCAGCAGCAGCTACCCCGCCACGCACGAGGGCAAGCAGGAAGAGTGCAAAAAAATCGGCGCGGCCATGCGCGTATTGCTCGAACGCAACATCACGCCCAAAGACATTATCACGAAGGAATCATTAGAAAATGCACTGACCATCGTGATGGCTCTCGGCGGCTCTACCAATGCCGTGCTGCATTATCTCGCCATTGCGCGGGCCGCTAACCTGACGCTCTCGATTGACGATGTGCAGACCATCAGCGACCGGGTTCCGTTTCTGGCCGACCTGAAACCAAGCGGCAAGTACTACATGGAAGATATGCTTGCCATCGGGGGTGTACCGGCGGTGATGAAATACCTCTGGCAAAACGGCCTGATTCACGGCCATTGCCTGACCGTAACGGGCCGCACGATTGCCGAAGATTTGGCCGACGCACCCGATTTGGCCTTTGATAGTCAAACGATTGTGCGCCCGTTGAGCAACCCCATCAAGAAAACGGGCCACATTCAGATTCTGCGTGGCAACCTCGCCCCAACGGGTTCGGTAGCAAAAATCACCGGCAAAGAAGGCGAACGGTTTGAGGGCATCGCGTTGGTTTGCGAACACGAGAGCGACGTAATCGAGTACTTATCGCGGGGCGAAATCGTGGCCGGGCAGGTGATTGTGATTCGCAACAGCGGGCCGAAGGGTGGCCCCGGCATGAGCGAGATGCTGAAACCAACCTCGGCCATCATGGGCGCGGGCTTAGGCGATAAAGTCGCGCTGATAACCGACGGGCGGTTTTCGGGCGGCACACACGGCTTTGTGGTGGGCCACGTTACGCCCGAAGCCTTCGACGGCGGACCGATTGCGCTGGTGCAAAACGGCGACCGCATCACCCTCGATGCCGTTGGCCGCGAACTGACTCTGCACATCTCCGACACCGAAATGGCCGACCGACGAAGCCGCTGGACCCAACCCGAACCGCGCTTCACGAAGGGCGTGTTGGGCAAATACATCAGGAGTGTGAAAAGCGCGAGCGAGGGCTGTGTGACGGATGAGCAATGATTGATTAAGTTATGATAGAAGCCCATTTCAATAATATTCAGCGCGTACTACTCAACGAAGTGGCGAGAGCTGAAAAAGCTGTTGATATTGCCGTAGCCTGGTTTTCCACACAAAGCCTCTTTGACCTATTGTGCCAGAAACTTGATCATAATGTATCCGTTCGTATAGCCACTCGTAATGACTATAAAAACAATCATGAAGGAGCTTTGGACTGGCAGGTGTTTATTGATAAAGGTGGAAGGCTTTTTTTTGACAATAGGCATCTACTTCATCATAAATTCTGTGTAATTGACCACCGAATTGTATTAACAGGGTCTTATAACTGGACTTATAATGCGGAATTTAGAAATGCAGAAAACATACTACTTACTGACAGCGAGAATGTTGTGCAACAATACTCCGTTCAGTTTGAACAAATAACTCGAAACAACATTCTCGTACAAACGAACAAGCGCGTACAACGTGTAGAATTATCTGCTGATGAGATTATTTTTTACGAACGTGAAATACAACTGGATAAACCCAGTTCAGGAGAATTGATAGATAGGAACGGTGGAGACACTCTGGATCTAGCTTGGGTATCTTATCGTAAGAAAGACTACAGTTGTGCCAAAATTCAACTCCAATTAGTTATACAACGGAACCCCGATCTCTTATCAGCATATAGCCTTCTATCGGCAATATATTTACAAGAGGGGTTTTATCAGAAAGGCATTGAAATAGGCCAGAAGGCACTGGGAGACAGAAACTTAGATGCCGATGTATACAACACAATTGGTTTGGCATATGACAAACTAAAGAATTGGAATCAGGCACTCTATTACTTCAATCAAAGTATTGGCATTGAATCAGAAGAATCGATCTACTACTGGAATAAGCTGGAGGCTTTACTGGAGATAGGCCTTCATACAGAAGCTGACAAAACAGCTTTGATTGTTAAAGAGGTGGCCGCTAAGACAATCAGGATAAATAAAGGTCTGTTTAATCGAGATCTGCTTAAAGCACGCATTTCGATTGGATTTCTATGTAGGCAGATTGGAAGTATTGATGATGCTTTGAAACATGGTGAAAAAGCGTTTCTCATCTATAAAAACATGGCACAACATGAACAGGATTTACACGATCTGGATGATATTCAATCACTCCTGAAAGGCTAAGAAATGCGCGAATTTCAAAAACGAATACTTGTATGGCCGTTGCAGAATTAGACGAACTGAAAGGCATTGTTCCTTATTTCCTGAAGCATAAGACCATTTGGTCGAACTACGACGAAGCAGCCAATGTGCTGTATCTGCACTTCAAAAAGCCTAATCATGCCGACGACGCGGAGATGCTGGATAATGATGTAATCGTTCGCTATGAGCGCGACGAAGTCGTTGGCTTAACCATGATGAACGCAAGCCAGAATCAGGCATTTAGTTGATGTTTACCGATACCACAACCCAACTGCCAACAACCTACACGGCCATCCAAAACGAAAGTTTGGCGATTGGTTTTTCCATGCCCTCGGATTTGCAGACGGGTGCGTTACTGAAAACGCTTGTAGCCTCGAAACCCAGCGCAAACGTGCTGGAAATCGGGACGGGAACGGGGTTGGCAACCGCGTGGCTATTGGCCGGAATGGACGCTGATTCGACGCTGGTTTCGATTGATAATGAGCCAACGTATCAGGCCATCGCAAACCGGATTTTGGGACATGATGCCCGGTTGACATTGGTTTGTGCAGATGCCGGGTCGTGGTTAGAAAACGCCGAGCATCAGTCAGTTGATTTTATTTTTGCCGATGCCTGGCCGGGGAAATATGCCAACCTCGACGCGGCACTGAATTTGCTCAAAAAAGGGGGATTGTATGTGATTGACGATATGCTGCCCCAACCCAACTGGCCCAATGGTCATACTGAAAACGTGGACACGCTGGTGGCTATATTAGACGCTAAACCGGAATTTCAGGTTGTTAAACTGGCTTGGTCAACGGGGATTATGATTGTTACAAAATAAATCCGGATAAGCTCAATAAAGCGATGACAACGCCAACCCAAAACCAACTGATCATGACCTATCTAAAGCCTTACCAGCCAGAGTGGGTTGGCGTGTTTGGTTCATACGCACGGGGAGAAAATCGGGCCGACAGTGATCTGGACATTCTGATTAAATTATCTAAACCTGTTTCACTGCTCACGTTTGTCAGAATGGAGCGAGAACTTTCTGAGAGTCTGAAAATTAGGGTTGATTTAGTCTCAGAAGGGGGAGTGAAAAATGAACGATTGCGTCAGTATATTTTTCATGACCTTAAATTAATTACCTCATGAAAGACGACCGAATTTATTTGGATCATATTGCCGATAGTTTCAGGAAAATTCTTGCCTATGCCGAAGGAATGACAGAAAAAACATTTCTACTGGATTCAAAAACACAGGATGCCTGTGTAAGACAGTTAGAGATCGCTGGCGAAGCCACCAAACGATTGTCAATGCCGCTCCGTGACCGCTTTCCCGATGTGCCTTGGAAAGATATGGCTGGTATGCGCGACCGACTGATTCATCAATACTTTGATGTAGATTTAATGATTGTCTGGCTGGCAATTACTGACGATGCCACTCCACTTCTGATTGCTATCGAAGATATACTTGGCACACTGAATAACGAACAAGACAACAACCTATAAAACGCCACCCTAATGGAAGCAATCAGCGTTTTTCCCAAATTAAAAATAACCGTTGCCACGCCAGCCCCCGCGCTGATTTCCGGCGCACAGGCATTGATGCGATGTTTGGTGGCCGAAAACGTAGATACCATTTTCGGGTATCCCGGCGGGGCCATCATGCCGGTTTATGACGCGCTTTACGATTTTCAGGAGCAGATAAACCACATTCTTGTGCGGCACGAGCAGGGCGCGGGCCACGCGGCTCAGGGCTATGCGCGGGTGCAGGGCCGCGCCGGGGTCTGTCTCGTTACGTCCGGGCCGGGTGCTACCAACCTCGTTACGGCCATCGCCGATGCCCTCCTCGACTCTACGCCAATGGTCTGTATTGTGGGGCAGGTCGGCAAAAAACTCCTCGGCACCGATGCCTTTCAGGAAGCCGACGTGATGGGCATAACGATGCCGATTACCAAGTGGAACTTCCAGATTACGAGTGCCGATGAAGTGCCGGAAGCTGTTGCCAAAGCCTTTTATATCGCCAATGCGGGCCGACCGGGGCCGGTGCTGCTTGACATCACCAAGTCAGCGCAGTTGGAACTGATGACCAAGCCGTTTCAGTACGAATCCTGCAACCACATCGTCAGCTACCGCCCGCGCATGGTGCCAAAACCGGAGCAAATCGAAACGGCGGCCAAGCTGATTAACTCGGCAAAACGGCCCTATATTTTTGCCGGTCACGGCGTACAGATTGCCCACGCCGAAGCCGATTTGCTGGCCTTCGCCGAAAAAACGGGCATCCCGGTCGCCACCACGCTCCTCGGTCAGTCAACCATCCCGACCAACCACCCGCTGTATGTGGGTTGGCTGGGGATGCACGGCAACTACGGCTCCAACGTATTGACCGATCAGGCCGACGTGATTATCGCCATCGGTATGCGCTTCGACGACCGCGTGACCGGCGATGCGACCAAGTTTATTACGCAGGCCAAAATCGTGCATATCGAGATTGACCCCGCCGAGATTGACAAAATCAAGAAAGCCCACGCGCCCGTTGTTGGTGATGCCAAAGCCGCCCTGCAAGCCCTGCTACCACTCGTTCACAATAACAATCACAGCGTCTGGCGAAACGAGTTCAGGAAGTACGATGTGATTGAGAATCAGGAAATTACGGTGCCGAGTCTGTCGGGTGATTCCGAAAAAACCCAGATGGGCGAAGTTATTGATATGCTCTCCCGCAAAACCAACGGCGAGGCCGTGTTAGTGACCGATGTGGGACAGCATCAGATGATGGCCTCGCGGTATTACCAGTTTCGGCGGCCCAACAGCTTGGTCACGTCGGGCGGAATGGGGACGATGGGCTTTGCCTTACCAGCCGCGTTTGGCGCACAGGTCGGCGCACCCGACCGGACGGTGGTTGCCATCATCGGCGACGGCTGTTTTCAGATGACGTTGCAGGAACTCGGCACTATCGTCCAGAACAAACAACCCGTGAAAGCCATCATCCTGAATAATAATTTCCTGGGCATGGTGCGGCAGTGGCAGCAGTTATTTCACGCCAAACGGTATTCGTTTGTCGAACTGCAAAACCCCGATTTCATCACCATCGCCAAAGGCTTCGGCATGGCGGGCCATACCTGTAATGACCGCAGTACGTTAAGCGAATCGCTCGACCGGATGCTGGCTCACGACGGCCCATATTTGCTGGAAGTAATCGTGGAGAAGGAAGAAAACGTGTTCCCGATGGTACCTGCCGGAGCCAGCGTGTCGCAAATCAGACTGAAATGATGACCTATACCATCTGCGTTTTCACGGCCAACACCATCGGGTTGCTCAACCGCATCACGATTATTTTCACCCGCCGGCGCATCAACATCGAGAGTCTGACCGTCTGCGAAACGGAGCGACCGGGTGTGTCACGGTTCACGATTACGATTAAGCACGAAGTACGTGATGATGTCGAGAAACTCGTGCGGCAGATTCGTAAAATCGTGGAGGTACTGGCCGTGTTTGGGTATCTCGACAATGAGATTGTGTTTAACGAAATCGCGCTGTTTAAAGTCGCTACGCCGTTGGGCGGCAAGCGGTTAGATGTTGAACTACTCAATAAACAATTTAAAGCCTGGGTTGTGTATTGGGGTTTAGACTACGTAGTGATCGAGAAAACCGGCAGCGAAGACGAGATTCAGCACCTGTTCACGTATCTGGAACCCTACGATATTCTGGAGTTTGTGCGGTCTGGGCGGGTGGCGGTCGGCAAGACGGAGAAGGGTTTGGTTGAATACCTGCCCGAAGCCGAAGAGTGGGATTATCAGGGGTAATCCTTATTGTAATAGGTTGTGATATTACTACTGCCAAAAATAAATGAAAAATGGAAACTGTTCTGATCGAATCAACAGATAACCAAGTAATTATCCGTATAGATCGCCAGCAGATAGAACCCACATATCTGGACGAATTGCTGTCACGAATTAAAACCGACTTAGCCCGGCATCAGGTGGCGGTCAATAACATGGATATTCTGCTTGATGGTCAATTTGACACCTATCAAGCCTCGATGCCGGTACTGGCTCGTGATTGGGACGCGCCCGAAAACGACCATTGGGATAACTACTGACCAATTATGGCCTATCAACGGGGAGACATCGTATTGATTCCGTATCCATACACAGACTTGTCGGGAACGAAAAAACGCCCGGTCATTATTCTGACTGATGCCGATAGCTTTGGCAATCACATCGTGGCTAAAATCACGTCGGTTCTGCGGAATGATATATTCGCTTTTTTTCTGAATGACCAGGATTTATCTGTTTCGTTTTACCGACCGAGCGAAGTACGAGTCAATGAACTTTTCACCGTAAGCAGCAATCTTGCTATCAAAAGTATAGCCATTTTAAGCAAGCCTGTAACGCGGCAACTTCTGGACCAAGTGATAACTAATTTTCAGTGAACATTTTTTACAACCATAATTCATTACCAATAATATGGCACAAATTAACTTCGGCGGAGTGGTCGAAAACGTGGTAACGCGGGATGAGTTTCCACTCGAACAAGCCCTCGAAACCCTCAAAAACGAGACAATCGCTGTGATCGGTTACGGGGTGCAAGGCCCCGGCCAGTCGCTGAATATGCGCGACAATGGCTTCAACGTGATTGTGGGGCAGCGCAAAGGCAAAACCTACGACAAAGCCGTTGCCCAGGGCTGGGTTCCCGGCGAAACCCTGTTTGAGATTGACGAAGCCCTCGAACGTGGCACAATCATCTGCTTTCTGCTGTCAGACGCGGCCCAGATTGAACTATGGCCGACGGTGAAAGCCGCCCTCACACCCGGCAAAGCCCTGTATTTTTCGCACGGCTTTGGTATCACTTATAAAGAGAAAACCGGCATTATTCCGCCCGCCGATGTTGACGTGTTTCTGGTGGCTCCGAAAGGCTCTGGCACCTCGCTCCGGCGGATGTTTGTTGAGGGTAAAGGACTTAATTCCAGCTTCGCTATCTATCAGGATGCCACCGGACAAGCCCGCAACAAAGCCATCGCGATGGGTATCGGCGTGGGTTCGGGGTATTTGTTCGAGACCGATTTTTACCGGGAAGTAACCTCCGACCTGACCGGCGAACGCGGCACGCTGATGGGCGCAATTCAGGGGATTTTTGCCGCTCAGTACGACGTGCTGCGGGCCAACGGCCACTCACCGTCAGAAGCATTCAATGAAACGGTGGAAGAACTGACGCAATCATTGATGCCGCTCGTGGCCGAAAACGGCATGGACTGGATGTATGCCAACTGCTCGACCACGGCCCAACGCGGTGCGCTCGACTGGTGGAAACCCTTCCGCGATGCCACAAAGCCCGTTTTTGAAGAATTGTACAACTCCGTCAAATCGCAGGAGCAGGCCGAAATCAGCATCACCCGCAACTCGCAACCTGATTACCGCGAAAAGTTAGAAGTAGAACTTGCCGAACTGCGCGATTCAGAAATGTGGCAGGCGGGCGCGGCTGTACGGGGTTTGCGCCCCGAACGGAATTAGGAGAAACGTCACTATACTTTGCTGTCATTTATGGTCACCGACCCCAAAAAATTATGAATGACAACGTAATGACCATAAATGGCGTGCAGCGAATGATTATACATGACGTAGGCTTGCCTACCCTCGACAATATCTACCGGGCGGCTGAACGACTGCGGGGAGTGGCAACACACACGCCATTGCAGGAAAACCTGAATCTGTCGGACAAATACGGAGCCACTATTTTCCTGAAACGGGAAGACTTGCAGGTCGTGCGGTCATACAAAATCCGGGGAGCTTACAACAAAATGGCGAGTCTCCCGTCAGATGACCTGGCAAAGGGCGTGGTTTGTGCCAGCGCGGGTAACCACGCCCAGGGATTGGCCTACGCCTGCCGCAAAATGGGCGTTCGGGGAACGGTGTTTATGCCCACCACCACGCCCGCCCAAAAGGTGAAGCAGGTCGGTATGTTCGGTAAAGAATTCGTGGATGTTGTATTGACGGGCGACACCTACGACGACGCTTACCACGCAGCCATGCAGTTTGTAGACACCCACGACAGCACGTTTGTGCATCCCTTTGATGATGTGCTGGTGATGGAAGGGCAGGGAACGGTTGGGCTGGAAATTTTTCGGGATGCCGATTTCAAGATTGATTACCTGCTGATGGCAATTGGCGGGGGCGGACTGGCATCGGGCGTGTCAACGGTGTTTAAGCAACTTAGCCCGCGCACTAAACTCATTGGTGTTGAGCCACTTGGCTCGCCCTCGATGCAGGTTTCGATGGAGCGGGGCGAAGTAGTAACGCTCGACAAGATTGATAAATTTGTGGACGGGGCCGCCGTGAAGCGCGTTGGTGACATTACGTTTGAGGTCTGCCGACAGAATTTAGACCGCGTGATTCTGGTGCCGGAGGGCAAAGTCTGTACCACAATTCTGCAACTCTACAACGAGGAAGCCATTGTAGCCGAACCCGCCGGTGCCTTGACCATTGCCGCGCTTGATTTTCTGGCCGACGAAATCAGGGGTAAAAACGTGGTCTGTTTAGTCGGTGGTGGCAACAACGACATCACCCGGACGGAGGAGATCAAAGAAAGGTCGTTGCTGTATGAGGGTCTGAAGCATTATTTCATTATCCGGTTTCCGCAGCGGGCCGGGGCCTTCCGCGACTTTCTGAACGTGCTTGGCCCCGATGACGACATCAGCCGGTTTGAGTACGTCAAGAAAACCAGCCGCGACACCGGCCCGGCAGTGGTGGGAATCGAGTTAAAACACCGATCCGATTTTGAACCGCTCATTGCCCGGATGACGGCCCAGAATATTGTGTTTGAGTACGTGAATGACCAACCGAATTTATTTCAGTTTTTGATTTGACAATGATGCCAGAGATTAGCCGGTTTTACGGGATTGTGATCAAGATGTTCTTTAAGGATCATAATCCACCTCATTTTCATGCCGAATACGGCGACAATGAAGCCTTGATAGATATTCGTACACTGGATATGTTGGAGGGAGAACTCCCGAAACGCGCCCGTGTTTTGGTAAGCGAGTGGGCTTTGGATCATAAAGACTAGCTACTGGAAAATTGGAATAAGGCCCGAAAGCCGGAAGAACTAACACCTATCAAACCGCTTGATTAACGCCATGATAAAGATTCAAAAATTGACTGTGCTGGATGATAAGCTACTGCGGATTTCGTTTGACGATGGAACGGTCAAAACGATTGATTTTAACTCATTTATCGGTAGTGATTCGTTAACCAGTCTTCTGTCTGATCCTGCTTATTTTCAGCAAGTACAGATATATCCAAATGGTAGAGGAATATTTTGGCCGAACAGCTATGATTTTTGCCCTGACTATCTCTACGGCCACGTACCGGCTATCAGGCAGCAAGTGACCACGTCAGAAACCCAGCCACATTCTGTTTAAGTATTCTTTGATTATAGACCTCAAGGCAGACCAATGACCACCGCCGTTCAAAATAAACAACAGGCTTTCGAGCGCATTGCCGCCCATCAATCAGCGTTGCGGCAGTTTGGCGCGGCCCGGCTGGGTTTGTTCGGCTCGTTTGTGCGGGGCGAACAAACCGATGAAAGCGATATTGATTTTGTGGTTGAATTTGAAGATGGGAAAAAGAAATACAAAAACTATGTTCATCTGGCCTATTACCTGCAAGACCTGATGAATCGGGAAGTGCAATTGGTAACATGGGACGCAATGGCCTCATTTGTAAAAACAGAAGTTGAAAAAGATATTGAATATGCAGCCCTCAACCATTCAATTTCTTGAACACATTCAAAGCGAGTTGCAGTATATCATAAACGATATAGCCGACACGACGTTTGATGAATTTGTGGCGAATACCCGTCAGAATAAAGCTATTGTACGAAGTCTTGAAATTGTCGGCGAAGCCAGTAAAAAAATCCCTGACGAAATTAAGTATCGGTATAGTGGCGTTGACTGGAAAGGATTTGCCGGTTTGCGCGATATACTGATTCATCAATATTGGGGCATTGATTATCAGTTGGTTTGGGATGCGGCCACAGATGATGTTCCAGCGGCAAAAGTCTGAATTGATTATATTATTAAGCAAGAAAAAAAGCAATTAGAATCATGAACCCACAACAACAACTCACAACACTATTCGATAAGGTCTGGGATGCCCACGTTATCCGGCACATCGCCGACGGCCCCGACGTATTTTTTATTGACCGGCACTTTATCCACGAAGTCACCAGCCCGGTGGCCTTTTTGGGTCTCGAAGGCCGCAACGCGCCCGTGCTGTTTGCCGAACGCACCTTCGCCACTGCCGACCACAATACGCCGACTCTCAACCAGCACCTGCCCGTTGCCGACGCGCTCTCGGCCAATCAGTTGGCCGCGCTCGACCGAAACACCACCCGGCACGGCATCTCACTCTGGGGCTTGGGCCACGCCAAAAACGGCATCGTTCACGTGATTGGGCCAGAAAACGGCATTACGCTCCCCGGCATGACCATCGTCTGTGGCGATTCGCACACGTCAACGCACGGCGCATTCGGGGCCATCGCGTTTGGCATCGGCACGTCGGAGGTCGAGATGGTGCTGGCAACGCAGTGCATTATGCAGCCCAAACCCCAAAAAATGCGGATCACCGTCAACGGAACGCTGGGCAAGGCGGTGTTGCCAAAAGACGTGGCATTGTATATCATCTCGCAGATTTCGGCCAGTGGTGCCACCGGCTATTTTGTGGAATACGCGGGCGAGGTGTTCCGAAATATGAGCATGGAAGGCCGCATGACGGTCTGCAACATGAGCATCGAAATGGGCGCACGGGGCGGTATGATTGCGCCCGACCAAACCACACTCAACTACCTGAATGGCCGCGAGTTAGCCCCAAAAGGCGATGCCTGGGATGCGCTTCTCCTCTATTGGGAATCGATCAAAACCGACGACGGGGCCACCTTCGACCGTGACCTGACCTTCGACGCGGCCAACATTGAACCGCAAATCACCTACGGCACCAACCCCGGCATGGGAACGGGCGTAACGCAGCAGATTCCGATGGCCGAAGCCGTAAGAGACGGAGCCGCCAGCTACCAAAAATCGCTGACGTACATGGGCTTTGCCGAAAACGAATCCATGCTCGGCAAACCGATTGATTTTGTGTTCCTGGGCAGTTGTACCAATGGCCGCATCGAGGATTTCCGGGCGTTTGCGTCGGTAGTGAAGGGCCGCCAAAAAGCCGATACTGTCACGGCGTGGCTTGTGCCGGGTTCGCACGTGGTGGAGCGGCAAATTCAGGAAGAAGGCATTCTGGATATTCTCACCGAAGCCGGTTTCGCACTCCGGCAACCGGGCTGCTCGGCTTGCCTTGCCATGAACGAAGACAAGATTCCGGCGGGCAAATACGCCGTTTCGACCTCGAATCGCAATTTTGAAGGGCGGCAGGGGCCGGGCGCACGCACCCTGCTCGCCAGCCCGCTCGTAGCAGCCGCAGCCGCCGTAACGGGCGTAGTAACCGACCCAAGACAATTTATGTAATCATGGCATACGACAATTTTACCATCCTCCGCAGCACCGCCGTTCCGATGGCTATCGAGAACGTGGATACCGACCAGATTATCCCGGCCCGTTTCCTGAAAGCCACCGAGCGCGTCGGCTTCGGCGATAACCTCTTCCGCGACTGGCGGTACAACCCCGATGGCTCCACAAAAACCGATTTTGTGCTGAACAACCCGACATATTCCGGGAGAATATTGGTTGGCGGCAAAAACTTCGGTAGCGGGTCGAGCCGCGAACACGCAGCCTGGGCCATTTATGATTACGGTTTCCGGTGCGTGGTGTCGAGTTTTTTCGCCGACATTTTCAAAGGTAACTGCCTGAATGTGGGCATCTTACCCGTAACGGTCAGCCCCGAATTTGCCGACAAAATTTTTGCCGCCGTCGAAGCTAACCCCAACGCCGAACTCGAAGTAAACCTCCCCGAACAAACCATTACGCTGCTGGCAACGGGCAACAGCGAGCATTTCGACATCACCGAATACAAAAAACATAATCTACTCAATGGCTATGATGACATTGACTACCTGCTCTCGATGAAGCCGGAAATTGAGGTTTTTGCCGAGACAAGGCCCTTCTGAAATGCCGAACCGCCGATACATTGAAATTATGGATACGACCCTCCGCGATGGTGAACAAACCAGCGGGGTGTCGTTTTCTGCGTCCGAAAAATTGGCATTGGCCCAGCTTCTGCTGACCGAGGTTCGCGTTGACCGGGTAGAGGTGGCTTCGGCGCGGGTGTCGGCGGGTGAGTTGGCCGCCGTGCAGCAGATTACGCGCTGGGCGGCTGGCGCGGGCGTTCTCGACCGGGTGGAAGTGCTGACGTTTGTGGACGGGCAAGCCTCGCTCGACTGGATGCGGGCATCGGGCGCAACGGTGATGAACCTGCTCACGAAAGGGTCGCTGAACCACCTCACGCACCAACTCAAGAAAACCCCCGACGAGCATTTCACCGAAATTCAGCAGATACTTGCCGAAGCACAAGCCATTGGTATTCAGAGTAATGTGTATCTCGAAGATTGGAGTAACGGCATGAGAAACTCGCCTGGATACGTGTTGCAATTTCTGGATTTTTTACAAACGCAACCTGTTCGCCGGGTGTTGCTACCTGATACGCTCGGTGTGCTGACCCCCGCCGAAACCTATCAGTTTGTCCGTCAGTTGGTAGAGCGGTATCCGCAAATCCACTTCGATTTTCACGCCCACAACGACTATGACCTCAGTGTTGCCAACGTGATGGAAGCTATCCGGGCGGGCGTACAGGGTATTCATCTAACGGTGAACGGCTTGGGCGAACGGGCGGGCAACGCACCGATGGCAAGCACGATTGCCGTACTCCGCGATTTTATGCCCAACCTGCAATTGGGCGTGGCCGAGAAATCATTATACCGGATCAGTAAGATTGTCGAAACGTTTTCGGGAGCGCGGATTCCTGATAACAAACCCGTTGTGGGCGACAATGTGTTTACGCAAACCGCCGGGATTCATGCCGACGGCGACAAGAAAAACAACCTGTATTGCAACGCCCTGCTGCCCGAACGCTTTGGCCGCAAACGCAGCTACGCCCTCGGCAAAATGTCAGGCAAGGCCAATATTGACAACAACCTGCGCGAACTGGGCATCCTGCTGTCTGATGCCGACGTGAAAAAAGTAACCCAGCGTGTGATCGAACTCGGTGATTTAAAGGAGGTTGTGACCCGCGAGGACCTGCCCTACATCATTGCCGATGTGTTGCACGCCGATACCCTCACGGCACGGGTCGAAGTTCTGAATTATGTCTTAACGCATTCCAAAGACCTGAAACCCTCGGCCACGCTCCGGGTCAGGATTGACGACGAGCATTTTGAAGAAAACGCCCAGGGCGATGGTCAATACGATGCGTTTATGAACGCGCTGACGAAAATATACAGTCGCAAAAAACGCATCCTGCCCGAACTCACCGATTACGCCGTGCGGATTCCGACCGGCGGGCGCACCGACGCACTCTGCGAAACGATTATCACGTGGAGGGTCAAAACCCACGAATTTAAAACGCGCGGCCTCGACTCCGACCAAACCGTATCGGCCATCAAAGCCACCCAAAAAATGCTGAATACATTAGAATAAAGGGAGAAAGGAGAAAAGGGAAGAAAGGGACGAAGGGGTAAGTAGCCATCCTCTGATCTTTTTTCTCCTTTCTTCCCCCTCCTCCCTTTCCTCCATTTATGAAAAAACACATACTCGTCGTACCCGGCGACGGCATCGGGCAAGAAGTAACCGCCGTTGGCAAGCAGATGCTGGAAGCCGTTGCCCAGAAATTCGGGCATGAGTTCACCTACGACGAAGCGCTCATCGGCCACGTAGCCATCGAAGCAACGGGCGCGGCTCTGCCCGCCGAAACCCTCGCCAAAATGCGCGTTGCCGACGCGGTGCTGTTTGGCGCGGTCGGCCATCCGAAGTACGATAACGACCCGTCGGCCAAAATCCGGCCTGAGCAGGGACTGTTACAGATGCGGAAAGAACTCGGTTTATACGCCAATCTGCGGCCCATCAAGCTGTTTGATGAACTGCTCGAAGCATCGAGCATCAAGCCCGAAATTTTGCGCGGGGCCGATATTCTGTTCTTCCGGGAACTGACCGGCGACGTGTATTTCGGCGAGAAAACCCGCTCCGACGACCGCAACACGGCTTCTGACCTGATGATTTATCACCGTTACGAAATCGAACGGATTGCCCGCAAAGCCTACGACGCGGCCCGCACCCGCAGCAAACGGCTGTGTTCCGTTGACAAGGCCAACGTGCTGGAAAGCAGCCGACTGTGGCGGGAAGTGGTACAGCAAATAGCGAAAGAATACCCCGATGTGGAGACCGAGCATCAGTTTGTGGATTCGGCGGCCATGCTGCTCATCAAAGACCCCTGCCGGTTTGATGTGGTGGTGACGGGCAATCTCTTCGGCGATATTTTGACCGACGAAGCCAGTCAGATTGCCGGTTCGATGGGGATGCTCGCGTCGGCTTCCGTTGGCGACAGCACGGGCGTTTATGAACCCATTCACGGCTCGGCGCACGACATCACGGGGATGGGCGTTGCCAACCCAATGGCCTCGGTGCTGTCAGTAGCGTTGCTGCTCGAAATCTCGTTTGGCCTGAAAACCGAAGCCGACGCGGTGGTGAACGCCATTGCCCAAACCCTGCGGCAGGGCTACCGCACCGGCGACATTGCCGATGCCAACACGCCCGCCGATAAACGACTCGGAACCAGTGCGATAGGAGAGAGAATTTTAGCAAATTTTTTGTAATTTTAGAAGTACATCGTTTTTGTATCATGCAGGATAAACAGCTATTGGAGCGAATTGAACTGAACCCGGAAATACTCGCAGGCAAACCAGTCGTCCGGGGAACACGACTGTCAGTTCAGTTTATTTTGAATCTGATGGGACACGGAGAAAGCCCGGAGTCAATACTGGGCGAGTATTCGTATCTTACTCATGAGGATATTCAGGCTTGTATCTTATTTGCAAACCGGGTTCTGGCTGATAATTCGTTCGTACCCTTAGCGCAGGCAACCTGATGCGGTTTGTGGTTGACGAATGTACAGGCCCTGCTGTGGCTGTTTGGCTTGTTGAGCAGGGGCATGATGTTTATGCAGTCTCGTTGAGTTCACCCGGTTGGAAAGATACTGACGTGTTGGCGAAAGCAGTTGCTGAACGGCGAATTGTAATCACCAACGACCGCGATTTTGGCGAATTAATCTTTAAGAACCGCTTGCCCCATGAAGGGGTAATTTACCTGTAGCTAAGTGATGAGACCTCCCGAAATAAAATAGCGGTTCTTCGTCGTCTGTTGGCTGCTGAAAACATCATCATAAACCACGATACGTTTTTTACAGTTACCGAAGATTCTGTTCGTATAAGACCTAAATAACACGACTGGAACCCTCGCAAAACGGTCAAAACCAGTAAATTAGATTCCGCAATGAGCCAACGCATTTATATATTCGACACCACCCTGCGCGACGGTGAGCAGGTGCCGGGCAGTCAACTCACTACCGAAGAAAAAGTAATCATTGCCCTCGAACTCGAACGGATGGGCGTGGACATTATCGAGGCCGGGTTCCCCATATCCAGCCCCGGCGATTTCCGGTCAGTCGAGGCAATTTGCAAGGCCGTAACCAACCCCACCGTTTGCGCCCTGAGCCGGGCCGTTCGGGGCGATATTGACGCGGCTGGTCAGTCGCTCAAACACGCCAAACGGGGCCGGATTCATACCGGCATTGGCTCATCGGATATTCACATCCGTAACAAGTTCAACAGCAGCCGCGAGGCTATTCTGGAACAGGCCGTTGATGCCGTGAAATACGCCCGGACGTATGTGGACGACGTGGAATTTTATGCCGAAGACGCGGGCCGGGCCAACCTCGAATTTCTCTGCCGCCTGACCGAAGCCGTGATTGCTGCGGGGGCAACAGTAGTAAATATTCCCGATACCACCGGCTACTGCCTGCCTGGTGAATACGGCGAAAAGATAAAATATTTATACAACTGCGTTCCGAATATTGACAAGGCCACGATCTCGATTCACTGCCATAATGATCTCGGCCTGGCAACGGCCAACACCTTAGCCGGGATTATGAACGGGGCGCGGCAGGTAGAAGTGACCATGAACGGCATCGGCGAACGGGCGGGTAACACCTCGCTCGAAGAAGTGGTGATGGCCCTGAAAGTGCATAAAGAACTCGGTTTCGAGACCGGCATTGATGCCACGCGGCTGTTTCCGGTGAGCCAATTGGTATCGGGGTTGATGCGGATGCCGGTGCAGGCCAACAAAGCCATCGTAGGCCGCAATGCCTTCGCCCACTCGTCGGGCATTCATCAGGATGGGTTTTTGAAGCACTCCGAGAACTACGAAATCATGAATCCGCACGATGTCGGTGTTGACAAATCCATGATTGTTCTGACAGCCCGCTCCGGGCGGCACGCGCTCAAACACCGGCTCGACCTGCTCGGTTACCGCTACGACAAACCCACGCTTGACGACATCTACACCCGATTTCTTGATATGGCCGACATCCGTAAAGAGGTGAACGACAAAGATTTAATGGAATTAGTGCGTTGATTTTGCCAGTTCCAACGCCTTATCCATATCCAGATCAGTCTTCTTCAATACCTGCTGAATGGTATAATCCACCGGAAAATCGGGCATCACGCCCCGGCCTTCGTCGGGACCGGCAACGGGCAATGATATTTTATACAGGGGAAACCGGAGCCTTACGCCCGTTTCGGGCAGGCGCAGAAAGGGAGTCACGAACGCGCTGCACCCGTAGCGACCACCACCCGTCTCGCGGCCAATAAACGTAGTGCGCTCCCGTTCATTGAGTTGCAGAAGTGAAGCCGTGATTGCGCCCGCCGAGAAAGTATTGCCACTCGTCAAAACAGAAATTTTCCCGCGAAACCCGGTACCTGCCATCGGCTGATACATCTTCCCTACGCCCCGTCGCCGGTAGGTCCCCTGCGGTGTTTTAACGTTGGCGACGAGCCGCCCGACAAATCGGTCAAATCGTTGGTTCAGGTATTTGTTAAACGATACGTTCCGCAACGGAGCATCGCCCTCGGCGTAAGGCTGAAACGGGTGAGCAATCAGATACCGGAGCAGCCGGACACAGGCATCCGACGAACCACCGCCGTTGGTTCTCAGGTCAAGCACAAGGGTTTTGATGCGGGGTTGCCCGGCCAACGCCCGGAAACTGCGCCGGAAAAATCCACGCTGCCCTCCACCCGAAAACGTATTCAACGTCAGCACCGCTACCGACGAATCGCGCTCCGAAAACGTCAGTGTCCGTTTCTTTGGCTTTGGTGTTTTGGTCAGTTTTTCGCCGGGCTTCGGCGTGGCTGTGGTGTCTTTCTTAGGTTTCTTCACGAGTTTGAGCCGCAGCAGCGCATCCTGAACAACGCCCGACGAATCGCGCAGTGTTACGGTCAGTGAATCGCCCTCGTAGCCGGTCACGTACCGGAAATACTTATCGAAACGCAAATTGGCGACCAACCGTTTGAATGTTTCGTTATAACCGTCAGACGACACATGACTGTAAATCTGCTCTTGAATACCCCGAATCGGCTGGCCGTTTAGCTGCAATATCTCGCTGCCCGGCGCGGCTATGGCACTCGTACTGTTGTTGATTGTAATGAACAGCCGGTTATCGGCAGCCAAAAACGTGGTGATTGGTAAAGGTTTGGCTAAGTGCTTTTTACGCCATTTTGCAAACGCTTTTGAATACTCCAAACTTGTATGGCCGCAACCGATCCGGGTGACGGCGGGATGAATAACCTGCCGAAATTCTGATTCGGTCATGTCTCGGTTCAGCTTGGCTGCAATAGCATCGAAAGCCCGGTTTGCACTATCTTTTGTCTGATACCGATACAGTCCCGGATGGGCTTCTTCGAGGGCGCGACGCATCAACTGAAAATCGCTGCGGAGTTGTTCGGCAGTAAAAACCCGGTCGGCGGGGGTTTGGGCAAGGGCGGTAGAAACGCCAATCAGCCCGAACAGGAACGGGCGGATAAGCCACACAAAAAGCAGACGCTTACACGTACAGTTCACGGGAAAACAAGTTATAAGGTGAGCGAATCAGGCTGAACCGAAACCACAAAGCTATGGGTTTTGCCGGAACCCCGTGACCGAACAAAACCGGCTCACAACCCGTTACGCCCCAATAAAACTCACTACTTATGGCACGGCCAACACCCGAACTCATCGAAGCCCTCCGCAGAACCGCCCGGAGCCTGAAAAACGGCGCGCACTATCAGTGGGGCAACATGGGCGGCTGCAACTGCGGCAACCTTGCTCAGGAACTCACCAAACTCACCAAAGACGACATTCACCGCTATGCCATGCAGGGCTACGGCGACTGGAGCGAGCAGGTTGAAGGCTACTGCGACACCAGTTTTATGCCCATCGATCTGGTTATCAGTGAGATGCTCGGCGCGGGCCTGACCATCGAAGACCTGCAAAACCTCGAACGGCTGGCCGATAAGCAAGTGCTCTCGCGTTTCCCAACAGACATTCGCCAGCATCTCAAACACAATAACCGGAACGACGTTGTTCTGTACATGAACGCTTGGGCCGAGATGCTGGAAGAGCAGATATTAGAGAAAATTACGCTGCCCGATTTTGCCGAATTAGAATTGGCGTAGAGACGCAATTATGCGTCTCTACTAATAAAACGCATCCTCTACGTGGTTCACCCGCGTTTCGCCCCCGGCCAGGGTCACGGCCACAATGTCGAACCGAATATCGTTTTGCCAGTCTTTGGCGAAGATGTAGTGCTCGGCAGCCTTCATCACTAATTTGGCTTTGGTGTAGTTCACAAACTCTTCGGGGTTGCCAAAACTCACGTTACTGCGGGTCTTGACCTCTACAAACACGAGCGTTTTGCCCTGTTGCGTCACCAAATCAATTTCGGCGTGTTGGTGGCGGTAGTTGCGTTCCAAAATCTGGTATCCTTTGCCTTGCAGGTAGGTCACGGCTTCGTCTTCGCCAAGTTTGCCGGTGTCGTTGTGTTGCGCCATTGTTTTGAACGGTTGGGTTTAGGCCGTGAAAGTACCAAATTTTCGCAAGCGGGCGCGTTGGCACTTCTTTCTCAGCCGGTTAAGGTTGGTCAACGTTCCTTGATTAGGTATCTTTACATACCATGAACACAGCAATTCAAGAATCAGAAGCGTTGCTAACCCGCATGACCCGTGCCGAAAAGTCGCAGTTACTGCAATGGTTAGTCCAGGATTTAAGCAATACCTCGCCCGGCATAGAAAGCAAGCCGGGGGTTGTGGGCGGAGTTGCCTGTATTGTGCGGACCCGTATTCCGGTCTGGCTGCTGGAACAAGGCCGTCGGTTGGGCACGTCGGAGGCCGATTTGCTACGGGCTTACCCATCCTTGCGGGCCGAAGACCTTGCCAATGCCTGGGCCTATACCCGAACTCACGCCAATGAGATTGAGCAGCATATCGTTGAAAATGAAACCTGAACATGGCCCTGCTTTTTGCCGACGAAAATATGCCGTTTCCGACAGTTGACCGCTTGCGCCAATACGGTCACGATGTGCTGACAATGCTTGATTTAGATTTAGCGGGGCAGGCTGTTCCCGACAATGAAGTGCTTCAATTGGCAACGGCCCGGCAATGCTGTCTGCTGACATTAAACCGTAAAGATTTCATCGACCTACACAACGACCCTGTATCTGCTTGATGGACAAGTAGATAGAAGATAATCTACTCCGTGCTTGCAAATGTAGAATAAACATTATATTCTTGTAGGGGAATAGGTAAAGAATACGTTAATTTACAGGTTAACGATTGCCTGTGATAGCCTTACAATTTTGATTCAATACGATGTAATCAAAGTTGATACATATTCGACTACAATTAAACCGAATGAAATTTTTAAGATATCCAGGAGGAAAATCTAAACTTCTTTCTTATTTGATAAATTATTTGCCAAATAAGAAAGAAATTAAGGGGAAGTATATTGAGCCATTTGTTGGCGGAGGATCAGTTTTCTTTCATATGAACCCTGGCAACGCTTTAATTTCAGATTTGAATTTAGAACTCATTACTCTTTATAAGGGAATTAAACTTTACCCACACAAAGTTTGGGAAACATTTGAATCATTCCCTTCGGGCAAATCTTCTTACTACAAAATACGAGACGAAAATATAAAAGGAAGATTGCTTTACTTCAGGGCGGCCAGAACGCTCTATCTAAATAGAACTTGCTTTAAGGGAATGTGGCGACATAATAGTAATGGAAATTTTAATGTTGGTTACGGAGGAGAGGAAAGACGTTGGGTAATTACACACGAAAGTATTATTGATCTTGCTAAGATTTTCCGAAGAGCGGAAATTCTTAGCAAAGATTTTGAGGAGGTGATTTTGAGTGCTTCAAAAAATGATTTCATTTTTCTTGACCCGCCGTATAAGCCTGGAGAAAAAGATTTGCATGAGTTGCATTATTGCAACGGTAAATTTCTTTTTGACGAGCAAATTCGTTTAGCAGAAACTTTAAAGAGTTTGCCTAAGTCAAAATGCATTCGTTGGGCAATGACAAACTCCTCACATGAGGACATCCTGAAACTATACAAAAATTTCACTATTAAGAGAATCCCCTTTGGAACAAGCGACAGGCCCGGAATTCAAACAAAAAAATCAAACGAAGTATTAATTACAAATTATTAACTAATGAAAAAATTCTTAGACGATGCCGCAAATCAGAATCACCCACTGCGTGTTTTATCTGATTTTTTGAAAAATGAAGAAGGGATCGAAATATCAAAACGGTACAACGAAAGCAGATTTGTTGGTTACGTTTTAGACATCGGCTACAATGAAACCACAATAATTACTTGTGACCCATTCAAAATTAATGTTGGAGGTATTCCAAGAAATTCATTGCTGATAATGGTTCCTGATTCGTTCGAGCAAAGCGGAACAAGCATACCACCCCATTTTACTTTACTTCGTGTCTTAGATTCTGCACCTACTCCACTTACAAAAGAAGTTCAGCAAACTTATTTTGAACTTCAAAAGAAATCAATGCCTGAGTTAGACATTTTTACCCAAAGCGAGTTACAGTGGGGAGCACTGAAAACGCAAGTGCTAGGGATGTTTTATCCTCATCAAACACTTGCAGACACCATAGAATTTTCAGGCGACTTGAATAATTATGTGAGTGCTCATAAATACAAAGTATTTTCTCCTGATGATGATTTACTTTTCTTAGTTAATAATGCGACCGTTCCAATTGAAAACAGGTTTGAAATCGGCGCGTTACGATTCACAGAATGTAGATTACCATTACCAAATAAAAAGCTTCCAAAAGTTCCGATATTTCTTTCAACCACAGATTTCATGGGAACAAGAACTGCTATGTTTGGAAAAACAAGGTTAGGAAAAAGTAATGTCGTAAAACTAATTGTGCAAAGTTTAATTGAGACTACAAAAATTAGTAAGAATGTTGGGCAATTAATATTCGATATCAATGGTGAATACGCCAATGATAATCAACAAGATGACAGTAAGTCAATCGCTTCAGCTTTTCCAGATAGATGTGAAATCTATGCTGTAACGAAAAAGAAAAGTACGGAATCAAAACCACTCAAGCTTAATTTCTACACAACACCCGAAAGTTCAATATCAATACTTAGAGGACTTTTAATTGATGCGGGTAGAAATATTGGATATGTTGATACATTTAGTAGCGTTGAGGTTCCGACAATTGAGTCTGCAAATGCAAACGCAGCAGGCAGCGAAAAAAATCACGCCATTAGAAGAATTCAATTCTTTTGGGCTGTTTTGAAGAAAGCAGGATACACAGCAAATGAAACTGAATTGTCAAAGTTACTTCGTAATTCTCCGAATGCACCCAGCGGCTTTTCACCTCACTTTAACCAAGCATTCAGAAATGGGATATACAATAATGCTCCACCTGCTCATCCTTCAACTCTTCAAGAACTTGTTGCGGAATTAGAAACAATAGTTCGTTTTCAGAGAGCCAATAATACAAATCCTGCAACAAGTGGAAACAACAATCCATTTGATGCAGACGAATTAGCAATTCTTAACTTCCTTGAGCCAAAAACAGGAACAGGCCCGCCTTTAATTCAGCCATATCGTCTTTATCACGATTCAAACGCCGGAAATTTTGTAACTGAAATTTTGAGATTACTTGATGAAGGCATGACAGTCATTCTAGATTTGGGAAATGCCAATGAGGAAGTAATGCTCTATTTTTCTCGTCAACTCTCTACTGCTGTATTCAGGCACCAAACTACCAAGTTCACAGAAGATAACCTAAAGAATCACTTTGTGCAACTCTACTTTGAAGAAGCGCACAACCTTTTTGGGTACAACGACAATACTGACGAAACAAGAATTTACAGACGGTTCGCAAAAGAGGGTGCGAAGTACCATATCGGAATGGTTTACTCAACACAATCACCTTCAACAGTGAATTCTGATTTGCTTGCACAAACGGAGAATTTTTTCATTGCTCATTTAGCTTCACAAGATGATACCAACAAACTTGCGAAAGTTAACATTGCGTATGAGAGTATCAAAAATGATATCCTTCAGGCAAAGACACCCGGTTATATGCGTATGCTTACCCGGTCCCATAGGTTTGTTGTTTCAATGCAGGCAAAAAGATTTACTCCACCAATTAAGGAATAACTATGCCATACCAACAAGGAAGTCGTCTTCCACCCGAAAGAGCAAGCAAGTTGGGACATTTGGAGGTGATCCAGAGTGAACTTGTTCAAAAACTTTGCAAGAGTTTTAACGATCCTGAATTTGTTGAACATACAGGAAGTATATCAAGATGGGAACCACTTCCAACGGACGGAAAGGAGTTGAAAATCATTTTTTCGACTGATGGCTCAATACAGATAATTGAAAATCCTAATCCGCCTTTTAAAGCAATTGCATTTGTTAAGTCGGCATTACTTCGGGTTGACCAATATGCGATTTCAAAAATCGATAAGGACACACCAAACCCTTTTGCATTGCGTGACTTGATGAAAGAATCTGCATTATATCATTCAACTGCATTTCCATTACGCAACGTTTATATAGAGGGTAAAACAAACTTTGATGCGGTAAGAGAAATAATATTTGAATCGGTGAAAGATAAAGGCCTTAATGATTCTCTTGAAGGTGCAATGATGGAAACATTAAAATGGATTGCCTTTGAAAAATGGTCTGATATGCCTAAACCAGAACTTGAAAAATTTGGTTGTCCTCACTGCGAAAAAGATGTTGCGACACTTCCACTTGATGAAGAACGAGGAAATTGCCCTGAGTGCAATGGAGAAATTTTCATTACAGATATCTTTGGGCTACATCAAGGCATGACGGATGATTATGCACCTAATCAAGTTGCGTCTGATTACATGGCTGTAAGTGAAACATTAATGATATTTACACCTATCCGCTTCTTTTGGGAAACGAAGAGAGACGTGTTAAAAAACTGTTTGTTCGTTAAAGATGGCCCTCTTTCATTACGGGCAACGTTGGCGAAGCTTTCTGCACCTATTAGGCGATTCTTTGAATTTGCAAAATCTGAAAAAATTGATGTGGCTATGATTGGGCAAGAAAAGTCAGGCCAATTCTTTGACCATTTGCAATTAATCGGAAATGTAGCACCAGTTGGTAGTTGTTTTATTCCTGATAATAAATATATCCAAGAACAAATCAAACACAAAAATACGACGGCGGTTTATGGGTCAGATACCAACTATGGAGCGAAAGTTTTTGTGAAAGTGAATGATTACCACAAGATGGTCATTAATGTTCCAACAGGACAGCGGGGAGAGTTCGTAAGAGAACCATCCCAGACTAACCTGATAAATTTTAAAAATATTGTGGCGACTTTGCCGAAAATTCTAAGCAATAAATTTGAAGGCGCATTACTGCCAATCGAACTTGCAAATAAAATTGCATCACTTTCAACTTATCCATCGGCGAAAACACTCGAACTTTTTGCTGATGCAAAAAAAGGAACATTGTGATGAAGCTAAAATCCTTGTTATGTCACTTCGAATAACAAGGCGATAAACCATCAACCCGCTAATCAGTATCATTGAACGCCTACACCTGGTTTCCGTGTTGTTGAGCAAAAAGGAACAGCAATAATTCCCTTTCGAGCGACTTCGTTATAGCTTGGCAAACGCGCCAATCACCAACGTTTTACCTGTATGCAATCACTCCTGATTACGCCAAAAGACAAAGCCGAATTAGAACTCATTTCAGCTTTGTTGAGCCGAATGAATATTGTCACAACTGTTTTTGGAGATGATGACCAAGAGGACTTAGGACTTGCTATTTTGCTCAGGAAGATCGACCGGACCGAAACGATTAGTCGGGAAGCTATCTTCAGGCAACTGGGTCAGGTATGAAAACCGCCTACGATGAACACCCACCCAAATAAACAAGTAACGGTGCAGCTATTGGGGCTGATTGATTACCAAACCGCCTGGAACGAGCAGGAACGGCTCTTCGCCGGGGTTATCGCCGAGAAAATCGCCAACCGGAATCGGTATCAGACTGACCAACTGCCAACGTCAAACTACCTGCTTTTCTGTGAGCATCCGCCCGTTTATACCCTCGGTAAAAGCGGCCACGAAGCGCACCTGCTGGCCGATGGTAACTTCCTGAAAACCATCGGTGCTACCTACCACAAAATAAATCGGGGCGGAGACATTACGTTTCATGGCCCCGGTCAGTTAGTCGGCTACCCGATTCTGGACCTCGACAATTTCTTCACCGACATTCACCGCTACATGCGGCTCCTCGAAGAAGCTATTATCCAAACCATGTCTGGTTATAGGCTGGATGCGGGCCGGATTCCGGGACTGACTGGCGTTTGGTTAGATTATCAGGAAGGGGATTCGCGCCCCCGAAAAATTTGCGCGTTGGGTGTGAAAGCCAGCCGTTGGGTAACGATGCATGGGTTTGCGTTGAACATCAACACAGATTTATCGTATTTTAGCCACATCGTTCCCTGCGGCATCGTCGGCAAAGCCGTGACCTCGATGCAGGCCGAACTGGGCCGCACCGTTGACCTGGCCGAGGTGCAAAACCGGGTGCAGCAGGCATTGGGACGGTTATTTGAGATGAAATTTTAACACAAAGAAGTTTTTAACACAGAGGCACAGAGAATTCACAGAGACCGCAGAGGTTTTGAGTTGGCGTACACAGAAGACCTCCGTGTTCTCTCTGAATTCTCTGTGCCTCTGTGTTAAAAACAGACCCATGAAGAAAGACATTCAATTTTTACCCGTTGAGGGCGTTCAGGTGGTAATTGCCCGGAAAGAAAATGAACCGTCGGGTGGTTATGACTGGCAGGTGTTTCTGATTAACCAGAACGATGTGCCGATTCACACGGTTTTTGTGACCTCACACGGCTACGGCGAAAAAGGAACTGAATCACAAAAGACCTCCACACTCAGGCATTTTTTTCTGAACGTAGAACCGGGACAGTACGAAGTGGTCGAGTCAATCATGCCCGATGTGTTTCATCTGAACAACCAATACTGGGTGAGCTATTTTATCGGTGAACAGATTTTCGACAAAAAGTTTATTTTCGTGCCGGATAGCATCGTTGAAGAAAACCTGATTCAGATTCCGGCCTTAGGCTGGCTTGACGGGATTTTACATGATTAACAGAACCCGACCGACCTAATGCAACAACCCATTCCCTGGAAACGCAAACTCAAAAATCTGCTCTTTATTGACCTCAAAACGGTTGCTGCCGAACCCGCGTTTGAGAAAGTTGACCCGCGTTTGAAACGGCAATGGGAACAAAAAGCGGCCTACTTCCGCAGCGATGAAAACTGGACGGTTTCTGACTGGTATGACAACCGGGCTTCCTATTACGCCGAGTTTGGCAAAGTTATCTGCATCGGCGTTGGGGGGCTGTATTGGGACGATTCGGATCAGCCGTACCTGAAAATCAAAACCATTGCCGACCATGACGAACGAATTGTTCTTGACGAATTCGCCCAGATTGTGAACCGTTACCCACCGAATGAATTAGTTCTCTGCGCCCACAACGGCAAAGAATTTGATTTCCCGTATGTATGCAGACGGCTGATGGTCAACGGGTTTCCGCTGCCGAATGCGCTGCAACTCGCCGGTAAGAAACCTTGGGATATTCCGCATCAGGATACGCTTGAACGGTGGCGATTTGGCGAAAGCCGCCATTTTGTGCCGCTCGATCTGCTGGCCGCAACCCTCAACGTGCCAGCCAAACCCCTCGACTGGACCGGCGACCAAACGAGCCTGATTTATTATCAGGATCGGGATTTGACCAAAATCAGGCAGTACACCCGCGACTCGATTGCGATGCTCGTGCAGGTGTATCTGCGCATGGTGGGTGCGCCCGCCGTTGACGAAAACCATATTGTTCAGACCGACTGGGCGGTGTGAGAAAGTAGTGCGGAGTTGCACTCCGCAATCAAAAGAACTACGTTATCCACTGCGGAGTGCAACTCTGCATTACTAACATGAAGCAACAAAAAAACGAATACAACCGGCCCCGCAAACAGGGGCAAAGCACCGAAAGTCGCCCCAAACAGGCGGGCGATTTTTTAGACGAACTGAAAAACGACCTCGCGGCTTTTTTGCAGATTAACAACCATGAATCATTCTCGCAAGACGAGATTTTTACCCATTTCGATGTCACTGACCGGCGTATGAGCCTGATTATGCGCGGCTTACTTGCCGAACTCACCGAAGAAGGTGTGCTTACCCGACAAGCCGACGGAGCCTACCACGCCAATGAAGCCATCAGTACCATTGAGGGTGTGGTTGACCACGTAAATCAGAAATTCGCGTTTGTGATTCCGACTACGGCCAATGGCGTTCGCGGAGACCGCGAAAACGACATTTGGGTAGCTACCGAAGACCTCGCCGGAGCCGTTGACGGCGACCGCGTTCGGGCCACCCGACACAGCGACTCAAGAAACCGGGGAAGGAAAAACGAAGGCAAGGTAGCTGAAATCGTGAGCCGGGGCCGCCCCGAAGTGGTGGGTCGGATCGAAATCTGGCCGACCTACGGGTTTGTAGTACCGGACAGCCGCAAGTTTTACGAAGATATTCACATCAGCAGCGACAAACTCGGCGGAGCTAAAGACGGGGATAAAGTCATTGTGAAACTGACCAAATACCCCGATGGCCGGGCAAAAAGCGGTCTCGAAGGCGAAGTGATTACCGTGTTGGGCGTGGCCGGGCAGAACAACACCGAGATGCACGCGATTCTGGCCGAGTTTGGCCTGCCGCTTGATTTTCCGGCAGAAGTCGAACGCGAATCAGAAGCGATTTCGCCCCAAATTTTGCCCGCCGACCTCGCCAACCGGCGCGATATGCGCGACGTAACTACATTTACGATTGACCCGGTTGATGCCAAAGATTTTGATGATGCCTTGTCAGTCAGGTATTTAGACAACGGCAACTACGAAATCGGAGTGCATATCGCCGATGTGACGCACTACGTCCGGCCCGGCTCGGCCTTAGAAACCGAAGCCCAACGCCGGGCTACATCGGTCTATTTGGTTGACCGGGTGGTGCCGATGCTACCCGAAAAATTGTCGAACAACCTATGCTCACTACGGCCCAATGAAGACAAACTGACATTCTCGGCGGTGTTTGACCTCACCCCGGACGGGGCTATTGTAAAGGAGTGGTTTGGCCGCACCGCTATTCACTCTGACCGGCGGTTTAGCTACGAAGAAGCCCAGGAAATCCTGAACCGGGGCGCGGGCGATTATCACGATGAACTGTTGTTGCTGAATCAGTTAGCCTACAAACTGCGCGATGTTCGGTTTAAAAACGGAGCCATTAATTTCGATACCGTTGAGGTGAAATTCAGGCTCGACCAAAACGGGGTGCCACTCGGCGTATATCCCAAAATCAGGCAGGACACCAACAAACTCATCGAAGAGTTTATGCTCCTTGCCAACAAGCGCGTGGCCGAATTTGTGCATACGCTGTCGCCCACGAACACGATGGTGTATCGGGTTCATGAAAACCCCGACGAAGAACGGCTGCATAACCTCTCGGCGTTTGCCAAACGGTTGGGTTACAAACTAAACTTAGAGGATCCGAAGCACATCGCCAACGCCATGAACCGGTTCATGGACAGCATTGAGGGCAAGCCGGAGCAAAACCTGTTGCAACAGTTGGCCGTGAGAACGATGGCGAAAGCCCGGTATAGCACTGATGATCTGGGCCACTTCGGGCTGGCGTTTCGGCGGTATTCGCACTTCACGTCACCCATCCGTCGCTACCCCGACATGATGGCGCACCGGCTTTTGCAGCACTATTTAGATAAAGGCAAACCGGCAGACCGTGACCAATACGAGGCTCTCTGCCGAACATCGTCGGAGCAGGAACGCCGGGCCACCGATGCCGAACGCGCCAGTATCAAATACAAACAGGTGGAATTTATGAGCCGGATTGACAAAGATCAGGCGTTTGCGGGCGTGATTTCGGGCGTGACCGAGTTCGGAATTTTCGTGGAAATCACCGAAAACAGTTGCGAAGGATTGATCCGCATGACCGACCTCCCCGGCGATTACTACGAGTACGACCGCGAGAATTACCGCGTTGTCGGGCAGCGCAGCAAGCGGATGTTCACCTTTGGCGATACCCTGACGGTGAAACTCAAAGAAACCAACCTGAGCCGCCGAAGCATGGACTTCTTTTTGGTGAGTGCTGACGGTCAGCGTATTGCGTCGGGTACGGGCGGGCATCGCCGGAGTGAATCTGTGCCAACCGGCGAGCGGATAAACCGTTCGGCGGTGGCCCCGAAAGGTTCGTCACGAGCCGGAGCCGCATCGTCCTCTTCGTCGGCAGCGGGCCGCAAACCAGCCGCAGCGGGCGGTGGGCGCAAGGCAACGGGCGACGAAAGCAAGCGCACCAAAGGCCCGGCCCCAAAAGGCCAGAACCGGCGGGGCGGGCGGGGGAAGTAGGATTACTGCTTGAACTCAAATCCCCGTGTCAGTAGAAAGTTGATCTTTTCTTTAGCAAACGGTAGTGTGTAGGTGTTCAGGGTTTTTCGGCCCTCGGCAATGTCTTTTAGTTGTAGGTGCGATTTCACGGCCAGAATCCGTCGCCGTTTATCGAAAGCCACGGCTTGTTGTACCAACTCTACCGAGACAATGAGTTCGGTATCTGGTTCACCAGCAGCAACAGGTTCGGGTTCGTCGGTTTGCCGAAGTATGTCCGGGGCTTTTTTCATAATTAATTCCAGCAAGAACTGCCCGGCTTGCCGTTCCGAATCCGTAAACTGGCTGTTTGGTTTCTTGACTTTATCACCAACGGCCAGCGCCATTGTCCGCTGATGGTAAGTCAGGCGGTCATCTGTTTTGCCCCATTCGCTAACGGTTTGCCACGTGGCCGCCGAAACGCTACGGAGCCAATTGTCTTGTTCGCGGAGCAGTTCCTGTGCGGTGTCCTCGTCGGTCAGGGTTTTGCGGAGCGGTTGTTTGGCCGGGTCTGTCCGGTCGTTTATTAACAGCGATAAATCAACGCCCGGAAAAGACTGTTGCCCCGCTACAGCCTTCCAGCAGTCTTCCCTTTTGGCCCATTCGCCATAAAGCGAACCGGGTGCGTTGGTTTTGATAAATCGCTCAACACCCACCATCAGGTTATAAAGTAACCGACTAAGTCCGTCAGAAATGCACTGTCGTTTCCATATTTTGTACAGGTCAAGTGTGTCATTCGTGGCTTTACTAAGCCAGGCCAGTGCGTAGGGTACGGTCAAGTACCGCAAATCGCCGATGGCATTGGGTCTGCGGCCATACAGGTTTTCTGCCGACCGAAACAGGATGGCTTTAGCAATGCTGTCTTCAAAAAAAACGTTGCCGGGCTGCATCTCTTTGGCTTTCAGTGCTTTCATAAACTCAACATAGTTTTTCTGATTACCGCGTACCACGTGCCACGGAAGCCGGTTCCAGACGTTGACGAACTTGGCTAACTCTTCCTTCACGAAAAGCTGTTTTTTGGGGTTCAGCACCTCAAAGGCTTTTTTGCGCGCAGGCGTAAACTCACGGGCCAGCGCGTTTTTGTACTGCGCCCGCGCCCGCTCAAAAAACCAGTGCGTTTGACCCGACTGGCCGGGCTGCTGCGGTGTCCAGATGCTGCGCGATAGTTTTTCGACCTCGATATGAAACGGGCTGTTCGCGCTCAAATCAGAATCAGAAACCTTGTTTTGGCTGTTGGCAAAGCGCGAAATGTTGTTCACGATTTCGCCGAAATGCTCATGCGATTTCACGACCGAGAGTTTCATCTGCACAAAAATCTGGCTCACGTCAGCTTTGTCTTTGCGCCGGGCATAAAAAATGCTGGCCGTTGTTTGCCCGCCATTCACAATCTGCAAACCAACCAGAGCCTTGATATGCTGTCCGCTATCGGTTAATTCGACCGATTCGGCAGTGGCCGCAATACCGTTATTGTAGGCCAGAAACATGGCCGGTTCGTTCAGGATAGTAGTGCGGATGCCCCGGTTTACGCCCACCGTGAACTGCAAAAACGACCGCACGTTCAGTTCGAGTAGCCGCGAGCCATATTCCTCGTATATATCCGACAAAAAATCGCCGGGGATAATGGCTAAGTAAGATTGATACGTTTCGTTCTCAACCGGAACGCTTAAACAGGGTAACGGTTTACCAAAACGGGCCGCAAAGTCAATCGTAATGGGGTCAGGTTCGCCCCGCAGGTTGAGCCGTTCCAACGCCCGGATGTCAACAATGGTATGGGTCAGCAACACGTCGAGCGTAGTTGTTCTCAGCGATTCATTTTCGGGTGGTGCGGTGTTGCATTGCTGATTGGTAAGCAAAAATAACCGCGCTCTAACGAGGTTCTGGCCGTTTTTGTGCAGTTCGCGGGCAAAATCATAGGCCGGTTCCGATTCGTCCATCTCGTGCCAGTACCCTTTCACGGCGTTGTTGAGAAAGCGTTTCACCTGATTGAAGGCCGTTGTCACTTCGGGCTGTGTCAACCGTTCGGGCTGGTCATAGTCGCGGTAAATGCTGATGAAAAGATCGAGATGTTCGGCGTTTTCACTTAGGGCGTAGCCATCAATTTTGTGAAGCGTCCGGCCTAATTTATCGCCTTTGATGTCGGCGCAGACGCGGGCGTTTTCAGTTTCTCCGCTCAACACGGCCAACTGTTCCAGCACGATACCCGTAAATTCGCCATCCTGCGTACCGCCATCGTCGGCGGCTTCGATAGCGGCCAGAATCTGCTGCCGTAGGTCGGTATAAAACTGATTCAAACTATTGGTGTCTTGTGGGTTCATGGGCAAATAATCAGGCGTTCAGGTAAGAAAAAACAGTGTCACCGGCCACCCGAAACGGTTCGCAGAGGGCTACATTAATGCCATACTGCACCGCCCCGACTCCGGGCGGCAAATCGGACTCGCGCAGCCGGGGAAATCCGTTGCTCACCCCGAACACCCGGTCTTCGCGGACGCGGTAAGCCGGGCAATCATAGAGCGGGCGTTGGCCGGGCCGGTAGCCAACCTCGTATAGCCGGAGCCGAAACAGGTTCAGCGCCGTCGGATGGTCAATTAACTCCCTCAGTAGTCTGTCAATCAGCGTGTTCAGTGTCTGAAATTCTGATGACGAGTTGGGCTGAATGTCAAGCAGCATTAACCAGAGAAACAAGTGTTTCAGGCCCGTGTCATCTAATTGACGTTCATTGCTGATGCGGATCGTTTGCGGACTGACCACAGACGTAGTTTTGATTTCGACCGACGTTTCGCCCGCCTGAAAATCGTGTTTGCTGCCCGTTGGCCCCGTCCAGGCACTCAGGCAACGGCTTTGACCGGGGCTTTTGGCTAACCAGTTGTGCAGAAAAACCAACTCGCCAAACAATCCCTGCCGGGCCTCCGCCGAGAGTCCGCCCGGCGATTGGCTCTCGAACAACGCCTGCCACTGACCGAGCCGGTTGGTCAGCGTGCGGAGCAAATCAGTCTCGGTGTCGAAGTCCGCAATCTGACCGATCAAGTCTTCGCACACCACGCCGAAAAGGTCGGTTTGGGCCGCGTTGGTCAGCACCAGCAACAGCAGTTGTCGGTTGGTTTGGGCGGGGTCGGTCATGAGTTCGAGCCGCAGATCGTGCAGGGCGAGCGCGGGCAGGGGGGCGGCTTCGGTCAGGCGAATTGCCAGCAACCGTTCGCGTTGGCCCGCCCGGTTGCGTAATCCCACAAAAACATCGGATTTCACACTGACCGAATACCGGCGATAGAGCAACCCGGTTTGGCTGGCGGGTTCGGCTTCGAGGGAAGCCCAGAGCGTCTCAATCTTCGTCTGCATCGGGGTCGTTTTCTACGGTATCCTGACTTTCCAGATACTCGACCAACTGCTCATGTACGGCGTAGGAGATGGTTGCGCCGGACTTGCTCCCCGGAAAACTAATAGCATAGCCGATGATAGCCGGGCTATGTGCGGGCAAGCCAGCCGCGCCCGGGTCGAGGGTGTAGAGCAATAGAAGACCCCGTTCTTTTGGGCGGATGTCATTGCGGACGATTTCGCCGTTGGGATAATCAGGTTCACCCACCTTGTTTTCTATTTTCCGCTTTGCTCGGGTTAGTCTCATTGCTTCATCGTATTCCGCCGGTGATAAATCTAAAAATTCATGCTCCGGACTGATAATGTGCGATTTACGCAGGTAATACTCCGTCGGGCCGTTGTTTTTGTCTTCGGCTTTTCGGGTCAGGTTGCCAACCATCACGGGCTGGCCGTTAATGGTATAGTTGGTCGTGCGGTCGGGGTCGGGTTTTTGCCGGGAAATCAGCGCAACGGTCCAGTTTATGAGTTCACCGTTTTTAACCTGGGTTCTGATAAACGCAGCCACAATCTGTGCGTTGGCCCGATACAGGTTTCGCGCCACCTGAAACCCCTGCAAGAATCCGGTAACGGCGTTGGGGGTTACGTTTATCCAGATAAAATTTTCGGCCTTTTTGTAGCTACTCGGCCCCAGGTCATCTACAAGACTCCGGGCGGTGGCGAGGTTACCCGCCACCACATCGGGCCGAATATCAAACAAATAGGTCTCGACCAACCGCCCGGCAAAGGAGAAGCGCATATCCACCGCTTTCCGCATCTTATTGGCTGCCGTAATCTGCAAACCAGCATCATGGGTGTTCACTTTCACGGCATACGCATCAGGCGTAGCCCGGATACTGTGCATATAATCGAACTCGCCCCGCAACTCTTCTGATGCTTTGGTGATGTGGCAAAACCACTGATTGAGTTCGGCGGTAGTAAACAACCGGCACAAGTCAGGGTAGCCGGGCCGGTAGCCAAACCAGCGGCCCATTTGCATCAGGGTATCATACATTTTGGACGGGCGCAGAAAATAACTTACGGATAAGCCACTGAGTGTCAGGCCGCGCGAAAGTTTATCGCCCCCGATGGCAATGACCGACAGACCGGCTTTTTCATTGTGATAATCCAGTATATCTCCCGATGTTCCGTTGATTTCCTTAATCCGAATCCGGGCCGCTGCCGGGGCGAGATGGGGCAAAACCGTCTCCCACGCATGGACGCGGATGGCCGGGTCAAGGGCGCGCAGGGGCGAATCCAGAATCCGTTGCGACGTAGTGGTAAATGACAGATAATCCGTTGAATCCTGTTCAAACGTCTGTTGCATCAGAGCCAGAATAATGGGGTCATTCTGGTCAAGGCCGCGCCGGTAGTAGTTTGTTACATCGTCAACCAGGTCAACGATGCGCTTTTGCCGGGCTGTGAAGCGCGTTACGTGAATGAGCATTGAGTTATGCACATCGGCTTGGCCGCGTAGCCGCCGGATAGCGCACGTAAGAAAAAAACACCGGATAGCCCGTTTCATGGAGTCAGGAATGGCATTGGGCAAGGGAGCTTCACGCTCCTTTTCGGGCATAAAATCGCCGGCATCATCAACCCGGCAAACAATTGGCAGCGTATCGTCTAAGACAGTTTCATCCGTTAGTGGCTCAAAACCAAACACTTGCTGCGGGCCAACGTAATTACCGGGTGCAGGCAGATTGATAATAAAATCACGCGGGAAGAGTTCGTCCTTTTCGACCGGGATAAAAATATTGGCAAACGGCGTGGCGGTGTAGCCCACGTAAGCACTCCGATAAAACAGCCGCAACACCTCCCGGATCTGTCCATTGATTTTGGTGGGGCGGTCGGGGTCAATTGCCTAAAAATGAGGATCGCGGTATTCGTCCCGGAAGCCAATCTTTACTATGTGGCCGCCGAGATAGTAGTTACCGTCTTTCCGAAGATAGGCTTTAAGCGGGTTTGGCGGTTGGCTGTCGCGCGTAACGATGATATACCGCTTTGACAAACCAATGACGGTAAGTGCTTGGCGATCAGTCCATAGAATGAGTGTTGCACCATCGCCGATTTTTGGTTCAGCAGGTTTCACAGTCGCAATCATTATGTTTTCAAGACTTCCATAGGTCATTTGTCGAATTTGTTTAGGCGAAACGCTAAAAACTCTTTTTTAGGATGATAGGATTTGGGTAATTGGATAGGTTGGTTCTCAAATCGACCGAAAAAGGATTGATAAAACCCCTTATGCGATTCCATTTTTAACCGTCTGGATAGCAGGATTTTATAGTCAAGATCAATGCAAATCAGCCCTTTTCGTAAGCACAGTCGTAAAGATTTGATAAACAAATGCCGTTCTCGGGGTTTAGTCGCTCCTGCTCATTTTCAGCCCAGGGAATAATGTGGCCTGCTACTAATAATTCGGGAACGTCGATGCCAGAAATGGCGCATTGATTGGCGTAAGTTTTCAATATCATCTGCCGAAAAACGCTCTGATTAACTCGTGTTTTCACGAACCGCATCTTTACTTCTCCCTGCAAATTTGCCAAATCGAATGTTAATTCTGGAAAAGCTTCTTCGATTGTTTGGTGCTTGTAATCCGCTAAAATTCGTTCGCTCTCAAAAACTAAGTCTTCTTGGTTGCTGATAAACTCGTCCCAAATCGGCTGAACTTGTTTGCGTCCGTTAGCCAATCCTATGATACCTCGTTGTTGATGATAGGGGTCAATGTGAGCAAAATTATTTAATCGCATTGCAACGGCATTCGCATTTCTGCGGCCCAGAATCTGCGCCAATTCTTTTATCTCTTTTGTGCCTTTATCTAATTGTCCAAAAGGCAACTTGAGATAAAGATTGAACGCCAAAATGAGTTCCTCGCGAGTCCAGTTGGGAGATTTTGCCACGCACGAAGATACCAATTTTGGTCTGACAGCACGATTTTATTGTCTGGTTTTCACTCACACAGCATCTCAATCACGGCGTTGTGTTGCGGAAATAACCGGAGCATTTCGGCACGGTCGGCGAGTTCAAAATCGGCAAAATCGAAGCCGGGGGCAACCGTGCAGCCCACCAGCGAAAACGCACTGCCCGCCATTGGTTTTGAGCCGAACCAGCAACCGGCCCGCACAACGGCCTGAAACACCTCGCCCCGGTCGGGGCGGTTGCCGAGCCGGATAATGGTCAACGCGCCCGTATCCGGCTCAACCACAAATACCTCCAATGGCCCACCGGCGTAGAAATGCCAGACCTCATCGCTCTGAATCCGGTGCAGGGCCGAGTGGTTGTGGCTTTCGAGCAGAAAATAAATGGCCGTGCCAAACGCCCGCGTTCCGGCAAACCGGGCGGGCAGCGCGTCGTTTGGTATGTTTTCTGCCGAGCGATATGTTTCGGCAAAAAAGCCGCCTTCGGGGTGCGGCTGCATCCTGAGAGCGGTTATAAAGTCCTGTGCTGTCACAACTGTGGTTATTTATTGGCCTTAACAACGGTCGTAAAATCGCGGGATTTGAGCGAGGCTCCGCCAATCAGTCCGCCGTCAACGTCGGGCATGGCAAAGAGTTCGGCAGCGTTAGCCGCGTTGGCACTGCCGCCGTAAAGAATGGTGGTATCCTGCGCGATTTCGTCACCGTATTGCGTGGCAATGTGTCGGCGGAGTTCGTAGTGCATATCCTGCGCCTGCCCCACCGAAGCCGTCAGGCCGGTGCCGATGGCCCAAATGGGTTCGTAAGCGATCACAACGTTGGCAAATTGTTCGGCGGTGAGGTGAAACAGGCTGTCGGTCAGTTGTCCTTTCACGAAACTGACATAATCACTGTTTTCACGGAGGTCAAGGGCCTCGCCACAGCAGAAAATCGGTTTCAGGCCGTGTGCAAGGGCCGCGTTTACTTTTTCGGCGAGTTGGGCGTTGGTTTCGCCCGCCTGCATCCGCCGTTCGCTGTGGCCCAGAATCACGTATTGCACCCCCGCCGAAGTCAGCATCGGGGCCGAAATTTCGCCGGTGTACGCGCCGGATGTATGTTCATGGCAGTTCTGTGCGCCGAGTTTAATGCGGCCTTCGGCGTTCAGATAGCTTTTGATCGTTGTGAGGTAGAGCGTTGGCGGGCAAAGCACCACCTCGGTCTCACCCGTGACTTCGTCTTGAATCATATTGACGACCTCCGAAACGAGCGCGATGGCTTCGTCTAAGGTCTTGTTCATCTTCCAGTTACCGGCAACAAGTCGCTTCCGCATGGTTTATAAAAGTTGGTTAGAAACAATCAAGCATTTATGCGTTGTTGTAGAAACGCGGGCGAAAATAACGCTTTCGGCCCGGCCACCGTGTCTTGCCGGATACTTTTGATGAGTAGACTTTCCGTTCGGTCGAAAAAATTACACTTTGTCAATATAGAGTAGTACATTTAGTAAGAAAACACGTCAACCATGAACTATGCACGACTTCTTCTGATGGTCTTTCTGCTGGGAGCGATGGGCGTAGTATGTGCCGAACCACCCCACGATAAAGATAGATTTGGTTTTTACATAACGGCTAACCGGCACTGGACCCGCATTCCGTTTCAACTGCACTCTAACCTGATTGTGGTGCCGGTTATGGTGAATGGCTCAGACACCCTGCGGTTCATTCTCGACACGGGTGTCAGCAATACTATCATCACCGATCCGAAAGCCTTAGACCTCACCAAGCTCAAACTGACCCGCAAAGTGAAACTCACCGGCGCGGGCGAAGGCGCACAACTGATGGCCTCCGTAGCCATTGATAACACATTAAGTATGGGTGCGTTGCGGGCTTCGCACCAAAATTTGGTAGTGCTGGACGATGACTTGCTGAAGCTTTCCGAATACGTGGGTGCGCCCGTTCACGGGATTTTTGGCTACGAAATCTTCAATAATTTCGTCGTCTCGATTGATTTTCAACGGCGGGAAATTACCCTGACGCAGCCCAAATACTACAAATACCGCAAGTCGCAGGGCGACCAATACCCGATTTATATTCAGGATACGAAGTGCTATACCGACGTAGTGAGCGTGATGGAGGGCGACAAAGCGATGCCGTTGCGGGTGATTTTAGACACCGGCGCGGGTCACGCCCTACTCCTCGACCGGGGCCGGAGTTTAGCCGTGATGACCATGCCCGACAAAGTGATTCGGGCGCAGTTGGGACGCGGACTAAACGGCGTTATCAACGGTAGCTTGGGCAGGATTGGGAAAATCCGCTTCGGGCGGCACGAACTGACTAATATTCTGGCTTCGTTTCCCGACAGCTTAGCCTTTGGCATGAAACTCATCAACACGCCTGACCGGCAGGGTAACATAGGCTGTGAATTACTGCGCCGGTTCAACGTGACGTTCAATTATCAGGAAAAATACATTATCCTGAAGCCCGTTCGCCGGGCCATCCGCGAGACGTTTGAACACGACATGAGTGGCGTAGAACTGAAAGCGCGGGGTAAAGAATACCGAAACTATATGATTGACCGGATTATTCTGAACTCACCAGCAGAATTGGCCGGTTTGCGGGAGGGCGACGAAGTGATGTTTATCAATAACCAGTCGGCTAACGATTTGAACATCAGCGATATTTATAAGATTCTTCAACGTGGAGAAGGTCGTGAAGTAACGATGCTCGTGCGCCGAAACGGGCAGATTGTGGTCGCGAATTTCGCGTTGAGACGGTTGATTTAACGTAGAGACGCAAGTATGCGTCTCTACGTTAAATCAACCGTCTCCTGTAAAAATAAAAAAAAGAGACGCAATCATGCGTCTCTTCGTGTGTCAATAAACGTTGTATCCTACACCTTCGCCCGGTACAAACCGCGTTGCTTCGAATCGGCGATGGTAGCTTCGAGACCGTTTTTGTTGATCGTTTTGATGGCCGACGTTGCTACCTTGAGCTTGATCCACTCGCCGGTTGACTCCATGAAGAAACGCTTCGTCTGGAGGTTGGGAAAAAATTTCCGCTTCGTTCTGTTGTTTGCGTGCGACACGTTGTTACCCGTCCGCGTCCGCTTTCCTGTTAATTGACAAACCCGTGCCATATATCTTCGTCGTTACCCGTTTTTTTCTTTGAGGGCGCAAAGATGGCAAATTTGTTGATAATCTGCAACCTACCGCTACGCTTTCCTGAATCCGTAGGGGCAATGCAGGCAGCCGTTCTTGCAGCAGTAACCCCGTTTCTGGTGATAGGCCGCCGTAAAAACCACGAATCCCTGCTCGTTGGTGTAATAGTCTTCCTCGGTCAATCCGGGCCGGGCCGGGCGATTTTGGGGGCGTTGGCGGGGCATACAGGTTTGCTGAGTGGTAAAAATTGGCGTAATTTTGAACGAAACCCGCCGTTCAGGAAAAGGGTTTCCCAGGATCATTATTCGGGCAGAAGGCCCCCGCCAACCATGCAGACACTCATTACCTCACCCGCTGACGAATACATTGCCCTCGAAGACCGCTACGGCGCACACAACTACCACCCACTGCCGGTTGTGCTGACGCGGGGCGAGGGCGTGTATGTCTGGGACGTTGATGACCGCCGGTATCTCGATTTCCTGTCGGCATACAGTGCCGTTAGTCAGGGACATTGCCATCCGCGCATTGTGGGAGCCATGATTGAACAGGCGCAACGGCTTACACTCACCTCGCGGGCCTTTCATAACGATGTGCTGGGCCGCTGCGAGAAATTCCTCTGCGATTACTTCGGCTACAACAAAGTACTGATGATGAACGCGGGCGTGGAAGCAGGCGAAACCGCCCTGAAACTTACCCGAAAATGGGCATACACAGTGAAAGGCATCCCGCAAAATCAGGCCAAAGTCATCTTTGCGAAAGGCAACTTCTGGGGCCGCACATTGGCGGCCATCTCCTCATCAACCGACCCCGACAGCACCAACGATTTCGGCCCGTTACTGCCCGGCTATGGTTTGGTGCCGTACAATGATTTAGCCGCGCTCGAAGCCGCATTCCAGGACCCAAACGTAGCCGGGTTCATGGTCGAGCCGATTCAGGGCGAAGCGGGTGTGCTGGTGCCGGACGATGGCTATCTGCGGGGAATCCGTGACCTTTGCACCCAATACAATGTGCTGTTTATTGCCGACGAAGTGCAAACCGGCATCGGGCGCACAGGCCGTCGGCTGGCCTGCGACCACGAAAACGTTCGGCCCGATCTGCTCGTTTTGGGCAAAGCACTGTCGGGTGGCACAATGCCGGTTTCGGCGGTTTTAGCCGACAATGCCATCATGCTAACCCTGAAACCCGGCGAACACGGCAGCACGTTTGGCGGCAATCCGTTGGCCTGCGCGGTAACAATGGCGGCTCTGCAAGTGGTTGACGATGAACAGCTTGCCGAAAATGCCGAAGCGATGGGCCGGATTTTCCGTGGCCGGATGAACCAACTTGCCCTAAGAACCGACCTTATCAAATTAGTGCGGGGCAAGGGACTTCTCAACGCCATCGTGATTGCCGAGCGGCCCCGGTTTGGCGGGCAAACGGCCTGGGAATTGTGCCTGCGTTTCCGCGATAACGGCCTGCTTTGCAAACCCACGCACGGCGACAAGATTCGGTTTGCGCCCCCGTTGGTCATCACCGAAAATCAGATGCACGATGCCTGCGATATTATCAGTCAGACGGTGCTGGCGTTTTGAACAGAATCACATTTTTCAACATTAACCCGGATGGCGCGTTGTGTCTGAAACAAACGCGCCATTCGGTCATGCTTTTTCTCCGACTTACCTCCTCCTTCGCCACGCTGTATCTGCTGGCAATCACGGCCTTAGCACAAGGCACGTTCACCATCACCGGCAAACTCGATTCACTCACCGGAACGCACAAGGTGCTGCTCAAAAAGCAGGACAACGGCAGTTCTCGGGTGCTGACGGTGGCAAAAGGGCAAGCCAACAACGGGCAGTTTACGCTGTCTCAGGCCGTACCGGAAACTGATTATTACACTGTTTCACTGGAAGGTGTGGGCGGACAGGTCAGCTTTATTCTGGACCATGACGTTGTAATTTCCGGCACCGGCAAAGACCTCCGCACGGCTACCGTTGCCGGTTCTCCGCTCACCGACGAGTGGCAACGTTTCCAGACCGAAATTGAACTGCCCTACCGCGATAAACTGATGACGCTCTACAATGAACGCCAGCAAAAGACGGGCAACGCCGAGGTTGCTGCGCGGGTAGAGACAGAAACCAAGCGGCTCAAAATTGAGCAGATGGCAAAAGTCACGCAATACATCCGCACCCACGCCGATTCTCCGTTGAGCCTGTTTCTGTTGAGCAACTACGCCAACGAATTTCCCAAGCCCGAAGCCCGCGCTTTATATGATGGCTTGGCCGCGCCCCTCCGCAATCATTCCGTTGCCAAACGATTGGCAAATCAGGTAAAGTAGTTCCGGCAGGATTGCCGGAACTACACGAATTTATTTAAAGACAAACTTTGTCGGGGCAATTTCGGCCCGGACGCTATCAATCAACTTACCATCGGGCTGATAGCGCAGCACGTAGCCAGCCTGTTTGTAGCTTGGCACCACACCGGCATATATATTCCCGGTTTTGGGGTCAACGCCCAAGCCTTCGAACAGCCGGTTGATGAACGGCGTTGTGCTTGAAATACTCGCATCGGCGATCTTAAAGCGGTACGTTTCACCTTTGCGTTTGTAGTTATCCGCAGCATCATAAAACGCATACACGAAATAAAACTGTTGTTTGTCAGGGCTTTGCACAATCGAACTGGGCGATTTTGATGGATGCGTTCCCACTTTCAGCCGGGCTTCGATGGCTTTGCTCTGCGGATTAGTCCGAATCATTTCTTTGTTGGCATACACCCACAGTTTGCCATTGGCATCTATGCCGACCGGGTTTCCGTTGGTGCCGATATCAATGGCGGGCGTTTTCAGGCCGTCGGTTGCGAGGTTAATGACCGTGATGGCTTTCTCGCCGGTGCCGTCGGTGTAGCCCACAAACACCTCGTTTTCGAAGAGTGTCATTTGCTCCGGGCCTTTGCCCACCGGAATCCGTTTGATAACCGTGTTGGAAGTCAGGCTCACAACGGCGATGTAGCCCGCGTTGGGGTAGAAATTGGCAAAACTGCCCGTTGCGCCCCAGCACGTGACGTAGGCTTTGTTGCCACCGACGCGCAGAATCTGACGCGGGTTTTCGATGTCGGGCGCGGCCAATGTTGCCAACGACCGGAATGTGCCGACTTCCACAATCTCGATTTTATCCTGCCCCGCCGTGCTGTTGTCCACCAGAATCAAGCCTTTGCCGTCAACCTCGGCGTAATCCTGCACCCCACCCGTAAGCGGGCGCAGGTTCACAAGGTTAAAAATGTCGGTTTGGGCCGTGCTGCTGCTGGTTGGTATGTAAGAAATCGTGCCATTGTTGTCGGAAAAATTACCCCGATTGATGATGTAGGCTCCGGCTTCGTAGGGTGATGGGGGCGTATCGCTAACTTTACAGGCTGATACCAAAACCGCGATCAGGGCGGAAAAAATGAGTTGATTTTTCATGGTAAATAAGTCAAAATGAGACGTTTAGATTTATGGAAAAGCTGCGACCCGGCAGGGCATTCCGCTTCACATTCAGCACCAGCGCGTCGGTAACGTTACTGACTTGCCCCTGCACCGTGCCGCGCACTACCCCAACCCGAAATGGTGCTTCGAGCAGGAGATTGGTCAGCACGTAACCGGGCAAAAACTGGCTGTTGTCGAAGGTCACATACCGGCGGGAAACCGCCAGCATCTGCGCCGTGAGTCGTGTCTTTTTATACTGCACAAAGGCGTTGGCCGTACCCGAATGTATCGGTACATAAATCAATTGCTTGCCAATCAGGTCATTAACGTATAAACCATACGCCCGTTCCTGCGACGACCGCGTGAAGGCATAACCCAATCGCCCGCCAATTTGCCAGTGTGTCGTGGTGTAGGTGGCCGTGCCAGCCCACTCGAAACCCCGCGCCACCACAAGTTGCAGATTCTCGACCCGGTAGCCATAATCGGGGTTCCAGTAGCTCCAGTCGTCAATGCGATTGCGGTAGGTGGCTACGTCGGCGGTCAGCAACAGCCGGGCGTTGGGCTGGAAACGGGCCAGCAATCCGGCTTCGAGATTCAGGCCGCTTTCGGGGCGGAGGCCGGGGTTGCCAAGTTGCCGCCAGTAGCGTTCGTTGAGGGTGGGTACGCGGTAGCTGCGCCCCGCCGATGCCCGCGCCGTGAGTGATGTCCGCGCCCGGTCAACGGCCCGAAAGTCGGCCCCCAGCGAGGGCGTGAGGGGCGGGCTGAACCGCGTTACAAACGCCTGCCGCAGGTTGGCCGACACCGCCCACCGCCCTGCTACCAGCCGGGTGAGGGCATAGACATCCTGCCGATTTTCGGTGATGAGTTGCCCGCCGTATCCGTCCACCTGCGTTCGGTAGTGCGCCCACTGCCCGCCCGTCCTGAAGGTGAGCCGGGCGTTGCGGGCATTGAGCGTCCAATCGAATTCGCGCTCGGCGCGGGCCAGAAATTGGTCGGTGCGGGAGTGGCTGGGGTTGTCAAAATCACCCTTGGCGTAGTCTAACACGTCGCGCAGCCAGCCGATTTTCAGGGTTGTACGGTCGGTTTCGTAGGTCGCCAGTATCCGGGCAGCTTGCGTTCGGGTGCGCTCGCGACCGGCCATGTCACGGGGAGAAACCACTAAGTCATTGTCGTTGAGCCAGGTTGTGAGCGAGAGTTGCTGACTGCGCTGGTTGCGGGCGTAGAGGTTCTGAATTAGGCCACGCTGCCGGGTTTCTGCTGACTCTAAAAAATAGCCGCGCCGTTGGGTGCTGCCGTAGCGGTTGTTAAGCTGGTTTTGATAGACGGCGGTATTCCCCGCGAATTGCCAGTTGCTTTTTTGGGAAAGGCCATACCGCACCCCGCCCTGCACCTGGTGATTCTGAAAACTGCCCGCCCGAATGCCTACCGAACTGCGCACACCAACCCGCCAGTCGGGGGTGGAACCGAGCAGCACCGACCCGCCTACGGCATCGGAACCGACCGCGCTGGCCGACGCACCAAACTGTACCGACAGTCGGTCGAAACCCACAACGGGCAGCGTCGAAAAGTCGCTTTGGCCGGTCATGGGCTGATTGATATTTACGCCATTCCAGAGAACGGCGGTATGGTTGGCCGACGTACCGCGAAATGAAACCGTTGCCAACTGCCCGTCTCCGTAGCTTTTCAGGGCCAATGGCGTGGTCATCGCCAGGGCATCAGCCAGGGTCTGAAACCGAAACTGGGCCAGCATCGCCGAGTCAATTTGTTGCACCTTCTGCCCGGCCAGAAATCGTTCTGGGGCCGTGCCGCGCACCGTTACCGCCGACAGCGACACGGGCCGAAACGGTTGTGCCAGGCCCGGATAAGACAGGCACAAACACCCTAAGCCGACCAGAAACAGCCGGAAAACAGGGCATCGGCCAACGGTGAAGTCGTCTGACAAAGGCGTAGTACGTCGCTAAAAATGAACCGATTAACTCAGTACGCCGTCGGGGTTTTTCCTCCGAAAACCCGAATAGCGGATAAATACAGGCAGGTCTCCTGGCTTGTCTCGCCGGTTCAGGTCTTCCCGGATACTACTATCCAGTGACGTGCGGAATGAACCGGCTCTTAATCGAGACGTACAGTTGCGGGGACAGCACTGGCATCGAACCAGTTTCCCGTTTAAGCCTTGAAAGCCGCCACGAAGCGGCATCAGGCACCTATATCTGTGGGTAAAGGTAGTAATTCGGGCCAATATCCGGCCTTTATGGGCAAGCATGAATTCCGGCGCAAACCCCTAACCCATGAAAACGATTCTTATTTACCTGCTGACCATCAGCGCGTTGTTCGCTCAGAAAAAGGCAGACCAAACCGACTGGCAATCCCTCTTCAATGGCAAAGACCTGACCGGCTGGGACATAAAAATTGCCGGGCAGCCCGTCAACGATAACTACAAAAACACGTTTCGGGTGCAGGACGGAATGCTGCGCGTGATGTACGACGAATACCAGAACTTCGACGATAAATACGGTCATCTCTACTACAAAACGCCGTATTCGTACTACATCCTGAAATACCAATACCGCTTTCGGGGCGAGCAAACCAAAGGCGGGGCCGTCTGGAATGTGCGAAACAGTGGCGTAATGTTTCACGCGCAATCGGCGCAGAGCCTATCGTTTAATCAGGGATTTCCGGTCTCGCTGGAGATGCAACTGCTGGGCGGTTTAGGTAAGGGGGTTCGGCATACGGGCAACCTCTGCACCCCCGGCACGCAGGTTTCGATGACGGGCGGGCTGCGAATGGAACACTGCATTGACTCCGACTCGAAAACCTACGATGGCGACCAATGGATAAACGCCGGACTGATTGTGCTGGGCGATTCTATAGCGCACCAAATCATTGAGGGTGACACGGTGCTGACGTTCGAGAAGCTGCAAGTCGGTGGTGGATTTGTGGGCGGCAATATGAACTGGAAAGCAGGCGGCATCAGCGATGAACACGCCGAAGCCTGGATCAAAAAAGACGGAACGCCCCTCGGCACGGGCTACATTGCGTTGCAGGCCGAAAGCCACCCGATTGATTTCAGAAACATAGAACTGCTGAATCTGGTGGGCTGCACCGACCCTAAAGCCCTGAATTACAAGCGTTACTATCAAAAATCGGATAACAAGGCCTGTGTTTATCGGAAGTGAGACTCGCTCATCGGCTCCCCGGTCAGCATCTTCCCCTACCCCGCATCACAACCCCACCGGCTGCGTTCCGCTTGCCAACGCTTAGGTTTTGCCGTTCCAGCGCAGGGTTCCAGTCAGGCCGATTCTTCTCTCCTTTCGTGACGATATAAATCCAAGTAAGACAACGGATTGGTTGACAAATCAGCGAAGAATTTATTTTTTTATAGTTTCTGAGTCTTTCTGAATTTTGTTGTGGAGTGCTTCCGCAGCTTCCTGTAATCGGCTTTCTGGCGATCCTTCCTGGGCAACGGATACCATCAAATCAGAGACCTTAACTAATTCATCCATTAATGAACCCGTTTTAGGAGACCACGTTTCACCGCATCGAATACCAAAGCCAGAGCCAAATGCCATGAAATTGTAGGTCGTTCCGTCAGTGCCAATTGAAATCATCCGCGTTTTTTTACCCCTGAACGTTTCATATACAAAATCGGGATAACGCGCTTTGCTGGCAAGGTCAAAGAAAAGGACGTTCAGTAGTTTCGCCAATTTTTCACTGATTGATTTTCTGAATTCCACTTTACCAAGTACATTATCGGTTATCATGCTGTCAGAAACTACTTTATTCTGTGCATACCAAATGCTCTTCTCAAAAGTGCGGTAAAGCAAGAAATAGCCTTTTCGGGATGAGTCAACCGTTACTACATACTCTGGTTCAAACGAAGGCAAGACAATCACCCGTGCCACAACCCGCTCATTAAGGTCTCCAATCAATCGCTGCCGAACTAAGCTATAGTACCGATGCTGGTATTGGTAAGCAGAATAGTAATCATTGGCCGGAACGAGATGTTCCTGGCCGAAAGCCGCCTGTCCAAACACTACGGTCAGTACAAAAATGAGTTTATTCATTTATTTTCTCTATCTATTAGTTTGATAATCAGTCCAGTACATACTCCTACCCTACCCCCGCATCACAACCCCACCGGCTGCGTTCCGCTTGCTAACGCCTGCGTTTTGCCGTTCCAGCGCAGGGTTCCGGTCAGGCCGGGCGGCAGGGTCACAGTGCCGGTCAGGGTGCCGGTCGGGGTTTTGACAAACTGCACCGACACGTCGCCTAATGGGTGCGGCATCTTGCCCGATACGGTTTTGAGTTCGCCTAAGAACGGCTCGATACGGACGCTGCGGAAGCCCGGCTCGGCGGAGTTAATGCCGCAAACGGTGCTGATAAATTCATACACCGGCGACGCGCTCCAGGCGTGGCAGTCGGAGCGCGTTGGTTCGGGCTGCTCGGCAAAGGTGGTCAGGCCGGTAGCGAGCATGGTGCGCCAGGGTTGCAGTTGCGGAAGGAGTTGATCGCCCATTCCGGTTTTTTTGAGCGCCTGAAACAGATAGAACTTAAAATAAAACGTGGCCTGCGTCAGGCTCGTATCGGCCATAGCGCGTTTCAACAGGGCGCGTTGCTGCGCCACCGGCACGGCATCGGTCAGCACGGCGAGGATGTTGGCGTGCTGGCTAAACGTTCTTGTGTTGGCACCAGAACCCACCGGCGTATCGGCCATCAGGCCCCGGCCGGCATCGTAGCAACGTTCCAGCACCGCTTTTTTCATGCGGAGGGCCAGACTGCGGTAGTGCGCGGCCTGATCGTTTTGGCCGTAATGCGCCATCAGGTCGGCGGCCCGGTCGAGGGTGTAGGCTTGTTGCAGGGTCAGGATTGATGACCCGCCACCCGTATTGCCCGGCGGTACTCCGCCCGTGCGTTCGGTTTCGTTCCAGGGCCAGCACCAGTCCACAAAATTCCACCATTCCAGCGTGCCGTTCAGCCCCGATTTGTCTAATCGGGCTTCGTGCCAGGCCAGCACCTGCGCGATGCCGGGCAGCATCTGTTTCACAAAATTGTCGTCTTGCCGGTGCATCCAGTAGTCATGAATCATGCAGACCCAGAACAGCGAAAACGTGGGAATCACCTGAAAATCAGCCGATGGGTAGCGGCTTTGAGTCAGGCCGTCGTTAAACCGGCTGTGGTCATAATCGAGAATGGCCTTTTTCATGAGCCGGTCGTCGCCGGCCACATACAGTGAAATCATGGCCTGTACCCGCGTATCGCCCACGTACTGCAACTGTTCGTAGTAGGGGCAGTCGAAATACGTCTCACCCGCGCAGAGCCGCGCCGTGCGCCAGCCCGCGTCCCAGATGCCGCGCAAGGTGCTGTCGCTGCTGGCAAAGGCGGCTTTTTCCTGAAATGGATACCCCGTGAACTGCCCGATTAAGTCGTTCAGGATCAACGGCTCCCGGTTGGTTTCGACGGTGATTTGCAGGTAGCGATAGGTACGGAACCAGAGCGGACGAAACAGGCGGTTGGCGGCTCCGTCGGGCAGAAACTGGTCTTCGATACCGATTAATTTCCGGCCCTCGATGTCGTTGCGATTACCTTTTTGCCGCTTGGCATCCACGAGGGCTTCGGCGTAGGCCAGGGTAACGGTTGCGCCTTTGCCACTACTCACGGTCAGTTCGGGATAGGCGTTGGTGAGGTATCCCTGATCGAGAAGGAACACGGCCCGCGTCTGCGCCGGAACCGTCACCGGCGATTTCCCCTGCAAAAACGTGTCGGGCATTTTCACGTATTCGGCCCGCCGAACGGTTTTAAGCCGTTCGGGGCGGTCTTCCATCATCGGAATCGTTCGGCGGGCCAACGCCCAGTTACCGTCGGTGCCGTAGCCGCGTGTTTTAGCCGTGAACCAGAGCGGCTGGGCTGCGGGCCAGGCTTTATCATCGAAACCGGGCCGTTCCCAACCCCAGGGATAACGGGCGGCATCCACGCGGTCGCCATCACCAACGACCAGATACGTGTTCAGGTTGGGGGCTTTATGGGGTTCGTAGGCCGGGTTTTGCCAGACTTTCCAGCCGGGGCCGGTGTTTATAATTTTCTCCGCGTCGCCATCGCCCTGCATGATAAAGCCGAGTTGGTAGCTCATCTGGGCAAACGGGGCCGAGTCGTTCAGATACCAGACCTGCGCGGCTATCACGTTGGGACCAGTTTGCAAATATGGTGCGAGGTCAAGCGTTTCGTAGTGCCAGTTTTGGGTATCCGAGCGGGCCGGGCCGAAGCCAACCGCCTTGCCGTTGACAAACAGCCGGTAGCGGTTATCAGCCGAGACGTGAACGATGAACTGCGCGGGTTTTTGGGCCAGGTCAATGGTTTTCCTGAAATGATACACGCCGTATTGCCGGGCCGGGGCGGTGGGCGGCTGGCCGCTGCCACAGGTTATCCAGCGGGCATCCCAGTAGCCGACAGACCAGCGCGGGGCCGGTTCAGCCGTGTTGGGGTGGGCCGGGAGCGGGCCGGGCGTTTGGGCAAAAGCGGTGCTGCTGACTAACAACCACACAAAAAGAAAGCGAATGAACATAAAGCAGATGATTTAAGCGCGAGAAAGGTAGGAAAAATCAAGAGACTGGCACACTTCTTGACAACGGGTTTGTAGCCTCGTCATTCACAATTTACTATACTCCATGAATCGTCTATTTACATCGGGTTTATGCGTCGGTGCTTTGTTTTGGGTTACGCTGGCGGCAATCGGCCCATCGGCAGTAGCAGTAGCACAACCACTCGTGCCGCTTAAGCCCACGCCCAAAAGCCCGTTTACACCCACGCCCGCCAACCAAAAAGGGTACTGGAATATTGACGTGGTGGGTGACTTTTACCTGCCTGCCGGTAAATCAGTCACCTTCAACGGGGCCGGGCGCAACCTGCACGTAAATCAGGACTGGGACAAACTGTTCCGGCGCGGCTTCACGGCCCTCGAACGCACCCGGATGACCGACGACGAACAGTATATTCCTGGTTTTAACACCAAACCGACGGGCTGGAAAAGCCGACTCGTGCAGAGCCGCCGGGCATTGGCCGTAGCCCGCAATTATTTTTATGACCCGCCGGGCAATCCCTTCAATCTGGCCTGGGCCAGAGATGCCGAATACGCCCCGTTCACCAAATTTATCCGCCCGAAAGATGATCCGTATTTCCGCAATAGTCTCGGTCAGGCCATGTATGAACTCGATGGCGGCTGCAAAACCTTCGGCGACTGCCCGCTAACGGGGGAGATCAACACCTACGGGCGTGTTTTTTTAGACATCGAGAACGAAGGCGTGTCTGCCAATAGCCAACAGCACCAGACCAACCTGTATGTGATGATGATGCAGGCCTTACGCGACAGTTCGAGCGCGGCCACAGAGATTGGCTCCATCGGGCCGGTGCCGCACAACAGCTACGGGGCCACCCGCCAGAGCGATTACGACGCAACCATTGATCCATTCTGGAACCGCAAAGCCGCTCACACCGACGCAGACCCCAACCGAACGGTTTACGATCAGAACGGTGGTTTTCTGGGGCAGGGCGTACCATCGTCACGCGATCAGGGGATGCCCGACCGGATTGTGGGTAAATCGTTTGGCGAATTAGTTGATTTTCAGATGCCCGGCACCTATTACGTGTACGAACACTTAGCCTACACCCCGCCCCCAACCTGGACGGGTACGCCGGAAGGCTGGCACAGCGACGAATTGCTGGGCAAGCACTGGCTGGCCGCGCTGCTCGGCGAGCAGGAAGTGAACCTGGCCCTCTCCCCTAAAAAACGCATCGCCTGGCAGTGGCTGTTCAATACCCAAAGCGACGGGCCGTTCAGCCGCAACCGCGCCGACTACCCCGCTCCGCCCGCCGTTGCCGAAGGAACCGCCATCTTTTACTGGTTTACCGGGGCCGACGGCGTACTGTTTTGGGACGATGTGGTTGATTTGTTTCCTAACCAGAATACACCCCCCGCCAATGACCCGAAAAAGGGCCTGGAAAGCGACCGGAATTACACCTGCTACGAACATTATCTGCACGGGCTGTGGCGGTTATTCAACCATCACCGCGACCTGTTTTCGGGCCGCGAAAAATACCTCAACCAAAACACCGACTGCTCGTTTGACGGGGGCGCAACCTGGCACAAATACACCGCCCGCGACCTGAAGGTGAACAACTTACCCTTTGCGCGGGCTATTGTGAGCGGCAACCAGATTCTCATTGCCGCCCACCGGCCCTACGCAACCCCCGACCAGCAAACGGCAATGATGGTGCGCTACCAGCAGGATGGTTATGATTTTATGACGCAGATTAACCTCACCGGCGACGAGGTGTATCTGGGCCGGGCCACGATGCCAAAGCCCGTAACGCTGTCGCTCTGCCAGAACTGCCCGAAGTAAGCCCGCGATCATTCTTCGGTCTCGTCGGTTTCTTCGGTCAGGGCTTCCTGAACAATAACACGGAGGTCAGCTTTGGTGATAGTGGCCTCTTCTGACTTGTCGTAAATCGTGACTAAACACACAGTTTCTTCATCACCGACTTGGTCAACATAGTACGTCACAACCCGTAGGTCAGCGCGATAATTTTAGGCTTCATCCCGAATCTCCCGTAGTACTTCGCTGAGTAATTTAGCCTTTAATTTCCCGTCTTTAATCAACCGGATTTCTTTCATTCCCTACCGAATCTGCTCCCGCAGCGGGACTCTCTCATCGTCGTCATCATCGTTGATGAGTTCTTTCAACTCGTGCCGAATGCGCGAAGGCAGCACTTTGTATTGCTCGAATAAAACCTGGGCGGTTGTCATAGTCAGCGGGCGTTTAGTTTCTCAACGATAACGCCCTTTACTTTTTCATCCATTTGTTGGGGTTAATCACCGGCATCGGGTAATTGCCGCCGAGCGACACGCCAAACTGCTCCTGCTGCGCCCGGCTCAGGTTCGAGACGATATGCACCCGGTCGGGCGGTACGGTGGCGAGTTCGGGGAGCCAGTGTTTCACGTAGTCTCCTTTCTCGTCGTAGCGGGTGGCCTGGGTCAGGATGTTGAAATAACGGTCTTCGCGCGGGTCGTTGCCCACACCAGCCACGTAGTTCCAGTTGCCCCAGTTGCTGCACGGGTCATAGTCAACTAACAAACTCTCGAAATAAGCCGCGCCCCAGGTCCAGTCAATGCCGAGGTCTTTGACCAGAAAGCTACCCACATTCTGGCGGCCCCGGTTGCTCATGAAGCCGCTGGCGTTCATCTCGCGCATATTGGCATCAATGAACGGGATGCCCGTTTCGCCCTCGGCCCATTTCAAAAACAGGTTTTCGTCGCGCCGGAAGGTCTTTTTCAGATCGTGATTGATACCCGAAACCTTAAAGATTCTCGTGCCGAATTTGAGGGCGACGAACCGGAAAAAATCGCGCCAGATCAGTTCAAAAATCAGCCAGTAGGTCGAGTCATTTCGGGTGCGCTCGTCTTCGTAGCGCACGACTTCGTCGTAAATCATCCGGGGTGAGAGACAGCCGTTGGATAGCCACGCCGAGAATTTCGATGAATAATCTTCGCCCAACAGTCCGTTGCGGGTTTCTTTGTAGGTCGCAATCAGGTCGGTATCCCACAAATAGCGGTTCAGCCGGTCGAGGGCAACGGTTTCGCCCCCCCGGAACGGCACCGCCCGGCGCGGGTCGGGTTGCAGGGCCATGTTTTGCGTATCGGCATCAAACCCAAACGTGGCTAAGGTGGGCATATCGCCCGGCGCAACGCCCGGCACGAGTTCTATATCTTCGGGAGTCTCGAAGGATTGCCGGACTTTGGCCCGTTTTTCAACCTGATTTCTGAACTGACTGAATACGTCGGGCAACCGGGCAACCTCGAACGGCAAATCCCGGACGTGATACAGCGTACTCATCCAGAACAGGTCGAGGTCAATATTGAGCGGTTTGAGTTTTTTGTTCAGGTCGGCCTCCACGTTGGTTTCTTCGGCGGTCACTTCCTTGCTGGCATATACGGCCATCGCGCCGGTTTCTTTGGCGAGTTCGCACAGGATTTCGGCAGGATTACCGACGCGCACGATGAGGTTGGCACCCCGGTTTCGGAGCGACCGGCGCAGATCCATCACGCTTTCGATCAGAAAGTTAGCCCGGAAAACGCCCGTTTTTCGGAAACCAAGCCGGGGGTGTTCGTTGAACAGGCGCGGGTCAAAAATAAACACGGGCAGCACCTGATCGGCGCGTTCGGTGGCAGTCAGAAAGCCTTCGTTATCGTGCAGGCGGAGGTCGTTACGGAACCAATAAACAATGCGTTTCATCAATGAATGATTAACAATGAACAGTTATCAGCGAACAGCAAAGACCGCGTAGTTGTTTGTAATTTTGACCGCAACAAACCATGAAAAAGACGCTCGAATACGAATACGCCCCCGGCAATTTCCGCGCTTCTGACCCGTCGGTACACCGGCCCGAAGACCTTGCCGAAGGGCAGATGATTCTGAACATGGGGCCGCAGCACCCCTCCACGCACGGCGTATTGCGGCTCGAAGTGGTGGCCGATGGCGAAATCATTGTGGATGTGGTGCCGCACCTCGGCTATTTGCACCGCTGCTTTGAGAAACACGCCGAAGCCCTGCCCTTTAACCAGGCCATCCCGTTTGTTGACCGGCTCGATTACCTCGCGGCCATGAACGCCGAACACGTGTGGGTGATGGGCGTGGAGAAGATGCTCGGTATCGAACACGACATCCCCAAACGCATCGAGTACATCCGGGTTTTGGTGGCCGAACTCAACCGGATAGCTTCGCACTTTGTCGGCATCGGCACCTACGCGCTGGACATTGGCGCGTACACGCCGTTTTTGTGGCTCATGCGCGACCGCGAACACATTCAGCGGCTCTTGGAATGGGTTAGCGGAGCCAGGATGCTCTATAACTACATCTGGATTGGCGGGCTGTTTTATGACCTGCCCGTTGGGTTTGAGGCCCGCTGCCGTGAGTTTATCACTTACCTGCGGCCCAAACTGACCGAGTTGCAGACGGTGGTAATCGAGAACGAGATTTTTGTGAAACGCACGGCCAACGTGGGCGTGTTGCCGCTGGCGGTGGCGATAAACTACGGCTGTTCGGGGCCGGTGCTGCGTGGGTCGGGCCTGCGCTACGACCTCCGGCGCGTGGATGGCTACTCGGTGTATCCCGACCTCGATTTCGACATTCCCATCGGCACCGGCACCGTTGGCACCGTTGGCGATTGCTGGGACCGCAACAACGTGCGGGTGCAGGAGTGCTACGAGTCGCTGAAGATTGTGGAGCAGTGCCTGACCAAACTCACCACCGACCACCCCCGCACCCGCGACTTTGACCCGCAGGCGTTGTTGCCCAAAAAAATCAGACCTAAGGCAATGGATATTTACGTTCGGGGCGAGAGCGCGAAGGGCGAATTAGGGTTTTTCTTCCGTACCGATGGCCGCGCCGACGTGCCGGTGCGGGCCAAGTGCCGGGCGTGTTCGTTCAACAACCTGTCGGTGCTGCCCGCCATCAGTCAGGGTGCCATGATTGCCGATTTGGTAGCGATTCTGGGTTCGATTGACGTGGTGATGGGCGAAGTAGATCGTTGACAACAAATTGACAATACAGTTATACCCCACCTGCTATGACTCCCGAACACTTGCTTATTTTCGTCAAGAATCCCGTTCCCGGCACGGTCAAAACCCGCATCGCCCGCACCGTTGGCAACGCGGTTGCTGTGGCTGTTTATGAGCATTTGTTGGCTTATACACAGCAGGTTGCGGCAGAATTTGCCGCCAGCAAGCCGGACGATAGCGACCGCCAAATTATGGTTTATTACGGCGATTTTGTCAACGCCAACGATGGCTGGAACAACTACCAGAAACGGATACAGATCGGCAACCCAACCGTTACCAACGACCTCGGCCACCGGATGCTCACCGCTTTTCAGGAACAGTTTCGGGCCGGGGCCGGTCGGGTGGTTATCATCGGTAGTGATTGCCTGACGCTCACGGCCGGCCACCTCAACCGCGCCTTTGCCGCTCTCGACACCGCCGACGTAGTGATTGGCCCGGCCACCGATGGCGGGTATTACCTGCTGGGTATGAAGCAAGTGCATCCGGCTCTGTTTGCCGACACCCTGCCCTGGAGTCAGCCCGACCTGCGGGCGCGTACCGAGGCCATAATCCGGCAAAACGGCCTGACGCTGAGCTTATTAGACGAGCTAACCGACATTGACGAATGGGTCGATTATGAGCAAAACCCCGCCCGGCAGCTATGAGCGGGCCGGTTATTGCCATTCGCGGCCCGGTGGTCATTATTCCGGCTTTTAACGAAGAGAATTCCGTTGGCAAGGTGGTGCGCGAGATTCCTGCTGGCTTAGTGAGCGAGGTGATCGTGGTCAATAACAACTCGAACGATCAAACCGCCCGTGAAGCTGCCCGCGCCGGGGCCACCGTACTGCACGAACCGATTCCCGGCTACGGGCGGGCGTGTTTGTGCGGCATTGCCTACGCCCAAACGCTCAGGCCCCAACCCGATATTGTGGTGTTTTTAGATGCCGACTATTCCGATTTTCCCGCCGAAATGCCAACGCTGATCGAGCCAATTGTTCGGGATAACATTGATCTGGTGATTGGGTCACGGGCGTTGGGCAACCGGCAGCGCGGCTCCATGACTCCGCAACAGGTGTTTGGCAACTGGTTAGCTACCAATTTGTTACGACTGATTTATGGCGTTCGTTACACCGACCTCGGCCCGTTTCGCGCCATTAAATTCAGTACGCTGCTGGCCCTCGATATGCAGGACAAAACCTACGGCTGGACGGTGGAAATGCAGCTCAAAGCGGCCAAAGCCGGGTTTTCGTCGGCAGAGGTGCCGGTGAGTTACCGCAGGCGCATCGGCCACTCGAAAATTTCGGGAACGCTGCGCGGCACGGTGCTGGCCGGGTATAAAATCATCACCACCATTTTTCGCTACTGGTAAGCCGTGCCACCAACGCTGTTTCTACCCGTTCGGATTGGCTGGCTCGCGCTGTCGGCAGCGTTGTATACGGTGCTGGGATACGGGGTTTCGCGGGAGCAATTTCCGACGCTGCTCCTGCTCTACGGCTTGTTGTTTTGGGGCTATTGGCTGCGCACACGAAGCCTGATGTGGGCAAGCCCGGCAGAAACGAACGGCCCAACAACCCCTCTCCCACCCGACCGATTATTGTTTGGCGCGGCCATCGGGTTCCGGGTTTTATTGCTGGGCGCGATGCCCCATTTGTCTGACGATTATGTCCGGTTTATCTGGGACGGTCGGCTCCTGGCGCACGGTTACAACCCGTATCTGTACCTACCATCCGCGCTCATCGGTACGCCCGTTGCGGCTTCGGCAGGGCTAACCACCGATTTGTTTCAGGCACTAAACTCGCCGAATTACTTCACGGTTTATCCGCCCGTTGGTCAGGCTTTGTTTGCGATGGCCGCGTGGCTGTCGCCCGGTAATCTCCTGGGCAATGTGATTGGCTTGCGGGTGCCGATTGTGCTGACCGAAATCGGGACATTGTGGCTACTGGTGAAACTCCTGCGCCGGGCCGGGCAAAACCCCAATCTGGCGTTGCTGTACGGCCTGAACCCACTCGTGATTCTGGAGCTGACCGGCAACGTTCACGCCGAAGCGATCCTGATTTTCTTTGTTCTGAGTGCGGTGTGGCTGGTTGGGCGGGGCTGGTTTGCGGCCTCGGCGGGGGCGTTGGCCCTGAGCATAGGCACCAAACTACTGCCGTTGTTGCTGCTGCCATTAGTGATTCGGCACCTCGGCTGGCGACGAGGCCTGAGTTACGCCGGGCTGACGGGCGGGTTTACGGCACTGTTGTTTCTGCCGTTTATGAGCGTTGAATTAGTGCAGAATGTTGGCGCGAGTTTGCGGCTGTACGTCCAGAATTTCGAGTTTAACGCCAGTGTGTATTACCTCGTCCGGGCGGCTGGCTATCAGTTTCTGGGTGTCAACATCATTGCGGGGGCGGGGGTTGGGCTGTCGGTGGTCACGCTGGCCGGGGTGGTTTGGGTCGCCCGGCGGTGGGGGCGGGCGGCTCCGGTTCACGCCCTGCTGCTGACCGTAACGGGCTATTTTTTGCTCGCAACCACCGTGCATCCCTGGTATCTTACCTCGTTGGTGGCGGTTGGCGTGTTTGTGCCGTTTCGGTATCCGCTGGTATGGTCGGGTGTGGTGTGGCTGTCTTATGCCACCTACCAAACTAATCCGTATCACGAAAATCTGTGGCTGACGAGCGCCGAGTATTTGATTTTGCTCGCCTTTGTAGCACCGGCAATCCTGAATAACGCCACCAATAAATCACTTTGATAAAGGTAAAAAATGGCTCATCTTCAATTTAATATTAACAAATTGTTAAATTCTTGCATTTTGTTTGATTTAATAGTCAGTATCTGTACTCTTGTGCTACACAAACACACTGATTATGAACACGCACACGTACTCCATTTTGCCAGCCAACCCAATGCGGGTTGCCACGCCGGGTAACGATACCCCCCCCGTTTTGTAGTTACATGGAGACCGTTGGTAACAGCCAACCGATCACCTAATGGCCCGCCCCGGATTACACGACACGCCGTTTTACTACTCTGCCTGATGACGATTTCTGCAATCACCGCCATTGCCCAGCCTTCTTATCAGCAGATGAGTTACAACTGCACCACCGGGCAACTTCAATTTCAGTTTACGGGCGGCAGTGGCTCATCGCTAAACGCCGTTTGTCCCGGTGCGTTTGGTGGCACCTACAACAGCAACACGCCCTACACGATAACCATTGATCCGGGGTTGCGGAACGGCACGAATTTCAACGGCACCATCACGCAGGCGGGGCAGCAGCAGCGCAGCTTTACCTTCACCACCAATTGTGGTTCTACGCCTACCACACCGACAACGCCGACTACCCCCACAACGCCCACGACTCCGACAACCCCCACGTCGTTGAACCCCTATTCGGGCGATGCCTTTTTCACGGGAGGGGTGGTTGGCATTGGCCTGACGAGCGTTAGTGACCGGGGGTCGCTGCTCTCGGTGCAGGGGAGAATCAGGGCGCAGGAAGTCAGAATCGAAAACGCCAACTGGCCCGACTACGTGTTTGCCCCGGCCTACAAACTGCCCTCGTTGGCCGCGCTGGAAAGCTACCTGAACACGCATCATCATCTGCCCGGTATTCCGTCGGCGCAGGATGTAGCCAAAAACGGGGTGTTGCTCGGCGACATGAACGCCCGGCTGTTGGAGAAGGTAGAAGAACTGACTCTTCAGTTGATTGCGCTGGAAAAGCGCACCCGTCGGCAGGAACGTGAACTGACCCGGTTCCGCAAACAACGGCTTTCTACACCCACCCGCTAACGCCCCGACCCGATGAAATCATTCCGATTGGTTCCCCTCGCGGGGATACTGTGGCTGCTGTTTGTGGGAGCGCGACCAGCCACTATTACCTATACCACCATTGACGACGGGGTTTGCCGGTTCAGTTTCCCCAGCAACTATGCTACCAACATAGAAGGCGACGTAGCGATGTACTCGATTCAGACTGAGGGTCTCAACTTTGACGTGCATCGTTTCTACACGGGTAACGTAGAAACAATACCATCTGCCTCAGCCAATAGTGCGCCCGTGCCATTCAAGACCAGAGCCGCGACCCGGACGTTTCAGCAACAAAACACCTCCTTTGTTCAGACGTTGCAGCAGGCAACAGGCGGGCAGATAATTAGTCAGGGAACGGTAACAAAGAATGGGAAGCAAGGCACCGAAGTAGAAATCAACTACGCCGAACCGGGGACTGACCAGACAACCAAGTTGTATGTCCAGTACTACTGGAACGACAACCGGATGTACGCCTTTTCGGTGTCAGCCAATGTCAACAATGGTACGACGCTGGCTACGGCAAAAACAACGCTCTTCGACTCCATTACCTTCTACTGACATGGCAACGAAATCTGTTTTCGCGCTGCTGCTGTGTGTAGTGGTGGTGTGTGGCTGGTTGGTAGCGTGTGTACCTGCTGCCTGTAACAACTCAACGTTCTCCGCCGAAACCCGGAGTTACTTTCTGGACTTCAAACCCGGTGATTACTGGATATACAAAAACCTGGCAAACGGCGATATAGATTCAGTCTATTTAGTCTCGCAGGAAGTGCTTGGCAACGACCCTACTAATCCAAACTATTGTGTGGAAGAATATGCGAAAGTCAACTTCTACGGATTTGGCGAGAAACCTTTTGGTTATCTTATCAATAGTTGGGGTGTGAATTTCGAAATCACCCCTACTTCATTCATTAGTTTCCTAAGCGAACTTCCAAATCTTGGCAGTAACCAATCTCTTCAAGTACAGGGTGTTCGTTATGACAAGATTACTACATTGACACACTGCTGTATTTCGGGCTGTTACAAAGATTGCGGCACAAAGTATTTCCAATTCGACCGTCTGTATTTCGTCCCTCGAAAGGGCATCGTTCGCTGGGAAGCCAGTAACCACCCACAGTATGGTAAAGTCGTTTATGAACTCATCCGAACCAATATCAAATGAAATCATACCTCTTTTTCGCGTTGCTGCTACTTTGTTTAGACAGCAAGGCTCAGTTTGGTAATGACCTGAATTGTAACTCCGGTGTGTACGATTCCCGGTTTACAGGTCTTGACGCTCAGAAACGGGCGGTGTTTAAGTACCGCAACTCTGATGGAGCTGCTTGTACGGGATGCTTAATCAATCAGCAAGTAAATGGCAGACCAAGACAGTTCTTTTTGACCGCCCGGCATTGTATTTATCGGGGTTCTTTTGGACAAGAAGCATTGATGAGTCTGGATAACTTCCGGTTTTTCTTCAATTTTCAGAGTCCAAATGGCGATAATAATAGTATCCCTGGACCATTTCCTTTTGTTCAAAGTAATCGTGGAGAGGTAGACGAAAACGTCCGATATGGCTTCAGAAGCTCGGTAAGTCTGGTTTACGTCTCAACCGTATTACGGTTGGGTAAGTACGTGCCAGGTATTGACATGGCGTTGCTGGAAATTAACCAGCCCATTCCACCCCACTTCAACGTGCACTACGCGGGCTGGAAATCCGATGCACTATTGGGTGCTGGTGGTGTACTGAACGCCCCCATGCGGATGTTTCATCACCCGGCGGGCGATGCTAAAAAGTATGCCGAGACGCTTTACATCGGCAAAACAGAGAATGTGGTTGCGGGTTATTGCCGCACCATTACCAAAGTTTTCGATGCCATTATCCGTTTGTTAGGGGGTAAATCGGTAACGGAGGTTATCTGTGATTATGTGGACGTACCACAATATGAAATCCCCCTGCTTACCAGGGGGGGCATTCGGGGCGGTACATCCGGCTCGCCCTGGTTTGCCAGTTCAGGTCGTATTTTTGGTGTACTGAGTGCAGATTTGTTAGAGTTCGCAAATGGAGAGTGTGTAAATATAGGCGGTATTACCGCTGGTAAATTCACAAACGCCTACGCGAACCGGAATTTGCGGGAAGCCCTCAATCCCAATTATGACAATAGCCCTAACTTATTCGGTATTGACGGGCGCAACATTGAGTGCTACCCCGATAATCCGCTTCGGCTCAGCGGTGATTATTACCCGGCCCGTCAGTACCAGCCAAACGGTCTGATTGTTATTTCGGCCCAGAATAACATCGAAGCCGGGCGGGTTGACTCCGACGGCAACACTCGTATATCAGGTTATGTTGATTACGACCCGAATAACAATAACAATGCTGTTCGATACACGGCTACGCAACAAAACCCGTTTGGTGTCGAGGAGCGTCGGCTCCGCATTTATGACGGGGCAGATTTTGAGTTCCGGGCCGGTGGGGTCATCCGGTTGTTAGATGGTTTTTCAGTAGATCGCGGGGCGAGTTTCACCGCCCGGATTCAGGCTTGCAACGGGGCGCGTGTGGGCGTTGATGAATCGGCCATGACCCAAACGCTGGAGCCGGTTGCGCCCGCGCTCACTGCCGCCACCGATGAACCGGCAGATTTAGTGGTCTCACCCAACCCAAGCACGGGACTTGTGCGGTGCCAGTATCAGGTGCGGCAAACGGGCATTGCCAAACTCAGCGTTATTGATTTACAAGGCCGTGAAGTAATGGCGGGGTTCAATCTGCAAAACCAGCAACCGGGCCGGTATGAATCAACCCAGGATTTGTCGGCCCTGCCACCGGGCCTGTATCTGATGCAACTCGAAACCGCCACCGGCAAAACAACCGGGCGCGTGGTGCTGCAACGCTGACAGCTATTTCAGAGTCGCCTTCACCAATTTGCTAAACTCCGCGTCTTTCCGAAAGCCACTGTTCACTGTGGTCAGCAGGTTATCGTTCTGAACGTATTTTCGGGTAAACTCATTGGTTTTAAAGGCTTTATCAAACCACGTCAGGGCTTCGGCTTTGCTGTCTTTCTGCAAATAAGAACAGGCAATGGCGTAGGTGGCGCGGGCGGCAATGCCGGGGTCGCTCTCTAAGCAACGGTCAAAATAGAGCCGGGCATCATCGGGTTGGCCGCCGTAGAGGTGGGCCAGCCCGGTGCTGTACCAACACGTTGGCCCGCAGAGTTTTATGTCCTGTTGCAGGGCGGGCGTTTCCAGATCAGCGAGTGCTTTATCAGACTGATTGGCGGCTAAGTAGGCCATCCCCCGGTGCAGCAGCGTCCGGGTTTTGAGGGTCTGCGTCGAGTCATTCGCCAGCACATCGGTAAACGCCGACACCGCGCCGGGCCAGTCGCGGTTGCGCTCCAGGGCGTATCCTCTGGCGTATACCCAGGCTGCATTGCGGGGTTCGCGGTTCACGGCCTGCTGGTAATCGTCTAAGGCACGGGCTAAGTTTTTGAGCGTGTCCTGGGCAACGGCGCGGTCGAAATACGCGGCAGCAAAGGCTTCATCGAGTTTCAGGGCGGCAGAATAATCCTCAACGGCTTTGGTATGCTGCCCGGTGGCGGCTTCGCAGCGGCCCAGCAGGTGGTAAGTATCGCGGAATTGCGTGGGGCCGAAGTTGGCTTTTTCGGCTTTGCTCCGCGCTGCTTTTATCGTCAGAAACGGCCCCATTGCTTCATTAAACTGTCCCAGCAGATAGCGTGCGGTGCCTTCGCCGAGCATGGCGGGGTAGTTTTCGGGGTTCAGCGACACTGATTTTTGGTAATCGGCGGCTGCTTTGTCGTATTGCCGTAACCCCCAGTAGGCTTCGGCCCGGCGGTCGTAGGTCTGGTAGGCATCGGGCGCAAAATTCAGCGCAGCCGTAAAGTCAGCGATGGCCGTTTCGTATTCGCCGAGGTTCAGGTTGGCGCGGCCCCGTTCATACAACGCTTTGGGCGAGTCGGCGCGAACGGCAATGGCATTGCTGAGTGGTTCGAGTGCCTGCTCATAGCGTTTTTCGTCGTTGGCGGTGAATCCCAGCACATACAAACTGTTGGTCACCGAGTCCATGCGGGCAGCAAACACATCGGCGGCATCGGCGCGTTGGCGCACGGCCCCAAAATCGGCCCCGGTTTGTTCATATTTATTGAGAGCCGCGTTACCCATCCCGCGCCAGAAATAGGCATCGCCCCGGTTCTCGTCGAGTTTGAGGGCTTCGCTAAAATCACCCACCGCACTGGCAAACTGCCGGATGCGGTGCCGGATCAGTCCGCGTTCGACGTAATAATCAGCCATTTTGGGATTCACAGCAATAGCTCTTGTGAAATCATCTTCGGCAGTGGTGAAGTTGCCCGTGCGGAGCCGGAGCCGCGCCCGTTGCGCCAGCGCATCGTCGTTACGGGGGTCAAGCACGATATATGACGAATAATCGGCCATCGCTTTGGCGAAATTGTTGGTTTGCCGGTTTAGTTCGGCGCGGGCGATGAGTGCGCCGAGGTTGGCGAAATCCAGTTCGATAGCGCGGGTCAAGTCGCGCTGAGCGCGGTCAACGTTGTTGAGTTTGGCGTAGGCCCGGCCCCGCGCTAAATAATAGTCAGAATTATTGGGGTCGGCCTTGATGAGTTTGTCGTATTCCGAAACGAGTTCTTTGTACTGCCCCCCCGCAAATCGCTCTTCATACTGCATTTGGGTGCTGGCCTTCTGCGAGAGTTCGGCAATGGTGGTGACGAGGGCGGTTGAATCGGGTTTTTTGGCCCGTAGTTTCTGGTAATATTCGATGGCTGAGGCATAATTCCGTTGCCGACGGGCGGTCTCGGCCCGGTCGCGGTAATCGCGCAGGGCTTCAACATCGGCAGTACGGGCCTGGGCAACGGCTTTTTTCACCCGGCGCATCATCACGCCCGGCGTAATATCACCGAATTTATTTTTGCTGTTGGCTTCGGTGAACGCTTCTAATGCGGCATCATAATCTTTGTCTTTGAAGGCCTGGTTTCCTTCTTCGATGAGTCCGGTAAAGGCTTTCAAATCCCGTTGTTCCTGTTCGGCCTCGCGTTGCCGCTGGGCTTCTTCGCGCTTAGCCTGTTCAATGGCGAGCAGCCGTTTTGCCTCGGCTTCGGGGTCAACTGAGGCTGCCTGCCCGGTGCTGTCGGCGGTAATGAGGCCGGTGGGCGTTGCCGATGCCAGCATTACGTCGTTGAGGGTGCTGGCAGCGGGGTCATTGGGTTTGGCAAAGGCTAACAGCGAAACAAACGTTATCCATTTTTTGCCCTTCTGTTCGGCCCGTACTTCGGCCATCCGCTTCACGGGCTTATAGGCAACCCCCGGCTGTTGTTTGTGCGAGCCTTTGAAGAGCGACGTGAAATAGACTTTCACGTAGTAGTACTCGCTCTTTTTGAGATTAGACACCGTAACATCCGAAATCTCGATGGTGCGGTCGGTGCTTTTGGCGTAAAACAGGTCTAAGTTGGCTAAGTACTTATCTACCTTGAGGTCAAACACGCCCTCGGTTTTTCGGACGGGCAGCAGGTCATCTTCAACAATCACATCGGTATTGAAGAAAAGCTGGTTTGAGCCCCCCGCCTTGTAGCTGTCGGCACTGATGCCCTGGCGTTCGGCTTCGGTGAGGTCGTCGAAAGTCAGCGCATTGAGCAGATCACTCAGCCCTTTTTCGATTTTCCGTTTGGCCTGTCGCTTAATTTCGTCGCTATCCCGGTCAGTTGGGGGCGCGGGCTGGGCCGGGGCCGTGAGACAAAGCAGCGAGAAGAAGGCAAAAAAAAGTGAGTAAAGCGTTCGTTTCATATATAGGTTAATTACTTCACAACCAAGCCAATATTGCCGAGCAGCACTTCCCAGTTCACCACCATTTTGCCGTCGGCGGGCTTTTTGTAGGTGTCTAATTTGACCTGCACATTTTTCTGAGTCACGTCGCTATACAGCACGTCTTCACCATTTTTACCGCCGTAGCCGTTGAACGTCTGTTGCCCGCTGATGACACCATAGTAGGCTCCGTCGGCGGCTTTAGTGAGTTCTTTGATATACCCAATCTCGCTCCACTCAATAGAACTCGACGCATACGGTATCATTTTCAGCCGCATCAAATAGTCTTTGACTTTGTATTTTCTGACACCGGGTTTGTTGGCCGACGTTACCTCGATGGTGGCATCGGGCAGAAACAGTTCAGCCGCCTGGTCAATGGCTTTTTCTTTTTCTTCGGCATCGGCTTCTTTGTTTGCCAGCACGTTCAGAAACTCCACAAACCGATCTACTTTTTGCAGCGCACTGTTGCGGTATTGCCTATACTGCTCGTCGGTCAGCACGGGTTTGGCAACGGTGGTTGGTTTAGCATTGATTGGTTTAGCGGGTTCAGGTTCTGCTTTGGCAACGGCAGCATCAGCCGGTTTTTTACCCGCTGGTGCTGGCTTTTTTGACACCGGGGGGGCGGCTTTGATGGTTGCCACCGCGCCCTGCCACTTTTTCATGTCGGCCCGCGCACTGTTCAGGGCCGCCGTTACCTGCACGGCGGGCAGCAGCAGTGTGTGCCGACCGTCGCGATAAAAAACAGCCGCAACCTCACTTCGGTTGATGCTTGCCGCCGAGCCGTTGGGTTGCCGGAAATTGATAATATCGTCGCTTTCGTAACCAATCAGACCGGGCAGGGCTTTGGCGGGACTTATTTTCAGGATCACGTCGTAACCCGGTTTTTTGGCTAATCCTTTCTGAAAATCAGCGATTTGCTGCCGCGCCACGAGTGGGTCGGGGCTGAGATCGGAGATGAGCATATACCGCCCCGATGCCGAAACGGCCATCAGCACATTTTCCCGGCGCATGAGATAATCTTTAGGCTGGCCGTTTCTGACGACACTGATTTTGATTTTTTCATCACTAATGCCCGTCAGCCGTCCCGTAGCCTTATTACCATTTGCCAAATAAACGGCCTCCTGTCCGAAAAGTGAGCCGGACAGAGCAAAAAACAGGAGCGAGATAACGACACAGACACGCATGGCTTTGCAGGACGTTGTGGATGAGGGTTTAACAGGCCCGAAAGCTACAAAAAAAGTCCCGCCCAACGAGAACGCCGGGCGGGACTTTGTGTAATTGGCACGTCTTGTTGTGTGAGCGGCACGGTTCAGGCACCGACCAGCCCGTTTTTTAGCAGGTATTCGGCAATCTGCACGGCGTTGGTGGCGGCTCCTTTGCGGAGATTATCAGCCACGACCCACAGATTGAGCGTCTTGGGCTGGCTTTCGTCGCGCCGGATGCGGCCCACAAACACCTCGTCGCGGCCATGCGCGGTGAGCGGCATTGGGTAAATTTTATTGGCCGGGTCGTCCTGCACAATCACGCCCTCGGCGTTGCGGAGGAGTTCCATCACGTCGGCAAGCTCGAAATCATGCTCAAATTCGATGTTCACGGCTTCGGAGTGGCCGCCGATGGTAGGAATCCTGACCGTTGTGGCCGTAACCCGGATGGAGTCGTCGCCCATGATTTTTTTGGTCTCGTTCACCATCTTCATCTCTTCTTTGGTATAGCCATTGTCCAAAAACACGTCAATGTGCGGCAGCGCGTTCAGGTCAATCGGATGCGGATACACCATCGGTACATCGGTGCGACCTTCGCGCTCGGCAAAAAGCTGATCCACAGCCGCTTTGCCCGTTCCGGTCACCGATTGATAGGTCGAAACCACAACCCGTTTGATTGTATAACGGTCGTGCAGGGGCTTCATCACCACCACCATCTGAATGGTTGAGCAGTTGGGATTGGCGATAATTTTGTCGGTGGCGGTCAGGACATGGGCGTTCACTTCCGGCACCACGAGCGGTTTGGTCGGGTCCATCCGCCACGCCGATGAGTTATCAATGACGGTGATACCGGCTTCGGCAAACTTGGGCGCGAGGGCAAGCGAGGTGCTGCCACCCGCCGAAAAAATAGCAATGGCTGGTTTTCGGGCAATGGCTTCGTCGTACCCAACAACGGTGTAGGATTGGCCTTTGAAGTCAATGGTTTTCCCGATAGACCGCTCCGACGCAACCGGAATCAGTTCGGTGACCGGGAAATTGCGCTCGGCCAGTACTTTCATCACTTCACCACCGACCAAGCCGGTAGCACCCACAACGGCAATTTTCATATCAGTAACGCGGACGGTCAGCCGTAGCCATTGCAGTCCGCAGAAATGGTTTAACTACATCAAAAAAAGTGGGCTGATAGCCCACTCTGTACTTGCAAAAATAAGTATAAACTGGAGAAACGCTGTTAGGGCCAGCTAAACTCATTCCGGCGTAATCCACCCACTCATCGGCACATCGGTCGGCTCTACATTGTCAATTCGGTCAACGGGCGGGAAGAACGACAGGCCAATTTTCTGGCAATCGGGGCGGCATTGGGCCAGAAAACGGTCGTAATAGCCACCGCCGTAGCCCACGCGGTGGCCGCGTTTGTCAACTGCCAGCAACGGAACCAAGACCAAATCAAACTGGTCGTTGGTCATTTGCTGCGCGTTGTCAGTCACTGATAACAGGTCATTGATAACTGATAACTGAACAGGTTCGGGGATGCCGAAACGGTTAGTAACGAGGGGCGTTTGGGGCGTGAGGGCGTAATGGGTGAGCGTGTGGTTGGCCCAATCCGTAACCGACGTAGCAACCCGAATTGCCGGAAAATCGGCCCAAAGTCGCCTGATAATGAGCCAGGTATTAACTTCGTTACGGCCTTCGGCGGGCAAAAAAACGTGAATCGTTTTGGGCGTTTCAGCCGCGACACGCTCAAAAAAACGGTCGGCAATGGCCGCGCTTCGGCGTTCGACTTCGGCAGGTAACAAGGCCCGGCGTTCGGTCAGAAACCGGGTGCGGAGCTCGGCTTTGGTCATGAATTGTTTCCCACCGCCCCCAGGCTGTGGGGTTTTGATAGATTTGTTTTAAGCCACAGCCTGGTGGCGGTGGGGAACAGTTCATTGCTCCAAACAAACCTGCATCCTGAAATCGAACGGGTCGAAATGAGCGAAGAGTTTTTGCAGGAAGGTCTTGTCGTTGAGGTAAAAGGTCAGAAAATTCTCGCTGCGTTCCTGCAACCCGCCACCGGGAAACAACTCGTTTTTAACGGTCATCAACTGCCGAACACCCGTTTCCTGATTACGTTCTTCGGCCCGGCGCATCTTTTTTTCGAGCCGGACAACGGCGTTGGCAAAGCGTTTGGTTTCGGCCATCACCGCTTTTTCAAGCGTTGGGTCAACCACCATTGCTTTGTGCAACAGCGCGTCTAAGGCGGTGTGAATAATCTTGTTTTCTTTGTCGAAGGCTAAGGCGTGTTCGGTGTGGCGTTCGACAAACAGGCGTTTCAGGCGGGTATTATCTAAGAACCACTCGTCGGTTTTCAGCCCTAATTTCCACATCCGGCTGGCCGACACGCGGGGAACGTACAACGCGAAATTACGCGGCATCAGCACCGGAAACGGCATTTGGTAGTGCGTAAACACGGCCCGCAACTGCATCCAGTACGGCACTTCAGACGGCCCGCCGACGTAGGCTAAGTTGGGTAAAATCATCTCCTGATACAGGGGCCGCAGCACCACGTTCGGGCTGAACCGTTCGGGGTTGGTCTCGACCATTGCCAGAATCTCGGCTTCTGAAAACGATAACTCCGTATGCAGCACCTGATACCGGCCATCGTCGGTGCGCTCGATGCGCTCGCGGAGGTCGGCATCGAGGTAAAAAAGGTTGATGTCTCGCGGGGTGATGATGGCCGGGTAGCCGAGGGTTTCGAGCGTGGCGGTGGTTTGCTGCACGAGCGTCACGGCGGTTTGTTGGGTGAGTTCCTGCCGAATGACGGGCGCGAAAATCCGTTTCAGCGCGGCATCGTCGGCATCTACGCACACTAAGCCTTCCGCTCCAAACAGCGCGTTCATGTAGTGCCGAACGGCATCGGCTAAGGTGCCGTTTCTCAGGTACGCTTCTTCAAACAAAGCCAGTTTTTCGGGAATTTCGGTGAACAGGTCGGCGAGGTCGGCGGGGTTCATACGGCCAACGGCTCCGGCCTGCTCGGTTTGCCAGACGTATTTGCGGCCAAAAAACGACACGTGGTTTATTTCGTCAAAATCATGGTCTTCGGAAGCCATCCAATACACCGGCACGAAAGTATAGTCGGGGTATTGCTGCCGGAGTTTCCGGGCGAGGTTGATGGTGGTGATGATTTTATAGACGACATACAGCGGCCCGGTGAAGATATTGAGTTGGTGGCCGGTGGTAACAGTAAACGTATTTTCGTGCGTCAGAACGCTGAAATCGGGTTTCGTGTCAAGATTGGCGTATTGCCGGGTCAGTGTTTCGACGAGTGTTTGCCGGTATTCGGCGGGGAAGCGTTGCTTTTGCCGGATTTGCTCCCGAAAGGCATCGGGCGCAGGAAACTGCCCATAAAACGGCGCGAGTATATCGGTTTGGGCAATGTAATCGAGAAAAAACGGGGAGAATTGGCCGGTGGCCGAAAGAGACAGGTACTGACAATCCATGCGGGCGGAGCGTTAGGCAGGTTTTACGAGAATCGAACGCACAACACACAGGCAAGGTTCGGCGCAGGAAATCAGGCAACGGAACTCGTTAATCCCACCTGATAACTACGTTAAAAGCAGCGTGCAAATTGCTTTTATTCCAGAATTTGTGGTGACCAACGGGCGCGACCCCGCCTACAACTGATTCTTCCCCAAACAATCAACCCAATGAACACACTCGACATCCCCTACGAACTCAGCCCGGAACAGGTGAGTTTTTACCAGAAAAATCGGTTTATCAAACTCAAAAATGTGTTCGATGCCGAGACGCTCGCTCCCTATAATGAGGTCATTACGAAGCAGGTAATGCAGATGAACACGGCAACTACATCGCTGGCCGAGCGTGACACCTACGGCAAGGCATTTCTGCAACTCTTTAACCTCTGGCGCGAAAACGACGACATCAAAACGTTCGTGTTCAGCAAACGGCTCGCCAAAATTGCTGCCGATTTGATGCAGGTTGATGGGGTGAGACTGTATCACGACCAGGCTCTGTTTAAAGAAGGCAGGGGCGGCATTACGCCCTGGCACGCCGACCAATATTACTGGCCCCTGAGCAGCGACAAAACCGTTACGGCCTGGATTCCGTTGCAGGAAACCCCACTACCGCTGGGGCCATTAGAGTTCAGCGCGGGCAGCCACCGCATTGTGGAGGGCCGCGACCTGCAAATCGGCGACGAAAGCGAGCAACTCATCGGCGAAAAACTCCGCGTCACCAACTTCGCTCATGTTGTTGAACCATTTGACCTGGGCGAAGTCAGTTTTCATTCTGGGTGGGTGTTTCACCGGGCCGGGGCCAACGTTACCGACCATACGCGGAAGGTGATGACCGTGATTTATATGGACAAAAATATGCTGCTACAACAACCCACCAACAAAAATCAGGAAAACGACTGGCACACCTGGTGTCCGGGTGCCGGGGTTGGTCAAGTGATTGATACGGTGTTGAATCCGGTGTTATATTGAGTTACTTCGCCTATTTCCCGCGCCGTTTGTCCACCGTGAGCAGAAACGCCGGGAGCAAAATCAGGTTCGAGGCCATGCCCATCAGCAGCGTGATAGACACCAATACGCCCAGCGAGGCCGTGCCGGCAAAGGCCGACGCAATGAAAATCCCGAACCCGGCAAACAGAATCATGGCCGTATAAAACATACTCACCCCGGTGTAGCGGATGGTGTTGGCAACGGCCTCGGCGGGGGTGCCCCCCTGCCGGAGTTCGTCACGGTATTTGGTGATGAAGTAAATTGTACCGTCAGACGATAACCCGAAGGCAATACTGAAAATCAGGATGGTGGACGGTTTGAGGTGAATCCCGGCATAACCCATAATGCCCGCCGTTACGATGAGCGGCACAATACTCGGCAAAATCGCAATCAGGCTCAGGCGCAGATCGCGGAGGAGAATGACCAGAATCACCGACACTAATAAGATTGCCAGCCCGGTGCTTTCAATCAGGTTTTCGACCAAGTAAGCGTTGCCAAGCGTATAGACCACACTGTTGCCGGTTATCCGGGCATCGTAGCGGTCAGCGGGCGGTACGGGCTTTCCGGTTTCGGGGTCGTAATTAAAAATCGAATCAACGTTGGGCTGGAGTTTTTTAATGAGCGCACCCAGCCGCGCCGTGCCAATGTCGGCCACCTGAAAACTGACGCGTGTGTTTTGCCGGTTACTGTCTAAATAGGATTTGAAGCGATTTTCAGAACCCCTCAGTTGGGGCGCGTACTTACCGAGTTTGGCGAGTTCAAGAGTGGGCGGCAGAATGTAGTATTTGGGGTCTCCGCCCCGGTAAGCCTGGTAAAAAAACTTTACCGCTTCGACCACCGACAGGGGCCGGGCCAACTCCGGGTTTTTGGCAAATTCGCGTTGCAGGACCTTGATTTTGGTCAGCGTGGTGGGGTCAAGGGCGCGGCCCGGTCGTTTGGCATCAATATTCACCTCAAACGGCAATACGCCTTTGAATTTGGCTTCAAAAAATTTCAGATCGGTATACAGCGGGTCGTTGGGCGGCAGGTCATCAACCACGTAGCCGAGGGCCGTGAGCCGGGTCATGCCTATAGCCCCAACGATGGCAAAAACCGCAATGGTGGCATAAATGGCGGCCCGGCGGTGCTGCACGGTGTTGTTTACCCAGGTCAAAAACCGCGTCAGCCAGCGGCTTTCCAAATGCCCGCGCTGTTTGGCCGACGGCACGGGCAGGTAACTGAACAAAATCGGAATCAGAACGAGCGATACGGCGTAGGTAGTCATGATGCCCAACGACGCAACGATGCCGAATTCGAGCAGTAGCGGGCTGTTTGTGAAGTAAAACACAAAGAAGCCGATACTCGTCGTGACGTTGGCAAAGAAAGTTGTTTCACCCACTTTTTCGGTCGCAATCCGCAGGGCTTCGCGCTGGTTATGGCCCCGGCCAAGCTCTTCGTGATACCGATTGATGAGAAAAATAGCGTTCGGAATCCCGATGACGATGATCAGGGGCGGAATCAGCCCGCTCAACAGCGTAATTTTATAGCCAAACAGGGCAATGTAGCCCACCGAGGCCACCACCCCCACACCGACCACAAACAGGGCCGTGAGCATCACCGTTGGCGACCGGAACAAAACCAGCATAATCACCGACGTAACGATGATTGCCAGCACGAGGAGCCGGATGAGTTCATCACCGATTTTGGCCGAAATCTCGGTGCGGATATACGGCATTCCCGACAGATGCACCGATGCGCCGGGCCGCGTTAGGGCATGGGCTTTGCCGAACGCACTGATCTGCTCCTGAATCTGCCGGACGATAGTGATTCGGCCGGCACTATTAAGGGCGCGTTGGTCAAAGGTAACGCCCATCAGGTGCGCCCGGCCCGATGAATCGCTGACGAAACCGGCATAAAACGGCAACCGGGCAATGCGGACAGCAATACTGTCAACCTCGGCCTGAGTGGTGGGTTTGCGCGGCACAAGCGGCACAAACCGGAACCGTTGCAGGCTGTCGTCTCGGATAATCGTAAACAGATTGGCGTTCGAGACCACGTCTTTCACGCCCTTGATGCGCCGGATACTCTGGTTGAGATCGTACCAGTCGTTAAAAAACGCCAGCGAGTACATCGCATCCGTTTCGACCCCAACGGCCATCACATTGCCGTCTTCACCATACCGGGCTTTAAAGGCTTCATAATCAACGTAATCGGGATCAGTTTGGGGTAAAATCCGGGCGAGTTCCTGCGAGAGTTCGACCTGGGAGGCTTGCCAGCCCATAACCGCAGTAAGACCCAAAACGGTCAGCAGCAACGCAATACGATTAGTGAGAATGAAGCGGGAAAGACGAAACCAAATCATTGGGGGGCGGTTAATTCAGGGCCGCAAGTTAGCCAAAAACGGCGGGGCAGTCAGTCAATGGATTTCCCTCTCAACCGCAACATACAGCACTAAATTCGCCAAAACCGCTTCTGAAACATCGCTTTGGCACTGACCAATGTGCTTAATGAATCGTCGTTTATCGAATGTACTGATCTGACGGGTTTTTAGGACGGAGTCATCTTTCAGGCGATTCACTCCGTTTTTAGGAATAGAAACATCAAGTATGGTAAATTTTTCCACCTGCGAAGAGATTGGAACGACGGTAATCAAATTGCCTAATGGCAAAAAATTGTTGGATTCGATAATCAACGCGGGCCTGATTTTCTGGTATTCATGCCCAACGCTGGGGTCAAAGTCAACCAGCCAAATATCACCTTGTCTGTACATTCGGCAAATTTAGGTAGTAGGTTAATTCTTCTGTAGTCAATATGTCGTCCAGCAGGTCTATGGCAGTAGCGATTTCTATGTCTTCATCCGTAGCGGGCCTGTGGTATTGAAGCTGCTGCCGGACAGCCTCCAGAATGAATGCCTGCACGTTGCCCGGTATCTGTTGCAACCGTTCTTCAATATCATCAGGGAGTTGTAGTTCAATCACGGCCATGTCTCGTCGGGGTCTTATTCACAAATATACAAAAACGGCGGGCGTTATTTCCCCGCGATGAGGTCGCTGTTCAGAATGAGCGAGATTGCCATAAACGAAACTAAGGCTGATACTGCCAGAATCCAGTCGCGCCGGGCCATACGCCCCCAGTCAACGGCCAGATAGGATGCCCCCAATACCGCGCTCACAATCAGGATTTGGCCCAGTTCGAGACCAACATTAAAGGCCAGCAAGGGCGTAGCAATATCGGCCTCCCGGCCCAGCAAACTGCGGAGGTAATTAGAGAATCCCAGCCCGTGAACCAGCCCGAAACCGAGGGCGAGGGCGTAACGATGGGTAGTGGTTAGCGGTTGGTGGTTAGTGGTTAGTTTCCAGAAGAAGTTCACAACCGCCGTAACCAAAATCGTGATCGGAATCAGCAACTCAACAACATCGGTGCGAACGTTCACGAGCCGCAACGTTGCTAAGGCCAGCGTAACCGAATGACCGATGGTGAACGCCGTTACCAGCACCAGCACCTGCCGCCATTGCGGCAACGAATACACGGCACACAGCGCAACCACGAACAGAATATGGTCGTAGCCATTAGGATCGGTAATGTGGGCAAAACCGAGTTGCAAAAAGATGAAGAAATCGGTCAAGGTGTTGATCTGAGTGTAACAGCAAGACAAACGGCTCGTCTGATTTACCACAAATCAGCCGGATACATGACAAAACACCCGCCCGAATGATTCAGGCGGGTGTTTAGGAAACGGAGAAGACCAAAGACGATCAGGTAATCTGATCACAAATTCGCCGTGATGCGGCCAAATACAAACCGACCATTGTAGCCGCCCTGATTGGGCTGGAACAATAACCGGCCCCGGTTTGAGGCATCGCGGCCCGACACGTAATCAATGCTGCCGGTGGCATTGCGCGAGTCAATATAAATCTGCTGCGGATACACATCAAACAGGTTGTTGGCTCCGATAGACACGTTCAGCATCCGGTTAATCCGGTAGCCAACCACCAGATCGGTAATTACAACCGGCGCGTATGTCTGGTCAATAAAGGCATCACTGTTGGCATCACGGGCAAACTGCGTGTTCCAGAACGTGCCATCGGCTTTTTTCACCGTTGGGTCAACGTTATGCACGTACTTGATTTCGCCGAACCGAACGGCCCGCACCGTAAAATCAAACTTGCCAATCGAGTAGGCCGCGCTCAGGTTCAGCTTGGTTTGCGGCTGAAACACCTCGATCCGTGACCGTTGCTGCCGGTCGAACAGCAGCGTCCGAAACCACTGATCGGGGCTGCGGCCACTGGTTTCGTTCTGCGCGGGGTTGTCAATCAACGGCGTTGAGTTGATGCCCGTCACGGTGTTTTTGTTGAAGTTCACGGCGGCTGTCAGCGTCAGCGCACCCTTGCCGATTTGCGGGCGGAAACTCGTTACAATATCAAGACCACGCGTGCGGGTGTTGGCTGCGTTGGCAAAGAAGTTCACGTTGTTTACGCCCACATACTGGTCTGCCGTGAAGCCAAGTAGTCCACGCGAGAACGCCCCTGAATACACAATCCGGTTGGTGATGTCAATCTGATAGGCATCAATGGTGGCCGAGAACCGCCCAAACTTGGCCGTTGCGCCAAACGTCAGGTTTACCGACCGTTCGGGTTTCAGCGCGTCAACACCGATGGCTTTCCGGGCGATGTCGTTTTCGTTATTTACCGTGAGCGTGTTCGAGGGGTTGCCACTCACAAACTGCGTACTGGTGTTCTGAAAATACCGCTGGTGCAAACTCGGCGCACGGAACCCACTGCTGATGGCCCCGCGCAGGGCAATGGCCTCGATAATTTTGAACCGGGCGGCTAACTTTCCGTTGATCGTTGAGCCAAAATCCGAGTAGTTCTCAAACCGGCCCGCTACGTCAACCAGCAACCGACCTTTTTCAGCTTCTAAGTCTATGTATAACGACTGGCTGCTGCGTGATTTGGTGATCGCGTCCGTTGGCTGAAAACCAGGGAACACCTGTGCGCCGGGCAGGGCAAGTGCCGTGCCGTTGGCCGGGCCGCTGATGGTGAGCGGAGCCGCCGGAACGATTTTCTTGGTATCGCCACCGATGTATGAGTTGGTCTCACCGGCAGTGATGCCGTAGGTTTCAAACCGGGCTTCGGCCCCAAACGCCACGTTCAGCGTTGAGAACGGCCCGGCTTTGTCGTATAGCCGCGAGAAATCGAGGTTGACCGTGTTCTGGGCGAAACTCAGCTTGCCCGCATCAAACTGGCTTTGCTGATTGTTGCCGCTTGGCAGCGACGAATTACCCGAATCAAACACCTCAAATCCAAATGAGTTATGGCCGTAAGTGTTGCTTAGATCCACGTTAAACCCGCCGAGTTTTGTTTTTATCCCGGCAATCAGCGACTGATCCTGCACCGTTGAGCGAATACCGGGCAAAAATCCATCCTGGTAAAACAGCGAGTTATCAGCGTTAAGCGGCTGCTGGGCGCGGTTTACCGGAATCCGGTTATTGCCGAAACCCGTGCCGGTGCGGTAGGTGACACCACCCGCAACATAAACCTGCGTGTTGGCACTCACCGGCACCGAACCGTTCAGAAACACACCCACGTTTTTAGAAGCCGAGTTCCCAAACACCATGTTCTGCCGGTTGTAGCCGCGTTGCGAAACCAGCGTGGCATCGTCGCCGATGAGTTTGGTACGAAAATCGTTCTGCACCTGCCCGGCTGGTGTTCCCGGAAAACCCGCCGACGCGCCGAGGTAAATCGTTGGGGCGTTGTCGGGGCCGCTGCGGTTGCTGCGTCCCCGATCATTATACTGCCCGCTGATGGTCAGGAAGCCATCTTTGCCGAGCCGGAAGCCCTTCGAGATGTCGAACTGAATAACGTGGCCGTCGGTAATATTCTGGCTCACATTTCTGGCTCCTCCGCCCAGCGTCGGGATCGCATAGTTGAGCGTGGTCATGTTCTGCCCGCCCGTCAGCGAGGCCGACAGCCCGGTATAATCTTTTTTCAGGACAACGTTAATCACACCCGCAATGGCATCGGAGCCGTATTGGGCAGCAGCCCCGTCGCGCAGGATTTCGATACGCTCGATGGCTGCTACCGGAATCACGTTCATATCCGTACCCACCGAGCCGCGCCCCACCGTTCCGTTGATGTTGAGCAGGGCCGAGGTGTGCCGCCGTTTGCCGTTCACTAACACCAGCACCTGATCGGGGCCGAGGCCGCGCAACGAAGCCGGATCAACGTGGTCGGTACCGTCGGCTACGGTCTGCCGGTTAGAATTGAACGACGGTGCGACTGAGTTCAGAATCTGGCCTACGTCAACCTGGGCAAAGCCTTTCAGTTCACGGGTTGAGATCACATCTACCGGCGAGACGGTCTGCACGTTTGTCCGGGCGGTAGCCGCCCGCGAACCAACCACCACTACTTCGTTCAAACTCGACTGTGACTCTCTCAGATCGGCGTTGGCAACGGCTGTGCCAGCGGCTTCAACCGTTACCTGCACTTCTTTGGTTTCGGAGCCAATCGCGCTGAACCGAATCCGGTATGTACCGGCTTGCTTCACGGTAAAGGAATAATTGCCACCGGCATCGGTTGTTGCGCCAATATTGGTGCCAACGGCCACAACCGAAGCACCGGCCAAGCCCTGTTTTGTGGCCGCGTCGGTCACGCGTCCGCTAATGCGTTGGGCGAGGGCAGGTACGAGTGCCAATAGCCAGAAAGCCGAGATCACAGCGAACCGGCGCAAAAGGTAGTGTTTTAGCATAATAAGTTAGTATAGTAAGTAGGTAAACTCATCACAAAATTAATGTAGAATTTCGTCAAGTTGCCAATAAACTACTATACTATTTTGTTCATTTGGCGTTCTGCCAAATAAAAATCCGGCCAGGTGGTCGGATTTTATGCGTGATTACGAATGGCGCTATCGTGTCAAATTGGGTTCAGGGCCGGATTACCGTACCGTCTCTCCGGCGGGTGTTTCCCCACGAATAATCAAAGTTCGCGCCATCGGGAAACGGGAATTTAGCGGCTAACTTCTCGTCAATATCTACGCCATGCCCCGGTTTTTCCTGGGCGAACATCATGCCGTCTTTCGTTGTCGGACAGCCCAAAAATACTTCCTGCGTTTCTTTGGGGAACACGTATCCCTCGTGAATCCCGAAATTATAACTTGTCAGTTCGAGGGCGAGTTGGGTGGCGTGGGCAATCGGCGACGAATCACCGGGGCCGTGCCAGGCGGTTTTTACCCCAAAAAATTCGCACATCGCCTGCACTTTCCGGGCCGGGCTGAGGCCACCAATCTGCGAGATGTGAATCCGAATAAAATCAATCAGCCGGTCTTTGATGAGCGGCACGTACTCGTGTTGGGAGTTAAACAATTCGCCCATTGCCAGCGGCACCGAGGTCTGTTGCCGCAGGAGCCTGAAATGGTCGTTATCTTCGGGCGGAAACGGGTCTTCGATAAAATAGGGGCGGTATTGTTCAACCGACTTGCACAAATTGATGGCCTGATTGAGACTGATGCGCTCGTGAATATCATGCAGAAGTTCAATCTCATCACCGATTTTAACCCGCAGGTGTTCAAACAGTTTCGGCACCGATTTCACGTAGGCCGTTGGGTCATAAATCAGTTTTGGGTTTGTCGGTCCGGCAACATCGTCCCCCGGCCCGGTGTTGCCCGCGCCAGCCACCGAACTCGCCGGGGTGCCGGTGGCCCCTTTTGCGCCATACACGGCGTTGCCTTTCAAGCCCATCTGAACGCGGGTGTAGCGATAACCGCGCTCCATGGCCCCGCGCACCGAATCTTCGACTTCTTCGGGGCTGCTGCCCTGGGCGTGAAAATACAAATCGGCCCCAACCCGAACTTTGCCGCCTAAAAGTTGATAGAGCGGCATATTGGCGCGTTTGGCCTTGATGTCCCACAAGGCCATATCAACGCCACTCAGGGCATTGAACAGAACCGGCCCGTTGCGCCAGTACGAACTCACGTAGCACGACTGCCAGATGTCTTCGATTTCGTCGGGATTGCGGCCCAGCAGAAACGGTTTCAGGTATTTTTCAACGGCGGTCTGCACCACATACGCCCGTTGCGTAAACGTGGCGCAGCCGATTCCATACAGCCCAGGCTCCGACGTTTCTACTTTTACCACCACAAGCCGGATACCGTTAGGCGCGGTCAGAATGGTCTTGATGTTGGTGATTTTCAGCGCGGGCAGTCCGTTGGGCGTTGGCGCGGGCCGGGCCGGTTGCGCGGCCTGAGCGAGTGGGTTGGCGGTGGCCGCGAGGGCGGTTCCGACGGTGAGTTGGCGGAGTAAATGTCGGCGATTCATGGCAGGCATCGGGCGGTTTGGTTCTGCCCGGAGAAAGACGCACGGCCAATGGGTTTACTTTCGGCCACAAAAAAGCCGCTTCCCGGGTTCAGGAAGCGGCTTTAAAACCCTGACGGGCAGTGCTATTCGCGCCGGAGACTTCAACTATTGCCGGTCGGCCGGTGCGGTCTCTACAACACGTCTTTATCGGTTTCCTGCTCTGCGTCTTTCTTATACTGCTGAATAATTTTGTAGAGTGCTTTCTGTTTTTCTAATTCCGGGAAAAACTCAAACAACTGCACGTGGGCCTCAAAATCAAGTGTCAGCCCCACTTCGAGGTTAATCAGTGCCTCTTTATACTGCCCGGCATGAATCAGATAGACGGTAGAGCGGTAATACAAATCAGCCTCTTCCGGCAGTTCTTCGATGCCTTTCTGCACCACGTCGTTGGCCGAGATAAAATCACCCTGATCAAACGCCACCAACGACCACACCAAGTACACATCGGGGTTGGTTGGGTCTTTCAGCGCGGCCTTGCCAAAGGCTTCGATACTCGAAATCACGTTGCCGATTTTGTACTCGGTTTCGGCCAGCGCGAGGTAAAACTCGGCGTTGTGTTCGTTGAGTTTTATGGCTTTCTCCAGAAACGGCAACGCTTCGTACCACTTGCCCAGCTCGCTCAGACATACGCCCACGCCAAACCAGGCATCGTCCCAATTGGGATCGAGTTTCATGGCGTTGCGGTATTCCTTGATGGCTTCGGGCAGGCGGTCCTGCTTTTCTATACTCGCGCCGAGGTGGCAGAAGGTATCAGCCGTGTGTTCTTCGTGCTTGAGGGTTTCGCGGTAAGCAAGTTCGGCCTTCTCAAACAGGCCTAAGTTCATGTATGAGTTACCGAGGTTGAAATGCGCCGAGGCAAAATCATCTTTGATAATCACCGCATAATCGTAGGCTTCGGCGGCTTCGGCCCAGCGGCCCAATTTGCTGTAAGCAATGCCGAAGTTATACCAGGCATTGTACGAATACGGGTCACGGTCAATCAGGGTCTCATAATAGGGCAGACTGGTTTCGAGCGCACCCGTGATGTCTAAACAAAACGCCAGTTCAAACAGGGCGTTTTCGTTGTTCATGTTCAGGTCAATGGCCCGTTTATACTGCGCGATGGCGATGTCGTATTTTCCCCAGTTCTGGTAGGTCTGGCCGAGCTGAAAATGAATATCGTCTTTGTCGTCGGTGTTGTCTAAAAGTTCTTCCAGCACCTGCACCGATTCTTCGTGCCGCCCGGCCATGTTCAGCACGGTTCCGGTCATGTACTGCACGTCGAGGTCGCCGGGATTAAACAAAGCGGCCCGTTCGAGAAGGTCAAGCGATTCATCAAATTTGTTGTAGTTGGCCTGAATCTGGGCTTTGTCGAGCATCAGTTCGAGGGCGTAGGGGAAGTTTTCGAGACCGGCTTCGGCGGCTTTGAGGGCTTTTTCTAAGTTTCCTTCGTTGAGATAATGTTCGACAAGGCGTTCGTAAACATCTAAATCGAAAAACAAACTTTCGTCCTGGACGAGCATCTGCTCGAAACGGTGCAGCGACTCTTTAATGTCGCCCGCCCGTTCGTCAAACTCTTGTTCCATATCGGTCGGTACGCAACTGGTTATGTGTATCGGATGGGGGCCGCACCAACGATGCGGTTTATCCTTTAATATTGGAAAGATAAGGCAATCGAATTAATTTTCCAATCCTGCTCTAAAAACCACGCGATGCTGGCTACGATTCTCCTCATTGACGACGAACCCAAACTGCGCGGCCTGCTGGCCCGGATTCTGACCCTCGAAGACTACCGCGTTCTCGAAGCTGACGATGCCCGCACCGGCCTGAAAACCCTCGACCGCGAGACCGTGCAACTCGTTATCAGCGATGTGAAACTGCCCGATGGCAACGGCGTTGACCTCACCCGCGAGATCAAACAGCGTTTCCCAACCACCGAAATCATTGTTTTGACGGCCTACGGCACGATTCAGGACGGCGTAACGGCTATCAAAAACGGAGCCTTCGACTACATCACCAAAGGCGACGATAACGACCGGATTATCCCCCTCGTGAGCCGCGCCATCGAGAAAGCGACATTGCAGGAGCGCATTGCCCGGCTCGAAGCGCAGGTGGGGCGGCAGCACAGTTTTGAGCAGATTGCGGGGCAGTCGCGGGTGATTTTGCAGGCCGTTGACCTGGCCCGGCGCGTGGCCCCAACCGATACAACGGTGCTGCTAACGGGCGAAACCGGCACCGGAAAAGAGGTTTTTGCCTCGGCGATTCACGGCGGCAGCCCGCGCCGGTCGGCTCCGTTTGTGGCCGTCAACTGCGGGGCGTTGAGCAGGGACATTCTCGAAAGCGAACTCTTCGGCCACCGCGCCGGCACCTTTACCGGAGCCACCCGCGACCGCAAGGGCTTGTTTGCCGAAGCCGACAAAGGCACGATTTTCTTAGATGAAATTGGCGAGATGCCGCTCGATTTGCAGGCTAAACTGCTGCGGGTGCTGGAAACCCACGAGTTTTTGCGCGTTGGCGACACCAAACCGACCCGCGTAAATGTGCGCGTGATTGCGGCCACCAACCGAAATCTGGCTCAACAGGCCGATACGGGCGCGTTTCGGCCCGATTTGTTTTACCGCTTATCGGTGTTTCAGATTGAACTGCCGCCCCTGCGCGACCGGCGCGATGACATCCTTGAACTGGCCGAACGGTTTGCCGGGCAGCAACGCAATAGTGCTGGAACAGCCAGTGCAGACCGGCGCGGGGTGGTGCTGAGTCCAGCCTTTGGGCTTCGGCTACAGCAACAACCCTGGAAAGGCAACATCCGGGAGTTGAAAAACGTGATCGAACGCGCCCTGATTCTGGCCGAACCGCCCACCAACGGCCCGCTGGAACTCCGCCCCGAACACCTGCCTTACGAAATGCAAACCGACCGCCCGTTTGCTACCGACGATTCGACTCTGGATTTGGCTTCGGTTGAGCGGCAACATATTATCCGGGTGCTGCGCCACACCAACGCCAACAAAACCGAAGCCGCCCGGTTATTGGGTATCGGCCTGACGACGCTCTACCGCAAGATTCAGGAATACGGATTGGATATACCGGGATGAAGATTGATAACCAATTTGCACCGGCGTACCATCCGGCTCAGTGAAGACCGCGCCGGCGGACCGGCAAAATATTGCGTCTCTGCATTCGCGTCAGCAATACGCTGCTAATCAGGCGAAATCTCATCCTTAGACAGTCTTCAAACTCTTTATTCCTAACACTCCCAATATGTCTGCATCCGCATCGAATCTCAACAAAATTACCGCACCGGGCTTGCTGATCGCCGTTGGCATTGTATTTGGCGACATTGGCACCTCGCCCCTCTACACCTTAGCCGCCGTGATGCGCGGCCACGACCTGAACGGGACCCTCGTCCTCGGTACACTCTCGGCGGTAATCTGGACGCTGACCCTGCAAACGACCATCAAATACGTGATTATCACGCTTCAGGCCGACAACAATGGCGAAGGCGGTATTTTTTCACTTTACACCCTCGTTCGCAAACACGCGGGCGGCTGGCTGCTGTATCCGGCTATCATCGGCGGGGCGTTTTTGCTCGCCGACGGACTTATTACGCCCCCGATTTCGGTTTCGTCGGCCATTGAAGGCCTGCTGATTTTTTATCCCGACCTCGATACCGTTCCCATCGTGATAGGGATTCTGGTATTGCTATTTTTCACGCAACAATTTGGCACCCAGTGGCTTGGGCGGATTTTCGGGCCGGTAATGGTGGTCTGGTTCACGTTTGTCGGTATCATCGGGGCAATGGCTCTGGCCGATAATCCCGGCGTATTGCGGGCGTTGAATCCGGTGTGGGCGTTCCGGTTGCTGACCGAATATCCCGGTGGGTTCTGGCTGCTGGGGGGCGTGTTTCTCTGCACCACCGGGGCCGAAGCCCTCTATTCTGACATGGGCCACTGCGGGCGCAACAACATCCGTGTCAGTTGGGGTTATGTGAAACTAACGCTCCTGCTGTCATACGCCGGGCAGTCGGCCTGGCTGATGAACCACCTCGGCGGGCAGGTCGGCGAAACCAGCCCGTTTTACAGCATTGTGCCGCCCCAACTCACCGTTTTCAGCATTATTCTGGCAACCCTGGCAACCATCATTGCCAGTCAGGCACTCATCAGCGGGGCGTTTACCCTCGTAGGCGAGGCCATGCGCCTGACCTTCTGGCCCAAGCAGCGGGTGGTGTACCCGTCTGACGAGCGCGGGCAGTTATACGTGCCGTTTGTGAACTGGGGCCTCATGGTGGGTTGTATCCTGATTGTGCTGTATTTCCGCGAATCAAAAAACATGGAAGCCGCTTTCGGGCTGGCCGTTACGCTCACGATGCTGATGAGTACGGTGCTGATGGCAATGTATCTGCGCGTTCGGCGGGTAAATCCGGTGGCAATCGTCGCGATAACGGGTCTGTTTTTGACCGTCGAAACCACGTTTCTGATTGCCAATTTAGTTAAGTTTCAGGAGGGCGGCTGGATTTCGGTTTCGCTGGGCCTGCTCCTGATGGCGATGATGCTGCTCTGGCACGCGGGCGAACGTCTGAAAACCCACCTGACCCGCTACGACTCGCTGCCCAACAACCTGCCCGTGCTGAAACAACTCAGCAACGACGAAACCGTGCCGAAGTTTGCCACCCACCTCGTATATCTTACCAAAGCCGTTGACTATCAAACGATTGAGACCGAAACCTTGGAGTCTATCCTGAACCTTGCGCCCAAACGCGCCGACGTGTATTGGTTCGTGCACATCTGCGTCGAAGATGAGCCTTACGGGATGAACTACCGCGTGGATTCAATGGCGCAGGAAGATGTGTATTTCGTAACGTTTTATCTGGGCTTCCGCATCGAGCCGCGCATGGGCCTGTTGTTCCGGCGAGTCGTGGAGGATATGCTCCACAACGGTGAAGTGACGGTCAATTGCCGCTATCAGGCTCCTGGATCCGACCAACGGCGCGTGCTGGGCGATTTTCAGTTTGTGCTGTTCCGCACTTTTTTATCCTACGAAAACGAATTGCCGCTCGGTCAGCACCTGATTATGAACGCCTATTTCGCCCTTAAAAACGTGGCTCTGCCCCCACAGGCGGCCTACGGATTAGACAGCAGCAACGTCTTGGTCGAAGCCGTGCCGGTGGTGCTGGCCCCGCCCACCGATATTCGGTTGGTGCGGATCCTGCCCAAAACAGAACAGCCAACAACTCCCGAAACCGTAGCCTGATTTTCCCATTCTGGAAAACCAACCCTGCCAAAATGAAAAAGCCGACTCCGCGAGTCGGCTTTTTCATTTTCCGTAATTAACTGATTGTCAATGCACAGCAGATAATAAACCTGCATAAACACGGTTGGGAACGCTTTTTGGCATATTGAGTCAGACAACCAACATAAACAAGTCAAACCGAATGCTCACGTCCCTGTTTTTGCTGCTCACGGCGCTCGCCTGCTTCGCTCTTTTCTACAAAGCCATCGAATGGTTTGAACACATCTGAAACCACTGATTTCGCTGATTTACAAAATATGATTTCGCAGATTCCCATCAATTATCAGAATCAGTGCAATCAAAATAATCAACGTAATCAGCGGTTCAGAAATCCGACACATTATGATCACAATCCTGTTCGTCGTCTCCCTGCTGGTCTTCGCCTACATGCTGTATGTGCTGATCAAGCCCGAAAAATTCTAACCAATGGCAAACGAAATTCTCGGCATAGCCCTCATGTATGGCCTGACCATACTACTGGCCCTGCCCCTCGGCAAGCTCATTGCCAATGTTTACGCCAACAAGCCAAACCGCAACGGCGGCCCGGGTTTTGACTTTATGGCTCCGTTGGAACGATTGCTCTACCGGCTGGGCGGTATTGATGACAAACGCCAGATGAACTGGAAAGAGCATCTGACGGCCCTGCTGACGATTAACGCAGTCTGGTTTGTGTATGGCTTTGTGATGCTGCTGTTTCAGGGCAGTTTGCCGCTCAACCCCGACGGTAATGCGTCAATGACTCCCGACCTGGCCTTTAACACGGTCATTAGTTTCATTGTCAACTGCGACCTGCAACACTACTCCGGCGAGTCGGGACTGACCTACCTGACCCAAACGGCGGTGGTCATGTTTTTCCAGTTTGTGTCGGCAGCAACGGGTATGGCTACCCTTGCCGTGCTGTTCAACGCGCTGGCTCTACCCGCATCGGCAGATCATCAGAAAGGAGAGAAAACGGAGCGGATGCTGGGTAATTTTTATGAGTATTTCGTCAAAAGCATCACCCGGATTCTGCTGCCCCTGTCGCTGATTGTGGCGATTATTCTGGTCTTTAACGGCACACCGGCCAGTTACGCCGGTAAAGACAGTGTTATCACGATGCAGGGCGACACGGTGGGTGTTTCGCGCGGGCCAGCCGCCGGGATGATCGCCATCAAGCAACTCGGCACCAACGGGGGCGGCTATTTTGGCATCAACTCAGCCCACCCGTTCGAGAACCCGAATTACCTCACCAACATCGTTGAAGACATCAGTATCATCCTGATTCCCATTGCGTTGGTGTTTGCACTGGGGTTTTACCTGAACCGCAAAAAGCTGGCTAATTCCATCTTCCTGGTGATGACGGCCGGGTTTTTCTGTATGCTCATTCCGTCGCTGCTGGCCGAAATTAAAGGCAACCCGGCCATCTCCAACATGGGCATTAGCCAGATAGCAGGCAGCATGGAGGGCAAAGAAATTCGGTTTGGTTCGGCGGCTTCGGCCTATTGGGGCATCACCTCAACGGCCACCTCAAACGGCTCGGTCAATGCCATGCACGATTCGATGACCCCGCTGTCGGGTGTGATGCAGATGCTCGACATGATGATCAACGCCTTCTACGGCGGGGTTGGCGTGGGGCTGCTGAACTACTTTATTTTTCTGATCGTGGCCGTGTTTATTGCCGGGCTGATGGTGGGCCGCACACCGGAGTTTCTGGGTCGAAAAATCGAAGCCCGCGAGATGAAAATCGCGTCGCTGATTGCCATTCTGCACCCGTTTCTGATTCTGACGGGTACGGCCCTTGCCTCATACATTTTCGCAACCTCGCCCGATGCTGCCGGGGTTGCGTCCGACTGGACGGTGAAGCCCGGCAATTGGCTCAACAACGCTGATTTTCATGGTTTCTCGGAGATGCTGTACGAGTACACCTCGGCATCGGCCAACAATGGGTCGGGTTTTGAGGGACTCGGCGACAATAATTTCTTCTGGAATTTCACGACCGGATTAGTGCTGATTCTGGGCCGCTACCTGCCCATTGTGGGGCCGCTGGCGATTGCCGGTGCGCTGGCAAACAAGAAATACGTTCCCGAAAGTGCCGGGACGCTGCCGACCGATACCGGTACGTTTGGCTTGGTCACGTTTGCGGTCATCGTTATTCTGGCGGCTCTGTCGTTCTTCCCGGCTCTCGCGCTGGGGCCGCTGGCCGAGTTTTTCTCACTCCATTGACCTTACTATCATGGCAAAACAACAATCGTCGCTGTTTCAGGGCGAACTGGTCGGCTCCGCTATAAAAGCGTCGTTTATCAAGCTCAACCCGGCGCAGCTTATTAAAAATCCGGTGATGTTCACCGTCGAAATCGGCACGGCAATCATGCTGTTCGTCACGGTCTATATCGCCCTGTCGGGCGACAAAACCCAGGGCAGCCTCGGCTATAACATCATCATTACGGCGGTGCTGTTGCTGACAATCCTGTTCGCCAACTTCGCCGAGGCCATTGCCGAAGCGCGGGGCAAGGCCCAGGCCGAATCGCTCCGAAAAACCCGGCAGGAAACGCCCGCAAAAAAAGTGGTAAGTGGTCAGGGATTAGGGGCAAGCGACCGGATTGACATAATTTCGTCGGCGCAACTCAAAAAAGGCGATGTGTTCCTCTGCGAAACGGGCGACATTATCCCCTCCGATGGCGAAATCATCGAAGGGCTGGCAACCATTGACGAGTCGGCTATTACGGGCGAATCGGCCCCGGTGATTCGCGAAGCCGGTGGTGATAAATCATCCGTCACGGGCGGCACAAAGGTCTTATCTGACCAGATTAAGGTAATCGTGACCACCCAGCCCGGCGAATCATTCTTGGATAAGATGATCGCGTTGGTCGAGGGAGCTTCGCGGCAAAAAACGCCCAACGAAATTGCACTGACGATTCTGCTGGCCGGTTTCACGCTGATTTTCGTGATTGTCTGCGTCACGCTGCAACCCTTCGCCGTGTATGCCAACACGCCGATTACGATTGCGGCCCTGATTTCGCTGTTCGTCTGTCTCATTCCGACCACCATCGGCGGGCTACTGTCGGCCATTGGTATTGCCGGGATGGACCGGGCCTTGCGGGCCAACGTGATTGCCAAATCGGGCCGGGCGGTTGAAACGGCAGGCGATATTGACGTGCTGCTGTTAGACAAAACCGGAACCATCACCATTGGCAACCGGAAAGCCACCAACTTTTATGCCGCGCCGGGTGTGAGCCAGGCCGACATGATTCGGGCCTCGGCCCTGAGTTCATTGGCCGACGAAACACCCGAAGGCAAGTCTATCGTAGAACTGGCCGGGCTGGACGTAACACGCAACCTCAGCACTGCCGGGGCCACGCTGATTAAGTTCACTGCCGAAACCCGCTCATCAGGCATTGATATGCCGACGGGTGGCCGCGCCGATGGCATGACCCGGATTCGCAAAGGAGCCACCGACTCGATTCGGAACATGGTGACAAAAGCGGGGGGTATATTTCCGCCCGAAACCGAAGAACAGGCCAAGAAAATTGCCGGCAACGGTGGTACGCCGTTGGTGGTTCTCGAAAATGACCGGGTGATGGGCGTGGTTGAGTTGCAGGATATTATCAAGCCCGGCATTGCCGAACGCTTTGACCGGCTGCGGAAAATGGGCGTTAAAACGGTGATGGTAACGGGCGATAACCCGTTGACTGCCAAGTTTATCGCCGAAAAAGCGGGCGTTGATGATTACATCGCCGAAGCCAAACCTGAAGACAAAATGCAGTATATCCGCAACGAGCAGCAGGCGGGTAAATTAGTGGCAATGATGGGCGACGGCACCAACGACGCGCCCGCTCTCGCCCAGGCCGATGTAGGCGTGGCGATGAACTCCGGCACACAGGCGGCCAAAGAAGCGGGCAACATGGTGGACCTCGACAACGACCCGACCAAACTGATCGAGGTGGTTGAGATTGGGAAACAGTTGCTCATCACGCGGGGAACGCTCACCACGTTCAGCATTGCCAACGACGTTGCCAAATATTTTGCGATTGTACCGGCATTGTTCGTGGCGAGTATTCCGGCCCTGCAACGCATGAACCTGATGCAGCTCCATAGCCCCGAATCGGCGATTTTGTCGGCGGTAATTTTCAACGCGATCATCATTCCGATGCTCATTCCGCTGGCCCTGCGTGGCGTAGAATACAAACCGATTGGGGCATCGGCGTTGCTGCGCCGGAACCTGTTTGTCTATGGCTTCGGTGGTCTCGTGGCCCCGTTCATCGGGATTAAATTGCTTGATTTAGTAGTAGGCTTGTTCGTATAAAAAAACAAGAAAGACAAAAGGAGGAAAGGCCCAAAACCGCTATCTGAATGTCTTTTTTCTTTCTTCTTTTTTATCTTTTGTCTCAAAAAATGAAAAATCATATCTTCCCAGCCCTGCGTCTGACGCTTGCCTTGCTGGTTTTGCTCTCGGTTATTTATCCGCTGCTGGTGGCAGGTATTGCCAAACTCGCGCCCGGTGGGGGAAACGGTGTTACGGTCTCGGCAAAAAGTGGTCCGGCATCCCGGAGGGTCGTTGGGTATGCCTTAGTTGGGCAGAATTTTACCGAAGACCGCTATTTTAACTCGCGGCCCTCGGCGGTGGGCTACAACGCAGCCGGGTCGGGCGGGTCAAACAAAGGGCCGTCTAACCCGGAGTATCTGCAAACGGTTCAGGCCCGGATTGATACCTTTCTGGTGCATAATCCGGGAGTGAGCAAGGCCGATATTCCGGCTGAGTTGGTCACGGCTTCGGGTTCCGGGCTTGACCCTGACCTGTCGCCTGCCGGGGCTAAAATCCAGGTGGCCCGTATTGCGAAGGTTCGGGGGATAGCGGTTGAAAAACTGAATCAACTCATTGATAATCATACCGAAGGCTCGTTGCTGGGGTTGTTCGGCCCGGCAAAAGTAAATGTCCTGAAATTGAATGTGGCGTTGGACGAATTGAAGTAACAAAGGTTTTTTAAACACAGAGGCACAGAGGTTTCACGAAGATCACTGAGTCAACTAAGCGTCTTTTGTGACCTCTGTGAAATCTCCGTGCCTCTGTGTTTAAAAAATCATGAATCCCAACGACCAAAACGCCGACCGCTTCCTGAACTTACTCCGTGAGTCGCGCCGGGGTAAGTTCAAGATTTATATTGGCATGAGTGCGGGCGTGGGCAAGTCATACCGGATGTTGCAGGAAGCCCAGGCCCTGTTAAAATCCGGTATTGACGTAAAAATTGGGTTTATCGAAACCCACAACCGGACCGAAACCCACGCACTGCTGGCTGGCCTGCCCGAAATTTCGCGCCGGAAACTGTTTTACAAAGGCCGCGAGTTAGACGAGATGGACGTGCAGACCGTGATTAACGGCCATCCCGAATTAGTGATTGTTGACGAACTGGCCCACACCAATATTCCCGGCTCGAAAAATGAAAAACGCTGGCAGGATGTGCTGGAAATTCTCGACGCGGGCATCAACGTTATCAGTGCCGTTAATATCCAGCACATCGAAAGCCTCTACGACGAGGTGCGGGCCATTACGGGCATTGATATTACGGAGCGTGTACCAGACCGGGTGCTGCAATTGGCCGACGAAGTGGTGAACATTGACCTCACCGCCGATGAGCTTATCCAGCGATTGCGCGATGGCAAAATTTATGATCCCGCTAAAGTACAAACCGCGCTGGCTAACTTTTTTCAGCCCGATAAAATCCTGCAACTGCGCGAGTTAGCCCTGCGCGAAGTAGCAACGGCGGTAGAACGGAAAATAGAAAACACCGTTGTCAGAACGGCACAGTCGCGCTCGGAACGGTTTATGGCGAGCATCAGCAGCAATCAGGAGGTGGCCCGGCGCGTGATTCGCAAAACGGCCCGGCTCGCCAGTTATTACAACTCCCGCTGGTTTGTGTTGTATGTGCAAACTCCCGCCGAACATCCCGACCGCATTAAATTGGATGTGCAGCGGCACCTGCTGAATAACTTTAAATTAGCCACTGAACTCGGCGCAGAATTAATTCAGGTAAAGAGTGGTAGTGTTGTGGATGCGATCATGCAAACCGCCACCGACCGCCACATTACAACGGTCTGCATCGGGAAACCGCACTTTACATTGGCGCAGGTAATCTGGCGCACTACCGGATTCAACAAGCTGCTGAACCGATTGTCGGAATCAAACATTGACCTGGTAATTTTGTCGTAGCCATGACCGATACCGCTCCACTTCCCATGATAATACCGCCCGAACTGGCTCTGTATGCCGATGCGATCCGGGGCAGTATGCGTTCGTGCCTACGTCTTTTTCGCGCTGACAGTCAAGCTGTTAATGCTCAAACGCCCTGGGCAAGCCGGTTGGGTGGATTGCCCTACTGGGCGGCTGACGAGGCTTATCCCCGCAACGACCGGGGCCAGATGTACTCGTTTCTGATTCAGCTTAATTTTGCCGAAATGCCGCCCCTGCCCGACTTTCCCCGGCACGGATTGCTTCAGTTGTTTATCCACTATCCGTCAGCCGTTGTCGGGCGGTTTATCGAGTCGGTCAGCACCGATCCTGATTTGCTGATGAGTGAGGATGCCATCAACGCTATTTTTGCGGCTGAACAATACGCCGGTACGGCCCCCGAACCGCTTTACCGGCTGACCAAACCGGGGCCGCTGGCGTTTGAACTGGTTTTTGCCCCTGCCGACCCCACCGATTATGCCTTTGAGCGGCAGTTCGGAGCCGAGTCAGCCCTGAACCAACCCCTGCCCTACACCCAGCCCGGCAACACCATGCGAGACCACCGGCAACACAACGACCTGGCCGGGCGCAGCCCATACAACCGCTACCGGCAACTGACCGAACCAGGCCGGTGCAACACGGTGGGTGGTTACGGTCGTTTCCCGCAGTTTGACGATCCGAGACGTGCCGTGCCGGATACCAACTGGGTGGTTTTGCTCAAGCTGCCGGGCGGTGATGACTTTGGTATGCAATGGGGCGATTGTCAGGAACTGCACGTGTTTATCCGGCAGGAAGCCCTGCGCCGGGCCGATTTTTCACACCTTTGGCTTTACCTCGCGGTATGACACAACTACAAGCTAATCAGGAGCTTACCGATGCAATCGAGCAACTGTACCAGACGCTGGCCGTTCCCCAGAAAATTGATGGTCACGTCTGGTATGGCGAAGATGACCGGGCTATGGAACGGCGTTTGAAAAAAGTCAACCGGCGCAACGTGTCGGTCGCCGATATCAATGTGCTGTTTATCAACAACTGCGATTCGGTGCAGAGCCTGAAATATTACCTGCCCCGCGCCCTCGATTTGCTGGCGGGCGGAGAGCGGTACATCAGCGAATTTTTTGTGGCGATGAAAGTCAAACAAGCGGGTTTCGAGCAGTGGCCCGCTCCCGAACAAGCGGCCCTGGTTCGGGTGTTGCGGGCCATGAACAATACGGGCAACGACTGGCTGATTGCCCACACGGTAGCCCACTTTGACTGGATAAATCTATGAGCATCAAATCAAAAATATCGCTCGCGCTGGGATTCATTTTTGCCATTGTGTTGCTGCTGGGCGGCCTGAGCGCGTTTTACCTCCGCCAACTCGCCGACGATGCCCGCGCCATTCTCAAAGACAATTACGTCTCCCTCGAATACATCAACACGATGCAAAAATCGTTGGTGGCCCGCAACACCGACCCCAACGCCGGGCTGCTGTTTGAGCAAACCCTACGCAAGCAGGAGGCCAACGTAACCGAAATTGGCGAACAGGCTGCTACCGATGCCCTGCGCCGGGAATTTAATCGCCTTCGCCAACTGCCCGCCGACAGTGCTACGTTGCAACGGCTGCAAACGGCCATTTTTCAACTTGATGACATCAACCGGCAGGCTATGTTTCGTAAAAACCGCGTGGCCGAACAAACCGCCAAAGACGCGCTGTTGTGGTTGGCAGCCGCCGGAACGCTCGGTTTTCTGGTGCTGTTTTCGTTCATCATCAACTTCCCCGGCTACATCGCCGGGCCACTCCGCGATCTGACGCGGGGTATCAAACAGATTACCAGCCGCAACTTTGAAGAACGGTTGCACTTCACCTCGAACGATGAATTTGGCGAACTGGCGCGGTCGTTTAACTCGATGGCCCAGAAATTAGACGAGTACGAACACTCATCGCTGGCGGGGGTGCTGTTCGAGAAAAAACGGATTGATACCATCGTGCAGGAAATGTCGGAGGGCATTTTGGGTTTGGATGAAAACCGTACCATTCTCTTTGCCAACCCCGTGATCTGCCGTTTGTTAGGCACCACCGAGCGTGACCTTGCCGGACGTTCTGCCCCGGACGTGGCCCTGCGGAACGACCTCCTCCGAACCCTCCTGCGCGACCTCATGCCGGGCGGCAATGGCCCAACGCCAGCCCTAAATCAGTCGGCCCCGATTCCGGCCATGACCGAACCGGGGTTGCACCTGCTCAAGATTTTTGACGAAGGCCGGGAGAGTTATTTCAACCAGCGCACCCACGCCGTAACCGTAACCCGCACCGGCGAATCGGAACCGATGCCCGCTGGGTGGGTGGTGGTTTTAGAAAACATTACGGCCTATCAGGAGCGCGATTTAGCCAAGACCAACTTCATTGCCACCGTTTCGCACGAACTCAAAACGCCCATCTCGGCCATCAAAATGAGCCTTAAACTGCTGAGCGACAGCCGGATTGGTGCGCTCAACGACGAACAGCAAACGCTGGTGCAACACGTGCGCGACGATGCCGACCGGCTCCTGAACATCACCGGCGAACTGCTGAACATGGCCCAGGTAGAATCGGGGCAGATGCAACTTCGGCGCGAAGCCGTGCCGCCCGCTAACATCGTGAGCTACGCTACCAACGCCCTCCGCGCTGCCGCCGACCAGAAAAACCTGCGGCTCGACGTGCAACTGCCGCCCGGCTTGCCGCCCGCGATGGCCGACCCCGACAAGGCATCGTGGGTGCTGGTGAATTTTTTGTCGAACGCCATCCGGCACAGCCCCGCCGATAACCACATCGACATCAGCGTTTCACCCGCTGAAAACGGCCTCAAATTCACGGTTCGGGATTACGGCGCGGGCATCCGCACCGAACACCGCGACCGGGTGTTTGATCGGTATTTTCGTGCGCCGGGGGCAAACAATCAGGCCAGTGGTACGGGCTTGGGGCTGGCAATCTCGCGGGAGTTTATTGCGGCCATGAACGGACAGATTGGCTTGGATACGACCATCACCGACGGAGCCGCGTTCTTCTTTGTGCTGCCAACGGCGTGATTTATTCCGTCACTGCCATCGCCACCCGCTCAACCGTTTCGGTAAGGTTACGATACTGAAAGTCAAGCGTTTCGGTGATTTTTTCGCCATTCATCCGGTACAAACTCCGCGCCGACCGCGCCGTTTCGCGGGTGATGAGCGGGGTGCTGCCCGTCAACGCCGACCGCACAGCTTCTACCGGCCACAGCACCTGCGTGAGCCAATCGGGTACGGCAATCGAGGGTGCACGTTTGCCCAACGCAGCCGCCAATTGCCCGAAAAAATCGTGGTAAGGCATCGTGCCGGTATTCAGGATAAACCGCTCTGCCGAGATGTCAGACTGCACAAGCCGGGTCAGCGCGTCGGCTACGTCTAACACGTCCACGTAGTTAATCAGGCCGTTGGGATAAAACTGTTTTTCGTCCAGCACGTATTTCACCAATTGGGTGCTGGTCCGGTTCCAGTCGCCCACGCCCATCACGACCGAGGGGTTGATTATCACCGCATTAAGTCCTTCGGCCACGCCCCGCCAGACTTCCAGTTCGGCGCGGTATTTGGTCTGGGCATAAAACGAATTTTCGGGCGAATCTTCCCATTTCTGGTTTTCATCAATCACCGTTGGCTGGCCCGGAACCGGGTTTTTACGCACGGGATTTGGGCGACCCAGCGCGGCCACCGAACTGACAAAACCAAGCTTCCGAACGCCCGCCATCAGGCAGACGTTGACCACATTAGCCGTGCCTTCGACGTTGACTTTTTCCATTGCCCGCCGGTCTTTGGGCGAAAACGACACCACCGCAGCCGCATGAATCACGTCGAGTTGAGCGGTTGGCCGGTCGGCCTGCATAGCCGTTTCGAGGGCCGGAATATCGGTCACGTCGCCGGGGTGCCAGGTGATTTGGTGAGCAACATCGGTGAGCAGCCCAAACTGACCGGGTTGCCGAACGAGGGCTTCGACACGGTAGTTATCGGCTAAGAATCGCCGGGCTATGTGCGAGCCAACGAAGCCGGTGGCTCCCGTGATAAAAACGGTTTTAATGGGTGGGGAAGAGTTCATGCAAAAGCGTTTGAAGGGTAATGATGCCGGGCGCGTTTTGGGCGTGGAGGTCGGCGAGGAGTTGGATATAGTTGGGATCGGTTTCGATATTAACGCTTTTGAGTTTATTCCCAAATCGTTTTACGTCGGGCGAGAACCCATAATCGGCCACGTTCACGCCAACCTGTTCGGCGTTCCAGAGCAGAAATGATTCAATGGCTTTATCAATAATGAGCAAGAACTGATTTGTGTCTGGTTTATGGAGGAAGCAGATTTTATTCTCTTCTTTGATAGTCTCAAACTGACAGAAATACCTCGGTTTATGCTTGTCGTTATCAATAATTCCGATTAATCTTACCGTGTCTGATTTTGCTGTTTCCAGCGATTTTGCCACTTCATTTATTCCGGCTGCGTGTTCGATAAGCTCACTGTTTTGAACGAGAAAGATAATCAAAGCAGTGTCTGCATGACATTCTGGATAGAATCGAACAAGGTCAGGCATTTGGCTCGAACTTTCGGAGATTAAAAAAAACGTTTGTACTGTAATCAAGAATATCAGTTAATTCTTCTTCCGATAATGGACGAACATGAGTCTGATAATCTTTATAATAAGTAATAAAAATGTTAATATCTTTGTAGTCCATTTTTTCAATAAATGGGTGCAACATATATGGACTGTGTGTAGAGATAAAATACTGATTCGACTCATCTGCAATCATTCGATAGGCCAACTCCTGCGTGTACGGAGGAAACGAATGAACTTCCGGTTCCTCAAAAATAATTACTGAGTTTTTATTCGATTCGATGGCTGTAACGTAAAACATATACCGCCGGAACGTATCGGCGATGGAGAAGAAGGGATATTTGATGACATAGAAACCATCTTTACGCTGTAATTCAAGTGTTTGGTCTTCACGCGACAACACAAAATCAAGCCCTTGTTGTTGAAAAATTTGCCCGAACTCATTTTTCAAATCGTGACTTTTATCAATTATGCTAAATAAGTTCGAGCCATTGGGAGGAGAAAGGAAATTATTGAATGAGTCAGAAAATGTGTCAAGATTATCAAAGCCATATTTTTTGCAAAAACCTGGCCTGTAGCCATTCATAACTAATGCAATAAACCCATTCGAGTTTAGAGTCATACCTGATAAGTTTCCTCCGGCACTTGATAATTGAGTTTTTATATCTTGCTCACTATTATACTTTATATGCTTATCAATCAGATAAGACTCAAAATCATTGTTATTATTTTTCGCTACTTGCAGGAAGAATTCCCCCTTATCAGATATTATCCTAATTAAGTTTTCTCTGTCGTTATCAAGAAACAACTGCTTCATTTCTTTATATCGCACGGCCCCTTCCATAAACCGATCGCGGCTATACCCCGCCCCCAACAAACCCAATCCTTCCAGAATATTTGACTTGCCGACGTTGGGTTTGCCAATAAAAATATTCACACGCTTGCAGTCCAGCCGCAGGTCTTTGATAGACTTGAAGTTCTTAATCTCTACCCAGGAAAGGTGATTGCTGGTATCCATAATTTAGTGGCAAGTGGCAAGTGGTTAGCGGCTGGCAACTTGCCACCAACTACTTACCACAAATTTTACTGTTTATACACTTTCCCGTCTTTCATCACAAACCGAACGGCTTGCAAGGTCTTGATGTTCTGCGCCGGGTTTTCGTCAACGGCAATAATGTCGGCCAATTTACCGGCTTCTAATGAGCCAATCTGCGTGTCCATCCCCAGCAGTTTAGCGTTCGTCATCAGGGCCGACATCAGGGCTTCCATCGGCGGCATCCCGGCCTCGACCATGTACTCAAATTCTTTGGCATTATAGCCATGAATAAACACACCGGCATCCGTACCAAACGCGATTTTTACGCCCGCTTTATAGGCTTTGGCAAACGTGGCCTGAATTTTAGGGCCAACGGCCAACGCTTTGGGTGTAACAAGGGGCGGGTAATACCCAAACCGCCGGGCCGAATCGGCGGTAGTCTTACCGGCAATAATGGTCGGAACGTAGTGCGTACCATACTTTTTGAACAACTCAATCGCTTCGTCGTCCATGTAGGTGCCGTGTTCGATGGTCTGCACCCCGGCCCGGATGGCCCGTTTCATGCCCTCGGCCCCGTGTGCGTGAGCAGCCACGACCATCCCATAATCTTTGGCAGCCGCCACAACGGCGGTCACTTCTTCGTCGGTAAACTGCGGCCCGGAGCCATCTTTGGCGTTGCTCAACACGCCCCCTGTAGCCGTAATTTTAATCAGGTCGGAACCTTCTTTATACCGTTGCCGAACGGCTTTGCGGGCATCTTCGGGCGAGTTTATTACGCCTTCGGTGGGGCCGGGGTTACCCATCAGGTCGCGCCGGTAGCCGTTGGTAGGGTCGGCGTGGCCGCCCGTTGTGGCGATGGCTGTACCAACGGTTTTGATGCGTGGCCCATCGGTAATACCTTGATTGACAGCGTTTCGCAGGGCAATGTTCACACCCGACCCCCCCAGATCACGAACGGTGGTGAAGCCCGCCAATAGCGTGGTTTTGGCATATTTGGCGGCTAAGTAAGCCACATCCGGCACATTCAGCGTAAACTCGTCAATGATGCCGCCCCGCCGGGTTTCGCTTTCGAGGTGGACGTGCATATCAATCAGGCCGGGCAGCACGGTTCGGGCTTTCATGTCCAGCACTTTATCCGTGCCAGCCGGGGCCGTGTAGCCGCGTTGAACGGCGGTGATTTTGTTACCCTCGACCACGACGGTCATTTCGCGCTGGGATTCTGGCTTAATGCCATCAATCAGGGTGCCGCAGTGAATGAGGGTGCGCTGGGCAACGGCGGGCGCGGCCAGTAAGGTGAGGGCAACAGCGAGTTTCAGGTAGGTTTTTTTCATCGAAAAATTAGACAAGCAGTTCGGGGCTGAAATTACGGAAAAACGCGGGACCCGTTCTTTAACAACCTTTTAACCGAACCATAATATACGGTTCGGTGGGCTTTTCGTTCCTTTGCGTAAGTATTTTTCTGCGTAAATGATTCTCCGTATCCGTTTCTGCTCTTCTCTCTGCTGGTTTTGCCTTTCGGTTGGTCTGGTTTCGGCGCAGGTTGCCCCCATTGGCCTGACGCTCCGCCAAACCCTCGACCGGGTGCGGGTCAACAGCCCGGCCCTGCGCGTGGAGCGGCTCAACATCGAAGCCACCCGTGCCAATGAAATCACGGCTAACCTCCGGGCCAATCCGGTGTTGAATAACCAAACATTGTTCCAGATTAATTCCGGCTATTTCCCCGAAGGCGCGGGGCTGGTCAATCGCCGGAACCGACAGTTCTGGTTGCAGGCTACCAAAGAGTTCGACATCTACAACAAGCGCGGTTTCCGCACCCAACTCGCTCAGGCCAACACCCGCCTTGCCGAACGCAGCGTGGCCGAGACCGAGCGCAACCTGCTCTTCGACGCGGCCAATCGGTGGCTCGATGCCCAGTATGCCCAGGTGCAGTTCAACCTCCTGCAACGCGCCAAAATCAACGTAGATTCACTTGTCGAGATTAATAAGATCAGGCTTAAAAACCTGGCAATCACCGCCAATGACCTCACCCGGACGCAACTCCTGGCCGATCAGTATGCCCTGCAAATCACCACCGCCCGGCAGGAATCCGTCAACCGGCTGGCCGAGCTTCGGCTTGTTCTGGCCGCTACCGACAGCCTGAGTGTTTCGCCCGATGATGCCGTGATTTCGCCGTTGGGCAGTTTGGATAGCCTGCTGCAACAGGCTGATGCAAACCGAACCGACGTGCGGGCGGCCCAGGCCAACCTCGACGCGGCCCGGCGCAACGTGGCTCTGCAACAGGTGCTTGCCCGCCCCCGCAATGAAGCCGGTTTGATCTGGAATCCGCAAAACGCCGTGCCGTACTTAGGGGTATATCTGACGCTCGAACTGCCGGTTTACAACCGCAATCAGGGCAATATCCAGCAGTCGCGGGTGTTGCAGGAACAAGCCGGGCAGGTCATCAGCCTCACGCAGTTGCGGGTACGGAGTGAGGTACGGCTGGCCTGGAATTCGTTTGAAACCAGCCGCCAGAACGTGATTCGCTACGGTCAGATTCTGCGCCAGTCCAATCAGGTGCTAAACACGGTTCGGTATGCGTATCTGCGCGGAGCCACCACGTTGATTGATTATTTAGAAGCCCAACGCTCGTGGTTCGACACACAAACGGCTTATGCTCAGGCCGTTTATCAAAATAGACAAAACTACATCCGGCTGTTGTTTGCAACGGGAGGTTTTTAAACACAGAGACACAGAGGGGTTTCACAGAGGCCGCAGCGTCTTGTGAAATGCCTGTATTTTTCTCTGTGACCTCTGTGAAACCCTCTATGTCTCTGTGTTTAAAAAATTGGGCTAAAAATTATGAAATACTTCCCCTCTCTTCTGCTCCTCCTCGCCTTCTCCTGCCAGCAGAAGCCCAAACCCACCGCCACCGCGCCGGTGCTGCGGCCAACGGTGTCGGCAGATGGCAACCGGATAACGATGCCCAATGCCCGCGTTGCCCGTGATTTTGGCACCCAGACCACCCGCGCCGAAGCCATCCGTACCGATGTTGAGGCACCGGGCCACGTGGCGGCAATGGTCGTCAAATCGTTTGAGAACCCCGCCGAACACCTCGTGCTGTTCGACACACCCGAACTCTCGACCAATTACTCGAACGTGCTGCAACACCGGATCAACATCAAAACCCAGCAGGGGAATTTAGCCCGCGTTCAGGACTTGGCCGCACACGGGGCCGCGTCGGGCAAAGATGTGATTGATGCTCAAACGGCCCTCGCCAACGAGCAGGCCGGGATTATCGAGGATGAAGCGCGGCTGAAACTCGCCGGTTTTGACCCCGAAGCCCTCTACCGCGCCCGGCCCAACACGGTTTGGGTGGTGTGCGAAGTGCCGGAGAATCAGCTACAAAACATTCGGCGGGGCATGGGCTGTACGCTCACCTTTGCCTCGTTTGCCAACGAGCGCGTTCGGGGTAGCGTAGCCGACGTAAATGATTTTGTGGACCCGACCACGCGGCAAATAAAAATCCGCATTGCCGTTGCCAACCCCGGCGGGCGGCTCAAAGCAGGGATGTTTGCTACGGTACAGTTTGGCCTGACCGAGGGCCGTTTTCTGACCGTGCCGCGCGAAGCCGTCGTAACGGTGCAGGGCCGCGATTACGTCTTTGTCAGGCGAGACAGCCTGACGTTCGAGCGTCGGGCGGTGCAGTTGGGGCAGGAGCGGGGCGAGCGCGTCGTGGCCTTTGCCGGCATTCGCAACGGCGAAGCAGTGGTATCGGCCAATACATTACAGTTGAAGGGACTTAGCTTTGGGTATTAAATTTTAGTGAAGAATGAAGAGTGATGACCAGGCTGCCGGAGCAGTGAAGAATTAATCTTCGACAGATAGGCTGACGCAAGTTATTCTTCACTGCTCCGGCAGCCCGGTCATCACTCTTCATTCTTCACTCCATAAAATGATTCAACGCATTATCGAGTTTTCGCTCCGCGCCCGGTGGGTGGTGGTTGGCTTGGCGGTGGCCCTGATGGGGCTGGGGCTGTGGTGTTTTTCGCAACTCAAAATCGAGGCATACCCCGACATTGCCGACACCAACGTGATCGTGATTGCCAAATATGACGGGCGGGCCGCCGAAGAGGTGGAGCAACAAGTCACAGTTCCGCTCGAACGGGTGCTGAATAACGTGCCGCACGTGACTGACCGACGCTCGCGCACGATTTTTGGGCTGGCTATCGTGCAGCTTAATTTCGACGAGTCCGTTACCGATTATTTTGCCCGGCAGCAGGTTTTAGAGCGCGTGGCGCAGGCCCAACTGCCCGACGGTGTGGCTCCCGAATTGGCTCCCCTCACAACGGCGGTGGGCGAAATTTATCGCTACGTGATCGAAGCTCCGACGACCTACACCCCCATGCAACTCCGTGATTTACAGGACTGGGTGATTATCCCGAACCTGTTGCAGGTGCCGGGGCTGGCCGACGTAACCACCTTTGGCGGGCCAATCAAGCAGTTTCAGATCGTGACTAACCCCGGCCTGCTGAGGAAATATGACCTGACCTTGCAGGACGTGATTGATGCCGTCCAGAAAAACAACCAGAACACGGGCGGCAGCATCATTTCACGCGGGGGGCAGGGCTTCGCCGTGCGGGGTTTGGGAGCCTTGAAAACCCCCGACGACATCGGCAGCATTGTGCTGACGACCAACGAAAGCGTTCCGGTATTTGTCCGCGACGTTGCCAGTGTGGAGATAAACCCGCCCTCGCCATCGGGGATTTTGGGCTACCAGATTCCCGACGAAAAGCTCGACATTACGGGTTCGACCGAGGGAATTGTGCTGCTCCGCCGGGGCGAAAACCCGTCTGAAGTGCTGGCACTCCTGAAAGCCAAAATTGCTGATCTGGAAGCCCGCGAACTGCCGCCCGGTGTGCATCTGCGGGTGCTGTATGACCGGGGCTTTTTGATAGACCACTCGCTCGAAACCGTTGCCCACACGCTGTTTGAGGGCGTTTCGATTGTGATTATCCTGCTCATTTTGTTTTTGGGGAGCTTCCGGGCGGCATTGGTGGTGGCCGTCACGATTCCGTTTTCGTTGCTGTTTGCCTTTATTCTGATGCGCCTTGCCGGGATTCCGGCCAACCTGCTGTCGCTCGGTGCCATTGATTTCGGCATCATCGTGGACGGTGCCTGCGTGATGGCCGAACACCTGATTCGGACGTACCGAACGGCCTCGAAAACCGACCGAAAACTCGGTATCGTGTCGCTCACGTCGCACTCGGCGAAAGAGGTGGGGCGGGAGATTTTTTTCTCGGTCACGATTATTATCCTGGCTTATATGCCCATTCTGCTCATGCAACGGGTTGAAGGCAAGCTATTTTCACCGATGGCCCTGACGCTGGCGTTTGCCGTGATTGGCTCCATGCTCTGCGCCCTGACGCTGATTCCGGTCCTGATTTCGTTCGCCTTCCGCAAGATGCTGGCTTTAGAGAAACATACCGAACACAAAAACTTTTTGCTCGATCCGCTTTCTCGCGGTTATGCGTGGCTGTTGCGCCGGGTGCTGCTGCCGAGGGCGTGGCCGGTGGTGGTGGGCGGCATGGTGCTGGTTTTGGGCCTGATTACGTTCGGCGGTCGGTTGGGTACCGAGTTTCTGCCCGAACTCGATGAAGGGTCCATTTTTATGCGGGCCTTCATGCCATCGGGCGTAACGATTCAGGAAAACGCCAAACTCGCGCCCCGTATCCGCGATATCATCGGGCGGCACAAGCCCGTGCGGTTCGTGATTACGCAAACGGGCCGCAACGACGACGGCACCGACCCCTTCCCCACCGACCGCACCGAAATCCTCGTCGGCCTGAACGATTACGGCACGTGGTCGGATACGCTCTCGAAAAAAGACCTCGTGCGCGAGATTCAAACCGAGTTGCAGAACGAATTTCCGGGGGCGTTTTTCTCGTCGGGCCAGCCCATTATTGATCAGGTGATGGAGATCGTAACGGGCAGCGCGGCAGACCTTGCCATCTCCGTTGTTGGCACGGATTTAAGTATTCTCCGGGCCAAAGCCGACAGCATTGCTACGCTGGTACGGCCAATGGACGGGGCCGTTTCGGTGAACGTAGAGCAGGAAGGCCCGCAGGATCAACTCGCCATCCGCATTAACCGTCCAATGGCCGCCCGCTACGGTATCAACGTGATTGACATCGAAACCATGATCGAGGCCGCCATTGGGGGCCGCGCCATCGGAACGGTCTATGACGAAGCCAAACGGTATGACATTGTGGTGCGGTTTACGCCCGAAAGCCGGGGCAGTATCGAAGCCATTCGTGCCTTACAGATTCCGTCGGCTACGGGTGCATTGGTGCCAATGAGCGAATTAGCCGACATCCGGTTTGTGGCCGGGCAGACCAACATTTACCGGATCAACGGCAAACGGATGGTGACGGTCAGAACCAATATCCGGGGCCGCGATCAGGGCGGCTTTGTGCAGGAAATCAGCCGGAAAGTCAAAAAAACGGTGAAGGTGTCGCAGGGATACAGCATTATCTACGGCGGGCAGTACGAGAATCTCGAACGGGCGGGCGGGCAGTTGGCCCTCTCGATTCCGCTGACGGTGGTGGTGGTGTTTGTGTTTCTGTTTTTCCTCTACGGCAATGTTCGGGATACGCTGCTGACGCTGTCGTGCATTTTGTTCGCACTCACGGGCGGCATCGGCGCGTTGCTCATTCGGGGGTATAACTTCAACGTGTCGGGCGGGGTGGGCTTTGTGAGCATCTTCGGCATCTCGGTCATGGCGGGGGTTTTGTTGGTCTCGGCCCTGAACCGCAACCTCGCCAACGCCAACGGGAAGCCACTCTTGCAGGTTGTGCAGGAAACCGCCGAGGAGCAACTCCGGGCCATTTTAGCGATTATGATTGTGGCAATTATCGGTCTGGTTCCGGCGGCAATTTCGTCGGGCATCGGCTCCGACGTGCAGCGTCCATTGGCAACGGTGATTATCGGCGGGCTGACAACGACCTTGATTTTCGCACCGTTGCTGATTCCCTCGATGTTTTATTTAGTGAACCGAAAGCGGTATCGGGGCAACCAGAAACCAGCCCCCGAACCTGTTGCCGAACCAACCGACGCGGTGTAGTGTGTACGAAAAGTAACCGCAACAACGCACCGATGCGTGGGATTACTGACCCCCGGCACCGCTTTTTATCGGTTTCCTTTGGCCCGGTTGTGGGTTTTGCAAAGCATCTCGCAGTTTTTACTGTCGGTGGCTCCGCCCCGGCTCCAGGCCGCTACGTGGTCGGCATCCATGTCGGCGATTTTCCAGATTTTAGCTTTGTTGGCATCATGCCCGATAGCACAGAGCGAACAGTTCGACACGCCTTTTGCCTCGGCCTGCTGGGTTTGCCGGGTATAAACCGATTTTTTGGTGGCCTCATCAAACACCCTGACATCCAGCAGTTTAGTATCCTGCGAGCCACCCAGAATGTACTCAAACACGCCTTTTCTGTTCTTCAGATACGGGTCGGCATACAGTTTTTTTACCGCAGCCGCTACCTGCTTCGGGTCGTAGGGTTTGTGGTGGTGGGCTTCGTATAACCGGCCCCACTCAAGCCCGCGCATTTCGGTTTCCACGTTCGTAAACACCGCCGATACCCAGTTGATGACGCTGTTGAAGTAGGTTTTCAGCTCCCCGATGTTGGTATCGAACCGATGCCGGCTCATGTAGTCACTCACGTTATCGTGGCTGACCCACTCCAAGGCCCGTTCCAGAAAATCCTGCCGGTTGACCGACCCCGACACGTAGACACCCCATTTCTGAATGTTGGCGTTCTGACTGTTGCTGAACTCGGCCTTGCCCAGCGTCACAAACGGCCCCGAATACACGGCGTTGAGCAACTCCTGACCGTTGAGCGGAACGCCCGCAATATTGATCGTTCGAAACCATTCTTTTATCTCGCTTTCGGTGCCTTCACAGTCATAAACGAGCAATTTGGTGTCTAAAATCTGCGTCTGCCGGTCTTTGGCAATGCCGCCAAAATACTGCTCCATGCCGTTGTTGTCTTTGATGGCAAACTTGCCCGTAACATACCGCCCGATGCTCGTGATGCGCTGCTGCCCGTCGAGGACTTCCAAGCGGCCATCGGCCAGTTTGTTAAAATAAAGCAGGCCCAGCGGATAGCCTTTCAGAATAGACTCGATAACGGCCACGTCTCGTTTGCCATCGGCATAAATGTAATTGCGCTGGTATTCGGGCTGAATGGTCAGTTGGCCCGCCAGCCCAAACAAGCCCCTGCCTTCGAGTTCGTTATATACAAAACCCGCGCAAATATCCTGTATGCTCAGGTCGGTTCGCAGTGTGGTTTTCATTGTAGTGGGTTCCGGTGTTTAATTAAAATTCTGGCGTAAACAATGGAAAGTGGCGTAGCTGCATTATCAGCCGTGTAAAATATATCGGAAGGTATCCCGTCAATTTTAAGCGTAGCACGAGTATTGGCTTTGCTGCCATTCGAGATACTCCCATTCGGATTATGCTGTATCGGATTTATGTATCGCTTTGAAGGCGTACATTCAAATTCATCTCTACCAGAAGTTAAACCCATAATCTTAAATTGCTCCGGCGAGTATTTATCGAGAAAAGTTATCGGCACGCCCATAACAGCTTCATAATCAATCGGAATAGCATCGGTAAACGGTACTTCGATGGCATCGTAATTGTCATAATGGTCGTAGGCTTCTTTGCCTTTAAGTTCCTTGTGTTTGCTGAACCGCAGGTTATCGGCCATCGTCATCAGCGGCATGGGTTGGTGCCGCCTACCGTGGTCAATGTTGGTGAACCAGCATACACCCGGCACCCGGTTGACTTTTTCGCCATTTTTTTCGCGTTCGAACTTGTATGTATCAGTATACATGAAATCGGAGGGAACCTTAAAATACATACCCGTATTGAAATTTGTTGCCCCTAACCAGATTTTGTTTTCTTGAATCGGACGAAACACTTCTTTGTAGGTGATGGCATTTAGATTGCCAATCAGGACAAATTGCTTGTCGGCTTCGATAATCCAGGCCAGAAACTCGCGGAAGAGCGAAAACGGCGGGTTGGTAATAATAATGTCGGCTTCGTTGCGGAGGGCCTTGATTTCCTTGCTTTTAAAATCGCCATCGCCCGTCAGGTAATGCCACTCCAAATCGTCTACGTCAACTTTTCCGTCGCCCGATTTATCGTGGGTAAGCGTAAAAATCTTTCCGTTCAGGACGGTTTTGGTGGGGTCAAACTGCGGGTTCTGGGTTTCAAACAGCGTGGGGGCGTAGTTGTCTTTATAGGTTTTGCTATCGGGGGCGTAGCTGGTGCTGATGAGTTTTTTAAGGCCGAAGCGTTCAAAATTCTGGGCAAAGAATTTGGTGAAGTTGCTCCATTCGGGGTCGTCGCAGGGCAGCAGGAGGGTTTTGCCGGTAAAAACGTCGGGGTTGTAGTCTAAATAGGCCGTTATTTCTTTTTCAATGTCGTGGTATTGGGTATAGAACTCGTCATTTTTAGCATTCTTGGCATTGGTCAGGTTGCTGTTTGCCATAGGTCGGTTTTGTGTTGTCTATTTCGTCAAAAGTAATAGGTTGGCCCGAAGGTCGGGGGCCGTTGCCATCAGCCCCTTATTGTGGGGGATGCTACGTCAACCCAAATCCAACAATGCCCTGAACGTCGCCAAATTCACGACCACTAATTTACTGATGTTACGCAAGCTATTTTGCAGAAAGCCGTAGGCTTGACCGATGTTGTAGCCCCCCGATTTCAATCGGGGGTAAAAAGGCCAAAACCAACAACAGTTCCTTAGGAACGACCGATATATTCTGTGTTATATGAGCCGTTCCTACGGAACTTAGCGGTTATGGCGACACGCTTTACCCCCGATTGACATCCGGGTGGTCCGGCATTCCGGCTACAACATCGGTCATCCCTACGGGATTTTATGAACCGGCGTAACAGCAGTAACGCCTTTTTTACCCAATCGTCACCACCCAGTCATCCTGCTCCACCACTGCGCCTTCTTTGAGCAAGACCTGTTTCACGGTTCCCGGCGCGGGCGCGGCCACGATGCTTTCCATCTTCATGGCCTCGATCACAAACAACGGCTGATTTTTTTTGACCACATCGCCTACTTTCACTAAGATTCGCGTCAAGCGGCCCTGCAACGGTGAACCCACGTCGCCCGCCAATGCCTCGCCCGATTTACCGACTTTGGCGTTGGCTACCCGTTCCACCCGCGAGGCTTTGTCGCGGACTTTTACCTGCCGACCCTGCCCGTTCAAATCAAAGGTGATGGTTCGCATGCCGAGCGCGTCGGGTTCAGACACAAACTGCAACCGGACGAGGATATTTTTGCCTTCGTCAATGCCAATCAGGATTTCTTCGCCGGGTTTCAGGCCGTAGAAAAACGCCGGGGTCGGAATGATGCTCACGTCGCCATACTGCGCGATGCCCTTGTAATAATCTTCGTAAACTTTGGGGTACATCTGCCACGACAGGTAATCGGGGAACCCGTCGGCTTGCGGAAATTTCGCCAGAAACGCCTGAAAATCAGCGTCGAAATCAATCGGCTTCAGGTGTTCGTTCGGTCGGCCCGTGATCGGGGCTTCGCCTTTCAGCACGATGCGTTGCAGGGCTTCGGGGAAACCGCCGTAGGGTTGGCCTAAATCGCCCCGGAAAAACCCGCGCACCGACTCCGGGAACGCCAATGATTCGCCCCGTTCCAGCACGTCGGCGGGCGTGAGGTTGTTGGCCGTCATAAAAATCGCCATATCACCCACCACTTTCGAGGAGGGCGTGACCTTCACAATATTGCCAAACATCTCGTTTACCAGCACGTAGTTATGCTTCAGCGTCTCGAATTTATCGCCGAGTCCGGTGGCGATGGCCTGCGGTTTGAGGTTAGAATACTGCCCGCCCGGAATCTCGTTTTCATAGACTTCGGCACTGCCCGCTTTCATGCCGCTTTCAAACGGGTAGTAATACTCCCGAACGTCCTCCCAGTAGTTTGAATAGGCATTCAGCGACCGTAAATCAACCGGACATTCGCGGTCGTGGCCCTGCATCATGGCAACCACCGAGTTAAAATTCGGCTGTGAAGTCAGGCCCGACAGCGCACCGAGGGCGCAATCCACCACGTCGACCCCGGCGTTGATGGCCGTCAGATACGTCGCGGCCTGAATCCCGGCGGTGTCGTGGGTGTGGAGATGCACCGGAATTGACACCGCTTTTTTGAGTTCGGTAACGAGCGTTTGCGCGGCCAGCGGTTTTAATAAACCGGCCATGTCTTTGATACAGAGCAGGTGCGCCCCTTCGTCTTCGAGTTGCCGGGCCAGGTCGAGGTAATAATCAAGCGTGTATTTTTCTCCCCCTCCTTGTTTTAAGGAGGGGGTTGGGGGGTGGTGACGGTGCGTAATGTCTCCGGTGTAACATATCGCGGCTTCGGCCAGCGCGTCGGTGCGCTCCCGAACGGCCCGGATGCTGACTTTCATGGCCTCGACCCAGTTGAGCGAGTCGAAAATACGGAACACGTCAATGCCCGTTTCCCACGATTTCTCCACAAATTTCTCGATCAGATTATCGGGGTAGGCCGAATACCCTACCGCGTTTGACCCTCTGAACAGCATCTGCAAGAGCATATTGGGCATGGCTTCGCGCAGGGCCGCGAGCCGTTTCCAGGGTGATTCCTGCAAAAACCGCATAGAGACATCAAACGTGGCCCCGCCCCAGACTTCCATCGAAAACAGTTCGGGGTGGGCTTTGGCGAACCCCTCGGCCACGCGCAGCATATCCTGCGTTCTGACCCGCGTTGCCAGCAGCGACTGATGGCCGTCGCGGAAGGTAGTATCGGTGTAAAGCACTGATTTCTGAGCCGTTATCCAGCGCACGAACTCGTCGCGGCCCAGGTCTTTCAATCGGTTTCGGTTGCCCGATGGATACGGGCTATACGGATCGAAAACCGGCACAACCGGCGTTCTGAATACCTTATCCGGGTCGCGTTTCTTGACTTCGGGATTGCCATTCACGATTACCTCGGCCAGGTAGTTCAGGGCGCGGGTCGAACGGTCGCCGGGCGGGCGGAGGTTGAAGAGTTCTGGGTGGGTTTCGATGAACGACACCCGCGCGTCGCCCCGTTGAAAAACCGGGTGGGCAATCACGTTCATCAAAAATGAGATGTTGGTTTTCACGCCCCGAATCCTGAACTCGACCAACGCCCGCAGCAGCCGCTGGGTGGCTCCTTTCAGCGTCCGGCCCCGCGCCGACACCTTCACAATCATCGAATCGAAATAGGGCGAAATTTTCATTCCGGCGTAGCTGCTGCCTTCGTCGAGCCGGATGCCAAACCCGGCAGCGTTGCGATAGGCGGTGATGGTGCCAAAATCAGGCTTGAATCCGTTACCGGGGTCTTCGGTGGTGATGCGGCACTGAATGGCGTAGCCGTTGAGCGGCACGTCGTCCTGATGGTTGATATAAATGTTGTTGTCGGCGAGTTTATAGCCCATCGCAATCAGCAGTTGCGTTCGGACAATATCAATGCCGGTGACTTCTTCGGTAATTGTATGCTCAACCTGAATCCGGGGGTTTACCTCAATAAAAAAGATGTTCTCGGCTTCGTCCACCAAAAACTCCACCGTGCCGGCGTTGTAGTAATTAGCCGCTTTCCCAATTTTAATGGCGTAATCATACAGTTTCTGGCGGGTTTCCTGTTTCAGCCCAAACGACGGGGCCACCTCTACCACTTTCTGAAACCGCCGTTGCACCGAGCAGTCGCGTTCATAGAGGTGAACCAAGTTACCGTGCTGATCGCCAAGCAGTTGCACCTCAATATGTTTGGGACTTTCGACGAATTTTTCCAGGAAAATCGTGTCGTCACCAAACGCATTTCTGGCTTCGTTTTTGGCTTCGGTAAATGATTTTTCAAAATCGTCGGGATTTCTCACCACCCGCATCCCGCGCCCACCGCCCCCGGCTGCGGCCTTCACCATCACCGGAAACCCAATCCGGGCGGCTT
>JBBRNH010000003.1:0-137488 GCA_038230415.1 Cytophagales bacterium | reverse complement strand
ATACGAATTGCGTGTTTCTGGCTGGTTCTCAGCATATTTTCCAGTTCTGTGCGCTGCTCCGTGTTCAGAACAGGCGTGTTCACTCGTCCCATGCAGGAAAATTAGGAAAATAATGGAAACTATTTTTTAGCACCTACTTAAATCATGATGTTCGTCAGTAATTCGTCCTTGGTAAAGCTGGTTTCAATATCACCTTTCGTATCACTCCAGGCATAAAACTTCTCCACGATCCAGGAAGCCAAACCAACCGGCGAATCATTCAACGCATAGCCTAAGGTCTGCGGTTTGGTAGATTGTACCATGTTATAGGCTCCCGCAGTAGCCCACCACTGCTGAATAAATTGCCCAAATGCCTGCTCTGCCGGAGACATCGTTGCCCAATCTTCAGTACCAGTCGGGTAGCCCACATCAGTCAGATGGATGGCCGAAACCAACGCTGGAAATTGGTTCGCCAGGGCTTTGGTAATGCCCATTCCTAAATCTCCACCAGCAGCCACAAACGTTTTGTAGCCAAGTACGCCGGTCATTAGCTTCGCAAACAGGGTAGCGGTTTGGTCAAAATTGAGTGACACCTGATCAGAAAACCCAAACCCAGGAATGGACGGAATAATAACATCAAATGACTGAGCCGGGTCGCCCCCACAACTGGCCGGGTCTGTCAACATCGGAATGACCTTGTGAAACCGATAAAAGCTATCGGGCCACCCGTGCGTCAGCAACAATGGTTTGGACGTTTCACCTTTTCCCTTGACATAGACAAAGTGGATGCCGATGCCATCAATCTGGGCCATAAACTGCGGGAATGTGTTTAAGAAGGCTTCCTGCTTGCGCCAATCGTAGCCGGTTTGCCAATAGGCAACCAGTTCGCGGAGGTAGGTAGGATTGGTGCCGTAATTCCAGCCAGCATTGTCTGGCTCATCGGTCCAGCGAGTCAGCTTGAGTCGGGTTTGCAGGTCGGTCAAAACGGACTGCGGAACGTTGATGTCAAACGATGTCATAGCCATAGTTTTGTCGTTGAGAAAAAAAGAAATAGGATGCAAACCTACGGCCATGCCACCCGGCTACAAATGACTACGGACAGGGAAAAACATGATTGATGTCATGTAAGCCGTTCATTTACCTGACTTTAGTTTGTCCAATGCCCGTATCCTGGTTCAGACTGCGTTTCAGCAACTGCGCGTTCAGGGCGACGATTACCGTGCTGGCACTCATCAGCACGGCACCCATGGCGGGGCTAAGAACGAACCGGGGGTAAAGCACCCCGGCAGCCAGCGGAATGGCGATAACATTATAACCCGTGGCCCAGAACAGGTTCTGAATCATCTTGTTATAAGTTGCTTTCCCAAACTCGACTAAATTGGTGATGTCGGTGGGGCGGCTGTTGACCAAGATAATGTCGGCGGTTTCGGCGGCTACGTCGGTGCCGGAGCCAACGGCAATGCCCACGTTCGCCTGGGCCAAAGCCGGTGCATCGTTGACCCCGTCGCCGGTCATGGCGACGAACTGGCCTTTGGCCTGTAAATCCTTGACAATCTTTACTTTCTGATCGGGCAAAACTTCGGCAAATACCCCGTCCAAACCCAACTCCTTCGCTACGGCATCGGCCACTTTCTGGCTATCGCCGGTCGCCATATAGACCTTGATGCCGGACTCCTGCAACCGCTGCACCGCTTCTTTGGCATCATCCCGGATTTTATCGGCTAAGGCGATATAGCCTGCCAGTTGCCCGTCTATCAGCACGAAGACGACCGTTTCGGCGGTGCCGGTCAGCGCGTCCGGTGGCACCGGAATGTTTTTGTCGGTCAGATAACCGGGGCTGACGACCACTACCGATTTGCCGTCCACCGTTGCCGAAACACCTTTGCCAGTGATGGATTGGAAGTTCTGGATAGCCGGAAATTCCAGCTTGCGTTTGTGGGCCTCGCGAACGATGCCCTGCGCGATGGGGTGCTGCGATTGCTGTTCGAGCGCGGCTGTCATACCGAGTAATCCCGCTTCATCCATGTCCGTTGTCAGCACGGTAATCCGGGTTACGCCAAACGCACCTTCGGTCAGGGTGCCGGTTTTGTCGAAGACCATCGCCGTGATCTTTCGGGCTTCTTCAAACGCCGTTCGGTTGCGAATCAGCAAACCCTTTTGGGCCGATATTGCCGTTGAGATGGCTACAACCAACGGAATGGCAACGCCCAGCGCGTGGGGGCAGGCCGTGACCATCACCGTCACCATCCGCTCGATGGCGAAGGCCGCGTCTTTGCCCAGCCACAGCCAGGCCACCAGGGTTATCAACCCCACCGACAACGAGAGAATAGTGAGCCAGCCAGCGGCCCGGTCGGCCAGCGTCTGGGTTTGGGATTTGGCGTTTTGGGCCTCCTCCACCATCTTCACCACCTTGTTTAGGTAGCTGTCTTCGCCCGTATGTGTGACCTTGATTTTGAGCGACCCTTCGCCATTGATGGCCCCGGCAATGACGGTGTCTTTCTCCGATTTCTGAGCCGGAACACTTTCGCCGGTCAGCATACTCTCGTTCACGGCACTGCTACCCTCGACCACTTCGCCATCGGTCGGAACGCGCTCGCCGGGCCGAACCAGCACGACATCACCAACGGCTAACGTGCTGACCTGTACGTCGTTGATGGCCGTTCCATCCACTTTATGAGCTTCCGAAGGCAGCATCTGCACAATCAGTTCGAGCGAGCGCGAAGCCCCGGCCACCGATCTCATCTCGACATAATGCCCCAGCAACATAATGTCGATCAGGGTGGCGAGTTCAAAAAAGAAGTCCTGCCCCCGCAACCAGCCCACCGACACCACGACGCTATACACGTAAGCCGTAGTGATGGCAACGGCTACCAAGGTCATCATTCCCGGCTTACGGCTTTTCAATTCACTGACCATGCCCGTCAGGAAGGGCCAGCCACCGTAGCCGTAGATGACCGAAGCCAGCACCAGTACGACTACGTTCCGGTACGGAAAGTCAATGTGGTAGCCGGTCAAGTCCCGGAACATCATCGAGAGCGCGACGACCGGCACCGACAGGGCGAGACAAATCCAGAACCGGCGCAGAAAATCGGCGATCATCGCGCCGTGATCGTGACCGCCGGGCATTGACATGGAACCGTGTCCCGCGTTTTTTTCCGAACTATCAGGGTTATGGTTCATACTGCCGTGATCCATTCCGGCATGGTTCATCGTGCTGTGCGCCGGGCCGGGAGCGGCTTTTGGCGGCTCTGCTTCGTGTTGGTGGTTCATAATCAGGTGGTTGATGTCGGTATTAATGTCCAGGCCCAGTTACGAATTTCGGGCATATCCTCGCCATTGGCCCGGATGTAAAGCTTGTGTTCGACGAGTTTGTCTTTCAGTCCTTGTTTCAGGTACGCTCCCCGGTTGCCTAAGCGCGGCACCCGGTCCAGCACGTCCATCGCCAGGTGAAACCGATCCAGGTCATTCAGCACGGTCATGTCGAAAGCGGTCGTGATGGTACCTTCTTCTTTGTAACCCCGGACGTGCATATTGATGTTATTGGCCCGGTTGTATGTCAGCCGATGCACGAGCCAGGGGTAACCGTGAAACGCAAAAATGACGGGTTTGTTGGTGGTAAAAAGCGCGTTGTAGTCGGCATCGGTCAGGCCGTGCGGGTGTTCGGTATGCCGTTCGAGTTTGAGCAGGTCAACCACGTTCACGACCCGGAGTTTGAGATCAGGCAGATGCTCGCGCAAAATGGACACGGCGGCCAGCGTTTCGAGCGTCGGTACGTCGCCACAGCAGGCCATCACCGCGTCGGGTTCGTGGCCTTCGTCGTTACCCGCCCAGGGCCAGATGCCAATCCCTTCGGTGCAGTGCTTGCGGGCCGCGTCCATCGTGAGCCACTGCGGGGCCGGGTGTTTACCCGCCACAATCACGTTGACATAGTGCCGCGACCGCAGGCAGTGGTCCATCACCGACAGCAGACAGTTGGCATCGGGCGGCAGATAAACGCGGACGATTTCGGCTTTTTTGTTCACCACGTGATCCATAAAGCCGGGGTCTTGATGCGTAAAGCCGTTGTGGTCCTGCCGCCAGACGGTAGAGGTGAGCAAATAGTTGAGCGAGGCAATGGTACGTCGCCAGGGCAGTTCGGCACTGGTTTTGAGCCACTTGGCGTGCTGGTTCACCATCGAATCCACGATATGAATGAAGGCTTCGTAGGAGTTGAACAGCCCGTGCCGCCCCGTCAGCAGGTAGCCCTCCAACCAGCCCTCGCACTGGTGTTCGCTCAGCATCTCGACCACGCTGCCCGACCGGGCCAGAAACTCATCATTCAGGGCCAACTCACTGTCCCACTGCCGGTTGGTGGCCTCAAAAACCGCTTCGAGCCGGTTAGACAGCGTTTCGTCGGGGCCGAAAATGCGGAAGTTGCGCGGGCTTTGGTTGAGTTTAATCACATCCCGCAGAAACGTACCGACCACGTGCGTATCACTCGCCAGCACCGCTCCCGGCGCGGGTACGTCAACGGCATAGTCGGCAAAGTCGGGCAGGGTCAGGTTCCGCAGCAGCAGACCACCGTTGGCGTGGGGGTTACTGCCCATGCGCCGGTTGCCGGTTGGGGCGAGGGCGGCTAATTCGGGCAGAAGTCGGCCCTGCGCGTCAAAGAGTTCGTCGGGGCGGTAGCTGCGGAGCCAGGTTTCCAGTTGAGTCAGGTGTTCGGGCGGGGTGATGGCCGAGACCGCCAGTGGCACCTGATGCGCCCGGAACGTGCCTTCATTGGGTCGCCCGTCAACGGTTTTTGGCCCCGTCCAGCCCTTCGGCGACCGCAGCACAATCATCGGCCAGCGCGGGCGGGTGGTGTTGTCGGTGACACGGGCTTCGTGCTGATAATCAAGAATTTGCGCGATAGCTGTATCCATCGCCCCGGCCATCAACTGGTGCATAACCATCGGTTCGTACCCTTCCACAAAAATCGGCGACCAGCCGTAGCCGCGCAGCAGTTGTTCCAGTTCGTCGTGGGGGATGCGGGCCAGCACGGTCGGGTTCGAGATTTTATAGCCGTTCAGGTGCAGAATCGGCAGCACCGCGCCGTCGGTGGCCGGGTCAAGAAATTTGTTGCCGTGCCAGGCCGTAGCGAGCGGGCCGGTTTCGGCCTCCCCGTCGCCAATCACACAGGCCGCCATCAGGCCGGGGTTGTCGAACACGGCCCCAAACGCATGACTAAGCGAATAACCCAGTTCGCCCCCTTCGTGAATGGAACCGGGAATCTGAGGGGAGACGTGGCTGGAAATCCCGCCCGGAAATGAGAATTGTTTGAACAGATTTTTAAGCCCCGCTTCGTCGCGGCTGATGTGGGTGTAGACCTCAGAATAGGTGCCTTCCAGATATACGTTGGCCACCACGGCCGGCCCGCCATGCCCCGGCCCGGCAATGTAGATCATGTTCAGGTCGTGCCGGTTGATAATCCGGTTGAGGTGGGCATAGATAAAATTTTGTCCCGGCGTGGTTCCCCAGTGGCCGAGCAGCATTTTTTTAACGTGTTCCAGGGCGAGCGGTTGGCGCAGCAGTGGGTTATCGCGCAGGTACATCTGCCCGACAGCCAGGTAGTTAGCCGCCCGCCAATAGGTATCAATGAGCCGGAGTTGTTCGGGCGACAGGGGATCATTGGGGATTGCGTTTTCCATGTTTTTGTTGAGTTTTTGTTGATGCTAAAATTTCGCCGACACTAACCGCGCAATCATCTGTTCTTCATCCGTCGGGATGACGCGCACGGTGACGCGGCTGGTATCGGTCGAAATAACACCCGCGTTGGCCGTGTTTCGTTGATCGTCTAAGTCAATGCCGAGGTACGTTAGTCCGGCGCAGATGCGGGTGCGGATGTCGGGTACGTTCTCGCCAATGCCACCCGAAAAAACAAGCGTGTCCAGACCATCGAGAACGGCGGTGTATGCTCCGATTCCTTTTTTTATCTGGTAACAGAATAACCCAACAGCCTCAGCCGCCCGGCTGTCAGTAGCCTGACAATCAAGCAGGTCGCGTATGTCCGAACTGGTTTCTGACACGCCCAGCAAACCCGATTCGTGGTTGATAATCTGGTTGAGTTGCGCCGGAGTCAGGCCTTCCAACAGCATCAGGTACGGTAGCAAACCGGGGTCAAGGTCACCGGGGCGGGTTCCCATCATCAGCCCGCCGGTGGGCGTAAAGCCCATGGTGGTGTCCACGCTTTGGCCGTTTAGCACGGCGCACAGACTGGCACCGCTGCCGAGGTGCGCCAGAATAACCCGGCCATTTGCCACCTGTTTACCGGCGATACGGCTCAGCTCGCCCAGAAGATACGAATAAGAAAGGCCATGAAAGCCGTAGCGTCGGATGCCTTGCGCATCGAACCGGCGCGGAATGGGTAGCAGTTGGGCCACACGGGGCAGGCTGCGGTGAAACGCCGTGTCGAAACAGGCCGTTTGCGGCAGGTTGGGCCAGCGGTTTTGTACGGCTTCGATCAGGGCGATTTCGCCGGGCAGGTGATCGGGGTCAATGACCGCAATGCCGCGTAGTTCAGCCAGCAGAGCGGGCGTAATGAATTCGGGTTCAGTATGGTTCATGCCGTGTACCACCCGATGCCCAACGACCCCGACAGCGTCGAAAATCGGCTGATTAGCCAGCCAGTCAACCAGAAAAGCGACCACTGCCGAATAATCAGGAGCCGTTACCGGATTCGTTTCCCGATCCCCGGATACGTCGCTAACCGTCAGCAACGTACCGGGCTGACCAATGCGGCTGACCTGTCCGTGCAGTTCCCGTGTGGGTGGCTCGCCGGGCGCAAACACGGCAAACTTGATGCTCGACGAGCCGCCGTTGAGGGTCAGGATACGGTCGGTTGCGCTGGTCATAGCGGTGTTGGCGGTTGCGGTAAGTCGGTGATCGTCAGGCCAAAACCGGCTAATGCGGCCCGCGTGGTCTGATAATCAATGTGCTGAATCCCGCGAATTCCCAGTCCTTCGGCTACGCTGACAAACAGGGGCCGGTCGTCAATGTACAAAATCCGGTCGGTTGGCACCTGGGCCAGGTCGAGGGCCAGCCGGAAAATGTCGGTGTCGGGTTTGCGAAGATGTACGTAGCACGAGGAGACGAAAAAATCTACGAAATCAGTCAGGCCGAACGCCTGAATCCGGTGGTTGTTCAGCTCGCGGCCTTCGTTGCTGACAACGGCTATCTTCAGGCCGTACCGTTTTTTCAAATCGCGCATCAGGGCAAGCATGGCGGGGTAGGGCTTCGACCGGGCAAACAGAAACGCCCGAAACGATTCCAGCGTAAACGGGCGGGGTTCATAAAACACAATCCGGTTCAGGTACTCGTCTAAGGTGAGTTTGCCCGTTTCGTAGGTATCGAACGTGAGCCGGTGCCGGGTTTCGAGTTCGTCCAGATTCAGCCCGAAAGTCTCGGCGGCTACCCTGCGCGACTCGTGGCCCCAGCCGTTGGTGAGCAGCACACCCCCAATGTCAAGAAACAGGGTTGTGATCTCGGCTTGTTGGGTGTATTGATTCATCCGACGTTTGTTGTTGATCGTTGGGTCGCCACTATCAGTGCGGTTATGGCAAATTGTCAGTACGCCTTGACTACTCAAAAATCAGCAGTCGGGCGGTCTCCATACAGGCTAATGAGTGGGTCATATTGGCCGGGATCACGATGTAGTCACCGGCTACAAACCGAATAGTTTCCCCGCCCAACGGAGTGCCGCCCAACGAAATATCGATCTGCCCATCCAGCACCAGCACAAACATATCGGTCGGAGCCTGAGTCGGGGATGTTTTGTCACCGGGTATGCAGGTTTTACAGCTCACCCGCTGGCTGGCGATGCCAGTAAGGGGAACCGTTTTCGATCCACCCGTTCCGTCTTTATGGTGCTGGGGAAGACTTAGCTTTTGCATGAGACGGTTGGGGATCAAAAGACTAATGCCTCTTTATGGCCCGGTACAAACTCGCTGGATTCAATACCGAGCAGGTCTCTGGCACGGGCTACCTCGCCGGCGGTGCCGTGCGCGATGAGAACAAACTTGCCCGCCTTGATTTCGGTTTCATACTGCAAAATACTATCCTTCGGGATGCCGATGCTGGTCAGAGCCGCCCCCAGCGCACCCCCGGCACCAATGGCAAAAGCCCCTTCGAGACCGCCCACGAGCGCGGTCACAAACGGCCCCGCCACCAGCAACGGCCCAAAGCCCGGAATGATAAAAAACGCCGAGCCGAAAAAAAGGCCCCAGATACCACCCCAAAACGCCCCAAAACTACCCCATTTCAGCATCCGGTCGCCGATGTTATAGTAGCCCACCACGTTTTCGTCGGTGTGGTAGTCTTTACCGACGATGGAGAGTTTTTTCATGTCGTAGCCGGCGTGTTGCAACTTGGTAATAGCGGCCTCGGCCATGTCGTGGGTGGCATATACGGCCACCGTTGTTTGTTGCGTGGTCATTGTGTTGAGCGATTGATTGGTTCAGAATTGGCTCCAACCCTGATCCGGGCGGTTTTCTCCTGACTTAGGGTTGGAGCCGGTTATTACATCAGGTCGAAATCAACTACGAGTTCGTTGTCAACGGTGCTGACCCCCGGCGTATTCCAGGCAATGCGCCCGGCTTCGTCGCGCTGGTAGATCGAATCAACGATGCCGTTGAGCGTAACCCGATTCCCCGATACGGCCACCCGGATGTCTTCTTTGTCAATAGACCAGTTGCGGCCCAACGCCCGTTCGATGGCCTGTTTTTCGACCGCATCGTGCAGGTTCGATTTAATAGTCAGGTTATTGGATACGCCCTTCACCCCGGCCAGATTCTTAACCGCTTTCCGGGCCGCATCGCGCTGGTAGTTCCATTCTACCGTACCCGACAGCGTGACCCAGCCGTTTTCGACCGTTACGTGTACCTGATCAGACGGTATTTCCCAGTTGAACCTGAAGGCATTGACAACCTCGGTAGCCACCTGACTATCGTTGTGTTTGGTGCCGCCATTAAACTCGATCCTGATCTCCTCGGCAACGGCTTTGACCCCGGCCACGTTTTTGGCGGCATCCTCGGCTTCGATTTTCTTGGCGTAGCTGTCCACCACGCCCGTCAGGGTAATTACGCCCTCTTTGGCCGTTACGCCGATCTCGGCTGCGTGCAGCAGGGGTTCCCACTTAATGGCATCCTGCACATCTTTCTGCAAGGTTTCGTTGGTTTTCATAATCGTGTTTGGGTTTGATTCCGATACAAACGTACCGGGTCTGGTTTGGCCCCGAACTGACGCACGTCAGTAGTCGGTATGAGTTTAATCAGCCGCCGGGCTAACGGGGGTCAGCTCCCCTTCAGTAGCGGCTACTGACCTTTGCGGCTATGCTCAAGCTCAACCTGCCAATGCCCGGCCTGACCAACGATGCCGTAACCCAATCGCGGGCGCAATACGGACGTAACAGCCTGACGACCAATGCACCATCGCCCCTATTGAGGACGATAAGCGAAGTGATTGCCGAACCGATGTTTCTGTTGTTGCTGGTTGCCTGTGCGGTTTATTTTAGCGTAGGCCGCACCGAAGAAGCCATCACGCTCCTTGTGGCTCTGTTAGTGGTATCGGGTATTTCGGTCTATCAATCCATCCGCAGCGACCGCGCCCTGGGTGCCTTGCGTAACTTGACCCAACCCAAAACACAGGTTCGGCGCAACGGCATCCTGACCACCATACCCGTCGAAGAAATCGTAATCGGTGATGCCGTGCTGGTTGCGGAAGGAGAAGGCGTTCCCGCCGATAGTACGCTGGACACCGGCAACGATTTTTCGGTGAACGAAGCCATCCTGACCGGCGAATCGGTGGCGGTTACGAAAACGCCGGGCGATGCCGTGTTTGCCGGGACGACTGCCGCGTCGGGCAGTGCGTGGATGACCGTTACGGCCATTGGCGGGCAAACCGAATTAGGCAAAATCGGGAAGAGTATAGCCGAGATTCCAACCGAAAAAACGCCCCTGCAACGCCAGATCAACCAGTTTGTGATTCGGATGGCGTGGATCGGACTGGCTGCGTTCGCGCTGATTTGGGGAGTCAATTACGCCCGCTCCGGCGATTGGGTCACGGCCTTACTCTTTGGCCTGACATTGGCAATGTCTATCCTGCCCGAAGAAATTCCGGTGGCCTTCAGCAGTTTTATGGCCCTCGGAGCCGCCCGCCTGAGCCGCGCCGGAGTGCTGACCAAACAGCCACAGACGGTCGAAAGTCTCGGTTCGGCCACGGTGATCTGCGCCGACAAAACCGGCACCATCACCCAGGACGGCATGAGCGTTCGGCAGGTGTATGATGGGGCTACCGACGCACTGCTGCCCCTGCCCGGAATCCTCTCCGAAACGGCTGAATCCGTGCTGGAATACGCGCGGTGGGCCAGCGAAACCGACCCGTTCGATTCGATGGAAAAAGCAATCGTTGCAGCCGCCAACACCGCTTTTGCCGAAGACGACTCGGCAGCAATCAGCGATCCGTACCCCATGATTCACGAGTACCCGCTGGCCGGTTCGCCCCCGATGATGACCCACGTCCGGCGGTCGCCAACGGGCGCGGTGGTGGTGGCGGGTAAGGGCGCGGTCGAGCATATTCTGGCCGTTTGCCACTCCGAACCGGCTGCTCATGAGCGCGTTCGTGCCATGACCAAACAACTCTCGGCGGGCGGGTATCGGGTGCTGGGCGTAGCGAGGGGAACGTACCAATCACCCGATTTTCCCGCCGGACAGGACGATTTTACGTGGTCGTTTCTGGGCCTGATCGCACTTGAAAATCCGCCAAAATCCAACGCCAAAGCCGTTATTCAGGCGTTTGCCGACGCGGGTATTCGAGTCAAGATGATCACCGGCGATTTTCCTGAAACGGCCCAGGCCATCGCCCGGCAGGTGGGCCTGTCCGGTGCCGACACCTTAGTGACGGGGCAGCAGGTGATGGACATGGACGAGCCGATGCTCCGGCAGCAGGTCGAGCAGACGGCGGTTTTTGCCCGGATGTTTCCCGAAGCCAAACTGCGGGTCGTGAACGCACTCAAAGCCAACGGCGAAATCGTGGCGATGACCGGCGACGGGGTCAACGACGGCCCGGCTCTGAAAGCAGCCCACATTGGCGTGGCAATAGGCAAACGCGGCACCGAAGTAGCGCGGCAGGCGGCCTCATTAGTGCTGGTCAACGACGATCTGGGCAGCATGGTACTTGCGGTGGCCGAGGGGCGACGGATTTATCAGAACCTCAAAAAAGCCATCGCTTACATCGTCTCCATCCACATCCCGATTATCCTGACGGTGGCCGTGCCGTTGCTGGCAAACTGGAGGTGGGCCAACCTGTTCAGCCCGATTCACATCATTTTTCTGGAATTGGTCATGGGGCCGACCTGCTCCATCGCTTTCGAGAACGAACCCGCCGAACCGGGCCAAATGCAGCAACCACCCCGCCGGGCCACCGACACGCTGATGGCCGGGCCAGAGTTGGGCCGCAGCATCGTGCAGGGGCTGGGCATTACGGGGGCCGTGCTGGGCGTGTATTACGTGACCATGCAGCGGGGCGAATCGGTCGATATAGTCCGCACGCTGACCTTTACCACGCTGGTAATCAGCAATATCCTGCTCGCGCTGGTGAATCGGTCGTTCACGCAGTCGGTGTTTCAAACGCTACGGGTGCCGAACCCGGTCTTCTCGCTGATGCTGGGCCTGACGTTCGGGCTGCTGCTAGCTACGTTATTTGTGCCGGACATACGGCAGTTGTTCCGTTTCGCGCCCGTGTCGGCATCGGCGTTGGGTTGGTCTGCGCTGGCCGCGTTGGTCGGCGTAGGCTGGATCGAGGGGTACAAGGTGAATGACGCGGACAAAAAAAGCCGCTGAAAAATGCTCAGGTAAATCAAAAAGGAACGCTGAAAACCCATGCCAATACATCAACGCCATGTGTCATGTGGGTTGTTGACATAAGGGTGATACTTGTAACTGAAAACCAGAGTAGATTTATCCCGCTCAATATTTTAGGTCATCTTCTATTTCGAATTTACGAATGTTGAAAGGAGTTTATTTAACGTAGGTGTGGGAATCGAAGAAGAGTGAACCAGCGTCAATACCTTTTTTGCCAGAAGTTGCATTTCTTCTTTTGCGACATTGGCGTGGGGAGCCATAGCCAATGTCCCGACTTTACCTTGCATGGCGTGTTGCCAATAAAAAACCGAAAACCATTGTGGCATTATCGCGAAAATGATTTTCAAATTGGTTGGAGCAATAGGCATGCCTAATTGGGTACAAGCCAAAAATCCTTCTCTTATACTCTTAACCATGATTTGAATACTCTTTTTGTTTTTACCCAATTGAATGCTGTCGCCATTTTCGCCAATAATAGCTGCCGATACACAAGCAACAAAAACGGCATGGGTTTTTAGCCATGCCTGCATAGTTGTACTGACGGCGGTTTCAAATCCTGCCTTTTCAAACAGAGTTTTCATCTTCTGAATGAAATTAGTGATTTTCCCGTTTATTTCCCCAATAGTTGTTTTTTGTTGTTTTAATTGAATATAGTCTATTCGATTACCGTGATATGTACCACCTACGCCTGGAAATCCTAAGAAAATATACTTTTTAGGTAGTTCATTGGCTAAACGCGCCACACTATCAGGGTTGTTAAGCAGGAGCATAATCAAGGAAGACACCTTGTTTTGTTTGATTATTTGAATGACGGAGTCCAATTGACCCAATCTAACAGCAATGATTATTAAGTCATAAAAATCAGTAGGTTCTAATTGCTGGGTTAGAGGCACCTTATAAGTCGTTTGTTTTCCTATTGAAACATCGTTTAAATTAATACCATTTTGTTTTAAATCGGCATACCGTTGTCCCCGTGCCAATAGCGTTACATCGCCATTTGCTTCAAACAATCGGGAGGCATAAATACTGCCAATAATGCCTGCACCATATACAAGAATTTTCATATTCAGTCATTTTTATTCTTGATTGATGTTAATAATAACATTACCTTTTTTGTGTCCTTTTTCGACATAGTCGTATGCCTGTGCCATTTGAGATAAAGGAAATTGTTTATCAATAATCGTTTTTACTTTTTCTGATCTCAGTAATTCTTTAAGCTCTGTCAAATAGCGTAGACGCTCCTTAACCGGCAGCATTCCTGTCGCTGAAAACTTCGCCTTTTTAGAGCCAAATAATAAAGTCCAGATCACATCTAAAAGGCCGGAACCAATAACAGTTGTCAGATAAACGCCGTTGTCGGTTAGTGATTTTTTACAGGCAGAAAACGAGCTTTTGCCGACCGTATCGAAAATAATGTCATACTGCAAGCCGTTTTGGGTAAAATCTTCTTTTGTGTAGTCAACCACGCTATTCGCTCCAAGCGACTTTACCATCGCCATATTGTCCGTGCTGCAAACACCCGTAACGTCCGCACCAAAATGCGTGGCTATTTGTACGGCATACGTGCCTACACCGCCCGATGCACCGTTGATAAGCACCTTGTCATTTTTCTTTATATGTGCCAGGCCTCTTAAGAAATTCATGGCGGTAATGCCGGTGCCAGTAACGGGTGCGGCTTCTTCGTAGGACATAGTTTCGGGTACGGTCGTCAATACGTCGTTCATGTTCACACAGACGTATTCGGCAGAACCGCCGAGTGGCGTGGTTCCGCCAAAAACCTTGTCGCCAACGTTGAACGAGGTTACGTCGGGTCCAACGGCTACGATTTCACCCGCAAAATCGAATCCGGGGATGGCTCTTTTTGGCTTCGTCAACCCCAAGTAAAGCCGACCAATCAGGGGTTTGCCCGTTAGCATCATGGTATCGGCGGCTGTTACGGTGGTTGCGTAATTCCTGATTAAGACCTCATCGGCCTTTGGCGAAGGTTTGGCGACTTCGTTGAAGTGAAGCACCTCCGAGCTTCCGTATTGTGTACATTCAATTGCTTTCATAGGACACCTTCTTTTTACTAATTGAGCATATACGGTATGCGCTATTGGACTAACCGTTTCTTGCGTGAGAAATGACTAAGAACAGTACAAATCACAATGGCATCGTTGTGGATCAGTTTTTCACTCCTACCCAGCCAATCCTCCTTTTCCTGATGGGTGAATTCCGATTCAATAGCTCTTGATTCAAAGGTATCGCGGGCAAACTACACCACTGTAGCACTCGAATAATCCATCCAGACACCTATTTACTTTTCTTGCTGTTTTCATACGTCAAAACTACCGGTTATCTGTTGATTCACCCATGATACAGATCAGGTAAGGATATGACTTTGGTCAGTTGATGTCTGATTTTAACGTGTTTGTTTTGTACGGAGATACAGGTAATCAAACGCCCGGACTTGAGACGAACGACTGATGAAATCATTAACATTCTTTCTGTTAGTTTACGGGCTTTCCATTCCGTTCTGGATTATTGAAACCATGATCGACGTTAAGGGGTTGCCGTTAAATATTCCGATAACGGATATGTTCGCGGCATTTGCGCCGTTGGTTGCTGCCAGTATTCTTGTTTATAAAGAACATGGCCGGGCAGGTATCAAAAAGTTATTCGGGCGAATCGTTGACTTCTCCAGAATCAACCAGAAGATATGGTATGTACCAATCATTTTTTTGCCGGTTCTGCTGTATTTTCTGATTTACGTAATAATTTATCTCACGGGATTACCGCTTCCGGGGAAGTGGGTTATTCCATTCGGTTCTATTCTTGTTTTTCTGGCGATTTTTTTTATTGGCGCGGTAGTAGAAGAAACGGGTTATATGGGATATGCTATTGACCCGATGCAGGAACGATTCGGGGCGTTGTCGGCCAGCATTCTGATGGGCATGCCCTGGGCGGTCTGGCATTACCCGTCTATAATCCAACAGGGCCATAATCTGACCTGGATAGCCTGGGCAACGCTCGGCACGGTGGGGGTGCGGATGCTGATTGTCTGGATTTATAACAACACCCAAAAAAGTGTATTTGCCTGCATTCTGTTCCATACGGTTCTGAACGTGGGGCGGCCCTTATTTCCCGCCGATGAACACCACAATCCATTGGTTAACTATCCGGCTATTCACTATTCTGTGCTGGCAATTACGGCGGTCATCGTCGTTTTTCTGTGGGGACCAAAGACATTAGCTCAATATAAATATCCTTGATTTTCAGGTAATTATGAAATCGCTTACTTTCTTTTTATTAGTTCTTGCGCTTTCCATTCCATTCTGGATATTAGGAGCCTTTGCCCCGGATTTTACCAAGATTTTCCCGATAAAACTCCCCATAAGTGCGCTGATGACGTTTTGCCCAATGATAGCGACAGTCATTCTTGTTTATAAAGAACGGAAAATTCAGGGGGTCAGGGAATTATTAAAACTATCGGTCGACTTCAAAAAAATCAAGGATAAACGGTGGTATATTCCGATCATTTTCCTGATGCCCATAATTACTATACTTTCTTATTTTTTCACAAAATTGACAGGCCTACTTATTCCTGAATCCCAAACTTCTGTCTTATCTATACTTATCTTTTTTGGTGTCTATTTTATTGGTGCCATTGGTGAAGAAATTGGCTGGAGTGGCTACGCTGTTAATCCATTACAAAACAGGCATGGGGCGTTAAAGGCAAGTGTGATTCTGGGAGTTATCTGGGCAGTCTGGCATATTATACCCTGGAGTCAGACGCACCAAACCCCGGTCTGGATAGTTTGGCAATCGGCCAGCACCGCTTTTTTGCGGATTATTATGGTATGGCTGTTCAATAACACGGGTAAAAGCGTATTTGCAATGGTTCTTTTTCATACCATGATAAATATCAGCCCCTATCTGATTCCTGGCAATAACGGGCATTATGATCCGCTTGTGTTTTGTATTTTACTGATACTGACGGTTGCAGTCGTCATTTTTCTGTGGGGGGCACAAACGTTGGCCCGGTACAGATACGCTTGATTTTAAGGCTTTTGTAGTGAAATCGAACCAGCTATGACCGGGCGTTCGGTTCGTAAAACGCCAGCCGGTTTTGCAGGTCAAGCACCTGCTCCTGCGTCTGCTCTATACGTTCGAGCAGGTGAGCCACGATGTCTAAATCCTCAACGTGAACAGCTAACTCGCGGTGTAGCCGGACGAGCCGTTCGAGCGGCCTTAGTTGGTCAGGATGCAGGTATTGCACCAAACCGATATGAATCATTTCCAATACACCCTGCTCTTCGAGGATGATGACAAAGCTGAGGTCAAGTTGGTAATGAGCGCAGAAGTCGCGGGCAGAAATCAGGGTTTCGGTTGGCATACAGCAGTCGGGATTATAGGGCGGCTAATTGAGTAAAGAGGTCTTTCTGGACATCGGTCAGGTTGGTCGGTATCGTCACCTGCCACTGCACGTAGAGGTCGCCGAAGGTATTTTCCTGCTTATAAACCGGAAAACCCTTACCCTTTAGCCGCACCGAAGCCCCGTTTTGAGTGCCGGGGGCAACCGTGATTTTCACCTTACCGGCCAGTGTTTCGATGACGGCTTCTCCGCCCAGCACCGCTGTGTAAAGACCAATGGTTTCGGTGACGTATAGATCATTCCGTTTGCGCCGGTAGCGGGGGTCTTCGTCAATGATGAACGTGATAAATAAATCACCGTTTGGCCCGCCGTTCTCGCCGGGTGCGCCGTAGCCGGTCAGCTTTATTTTTTGGCCCTGCTCTACCCCGGCCACCACCGTGATGCCGATGGTGCGGTCATCAATGGTCATTGATTGCGAATGTGTTGTGTAAATCTCGGTCAGGCTCTGGTGGAGTTCGGCCTGGTAGTCCTGGCCCCGAAACCGGGTCTGCCGCCCACTGCCGCGCCCGCCCGGCTGCTGACCGAACATGGACGAGAAGAAGTCCGAGAACTCCGCCCCGTCCATGCCGTTCATGTCTGCCGAAAACCGGGTTCCGCCGGTATTAGAATTAGCCCCGGCCTGTTGGCGTTGTTGCCGGGCCTGGGCCATCTCCTCTCCGTGTTGCCAGTCTTTGCCGTACTGGTCGTACTTTTTTCGTTTCTCCGGGTCGCTCAGAACCTCGTTGGCTTCGTTGAGTTGCTGAAATTTTTTACCGGCTCCCGCGTCGTTCGGGTTCACGTCGGGGTGGTATTTACGGGCCAGTTTGCGGTATGCTTTTTTGATGGAATCCGCCGACGCATCTTTTGTCACGCCGAGCGTACTGTAGTAATCAACAAAGTCCATACCTGGTTATTACTTTGGTTATCAGTTAGTTATAATGAAAAATTTAACTACCCTCGTTGGTGTATGGCCCGGTAGCGGCTCCGCATCAGTCCGCCCATCAGCCCGCTCACAAGCATTGCCAGCCCAAAGCCGAGGGCCACAAACCGACCCGGCGCAATGGTCACAAACCGGCTGCTGTGATTGCCGATATCAATGAAGCCGATGGGCCGTACCATCAATCGGCTCATCAGGCCACCCCCCACAATGGGCTGATTTTCGGCCTGCCCGTCAGCGTGTTGTCCGTTTGTTGGCGGGGACATCGGCATCCCCCGGCGGCCCCGGAAACCACCGCGAAAACCCATCCGTACCATCGCCACCGGAACCACCGTCCGGCCATTGGTGGTAATCGGCGCACCGTAGGCCAGGTTTACCGAAGCCGCATCCGTCGCTACCGTCTGGGGCAGCTTGGGCATGGTTTGCGGCACTGTCTCTTTTTGTTGATCCATTGTTGCTGTCATAACCTGATTTGTTTATTGGTTTTGTATCCGGCAAAGGTGACGGCATCGGCCCGGCCAAACCCTAACGCTGGTCAGTTGATGGTATGATTTATATCAGGCCAGCGACTGACCAGCGTTAGGGCGTAGTCATAAACGGGGCCGTAGGTTTGTCAGGTTATTTCGAACGCGCTGCCGATGCCGCTGTCTCTGCAAGTTTCCTGGCTTTTTTTACTGGCAATACCCATTGCCTGCATAGCCTGGACGGTTACGCACGAAGAGGTATTTCGGGAGCTGCACGACTACTGTGCCAACCGGAGCCGGGACAGCAAAACGCTGGTGGCGCGGAAGTTTTTTTACCTCTTCACCTGCGAGTATTGTTTCAGCCATTACGTGACCATTTTTTTTCTTTTCCTGACCGATTACACACTCCTCCTCCCTGACTGGCGGGGCTATCTGATCGCGGGTTTTTCGTTGGTCTGGGTTGCTAATGGCTACATGAGTCTGTTCAGCTTTTTGCGGCAGGACATCAAAAAAGAAAAAACCGAGATCGAAGTACTGGAGAAGAACAGTACGCCGTCGGCCTTCACAAAAAGCCAATCATCAAACGCAACACCAATTTCCTGATTATTTCGGCCCTCGCTATGCCAACTGTAGCCTGGCCGGTCGGTGGCTCGTGAAAGACGAAAATGACGGGTTTGTCGGTGGTGAAGAGCGTGCTGTAATCGGCATCGGTCAGGCCGTGCGGGTGTTCAGGCCGCTGTTTCGGGCGCAGTGGGTAATTCAGCTTCCCGCTTGAGACTTTCCAGCCACGACCGGAGCGAGTTGTCCAGTGCCTGTTGCATAACCCCTACCTGCTGAGTGATCAGTTCGCCCTCCCACGATTCTTCCGTCTGGATGAGTACCCCCTCCGAAACGGGTGTAAAGTGCCAGACGTGTACGCCCGTAATCCCGTGCGAAGGACCAGACCAGGCAATGCGCCATTGGGGAATCACTTCGCCAATCGTTGAGTCAATACCGGCCAAGCCAGCCGTATCCCAGTGGAAAACCGACCCGACCGCTACCGGCGACCCGAAACGGGCATTGGTAATATCTTTGTTCCAGCGGGGCCAGGCCGCAACGTTGATCAGCAGGTTCCAGACAGTACCAACGGGGCTTGCAATAACGATTTCGGCGCGGGCGATTACCGGCGCATTTGGGTTGATGTCCATTAGTTTTGAGAGTAGAACGTAGCCGTGCGCCACGAGGTCAGGTACTGGTAATCAGGCCTGCACGGGCTGGTCAGAATTTATCAAGATCGTGCGCCACCAAAACGGCTCCTTTGAATGATTCGTGGGCTTGTTTAATCAGGTTCGGCGCGGTGGCTTCAACCGTACCCACGATACTCAAATGGGTGAAGACCAGCCGCCCGACACCGGCCCCGGTAGCTATCTTGCCCGCTTCCTGTGGGGTGAGGTGCTGCGTTCTGAAGTGCGCGATGACGGCCTGCTTCTCCGCTGCCGACATCGGCGAAGCGTTGGTCGTGGCAATCCAGGCCTGAAGGTCAATAACCTCACTCACTAAGAGATTTACGCCCTTCACTAACCGGGTCACGGCATCGCTCGGCCCGGTATCGCCGGTGTACCCAATGCCGTAGCCTTTGTAGTCGAAGCGGTAGGACAGTGATTGGCTGCCGTCATTGACGGCATCGCCGGGCGAGGTGTCAAAGTGGGTGTTTCGCACCGCCCGAACGCGAACCCCGTCCACGGACAAGTTGCTGCCATCGTTGACAATGACCACGCGGGTCAGCTTTTCGGGGGTAATCACGTCCTGTCCCGCCCCCTGTTCGACCCGGACGGAGGGTTTCAACGATTGCAGGATACCGGCGACTACCGCATCCGTTCCCGGCGGGCCATAGATTGTCAGCAGCGAGTGCTTACCCGGCTTAAACCACCGTAGCCCAATCAGGCCCTGCAAGCCGCCAATATGATCCAGATGCAGGTGGCTGATGAACACGGTGTTTACCTGCGACGGCTCGTACCCGGCAGCCGCGAGCCGTTCCAGCGCACCATCGCCACAGTCAACGAGCCAGGGCTTACCGCCCACAAGGAGCAGATTGGCGGGCTGAGATCGTTTGGCGTTCGGGATTGGTCCGCCCTGCGTTCCCAGGGTTATCCAGGTCAGCGGATGACCGGGCGTACCGGTTTGCGCCGAAGCTGAGTTTGGCGGGACGAGGGTATTGATCGCCAACGCTACGGCAAGCAGGACGAGTAGTCGCATTTTTAGAATCGATAAGTCGTTCACTCACTTACCAGAATTTGTCAGTGCTTAGGCTTGTATGCCAAAATCCGTCGAAATATTTCAGACCGGTTCCGATGGCTCTGTCCATGCTGGCGTGGGCAAACAGCATTATTCCGACGAGCATAAGCCGTCGATTTCCCTGCGCCAGACCCAAAAGCCCGATGGCAACGCCCGTACCTTTAAAGTGGACGATGTTGTATAAAATGGCTCCAACGGCGGGATTGATAAGATAACCAATCATGCTCAGGTCAGGCACTAACAATAGGACAGGAAACCACCACCAGTTGACATTAAGGCGGGAAAACAGGTAGATGCAGCCAAGGAACACCGTAAGTTCCTCTACTTGAATGAGTATGTTCATGCTCTTGTTTTTAAGATTGTCAGTCACTTACCGCTCTTTTGGCCTGACCTCAGACCAGTCAACTTAGTGCTCAACGACTTCGCCAGCTTTCGGGGAACCGGCCTTCGGTACGAAACGTCCGTAAAAAACGAAACCGCTCCGTGCCGATTTCTGCCGCTGCCCCCGTTGTATCCGCAAACTGCATCACAGCCGGTTTATCGGCATCGTAGGTCGGCCAGCCGGGAAGCCCCGCACCGTTAGGATTGCCGGTTCGGGCGAAATTGACCCAATACGTCATCATTTGTTCGGCCAGTTCACGGTCGCGCTCGCCGGGTCGAACCGTCGGAGCCAGCATCTGCGGCCCCAGCGTGCCAAACACAAACGACATCTCGCCGGTATGAACCGGCACCGGGCAGTAGGGGGAGTGGTAATTAAACTGATAGCCGTAAACGGGTGATTGCCCCGTGCGCTGATGCAATTGCAGCCATTCCCAGGTTTGCTCGCTGATGATCAGATCACCGATGAGGGTCTGGGCCGCGTTTTTGGTGTCGGCATCCGAATTTACGGCATAGAGCGTCAGCAGTTCGGTACTACCCTGTTCGCCAAACTGACCGACGGCAGCGGCTTTAAAGGCATTGATACTGGTGTGAGGCAAAGCCCGTGACAGGTAGATCAATCCCTCATCCCCGTTCCAACCGGCCAGCAGCGGCACATTCATCTGATGGCCGTTGGCAAAGCTATCGGCGGGGTCGCCGGGCAGCACGTAGTGGTCAATGCTGGGCGCGAATGCCGTTGAGCCGGGGTCAAGGTTGACATTCCACTCCGTTTCGCGCTGCAGTTGTTCCGCTGGTATCGCCCGTAGTTTGCTGATCGAGCCGTCAGCCAGCCGGGTAGCCAGCGCATGGCCCCGCGTCCGGGCCTCGGCTGCGGTGCTGATCGACCCGTGTTCGCTGTCCCAAAACGCCCCACTTTCGCCGATGGCGCGGTGAAACAGCCCCTTCGCAAGCGGTGAGGTCATGAGCAGGCCCACCGAATGCGCCCCGGCAGATTGACCAAACAGCGTGACATTGCCCGGATCGCCCCCAAACCGGGCAATATTGGCGCGTACCCAGTTCAGGGCGGCCAGTTGATCCTGTATCCCGAAATTACCCGACACACTGCCTTCGCTGTCGAGGTCGTCGTGCGCCAGAAAACCGAACACCCCCAGCCGGTAATTAACGCTGACCATAACCACCTTTTTGGCGGCCAGCCGCGCCCCGTCGTTGACCGGATCCGCCGACGAGCCGAAGGCAAAGCCCCCGCCGTGAATCCAGACCATAACGGGTAATTTATCCGCCGACGTGGTGGCGGCTGTCCAGACGTTAAGCGTCAGGCAGTCTTCGTCCGGCATTGTGGCTGTTGGTGGTCCGGGCAAATGAGCAGCCCAGGCTGACGCACCAAACACGGTGGCTTCGCGCACGTCAGGCCACGCCTGCACCGGCTGGGGCGGTTGCCAGCGCAACGGGCCAACGGGCGGGGCAGCATAGGGGATTCCCTTGAAGGTCAGTACGCCCGGCACCGCCGAAACAGCCCCGTGCAGCTTACCGCTGGCGATGGTAACGCCGGACGTTACCGGCATTACATCCATGTCAGATTCTGTCAGTAATTCGTTCATTATCAGTCGTTTTTTCGTTGTTTAAATCTCGATTGCAGAAAACACACCCGTTTAGAATGACGTATGCGGCTGTGCTGAGGGGTGTTTTGCGTTCGGGTTCCATCGCATTGCGTGAGCCTTTTCGTTTGGTCACGGTAGTGGTGGTTTTTTATTTGCCGATGGTGCCTGCTTTGGTGATTTTGGCTTTGGGATTTATAAGAAAAGCAACCACGAGTGAGTCCTCAACGGCGGTAAGTGCAGCGGAAGACTCATCAACGAACAAACCGGTTTCTCGTAACGCAAACGGCTGTCCGTTCACGTTGACCGAGCCGGTGTACACCATAAAATAGAGACTGTATGACGGCTTCATAGGAAAGGCAACCGTTTCGTTTGCCGTTACCCGGAGGTCGTACATTGCCACATCATTCCGTACGTAAAATGGACTGCCCGACTGTTCAGAACCAAATACGTTTCTCCACTTATTATACGCCCACGGTGGCATCAGGCCATATTGTATCTGTGGGCTGAGATTGGTTTCGTGCGGACGCACGAATATTTGCAGCATACGCAGCGGTGGGTCTTCGGCCAGCGTTCGTTCCTCATGCCAAAATTCGGTGCCGGCATTCATAATCATGATGTGTTCTTTATCGGCAATGAGTGCGCCGTTGGTTATGTCATCGTGGCGCATAATCCCCTCAGGAACCCAGGATATAATTTCGTCATTCGTGTGCGGATGCAACTGTATCCACGTATCGGGAGCCATGAACGATTCGCCGATAACCGCCAGTGGCCCGTATCCGTGATCACCATAGTCAGGAATGGCTGAACCGGGCCGGTGAACGACGACTATAAATTTATCCTGGTCAATCACCTCCTGTCGGGCGTGTGTTTTGTATAGCATCGTGTTGTCTTTTTAAGCCGATGGTAAAAACGAGTCTGCCAAAAGTAGGGGCGCGCATCCGGCCAAACCCTGACGCTGGTCATACGTCCGTATGATTAGCACGAACCGCCAACAGTCATATCCCTGAGTGACCTGTGTCATGGTTAGTCCAGCCACCGCCCGCGACGTTTGTGTGGATTGATGCTGACATAACCCGCGTGAAACTATGGATAACGTTAAGACGGACCTGAATACCCCAAGCCGTTTGCTGCTTGCGGTAAGCAGGGCATTGGTGATTGTGCGTACCCGCGACGATTTATTGGGGCTAATGGCCGGTGAACTGACCGCACTGCTGGGCTACGAAGACAGTGACCTGATGGTGTTTTCTGACAACGATCTGTTTTCACGGTCGTTGTTGCCGATGTCAAACCCGTCCCGGCAACAACACCGGTATTACAATCAAGTAGTCAACCGGCTCACTCCCATTTCTGAACACCACCGGGCGTTTTGCCGGGACCCGGCCACGCAGGTTCGTGTTGTGCCACAGGCTAATCTGGTCGCGCTCGGCGATTGTGAATGGGTGTCGTTCGTGCTGGAAACAGGTATCCGGGCGGCCATTGTCTTAAAATTGGTTTTGGCCGGGCGTGTGATAGGGATCTGGACTATTTACTACACGACTGACGATCAGGCTAATCAGGTGTTGTTTCCATGGGTTGAGGGCCTTGCTCAACAACTTACCGGGGCCGTTGCCAATGTGTTGGCAAACGAAAAAAATGCGGCTCGTGAGCGCGAAGAATCCATACACATAGCCGTAGGACAGGCGCTGTTGACCGGCACAGACTGGCCGACTATGACAACGGCCCTGGCCCGTGAGCTACACCAGTGTCAGCCGTTCGACGTGTTGGGTATTATCCTGCCGGATGCGACAGCAAGCGGGTCAGGGCGGGCCTACGACATTAGTCTTCAGGGCGACCGAAGCTGGTTGTGCCAGAACAGCCCACTCTGTCAACAGGATTGGGAGGCAGACCCAGATTCGTGCGCCTGCTTAGTGGCAGACCGGCGGGCGGCTTTTCGGGAACCAGCCGTTTTGGTCGGCGACGGGTATGAGCAGCACTGGCGGGAAAATAAATTTGGTGAATCTGTGCGGGACGTTTACGGGTTGCGGTCAATGCTGTATTTACCCGTGCCGCTCAGACACCAGGGAACTGCGTGGCTATTCTTCGGTAGCCGGGCGGGATATTCCCTCACCAAAACGGATCTCGACCGGCTTATCCGGCTCCAACCGCAGCTTGCGCTGGGCCTGGAGAACTACCTGGCGTTCGACGAGCTGAACCGGGTAAAAGCACTTTCGGAACAGCGCATGAGTACACTGTGTCAGGAGATTGACCGGGTCAGGGCCATCCTGAACGAAAGCCCGCTGCTGACTGCCATTCTGCAACAATTGGTGCCGCAGACACCTGCCGTTTGCCCCGATCCGGCCCAGGCCGTGACGCTCCGCGACGTGGAACGCAGTACGATTATCGAGACGCTGCGCCTGACCAACGGACGAATTCGGGGGGAGGGCGGCACCGCACAACTGCTGGCTATCGAACCCAACACGCTCGATGCCCGGATGCATAAACTGGGCATCGTCAAAAGTGATTATGCCACCAAGTGTAAAGGGAAGACTTGAATACCCAAACTCAAACCGGATTCAGGTACGCCCGACAATCTCCGGTATTTGGGAGTATTCTACTTGTTCAGTATTCTTATTAAAAAGCATATATCGCTCATAATCAGTATATTAATTATTTATTTTAAAAAATATACGGAAGAATTGGGTGCGTGAACGGTTATAAAAGAGTGATTCAGACAAGGGAAACCATTGGTTGATTCCACGAAAACAGCTTACCCGTTTAGTTAAACTTTCATTTTTAAAAAACGTAAAATACAATGGAAACGATCATCAAAGTACTCTTCTCAAACGAGACAGATGCCTACAAGAGCCAAAAGGCGCTGGAGCAGTTAGACTACAACGCGGAGTTGTCGCTGGGCGAGATTTATCTAATCACCCGGCCCGCGAATGGTGGTGCCGCCGTGATTAAGTCGGCCAAAGGAGAATCATTCGGCGAAGGCACCCTTGGGGGAGCGGCAATTGGTGGGATGATGGGACTGCTGGGTGGCCCCGTTGGCGTTCTGATTGGTAGCTCAATTGGGTTGCTGGCGGGTGCAACCACTGATTTTGTCCGTTCGGATGAGACCTACGATTACCTCAACGATTTTGGTCGGCGCGTACCTGCCGGAAAAACGCTGCTGGTTGCCCATGTCTGGGAAGACTACACAACGCCGGTGGATGTTGCCCTCCGGCCTTTCAACGGGCAGGTTTCGCGGTTCGACGTGGCGGGGGAATTGCTGAAAGCATCTGACCTGGAAAACGCCCGGCTGAACCGGGAGATTGCCCGGGCCGACCGGGAATGGCAGGAGAGTTCGGCTGCCGCCAAGGCCGACCGGAAAGCCACGTTGGATAAGCTGAAGCGCGAACGAGACGACGCTCAAAGCCGGTTCGAGGGGCAGATAGACCAGCAAAAGTCGCGGTATCAGCGGTGGCTCGATGGGCAGCGGACGAAATTCGACAACTGGAAAAGCGGGGTAGATGCCGACAACGATCAGCGCAAGCGCGAGCGGCTGGAGAAACGAATTGCCAGCCAGCAGGAGAAACTCGAGGAGCTTCACGCAGACCTGCAAAGCGTCTGACACGGTGTGGTGGCGTACTGTATCGGTACCGGCCAGGTGGCCGGTGCCGATACAGTACGCCACCACTATCAGGTTGGGAATCAGCAATTGATGGCATCAACCAACACAGAACAACTAACGCAACGACTCATGAAAACCAGCCAACCAGTGCAACGGGATGCCGGGGGTGCCATCAATCGGGAGCCGCAGGCAATCGTTGATACCCACCGGCACCCAATCGGTCCCAAACTCGCAGCTAAGATGGCGGAGCGGGGGCTATACGACCCGAAACAAAAATTTCCGCAGACTAACCCGCAGGACTTCATTTGCTACCGAGAATTTATTGATCTGGACTACGCCATGCCCAAGCAGCGCAAGGCCGGAGTCACCCTCAGCCTGGCCAGCAATGGCGGTGAGGTGGACTGGATTGCGCGGGACCTGCTTCGGGTCAGCACGGGCGAGGCCCTCAAGTTTATGAACGACGAATACCAGGAGATCAGTAATCGCTATCCCGGTGAGTTCGCGCTGACGGCCAACGCCCACGCGCTCGAAGAACGCTGTCGGCCAATTGTTGAGGAGATGATTGGCCAGGGCGGTGCCAGGGCAATTGCGGTGGCATCCAGCTACGGCGACGGCCCGGAACGCGCTTTTCTCGATAGCCCCAGGGCTGAATGGTTATGGGAGTTTGCGGAAGCCAATGACATTGTGGTTCATATTCACCCACCCATGCTGTCGGTCGGACACGAGGTACTCATGCAGTACCGGCTCAACGAAGCCGTTGGTCGTCCCTTCGATTCGACCGTCAACGTGGCCCGGATGATCGGCTCCGGCGTGTTCGACCGCCACCCTAAGCTACAGGTGATGATTGTCCATATGGGCGGTGAACTCGCGTCAATCCTGGGTCGTCTTGAGTTCACCTGGCACCTCAACTACAACGGTATCAGCAACCCGCCCGCTGGCAGACCTTACCAGAACAAGCGGTCGCCAGCCGAGTATTTCAAAACCAATATTCTGGTCGATACCATGGGGTTCAACCCAATTGGTGTGGAGGCTGCGGTTGAGATGTGCGGGGTGGGCCGGGTGGTGTTCGGCTCCGATTTCGGGGCGGTGCCTTACGGAATCGAGGAGCATATTCGGATCGTGGAGGACGTGCTTCCGGGTCCGGCTGAACGCCAATTAGTATTCTGGCAGAACAGCAACCGCGTATTCCGCTTAGGCCTGGAGGAACAGCCCGGAACAGGAACCCCGGTCAGCGTCGAGAAAAAAACCGCCGTTCCGGTGGTTTAGGCTGATCGGCTGGAAAATGATACGTTCTTCTTAAACCAACCGCGCCCATGCTGCTTCATGCCAACTGGTCAATTCGTGATATCCTTACATTCACCTGGAAAACCAATCTGCAAACGTTGCTGGTGACTGGCCTGACCACGCTGGTGTATCTGCGCTGGTTACAGCCCTATTTCACCGTGCCACCCATCATCATAACCGTGCTGGGTACGGCCATTGCGTTTTTTATCGGTTTTATCAACAATCAGGCGTATGACCGCTGGTGGGAAGCCCGCCAGATTTGGGGGGCTTTGCTCAATGGCTCCCGCTCGTGGTCGCGTTCGGTGCTGACTTATCCCGACCAGCCCGACCGGGCCGTTCAACAGCGGATGGTTCGGCGGCAACTGGCCTTTCTGAACGCGCTGGCCGCATCGCTGCGCCAAACATAGACGAAAAGAAATCCGAAAACTCCGCCCCGTCCATGCCGTTCGTGTCTGCCGAAAACCGGGTTCCGCCGGTGGTAGCGTTGGCTCCGGCTCGTTGGCGTTGTTGCCAGGCCTGGGCCTGTTCTTCGCCGTGCTGCCAGTCGGGGCCGTACTGGTCGTACTTTTTTCGTTTCTCCGGGTCGCTCAATACCTCGTTGGCCTCGTTGAGTTGCTGAAATTTTTTACCGGCCTCCGCGTCGTTCGGGTTCACGTCGGGGTGGTATCTGCGGGCCAGTTTGCGGTACGCTTTCTTGATGGCATCCGCCGACGCATCTTTCGCCACGCCGAGCGTGCTGTAATAATCAACGAAGTCCATGCGGTGTCGTAACGGGTTGGCTGTCAGTGGGTAAGTAACAGGTGTTTTGCGGTATTTTTCACCGACAAAGGTAGCCGCTTTGCCCCGGCCTGGCCCTGATGCCGGTCAGTTGTTGCCCTGATTTATGTTATCCCACACTACCTGACGTAAATCAGGGCGTTGCCTGATGGTGGTCAGGGCGGGGCAACGGGCCGGGCGGTAGGTTTGCGGTATCACAACGTAAACATAACACTTGTGACGGCAACGCTATGATGAAACGCAACACCAGTCTCCTGATTTTGTCGGCCCTCGCCGTGCCAACCGTAGCCTGGCTGGCCGGGCGGTGGCTCGTGAACCGGCAGACGCGCCAGGACGTAGCCGACTTGTTTTCGCAGGTCGAAACCGGTCCGGTAAAAACCTACGACCCCGCCCAACTCGCCGACCTGCCCGCACCCGTACAGCGGTATTTCCGGTACGTGCTGACACCCGGCCAACCCTACCTCCGCACCGTCCGGCTTCGGCACGATGGGCAGTTCAAAACCGACCTCAAGAAAGACTGGATGCCCATCACGGGCGAAGAATATTTTCGGGCCGATACGCCCGGTTACATCTGGGTCGGCAAAACAGCCTGGTTTACGGCGCGGGATGAATACATGGATGGGCGGGGCAGCCTGACGGTTCGGCTGCTGGGTACAGTACCGATTCAGCACGGCAGCGGCCCGGCCTACAATCAGGGCGAATTGCTACGCTGGCTGGCCGAAGCGGCTTGGTTTCCAACGAGTTTGCTTCCCGGTGGGCGGGTGGTTTGGTCGCCGATAGACGATCATTCGGCCATGCTCACCCTCACCGATCATGGCCTGACCGTATCTTGCCTGATGCGTTTTAACGAACACGACGAACTCGTGCAGTGCCGTGCAGAACGGCAGACCGACGCAACGCACATGCAAACCTGGGTCTGTTGCCTGTTTGACTACCGCGATTGGCACGGTCTACGCATACCGACGCAGGGCGGAGCCGCTTATGTTATTGACGGCGAAGAACAACCATACGCCCGTTTTGTGCTGCGCGACATTGCCTACGATCAGCCGGTTGCGTATTGAGAACTATCCCCGGTGCCACAGTCGGTATGCTATCACGATCAGACCGATGACGTATACGATGGTAAAAATCAGTTTGTTGTAAGTGGTTATTCGGTTTGCTACCCCACAGTAGAGAACATAAAAAATAACGGCGACGAAGAACAGCCAGATCAGCGTATGAAACAGCTTAACCAAAAGCAGGTTGAGGGCGGTATTCATCGGTTGTTTTTGGGCCTCTTCGCCTGCGTTTATGCCTGACCGAGTGGCTGATACGCAGACGTGCTGACTGCGTTGTGCCTTGACAGATAAAGACTTAGCCGATAAATTAACAATGGGAGTATCGAAAACTGGAGCAAGGGTGTCAGGCCAACGCCAAAAATAACAGGCATCCGATCCGTGTATGTCCAGTTCCCGGCTGACAGGTGGGCGATTTCTGACACGGCAGCCCCCGCACCACCCACCAACACGAGCCAGACCGTTCGGAATACAGTCAGAGATTGCACCCAGAACCCATTTTTATAGATCAGCGCGAAACCGAAATAAAGCAGTCCGGCCATAATGGTATCGGCCAGCGAAGCCAGCCCCAAAAATGCAACGTGCGGCCAATCATAGACGGTGCCTTCATATAAAGTGCAATGGCATAACTCCCAGGCATAATTCAGCGCAACTGCCAGCACTACGCCCCAGCCAACAAACCGCCGGAATGACTCATCGGCGGTTTTTTTAAGGAAAAAGACGTACAGCGATACAGTCACCGTCAGGGCGATTATCGGCGTAACAAACATACCGGGGTTTAGATCAATCATCTTGTTAGTCAGGCAGTTAATACCCATTAAGCGTTGCATCACAGCCGTAGAGACCGGATAGCCGAACTGCCTTGTCACTCCACCCGCAAGCAGTCGGCTGTCTGGAGTGACAAGACATGGCTGTCCGGTCTTCAGGATTTTGCCTTGTCCATTTTGTGGTCGGCTTTCATCTTGCCGCCCTTCATCATTTTGTCCATCGTGGTCATGCTGCCATCCATCATCATACACTGGCCGTTGGTCATGGTCATTTTGGTGCCGTCTTTTTTGAGGCAGGTACCATCGGTCAGGCATTTGGTGCCGTCGGTCATGGTCATCTCCTTGGTCATCGGCATGGTCTTGCTGCCGTGCATCATCATCATCTTACCATCTTTCATCACCACACAATCGTGGGTCATGCCGTCGGCCTTCATCCGTCCGGGTTTGTGGGTCATGGTTTTGGCCGGGGTCTGAGCCTGGGCCTGCACGCTGCCGAGTCCGATCAATAGACTGAGCGCGAGTATGTTCACTGCGTTTTTCATGGGAAATTGGTTTACTGAATTGGTACGGAGCAAAGGTCATCGGGCAACAACGGTTACGGAATGACCTGCGTCAGCTACCCGGCTGATGTTTATCATCCGGGCCGGGTTGATGTCAGCAACAGCCGGGAAAGGCTCCGGCAAAAATCAGTCGGCGGGCTGATGCAGGTCATATCGGGGTGGGTGGGCGGGTGGTAGGTTTGTATCGAATCCGGGGCTTAAAAAAAGAGACCTCGGATTAACCGCTCAACTGGCAGGAACCATGAAAAAATACGCTCTTTTCTTCGCGCTGTTATCGCTGACGGTAACACAAGTACTGGCCCAGGCCGATCCTTCACCGGGTACGTTCTGGCACCCAAACCCGCGCAACTATGCCGTGAAGCAGGCTTTAGAAGTGGAGAGTTTGGTACCCATGTTTTTGTTCGGCGGATATCACTTCGCCGTTGGCTACCGATACAAAAAATTCAGGGTGCGGGCGAGTGTTATCAACGGCGGCACGTATAACGCCGAAACGGTTGGCCTGAATAATTCATCGCCCGCCTTCAAACGGTTCTACAACACCTCGCCCGGCATTTTTCTGGGCTATAACGTCTGGAAAAATTTAGAGGTTTATACCTACCTTGAAAGCCACACCTTCGGCATTCAGCAGCAAAGTACGGGCATCACCAAAAACATCAAAAGTATTGATACCGGGTTAGGCGTGAGCTACCAGTTTTTCATTGGCCGGGTTTTTTACGTACAGCCGGGGGTGCACCTGTATTTACGGCGCAACAACAGCGCGGATTTTGGCGACGTGCAGTACCACATTCCCAACGCTGATGTGTCGCCCGTAATCCGAATAGGAGCCAGACTCTGGCAGAACTATTGACATTCACACAGCGATTGGTTTTGGGGCCAATACTCGATAAACTAACCATGAACAGACAGCAATTTCTGGGTATCGCGGGCGGCACCGTCGTGGTGGCCGCAGGTACGTATTATGGTCTGAGCGACCGCAGTAACTACACCCGCGCCGACAGTGCGCAATCCGGCTACACCAACGTGAAACTCACCGCCGATGAGCGAAAGATTCTATTGCTGGCATCCCTCGCGCCCAGCGGCCACAACACCCAACCCTGGTTTATCAAACACCTCGAACCGTACCACTGGATTGTGGGCAACGACAAAACCCGGTGGCTTCCCGGCGTTGACCCGACCCAGCGCGAAACCATGCTGTCAATCGGGGCTTTTCTGCAAACCATCGAGTATGCCGCCAGTAGTTTGGGCTACGCCTGCCAGTTCGATATGCTGGCAACGCGCAATCAGGACGAGAACGTGGTATCGGTAAAGTTCAGCAAATCAGGCTCCGCACCGGCCTACGATACCCAAAAAATCACTAATCGCCGAACCGTGCGGGCCAATTATCTCAGCAATCCCCTGAAAAAGACCGACCTGACGTACATAGTCAACGGCGAAACTGATTTTATCCACTCCCTGCCCAACACGGTGCCGGAGCATGAGTGGCTGAAGGAGCAAACGATTGAAGCCAACCGGATTCAGTCGTACCGCGATGTGGCCCAGCGCGAGTTGGCCGACTGGATTCGGTTTTCGAGTGATGACGCAGCTACGCACCGCGACGGACTCACCACGGCGAGTATGGAACTGGACGGGATTTCTGCCTGGGCTTTGCGAAACTTCTACGGGAAAGCAGCCGTGATGAAACCCGCTTTCCGGGAGCAAACCGTTGATACCGTCCGCAAAGAGGTGGTTAACTCGGCGGGCTGGCTGCTGATTACCAGCAAAGGCAACGACGTGACGACCCTGCTCGACACCGGCAAACGAATGCAACGGCTGTTTCTGCGGGTGCGCGACCGGGGTATTGCCCTGCACCCGATGACGCAAATTCTGGAAGAAGCCCCGATGAATCAGACCATCCGCGAATCCATCGGTATGGCCGACCCGATTCAGTTTATTCTGCGCGTCGGCTATGTAAAAACGTACCCCGAACCCGTTTCACTCCGGCGGTCAGTTGACGGGTTTGTACGGGCATAGGAAACAAGTTAACGAGTTCACAATTAACATATAACAGCATGAACGATGACAATTTTCTGAACACGATGGCCGACGGCCTGACCCAACACGCATCTGCCGAAAACGTCTTCGGCGAACCCGTCCGGGCGGGCGATAAAGTGATTATCCCCGTGGCGCAGGTAATGGTCAGTATGGGCGGTGGCTACGGGCATGGCCGTCGGCAAAACAAACAACTGCTGCTACCCGACCCGTCACACCCGAAATCGACAGACCGGCCCGAAACACCCGGTGGCGGGGGCGGTGGCGGAGGTGGTATGTATGCGGTGGCGCGGGGCGTGTTTGAGATTACGCCGAAGCGGACCCGGTTTATCCCGGTTTACGGCCTGAAAGAGCTGATTATCAGTGTAGCTGCCGGTTTCATGCTGGGCCAATTGGCCGTTTCGAAACTGGTGAAACGATAAGGTGATGGCCATCGAAGCCCTATTCAAAAACCCGGCAATGGCCCGGAATTGCCTGCTGTTTTTGCTGGCCCTGCTCGGCATGGGCGCGGTGTTTGGCGGGGGCATACTGATCGTTTCACCATCGGGTAAGCTGTTCGGAATGCCGCTCTCGCTGCTGGACAAATCGCCGTTTCCCAACTTTGAGCTTCCCGGCCTGCTCCTGTTTGTGGTGCTGGGGCTGGTGCCGTGCGGATTGGTGTTTGCGCTACTGAAAAAGCCGGTCAGCCCGTTGGCCGACCGGCTTAATTTTTACCCCGATATGCACTGGGCCTGGACGGGCAGTATTTACGTGGCCTTCGCGCTGATTATCTGGTTGCAGGCCGAGATGATGTTTTTGCAGGCGGTGGGCTGGCTCCATACGATTTATATGCTGCTGGCCGTCAAAATTCTCTTTGTCGCCCTGTTGCCGCCCGTCCGGGCCTGGTACAAAAAGTAACCAGCTATTTATCCAGTTTTAGCCTGCATCCGCAGCACTAATTTCTGAATCTCAACCGCCCAAAAAACAAGGCTCGACACCCCTACCGTGATGCCCAGTTCTTGCCACGTCAGCGGTTGCGTCTGAAAGAGGTCATTGAAAAACGGCACGTAAATCACCAGCAATTGTAGGGCTACGGTCAGCACGATAGCCCCCAACATCGGTTTGTTCGCCAACAGACCCATACTGAACACCGACTCCCGGCACGACCGGATGGCGATGGCGTTGCCCAACTGACTGAAACACAGCACGGTAAAGGTCATCGTTTGCCAGTGCGGGAGCTTGTTCTGAATCGCCCACGCCTGAATGCCAATCGTGACAGCCCCAATCAGCAACCCAACCCACAGCACAAATCCCAGTAGCGACTGACCGCCCAAACCATCGGCAAAAATGGTCTGGCGCGGGTCAATCGGGGGGCGTTGCATGGTGTTTTTCTCGGCGGGTTCGTAGGCCAGCGCAAGGCCCGGCAGTCCGTCGGTGATGAGATTGATCCACAGAATATGAATCGCCAGCAGGGGGATGGGCAGACCAAAAAATGGAGCCAGAAAAATGGCAAAAATCTCGCCCGCATTGCCCGACAAAATGTAGCGGATAAACTTGATGATGTTGTCGAAAATCCGTCGCCCGTGCTTCACCGCCGTCACGATAGTCGCAAAATTATCGTCGAGCAGAATCATGGCTGCGGCTTCTTTGGCGACCTCGGTGCCGGTGATGCCCATCGCCACGCCGATGTCGGCGTTTTTGAGCGCGGGCGCGTCGTTTACGCCGTCGCCGGTCATGGCGACGAACTGATGCCGGGCCTGCAACGCGTTGATAATCCGTAGCTTCTGGGCCGGATCAACGCGGGCATACACTCGGACGCGCTCTACCATGTCGGCAAAAGCGGCATCGTCCAACTTGCCCAATTCCGGCCCGGTCAGCACCAGATCAGTCTCTGAGTTGATGATACCGAGCGTCTCGGCAATGGCTTTGGCGGTCAGTTTATGGTCGCCGGTAATCATGACGGTAACGATACCAGCCTCCCGACATTCGGCCACGGCCTGCCGGGCTTCGTGGCGGGGCGGGTCCATCAGGCCCACAAAGCCGATGAAACTCAGCCCGGTTTCGATGGTGGTGGGGTCAACGGTATCGGGCCGTTCGGGCAGTAGTTTTCCGGCAAAGCCCAGCGTTCGGAAGCCTTGTGCGGCCAGCGCGTCCACGCGGGTTCGCAGGTCAGGAACACCGGGCTGCTGGTCATCGGCGAGTTGTTTGAACAGCGACCCAACGGCTCCTTTGGTAATGACCAGCACGCCCTGATCGGTTTGGTGTAGGGTGGTCATGCACCTGCGGGCCGAATCGAACGGCAGCTCGGCGATGCGCGGAAACCGGGTTTCGAGCGTCGTGCGGGCATAATCTCGGTCGGCGGCATACTGCACCAGGGCCACCTCGGTCGAGTCGCCGAGGGGCTTGCCTTCTTTGTCGGTCGTCACGTCGTTGTTGAGGGCCATCGCGGTCAGCAGCGCGTCGCCGTTGGCAAGAATGGGCAGCGAAAAATCAGGCGAGGCATCCGTTTCTTCCACCGTCATCCGGTTAATGGTCAGCGTTCCGGTTTTGTCGGTACAGATATAAGTGACGGAACCGAGCGTTTCAACGGCGGCCAGTTTTCGCACCAGCGCGTGGCTTTTTACCAATCGTTTCGCGCCTAAGGCCAGTGCCACCGTCACCACGGCGGGCAGGGCTTCGGGAATGGCGGCTACGGCCAGCGAGATAGAGACCAGCAATAAATTCATCCACGGCTCACCCCGCAACAGGCCAACCCCGAAGAAAATCAGGCAGATGACCAAAGCCGCTGCCGCCAACTGTTTGCCGAGCGTACCGAGCCGTTTTTGCAGGGGCGTGGCCGAGTCGTCGGTCTGGACGAGGGTAGCAATCTTGCCTAATTCGGTGGTCATGCCGGTGGCAACGACATAAGCGGTGGCCCGTCCGTTGGTCACAAACGTGCCTTTGTAGCCCATGTTGAGCCGGTCGCCGAGCGGGTAATCGCCTTCGGGCAGCGCGTCGGCGGTCTTTTCAACGTTGGCCGATTCGCCCGTCAGTGACGATTCATCCACTTTCAGGGCGTGGACTTCCGCAAACCGAACATCGGCGGGGATGATGTTTCCGGCTTCGAGTAGCGTCACGTCTCCCGGCACCAACTCACTCGCGTCCAGATCAGTAGCTTGTCCGTTTCGCAGTACCCGCGCCCGGTTGGCGGCCATTTTTTTGAGGGCCTCCATCGCTTTTTCGGCCCGGTATTCCTGCACGAACCCAATGATTGCGTTCAGGATAATAATTGCCCCAATAACGTATGCTGACTTCAACTCGCCCACAACCGCCGAGATGATGGCAGCCGCCACCAATATCAGAATCATCACGTCCGTTACCTGATGCAACAGCATCTGCCAAACGGTTTTGGTTTTGGTATCCTGAATCTGGTTACTGCCAAACTCGGCCAGCCGTTGCTGCACCGTTTCCGGGCTGAGTCCCGCTGGCGATGTGCCAAGCGAGCGGGCCACGTCAGCAACCGGGGTGGCGTAGTACTCCATAACCCAATCAGGATTTTTTGAATACCAGCAACGGAGCCGTGGTCAGAAACGAGCAGTCAACGGAGTTGCTCGACAGAAACAGGCGATTGAAAAAGCCGTCGTTTTGGGTCGTGAACATCACCACCACCGATGGTTTTCGGGCCTTGATAACCGATTCGATCTCGTCGGTAAGGGCCGTCTCAAAATGGCGGGGTCTGAGATGCACCGTTACGGGATAGTCGGTGTAGGTCTGAACAGCCATGCGGATAATTTCGGGGTCCGTGACCGGCTCATTGGGTGCGCTGAAGTGCAACAGGTCAACGGCAGCCCCGGCTGGTTTGGCAAAGTTGACCACGCGCCTTAGCTGAGGTTCGAGGCTGCTCAGATCGCTGGCATACAGCACCGTAGTCAGTTTAGCGGCCCGATAATTTCCCGGCACGGCAATGACCGGCACCGCCGATTGGTTGATGAGGTTGGCCGTAGTGGTACCGAATAGTTTTTCCATCATCCCGGCTCCCCGCGCACTGACGCAGACGTAATCGAAAGCATGGTCGGTGGCGTATGCCATGATGGTGCTATCGGCAAACGGCGAATTCTGGATAACGTACAGATGCGTTACAAGACTGATTTTCAGCGATTTATAGACCGATTCCACAAAATCAGTCAGCGTTTTATGGGCCTTCGCTACTTCGCTTTTCTCGTAGGCCGCGTAGGTGGCCTCGTTCCAGGAGGTCATCCGCATGATATGTTGCACGTGCAGAAATGTCAGCGCGGTATCCGACTGCGACGCGAGTTGAATGGCGAAACGCACAGCCGCCTTCGAGTTGACGGAAAAGTCGGTGGTGACGAGGATTTTTTTCATGGCCGGGGTGATCGCGATTAATTGATGTCCAGCACCACGCGCCCGTCAATCTGCCCGGCTTTCATGTCGGCAAAAATCTGGTTGATATTCTCCAATGGCTCCCGGCGGTAATGCACCGTAACGCGGCCCTCGGCGGCAAACGCCAGGCTCTCGGCCAAATCGAGCCGGGTGCCGACGATAGACCCCCGGACGGTCTTGCGGGTCAGCACGACCTCGAAGATATTCAACCCAAACTCGCCCGGCGGCAAGCCCACCAACGACAGTGTTCCGCCCCGGCGCAGCATACCAACGCCCTGGGCAAAAGCGGGTTGCGACGGAGCCGTGACCAACACGCCAGCAGCCCCGCCGATGGCTTTCTGGATGGCAGCAACCGGGTCTTCGGTGGTGGCGTTGACCACCAGATCGGCCCCGACCGCCGTTGCCAGAATCAGTTTACCGGGGCTGATATCTACGGCGGCTACGTGCATCCCCATCGCTTTGGCGTACTGCACGGCCAGATGTCCCAGCCCGCCGATGCCCGAAATCACGACCCATTCGCCAGGCCGCACGTCGGTTTCTTTCAAGCCTTTATAAACCGTAACCCCGGCACAAACAATGGGTGCGGCTTCGTGAAACGACAACCCATCCGGCAGCGGCCCCACGTAATTGGGATCGGCCAGGACGTACTCGGCAAAGCTGCCCGGCACCGAGTAACCCGTGTTCTGTTGCGACTCGCAGAGCGTTTCCCAACCCGACAAACAGTAGGTACAGTGGCCGCAGGCCGTAAACAGCCAGGGAACGCCCACCCGGTCGCCTTCTTTGACGTGCTGCACCCCGGCCCCGACCGCCACCACCGTTCCTACACCTTCGTGTCCCGGAATCAGGGGGAGCGTAGCGCGCACGGGCCAGTCGCCGTTGATGGCGTGGAGGTCGGTGTGGCACACCCCGCAGGCCGCGACTTTAACCAGAATCCGGCCCGGAACCACGGTCGGCACGGGCACCTGTTCAATCTGTAACGGCTGCCCATATACGCGGGCAACGGCGGCTTTCATGGTGGTTTTCATAACGCAAAGAGTTGATTGAGTGGATTGACTGAATTGGGGTTAATGCGTTGATTGTTACGGCTGGCCGCTGTCCTCGTTGATTCGTAAAATCAGCACCGGCACGGGCGCGTGATTCAGCACATCTTCGGCCACGCTGCCCTGCAAGAGGTGGTTCAGGCCGGTGCGCCCGTGGGTGAAGAGTACAATTAAGTCGGCCTCACGCTCATGGGCATAGTTCAGGATACCATTCTCCACCGTGCGGGCGTGGCGGACGTGAAATTCGTAATCGGCAATGCCATTTTGCTGCGCCAGTTCCTGCATCCAGGCCGTGACTCCTTCGTCGGCTAAGGCATCGGTGGGTGTGCTGATATAAACAAACTGCCTCAGTCCCTTGCCCGCTGCGTTGAAGGGATAAGCGGGCCAGTTGGTTTTCAGCACTTCGTCCATGTCAATAGCCACAACCGGATTTTTTGGGTCAAACGTAGTGATGGCCCCTTTCAGTACCAGCACCGGGCAGTGCGCGTGCCGAACGATGTGTTCGGCGTTGGAACCGAACATCAACTCGTCCCAGCCAGACGTGCCGTGCGTTCCCAACACGATCAAATCCGCGCCCCGCTCGGTCATGGCTTCGTAAACCCCACCCGCATCCCGGCACGTAATCGGAACGATGCGAACATCGTGGAAGGCCGGGTCATCAACGACTTGCTGTAAGGCTATTTTGTCGTCTTCTTCCTGCTCGTTGAGGTAGCTGGCAAGTTGTATTGACCCCTCGGCGGTGCTGGCCGTGGCTATCGAAAAGGGCAGGTAATGCACCAGCAGAATCTCGGCATCGTCGGTACGGGCAATGTCAACGGCTACGTGAAGGGCGTTGTTGGCTAATTCACTTAAATCGGTCGGCACTAAGATCGTCTTCATCGTGTAGAGGTTTATCCTGCCACAAAGGGAAGACATTGGCCCCGGCCAATCTATGACACCCGTCAGTCGGGAAGCTGATTGTTGTCAGTACCGACCCCCCTGACGGTGATTTTATCGTCGTTCGACTGGCTTATAGGTGAGAACAGCGACACCGGAACCGGTCATTTTGGTATCTACCAATAGCAAAGACGTATCGCTGCCATCTTTGAAGAACCGCTTGCCCCGGCCCAGCACAACCGGAAATACCATCAGCCGGTATTCATCAATGAGGTTATCCTGCATGAGAGTCTGCACCAGTTCGCCACTGCCGTAAATCAGGATATGCTGACCGGGCTGTTGTTTTAGTCGGGCCACTGCTTCGGTAACCTGCCCCTGAATTATGCTGGCATTCCAGTCGGCTTTCTCCAGCGTTGTTGAGGCCACAAATTTGGGTAGGCTGTTCATGCGGTCGGCAAACCCGGTTTCGTCGGTCATCGACGGCCAGGCTCCGGCAAACCCTTCATACGTCAGACGGCCCAGCAACAGGGCATCGCTCGCCATTAACAGCTCATGTTGCAGCGTTCCCAGTTCCTCATCGAAGTACGGCCCCGTCCAGGCCGGATTATCCATCATGCCATCCAATGACACATATTCGGCCACGATCACTTTTCTCATGTCAGCGTTGTTTTTGATTGATACCGGCACAAAACTACCAGCTACAAATTTGTTCTAACCTGACAGGAATCAGTCGCCGACCTGATTCTTGTTAAGGTCACGAACGTACCCGGAATAGGCTGACCGTTCACCCAAATTTTCCCGCCGAATACCGCTGCGTTTCCGCTTCGTGGGGTTGCCCGAAGCGTTGTTTGGTGTCGCTATAGTCAACGACATAGCCGAGGTTGAAAACGCCGTTTTGTCGCTGATGCGGGTGGCCTGACCCCTGTTGTGCGTCACGATAACGCGCGTACAGGTTTGCCGGAGATCGGGCAATGGTTCCTCGATGTTGGCGGTCAGGATCGGGGCCGGGTCAATGGCCTCACCACGCTCATTACCAAACTGTTAGCCTTATCGAGTGGCCGGATGATGCCGACTCAGCCGGCAGCAGTCGGCTGTGACTGGCTCGCCAGCAGTTCTTCTTTAGTGGCAAACAGCGTTTTTATGGTGGTGAATAATTCAATGTCCACACTGATTCGCGGTACACCTTCGTGATCGCCGACGGGTTTTAGGTCATAGACGGCACTGCTGATGAGCAGCTCATGGTTTTCCTGCCGCTGCCGGATCACGGTGGTGTGTTTCAGGCTACCGTCGAGGATAATCTGCATAATCTGTCCCTGGAAGTAGGGCTGCGGGTTGGTATCCCCGCAGGGTTGGGCCACCCAAACCAGATCGCCAACCATAAACGGGACATCAACGGGTCTTAACGTGAGTTTCATAAAATTAGACGAGTAGGCTATTATCGTGAGGTACTTGATTTTGCTCCAGAAAGGTCAGGTTGTTGAGCGTCGTGCGGGCGATCTGCTCCATGGCTTCACGGGTAAAGAAGCCCTGATGCGCCGTCACCAGCACGTTTGGCAGGTGCGTCAGCACGGCCAGATCCGCATCGGGCAGGAATTGGGCAGACCAGTCGGCAAAAAAGAATTCGTCTTCGAGTTCATAGACATCCACCCCCAGCGCACCGAGTTGGCCGGTTTGCAGTGCCGTCAGCACGGCGGGCGTATCGAGCAGACCGCCCCGACTGGTGTTGATCAGTATGGCACCGGACTTCATCCGGGCCAGCGCGGGCGCGTTGATGAGGTGATGGGTTTCGGGCAGCAGCGGGCAATGCAGGGAGACCACATCGGATTTTTCCAACAGTTCATCCAACGGCACAAACGCAACGCCAAGCTGTTGCAACACCGCCGACTGCACCTTGTCATGCGCCAGCACGTGGCAACCGAAACCAAGCATGATCCGGGCAAAGGCCGCGCCGATTTTACCCGTGCCGATCACCCCGACCCGCTTGCCATACAGATCGAATCCCATCAGCCCGTTGAGCGTGAAGTTATGCTGACTCGTGCGCTGGTAGGCTAAATACGTCTTGCGATTGAGCGACAGCAGCAGGGCCACGGCGTGTTCGGCTACGGCGTGGGGCGAGTAGGCCGGTACGCGCAACACCCGAATGCCCAGTTCGCGGGCGGCCAGAATGTCAACCTGATTGTAGCCGGTGCAGCGCAGAGCCACCAGCCCGATACCCAGACCGGCCAGCCCCTGCAACACGGGCCGGGTCAGTTGATCGTTGACAAACACACACACCGCCTGGCAACCAGCCGCCAGCGATACCGTGTCGGGAGTGAGAGACTGGGGCAGAAACCGCAGTTGGTGCCGGTCATTCTGATTGGCCGCTTCCAGAAACGGCTGTTCGTAGGGATGGCAACTAAAAAAGGCGATGGTCATCGGTGGGTTAGCGTTAGGGGTTTCGGGTGTAATCAAGGCTGTTTGACCGACTAAGCCACCGCAAAGGAACACCTGCCCGCCCGGCCAAACCATGACATTCATCAGGTCGGTAACTGATTTTTAACCGGGTTTGCTGCCAATAATTCCCGAATCAGCCCGACTAAGGTAGTTTCATCGGATAATCCCTGCTGCCGCCACAGCTCAACCCCGCGCCGGAGCAGTACAAAGGCGGGCGTTTGAGTGATGGCAAAACTCTGCACTACCTCCGGGTGCGTGACCTCATCAATGCGAAGCACCCGCACCAAACTGCCCAATTGGGTCTGAACAGCATCGGCCAGCCCGATCAGGTTTGCCCGCTGAAGCCGGTTGGTGAGTTCGGGGGGCATGAAAAAAATCAGCAACACCGCCGACCGGGCAGTGAGCAGAAGCGGCTTGGGGTCATCAGTGTTCATAGCACAAGCGGTTTGGCCGGGGTAACCCAACAGCCGCAAAGGTGGTTTGGTGGCGGGTTCGCTAAACTGATGCGGGTCAGGTCTGGCCCTGATTGTTGCCCCAAAGACCCCACCGGCAGCGGCCCGTTCTGTCGGATTATCAAGAACTTAACCTGAGCCACTGGCTTACTACCCGATTATGCCCGTAGTTTACCAGATGCTCAACGAACTCCTCACCAATCCACTCACCAACCTGCTGTTTGAGAAGAGCGACGACTTCATCGGCATCTATGACCTCGGCAGCGGGCAGTTTGTGCGGGTCAATCAGGCGGGGGTGCGGCTGCTGGGTTTCGATTCAGAGCAGGCAATGCTGGCCGATCCCGTCCGGTCGCGTTCGGTGCGGGCCGAGCCGCTGGCCGACGAACACCGCAGCAATCTGATTGCCCGGATTATCCGGGCCGGGCAGCACGAAGAAACTACCCAAATCGGGCGGCAGGACGGGCAAACCTTTTGGGGGCAGGTTATTTTCAGTGCCTTCACCAACAATAACAAACCCTACGCCCTCGTCCGGCTCATTGACCAGGGGCGGCTCCACCAGACCGAGCGCGACCTCGACCACAGCGTCCGGCGCTACGAAGCCATTTTCTCCTACGCCACCGTCGGCATCGTGGTCTGTGACCAATCGGGCCGGGTGATGTCGGCCAATCATCTGGCAACCCAGTTACTCGGCTATGAATCCGGTGAGTTGATCGGATTGGGCATTGAGGATTTGGTGCCGATGGCCGTGAGCCATTACCATAAAGAACTGCGGGAGTCGTTCAACCAAAACCCACAGGTGCGGGAAATGGGCCGAAATCGGGATCTGCACGCCCGGCGAAAAGACGGGTCGGTGTTTCCCATCGAGATCAGCCTGAGCCATTTTCGGCTCGAAGACGAACTGTACGCCGTTGCCTACATCATTGACATCAGCCTGAAGAAAGCCGCCGAACAGCAACTGCTGGCCCATCGGGATGCTATCCAGCGGCTCAACGCCGATCTGGAGCAGAAAATAGCCGACCGCACCAACGCCCTGATGATCACCCTCGACCAGTTGGAACGGTCTAAAGAAGAACTCACGAAAGCCTTAGCCGCCGAGCAACGGTTAGGTGAGTTGAAATCGCGGTTTGTGTCGATGGCCTCCCACGAGTTTCGCACCCCGCTGACGGTATTGCAGACTTCGGCCACCCTGATTGAAAAGTACATCGGCAACGACCAACAGGCTAAACGCCAAAAGCACCTCGACCACATCCGGGCCTCGGTCAATCAGCTAAACGATATTCTGGAGGAGTTTCTGTCGGTCGGGATGATCGAGGCCGGGAAGGTTGCCCCGCACCCGGTGATGGTCAACGTGGCGCAACTCGTGAACGAAACCGTGGCCGATATGCAGCCGATGCTCAAACCGGGTCAGCGGATCGGAAATCAGCTCCCGGCCCTGTCTCCGGCCTGGCCCGGCCACGGTTGGCTCGACCCATCGCTGCTGCGGAAAATCCTGCTCAACCTGCTCACCAACGCCATCAAATATTCCGGGCCGGGGTCGGTGGTGACCATCGGCGGCAGTTGCACCAGCGGAGAACTGACGCTCACGGTGCAGGATTGGGGCGTGGGCATCCCGCCCGACGAGCAGGTGCATTTGTTCGAGCGGTTTTTTCGGGCCAGAAACGTGGGCAACATTGCCGGAACGGGTTTGGGGCTGCACATCGTGGGCCGCTACGTGGCGTTGATGGGCGGCAGGGTGTCACTGCAAAGTGTGCTGGATAAAGGCACCACCGTTACCCTAACCCTCCCCTGCGATGAACACCATCCTGCTGATTGAAGACAACGAGGTGATCCGCGAAAACACCGCCGAGATTCTGACCCTGACCGGCTACACGGTGCACACCGCCGAAAACGGTAAAACCGGGGTCGAAAAAGCCCTCGAAAACCGGCCCGACTTAGTGATCTGTGATATTATGATGCCGGTGCTGGATGGATTTGGGGTGCTGCACATTTTCAACACCAACCCGCAGCTATCGGGCATCCCGTTTATTTTTCTGAGTGCCAAAATCGAGCGCAGCGACTTCCGCAAAGGCATGGACTTAGGAGCCGATGATTACCTGACTAAACCCTTCGACGAGTCGGAACTGCTCTCGGCCATTGACGGGCGGCTGAAGCGGGCAAAACATACCGAACCGGCGGCACCGGAACCGACACGACCACCCCGCTCCGAGTATGATCTGCGGCAGGACGGGCTGGGGCAGTTTTTGGACGATGCCCTCCGGGGCGGCTCCGGGCTGAACCTGTCGGCAGACCGCAAGACCCACGCCGTTCGCAAAAAACAATACGTGTATTCTGAAGGCGACGAACCAACCCGGTTGTACTTTCTTAAAACCGGCACCGTCAAGACCATCCGCGTCACCGCCGATGGCAAAGAACTCATCACGGGTCTCTACCAGGCGGGCGACTTTTTTGGTTATTTCGCCCTGCTCGACCACCAGCCCTACACCGACTCCGCCGTGACGGTGGCCGATGCCGAGTTGATCTATATCCCGCAGGACGATTTCCGGCAACTACTGCTGGTGAATCCGGCGGTGAGCAGTCAGTTTATCAAGTTGCTGGCCGGTCAGGTGGGCGAGCGCGAAACCCAGTTGCTGGGCATGGCCTACGCGTCGCTCCGCCGTCGGGTGGCCGACACGCTGCTGCGCCTGCACGACCACCCCCGCGAACCAACACAACCCGACGAGCCGATTCAGCTTTCGCGCGATGATCTGGCGGCTATCGTCGGCACGGCTACCGAGTCGCTGATCCGCATCCTGAGCGAGTTCAAACACGATGGCCTGATCTCGGTGGCCGCAACGGGTGGCATTCAGGTTATGCAGCCCGACAAACTGCGCCGGGGCAACTGGTGAGCCAAATCAGGTCAACGGCTGATTCTGCTCATACCGCGCCGGGAAATTGGCAGCGAACTTGCCCGAAAATCAGGCGATATGACTGCGGCAACGAGTTCACCCACCCACTGCTACCACTGTGGCGACGACTGCACCGAACCGGTGCCGCACCGGCGGACCGGCCGGTACGACGACATTCGGCACGACGACCGGCATTTTTGCTGCGAAGGCTGCAAAACCGTCTATACCATCCTGAATCAGCACGAGCTTTGCCAGTACTACGCCATCCTGCCCGCCGACGAACGCACCCGGCCTGGCAGGACTGAACGCCGAAGCGTCGGGCCGAACCCGACTGAACGCAGCGCCGAAGCGTCGGACCGAACCCGACCGAGCGCCGAAGCGTCGGCCCGAACCCGACTCGATTTTCTGGATCATCCCGACATTGTGGCGCAATTGCTTGATTTCAGCAGCGAAACAGCCGCGACGGTCACGTTTTATATCCCCGCCATTCATTGTAGCTCGTGCCTTTGGCTGCTCGAACACCTCTACCGGATTCACCCCGGCATCGGCCCGTCGCGGGTTGATTTTCTCAAAAAACAGGTTCACCTCACCTACCGCCCCGACCAGCTTACGCTCCGGCAGGTGGTTGAACTGCTCAGTTCCATCGGCTACGAACCACTGATTAGCGGGCGGCCCGACGGTTCGGGCGACGAGTCAGCCCAACCAACGAAACCGTCGCCCCGCCCGCTGCTCTACCGGCTGGCGGTGGCGGGATTCTGCGCGGCCAACATCATGCTGTTTAGTTTTCCCGAATACCTCGGCCTCGACGATTCGGCGTTTCGGCGCGTGTTCGGGATGCTCAACATCGGGCTGGCGATTCCGGTCGTGTTCTACTCCGCGTCGGGCTACTTCGGGTCGATCTGGACGAGCCTGAAAAAGGGTCTGGTCAATATCGACCTGCCCATATTGCTGGGTATTTTGGTGGCTTTTTTTCGGGGAACCTACGCCGTACTGTTCCTGAACGGCGCGGGTTATTTCGACTCACTGACGGGCCTGATTTTCTTCCTGTTATGCGGGAAATGGTTCCAGCAACAGACCCATGCCTTTCTGTCGTCCGACCGGGATTACAAAGCCTATTTTCCCCTCGCCGTAACGCTGCTGAAAGGCGGCAGCGAAACCCCGATTCCGGTGGCGCAACTCCGCAAAGGCGACCGTATCCGGGTTCGCAACCACGAACTGATTCCTGCCGACGGGCTGCTGTACAGCGGCAACGCGCAGATAGATTACAGTTTCGTTACGGGCGAATCGGCCCCGGAAAACCGGGAGCCGGGTGCGTTGCTTTACGCGGGCGGGCGGCAGTTGGGCGGGGCTATCGAATTGGAAGTGGTACGCGAAACGGCGCAAAGCTACCTGACTCAACTCTGGAACAACGATGCGTTCAGTAAGGGTAATACCTCCCGCATTCGCATCTTCGCCGATGTAATTGGTAAGTATTTCACGCTGATTGTCATTGCGTTAGCTATCGGCGCGGGGGCGTATTGGTGCGTCTATGACCCGGCGCGGGCGGTCAATGCGTTTACGGCGGTGCTGATCGTGGCCTGTCCCTGCGCGTTGTCGCTGTCGTATCCGTTCGCGCTGGGCAATGGTCTCCGGCGGCTGAGTCAGCAGAAACTGTACCTCAAGAATGCGGCTGTTATCGAGCAGATGGCCGGTTGCGACACCATTGTTTTCGACAAAACCGGCACGCTCACCACTACCCAAACTACCATCGGCGAATCGTTTGCCCAGCCCCTCACCGATTACGAACGCTCGTTGGTGCTGTCGCTGGTTCGGCAATCGGCCCACCCCCTCAGCCGCCGACTGACCACGTATCTGGCGAATGCCCTGCCGGTGCCGGTCGAGAGGTTCACGGAAGTGCCGGGTCAGGGCATTCAGGGCATCGCAGACGGCTGGATCGTCAAGGTCGGGTCGGCTTCGTTTGTGCGCTCGTGGGCGGCTGATGCCCCGCCCGTTTCTGACCCGGTATTGGGCGGTGCGGTCGTCCATATCAGCATCGGGCCGCACTACCGGGGTCTGTTTGCCTTCCCGAACCAATTCCGCCCCGGCCTCGACGCGCTCTTTGACGAACTCCGGTTCACGCATACGCTGTACCTGCTGTCGGGCGACAACGACACCGTCCGGCCCGAACTGGCCCGGCCCGAACTGGCCCGCTGGTTTGCCGCCGACAACATGACGTTTGACTGCCAGCCGCAGCAAAAACTCGACCGGGTTCGGGAGTTACAGCGGCAGGGCCACCGCGTACTGATGGTCGGCGACGGGCTGAACGATGCCGGGGCGTTGAAACAGGCTGACGCAGGCATTGCCGTTACTGACGACACGATTCAGTTTACCCCTGCCAGCGATGCCATTCTGGATGCCTCTGCGTTGCACCAGTTGCCCGGTATGTTGCGCTATTGCCGTTTCGGGATGCGGCTGATCCGGGTCAGTTTCGCCGTGTCGCTGCTGTATAACGTGGTGGGCCTGACTTACGCCCTGACCGGCAACCTCTCGCCGGTGGTAGCTGCCATCCTGATGCCGGTCAGTTCGGCCACCATGCTGGTGATTGCCACGGTGGGAATGCGGTGGCGGAAAGTTGTCGGGTAGCGATAGCTGGTTAATACCATTCTTGATGTCGAAAATTTCCGCTTTTCTCGACATTACCCTTAATTCGTGTCGATTGGATTAGCGCAAAATCGAATCCCGATTAGCCGCACCACCCATGTCGTTACGGTAGTCCTCACAGAAGTCCTGTAAGGTTTTAGTGCCGGTGGTCAGGTAGTCGAAGCGGTTGGAAAGCGGCACACGGCTACCCGCAAAGAGTGGCACTCCGCCCGACATTTCGGGGCTCAATGGTAATGGTAATCGTTTCCGAGGTGCCTTGTTTGCGGAGGGTGATGGTAACGGGTTCGGCCCGAATGCCATCCACACCGGGATTGGTGAGGAAATAGTGGGTTCGGTGGGCATAGCCACCATCAGCATACTGCGTGGTTGGCTCCAATCAGGTAAAACGTGTCATTTCTTCAGTGGCCCAACGTACCCGGCTGATTAATAGCTGACTATAAGGTTACAGATTGGGGGGGGAGACACAAGCACGGCGAGGTAGCGTGTACTGCCATCGTAGGCGTAGCCAAATTTGAGACCCGATACCCAGGCCGGGTTATTTGTGGTAGTGTAAGCAGGCATGAGCCCTTTAGTATGATTAATGGACGATTAAGGTAATAAATATGGCTAAAGTTTTTTGACTGCCAAGCACAACCACTGTCTGCATCGGTACAGTGAATGGGTATAAGGGTTGTCCCTGGACAAACAAAAAACCCCTCCACGAAGCGTAGAAGGGGGTTTTGTTTGTCCGGGGCCAGCGATGACTATAACCTGCGGTGGCAAAACCGCGCCCGTGCAAAGGTTGTTTTTGTCGGCGGGGTTCAGGCGTTGTCAGAGCGGTTTTGCCACCACGCCAAACATGACTCCACTGTCGAATGTAATCAATTGGATGGCACGGGGCATTATCCCCCCGGAAACGCCAAACATGACTCCACTGTCGAATGTAAAGAAGCCAGTATCAGTCGGTTTAAGGGTCGTAAGGTGGGATTGATGTTTGTAGTTTGTGGTAACTTTACGCAAAAAACGGCCATGATTCAAAGCAACTTTCGGGAATGGACGCTCGACCGGATCGAGGACACATTTGGCCTGGTGCAGGTTGACACGCTGCCTATCTTAAACGACTTACTGGCGTATCAGTATGAAGTAGACGATTATCAGACCCGTTTTCTGACTGATATTGCTCAAAAATACATAACACTCGGCGGTGATGACTGGAACGAGGTAGAACTGGAAAATAAGCTCATCAGTCCAGTCATCGTCTTTTCTGACATTGACAACAAAAAATTTGCCTATTTCTTGGAACGGCAATTGTCTGTAACATTTGACGACTATGTTCTGGCGGGCCGGGTCGATGGGATGATTGCAACGGGCTTCCGAAACCCCAGGAAGCCTTATTTCTGCATGGCTGAATACAAACGCGCCACCGACCCTGATGGAGACCCACGCGGCCAAGCCTTGATTGCGATGTTGGCTGCTCAACAGCTAAACGACAACCAAAAACCAATTTTCGGCTGCTACATTATTGGGCGGAGTTGGTATTTCATGGCCTTAGTCGGGAAAGAATACGCCATCAGCAACGTTTATACCTGCACAGACGAGGAGATATTCGATATTTTTCGCATCCTGAAAGGCTTGCGCTGGCATATTGAGCAGTTGATTAAATGAGGTAGCAGTAAACAAAAAACCCCTCCACGAAGCGTAGAAGGGGTTTCACTGTGGGCCAGCCAGGGCTCGAACCTGGGACTTACTGATTCACTTTCCTCTGGTTTCCCAAAGTAGTTGGACTATCTCATCACCCTCGGCATTATCCGGTAGGGTGGGGGGCGTTAGTAGCGGTTTATTGGTTGGTTTCCTCACCGCTTAGTCTCTGCACCTTCCGGGGTACGTTGATAACCATTCTCCCGGCTTGGCTCAGGATTGCCAGCAATTACTGCGTTAAGAAGTAATTGGTAAGGTTTCCCTGAATTAACCCCCTGCTCATCTGCCGGTTTCCCGACCGAAGCACCGCTGACGATTCGTTTGACATTTCGGCCAAAGAACAATCGTTGATGAGTCAGGCACTCTAACCAACTGAGTTACAAGCCCATCATCATTTCTTATGCAGAAACGAGAGACCAAAATTACTGAATTTTCTGACAGAATAGGCATACCGGCCCGATTCTACCCCAAAAACGGCACCCGTTCATCACCGCCCTTACCCAAATTGCGGGCGGGGCTAATACCTTTGCACTATGCCAACACCCAACAAACGCAAAATCATCAACGACCCCGTTTATGGGTTTATAACCCTGCCCGGCGAGTTGATTTTTGATTTAGTCGAGCATCCGTATTTTCAGCGGCTCCGGCGCATCAAGCAGTTGGGCCTGTCTGAATACGTCTATCCCGGCGCACTGCACACCCGGTTTCACCACGCCCTCGGTGCCATGCACCTGATGGGGCAGGCCATGCAAACCCTCCGTGCCAAAGGCCACACCATTACCGACGAGGAGTGCGAAGCCGCCCAAATCGCCATTTTGTTGCACGACATTGGTCACGGGCCGTTTTCGCACGTGCTGGAGTGCTGCATTTTAGAGAATGTGCCGCACGAAGAAATCTCGCTCCTGCTCATGCACGAACTCAACGGAAAGGTTGGCGGGCAGCTCTCGCTGGCGATTCGGATGTTTGCCGGCGGGTACGAACGCCCGTTCTTTCACCAACTCATTTCGAGTCAGTTAGACATGGACCGGATGGATTACCTCAACCGCGACAGTTTTTATACCGGCGTGGCCGAAGGCACTATCGGGGCCGACCGCATCATTAAAATGCTCGACATTGTGGCCGATCGGTTGGTGGTGGAAGAGAAGGGGATTTTGAGCATCGAGAATTTTCTCAACGCCCGGCGCATCATGTACTGGCAGGTGTATCTGCACAAAACGTCGATCTGCGTCGAGACAATGTTGATTCAGATCATGCGCCGGGCGCGGTTTCTGATGCAGCAGCCCAACGGCACTGATGCGTTTGTAGCCGTGCCACCGGCGTTCCGGCTGTTTCTCGAACAAAATATTTCGTTAGACGAATTTAAACGTAACCCTTCTTACATTCAGGCCTTTACCGAGCTTGACGATTATGACGTGTGGGGCTGCGTGAAACGCTGGACAACCCACCCCGACCGGGTGTTGTCAGCACTGTGTCAGATGCTGCTCAACCGGCGGCTGTTAAAAATCAGGCTTTCGACCGAGCCGTTTGCGCCGGAATTTCTGGCCGAGATTGACAACCGGCTCCGGCAAACGGGCCTGACCGACACCGAACTGCCGTATTTCAGGGTGGAGGGGCAGGCCACGAATGCCGCTTATCTGCCGTCGGGCGATGCCATCTGCATTAAACTCCGGTCGGGGCGCGTAATTGATATTGCCGATGCCTCTGACCTGCCGAATATCAAGGCACTGAGCCACATTGTCAGGCGGTATTATGTTTGTTTTTTGTTGAATTAATTCAGTAAATAACCGAATAGTGCAATTTGTTGGCTACCTTAGCCGCCAAAATAAGCAAACAATTCGGGCGTTTCTCTTTGGCTACCCGCGAAATATGGAGTTTACCATTAAACAAATTGCCGCCCTGCTATCGGGCGATGTTCTGGGAGATGATTCGTTGATAGTCAACAAATTAGCAAAAATTGAAGATGCCCAGACCGGCTGCATTTCGTTTCTGGCTAACCTCAAATACGAACCGTTTCTCTACGAAACGGGAGCTTCTGCCGTTATCGTTGACCGTTCTTTTACGCCCAAGCAGCCCGTTTCGGCTACGCTTATTTTGGTAGAAAACTCCTATTCTGCCTTTGCCCAACTGCTCGAAGAATACAGCCGGCTCAACAGTGCCTCGCGCATCGGTACAGAGCAACCATCCAGTATCGGTGAGGGAACCCACATCGGCGAGGGCGGCTACCGGGGAGCATTCTCCTACATCGGGCGTAATTGCCGGATTGGAAAAAACGTCAAGATTTATCCACAGGCTTACATCGGCAATAACGTTGCCCTCGGCGATGGCACGGTTGTTCATCCCGGCGCACGGGTATTGGACGACTGCGTAGTGGGTCAGTTTTGCACAATTCACCCCAACGCCGTGATTGGCAGCGAAGGCTTCGGCTTTGCCCCGCAGGCCGATGGCACCTACAAAACCATTCCGCAGTTGGGAAACGTTATTCTCGAAGATTTTGTGAACGTTGGCTCCGGCAGCACCATCGATTGCGCCACGCTCGGCTCGACCATTATCCGGCAGGGAGCCAAGTTAGATAACCTGATTCAGATCGGGCATAACGTCGAAATTGGCCGCAATACCGTGATTGCTGCGCAAACCGGAATTGCCGGCTCAACCAAAATCGGTGATAATTGCGTTATCGGCGGGCAGGTTGGCTTCGGCGGCCACCTCACCATTGCCAACCGCACCAACGTCGGGGCGCAGTCGGGCGTGGGTAAATCGGTGAAACAGGAAGGGAAATCGCTGAATGGTTCCCACGCCTTTGACCTGGCCGATAATGTCCGTTCGCAGGTGGTATTCAAACGATTGCCCCAACTCGAACGGCGGGTAGATGAACTTGAAAAAAAAGCAGTCAGTGATAAGCAGTGAGGGGCAAATGCTTCGCCGAAGAAAATTAATTACCTGCCATTGACTACTAACCACTTCCTAAAGCCAATGAACACCAAACAACAGACTATTCAGAAATCCGTGTCGGTATCGGGCGTAGGATTGCACACGGGCGTGTCGGCCACGATGACCTTCCTGCCCGCCCCTGCCGGTCATGGCTATAAATTTCAGCGCGTTGACCTGCCCGGTCAGCCAACGGTAGATGCCGACGTGGATTTTGTCGTTGACCTGTCGCGCGGTACGACCATCGAGCAGGGCGAAGCCCGGGTAAATACCGTTGAGCATACGCTGGCGGCTTTGGTCGGTTTGCAGATTGATAACGTGCTCATTCAGCTCGATGGGCCGGAGCCGCCGATTATGGACGGCTCTTCGATGCAGTTTGTGAACGCCCTGCGCGAAGCCGGGCTGGACGAGCAGAACATGGCCCGGAATTACTACGAAATCTCGGAATATGTCCACTACGAAAATCCTGAAAAGGCCATAGAAATTGCGGCCCTACCCCTGAATGACTACCGGCTGACGGTGATGGTGGACTATAATTCACGGGTTATTCACAGCCAACACGCTTATCTGAATGATATTCGGTTATTCCCCGAAGAAATAGCCAACTGCCGCACGTTTGTGTTTCTGCACGAATTCGAAATGCTATACAAGCAGAACCTGATTAAAGGCGGAGACCTCACCAACGCCATCGTGATTGTTGACCGGGAGGTGAAAGAGGGCGAATTAGATTACTTGGCTGACCTGCTCAAAAAGCCCAAAGTGAGTGTCAATAAGGAAGGCGGTATCTTAAATAATCTCGAACTGCATTACCCCAACGAGATGGCCCGCCACAAGCTGCTCGACCTGATTGGCGATTTGGCCCTGGTCGGCAGGCCCATCAAGGCGCAGGTGCTGGCCGCCCGGCCCGGCCACGCGGCTAATGTGGCCTTTGCCAAAAAAATCAAGAAGCAAATCCAGAAAAAAGCGCAGAACCAAACCCCGCAATATGACCCGCTGCAACCGCCGGTGATGGATATTGGGCAGGTCTATACGCTTTTGCCGCACCGATACCCGTTTCAGATGATTGATAAAATCATTGCCTTAGACGGGCAGAGCGTGATTGGCATAAAAAACGTAACGGCCAACGAAAATTATTTTCCGGGTCATTTTCCGGGAAACCCCGTCATGCCGGGCGTGATGCAGTTAGAAGCGATGGCCCAAACCGGCGGAATTCTGGTGCTGAGTACGGTGCCTGACCCCGAAAATTACTGGCCGTTTCTGGTTGGTATCGAAAATTGCCGGTTCCGGCGCAACGTGGTTCCGGGCGACACCCTGATTCTGCGCTGTGAATTTACGTCGCCCATGAAACGCGGTATCGTTAAAATGCAGGGACGCGGCTATGTAGCCAACCAACTCGTTTGCGAAGCCGATATGATTGCCAGTCTTGTTAAAAAAAAGTGATCAGTGATTAGTGATCAGGGGTCAGTTACTGCTGTGCCTTAACTTGCCACTAACCACTTGCCACTAACCACTGTAAAAAATGCTTCAACCCCTCGCATACATACACCCGGAGGCAAAAATCGCACAAAACGTTGTGATTGAGCCGTTTGCCGTGATTCACAAAGACGTTGAAATTGCCGAAGGAACCTGGATTGGCTCCCACGCGGTGATTAATGAAGGCTCACGGATTGGCCGAAACTGCAAGATTTACCCCGGTGCGGTGATCTCGTCTATCCCGCAAGACCTCAAATTCAACAATGAATACACCCGCACCTTTATCGGTGATAACACTACCGTTCGGGAGTATGCCACCATTAGCCGGGGAACCGAAGAACACTGGAAAACCGAAATTGGAGCCGATTGCCTGATTATGGCCTACGCCCATATTGCCCACGATTGCCGGATTGGAAACCACTGTATTCTGACCAATAATGTGCAGATGGCGGGTCACGTCTCGATGGGCGAGTGGGCCATCATCGGCGGGTCAAGTTCGGTGTTGCAGTTCACCCGGATTGGCGCACACGCCATGATTTCGGGTGGTTCGTTGGTCAGGAAAGACGTACCACCCTTTACCAAAGCCGCCCGCGAACCACTGTCTTACACCGGCATTAACTCCATTGGGTTGCGTCGGCGAGGCTTCTCGAACGAAAAGATTAACGAGGTGCAGGAAATCTACCGCCTGATTTATTTGAAAGGATTCAACAACGCCGACGCGCTGACGCAGATCGAGTTAGACCTGCCGCCCTCGAACGAGCGCGACGAGATCGTGAACTTCATCCGCACCTCTGAACGGGGCATTATGAAAGGGCCGGGTGGAAGCGGGGGAGGTGAGTGACCGTTCGCGCTACATTCAAAAGCTAAACTGTGCCGAGGCCTTCACCGTAAAATAGCCCAGATCAGAGCCGCCTTCGCGGTAATTAAGCCGGTGAACAGCCACAATTTTCAGGAAGTGGAAGATGTTATCAATCCCGTAACCGACTTCGACGTAGGGTTTGCCGGGGTCTAAATGCCCGAATTTAACGGGTGGGCGGCCATCTACAGTTGTCCGGGTTACGATCAACGACTGGTTTTCGGCACTCAATCCGCCAAAAAGCAACCCCATGTTGGCCGTGGGCCGCCAGTCTAATTTACGAATACCCGGAATCCGGTTAAAAACCAATCCCTCAAAACTGTGCTGAACCTGTAACGACGCATAGCGGTCGCTGACAAACTCGTAGAAATTCATCAGGTTAAAGGCCGTTGAACTGTAAAAAAATGTTGGGTTACCCGTGTGCGGAAACAGCAGCGGTACGGGTAGTTTATTCGGTGTATAACCGGCGGTCAGCACGGCATTTGAGCGGCCCAGAATACCAACCCTAAACGTCTGAAACGCCCGCGCCGTGAACCGATTGTACTCAAAATCACCATTCAGGCCCCGAAAACCGCGTGTGTAGCGTAGCGTCACCACCGGCGTTCGCTTGGTTGCCACCGTAATCCGGTCATTGCCATCCATGATATAACTTTCGTTGCGCGACAGACGCACTTCGAGCGTGGCGTGGGTGTCCTGTAACTCAGTCAGGGTACGTGGCGGTGCATTTGGTTCGCGCTGATAATCATACTGATAGGCGAAATACGGCCTGAAACGCCAGGTACTCAGGGTGGTTGTCAGCATTACTCCGCGCACAGGTTCATACTGAGCATACGCTTCATGTAACTGCTGATGAAAAGCCCCCCGAAGTTTACCAAACCGGGCAAACGCGTAGAACAGTTTATTACCGCCGAGGGCTTCGGGAGTCAGGCCCAGCCGGGCAATGTCGTAAGTAAGATTAGCACCCACAACGGCCCATACGCGGGTTGGCAACCGATACGAGAACGCTCCCCCCTGTTTCCATTCGTGGTCTTTCAAACCATAGCCCAAGTAACCGCGCAAAACTACACGACGGCTGAAGTTTTCGTTGGTTCGGAAACCCGCCTGCACCCGAAGCCCTTCGATTGAGTTGAAGGCCAATGTGTACGGATACGGCCCAATGTCAATTTTTCCTGCTTTGATATAACCCGTTGCTAAGATCGTGGCAACGGTTTCGAGGGTTTTAACGGCAGGAATGGCCCGCAACGAATCTATTTGTCGGCGGCTCATGCGGTCGGTGAGGTTGAGTGAATCAGAACCGGCGAGTGTTTTTTGGGTATTGGCCCAGTACTGATCGTCGGTTCGGCGAGCGGTGTCGGCCACAATTACCGGGCGGTCATAAAATTTAAGGCTGTGGGGTTTATTGATCACAAAACCGCCGTTGTGGGCCACAATCCGGGCGCGGAGGGCCGGGCCTTTCTTGCCCGAGCCGGTAATATCAATCAGCAGCCGCACCGATGTCGGCATGGATACCGGCCTTTTGTTAGTGGTGGTGTCCGTAACGGGTTCCAGATCGGCCTCCACGGCAAACTGCTCCACAAAGTTCAGGTTGGCTTCGCGGCCCACCCGTACCTCAATATGGCACAGGGCGTAGTTGGTGGTATCAATCAGCATCTTACCCCGGAAGGCCAGGTCTTGCTCATGCTTCGGATCAAAATCAATAGCGTAGCAGATTCGGTCACCAACGCTGACGGTATCGGCAATGAAGTATTCGTACCAGGTGCGGGCGTTATCGCCGATGGGCGAAGCAAAATCTTTGCCGAAGAGCGACAGGTAATTGTGATAAAAATTGAACTCATGCAACGTGCTGTTCCCCAGTACCTGCGAGATAACCTCGGCATCCTGAACACCTACACCCTGCACGCGGGTTTTCAGGATTTCTTCGTGCTTGCGGAGGGGCGTGGCTAAATAAAAAAAGTGCGAAACGGCCTCCGAAAACAGCAACGGCAACAGTCGGCGACCCGTCTCGTCAATGACCGAGTCGGTGAGTGATACCTGTTTGCTCAATCGGCCCAGCCAGCCCGACTTACCGTTTCCGCGAATGGCGGGGCGCATGGCGATGTCGGTTTTGGTATAGCTGTCGTATTCATAGGCGGGTAGCCGACCATAGTCGTTCTCGGGGCGGTGCTGCCAAATCTGCCGCAACACCCGGTAGGCCGGATTTTCGCCCGCTCTGACTCGCACTTCCTGCAAGACCACGCCCCCCTGTTCGAGCCGAATCTCAACGGTCTGTTTCAGCAGCGTTTTGTTGATGAATTGCGTTTTGGGGGCAAATCCCAAGCTACTCACGGCCAGCGAGTCGGTCAGCTTTTTGGTAATCAGCGAGAACTGACCTTTATCGTCGGTGATGGTGCCAACGGGTCTGCCCAACAAGGCAACATTGGCAAACGGCACCGGCTCGCCCGACCGGGCATCCAGCACCCGCCCGCTAACGGTAAACGGGGTTTGCGCCCAGGCCGAAAGGCAATAGCAACTACAAAAAAGCAATAGATAAAAATGCCTGACGCAAAATGAAGAGGTCATTCGAATACGGAGATTGGCTACGGTGAGCGCCACAGTCTTACAAAGATAAACAAAGAAGGGTTGCTTTCGTGATTGACTTTTACTCACCTGTTTTTACTCATCTGTAAAACCCGCCAAATTCGTGCCGAAGCGGTCTCGACTGGCCGAAGACAACTGAAAGAATGGTTTCCTCACAGGAACAGCCAAAGAGTTTTTGTACAAAGAGCGCAAGAAAGGAGGGCAGTGGTGCAGCCTAAGATTTATAAACCTTCCTGACAGTAGGGCGTTGGGGTACTGAACAAACAGACGCAATCCAATATGAAAAATAGACTCATACTCCTCATTGTCATTATCTGCTCTTGGGCGGTATCGGCAGCATTGGCTCAGAGCAAAAAAACGGCCCGAACCGTAACCATTGGGCAAGGTGAAGTGGCGCGGTGGGCCGGCAATTGCCAACGGTGCAGTTTTGAAACGCGGGCCTGGGCCGCCGTAAACGGAACCTGCTACTACCCGGTTGACATGGAAAAAAAGCCCGGAACCTACACAATTTCGCGCCGGACAACGGGCGGCAAGCTCGAAACCGCCAAGCTAACTGTGCAGATGCGGGCCTGTGAAAAAGAAAATTTCGACAATTTTCCGAAGACCGAGTACATCACCGTATCACCGGCAAACAGGGTCCGCGCCACCCGCGAAGCGACTCAACTGAAGCCGATGCTGGCGTATCAGAAAAACGAACGACCGGCTGTTTTTGACCTCCCGCTCGGCAAACCAGCCACTCCGCTGCCAAAAAGCGAAGGGAATTTTGGTGCCTGCCGCACCTTTAACGGCCAACCCCGCGACCGGCACACCGGCATAGATTACCCCATAACGGGCAATGCATTGAGTGTGGGTAACGGGCGGGTTATGGTAGCTGCCGACCATTTTTACAGTGGCAACGCCGTGTTTGTTACGCACGGCAACGGCTTGGTCAGCGAGTATTTTCACCTGAAAGCACTCGGCGTGAAACCGGGGCAAACGGTTAAGAAAGGCGAAACTATTGGCGAAATTGGGGAGACGGGCCGCGTTACGGGCGCGCACCTGCACCTCGGCGTTCGGTGGCACGGCGCACGTATCAACCCGGCGCAATTATTACTTGACCCGGCGGTGCTGCCCGAAGTACGCTAACGTTTGCCACCGCCCCGGGCCGTGACGCAGTGTGTGAAGCTACTAACAGAAGGTCAAAGTGTGCAGTAGATGCACAAAATGGGTGTTTTCTAATGGCGAATGGTCATCAGAAAACACCCATTTTGTTTAATCAAACTTCCACAAAAAGATAATGCCTCCCGATCTGTGCGGGAGGCATTATACTGACTATTCCTAAACCCTTAACCTTTTCTACTCTAAAAACTAACTTCTACTTAATTCTGTTCAAAACTCTGGCAGAATAAATCAGATTTTAATTTATTCTGTTTCAGCGAGTTCGCTTGCTGATTGATTGGCGTTCCAGAGAAAGTTAATTATCCGAACGGTGTAATCAACTTGTGCAGCCCAACGGAGCGTTTCGGCACTATCGGTTTTGCGAACCAATTGTTTGTTTAAGGCAATGGCCGAATCGTTAAACACGTTGCGGTCGGCGGCTGACAAACTCAGCAGGGCAACCGGATTGGTGTCATACAGCGACACCACATTCACAACGCGCTGCCATTCGGTTTTGCGGGCGGTTCGGCTGGCTTTCTGCTCCATGAATGAAGTGAACTGCTTTTCGGAACCATTAACGAGCATTGTTGCCACTGCCGATTTACTGGCAGCCGGGCTATCATCACTGATGGTGGTAGCCGCGCTTGCCTTACTTGTCATCAATCCTAATCCAAGAATCAACGACGCAAAGATAACACGCGATTTCATAGTTTTATTCAATTTTTGTTTCATATACAGAACCCCGCCCGGCCCGTAAAAGTTTGCAAAGTGCAAGAGCAATATAGGGTCGGTTCAGAATTTTATTCCGATTTTTATCCTGTTTTCTGAATAAAAACAAGGTATTTTGACTTTATTTGACCAGTAAACAGAATTATAGTTTGTATCTGTCTGGAATACTTTATAAACGTTCTTATATTGACGAATTACAAAATTCTTTTAAAAATTATACTATTGGTTAAAATTATTCATGGCGTGTTGTATGCCCATAGTGCAAAAACTCAGTACGGCATCACCCGCCCGGTCAAGAATGGCGGGTAGTTGAATCAGTTCGTCTTCGGGAAACTGCCCCAGCACGAAATCAACCTGTCTACCCCGCGAAAATTCACTGCCGATGCCGAACCGCAACCGGGCGTATTCCTGGGTTGCCAGCACTTCATCAATACTTTTCAGACCGTTATGCCCGCCCGGTGAGCCTTTGGGTTTCAGCCGGAGTTTGCCAAAGCTGATGTCTTTATCGTCGGTGATGATGAGCAGGTTCTCGACCGGGATTTTTTCCTGGTTCAGGTAGTAGGCCACCGCCCGCCCGCTCAGGTTCATGAACGTGGTGGGTTTCACAAAAAATAACTGCTTGCCTTTGTGTTGTAATTTGGCGGTGTAGGCCAAGCGAGTCATGGCAAAGCTGAAATCATACTGAGCCGCCAGGCGGTCTAAAACCATAAAACCGGCGTTGTGCCGCGTGAAGGCGTATTCTGGCCCGATATTGCCGAGACCGGCGATTAAAAATTTCATACTGCAAAGGTCGATAGTCGACAGTCGAAAGTTAAAAGTCAAAGGTCGAAAGTCGCAGGTCAAAAGTCAAAAGTCGGCTTGCGCGTCAGTACTCGTGCGTCAGCCGACTTTTGACTTTTGACCTGCGACTTTCGACTTTTGTAACATGAACCAACAACGCCTGATTCTAAGTAGCCCGCTTCTTGAAATCGTTATCAGCCGCTTAGCGCAGGAACTGATTGAAAATCACGGTGATTTTGCCGATTCGGTGCTGATTGGGATGCAGCCACGCGGGGTTTTCTTTGCCGACCGCATTGCCCGTGAATTAGCCCGGACGCTCGGCTACGCCGTACCGCTGGGTCAGTTAGATGCCACATTCTACCGCGATGACTTCCGCCGACGCGATTCGCCCCTGAAACCCAGCACCACCAGCGTACCGTTTCTGATCGAAAACAAACGGGTAATTCTGATTGACGATGTGCTGGCAACGGGCCGCATGGTGCGGGCCGCCCTTGATGCGATGACGGCCTTTGGGCGGCCCCGCAAGGTTGAATTGCTGGTGCTGGTTGACCGCCGGTACAACCGTGACCTGCCCATCCGGCCCGACTACACCGGGCAGCGCGTCAACACGCTCGAATCGCAGCGGGTATTGGTTGAATGGACCGAGCAGGGAGCCGAAGCCGACCGGATTTGGTTAGTGGGGTGACGGTTTTCTGTATTCAGTTTTCGGGGTCATCTGGCTACGGTACTTCCGTGTCAGCCCCGAAAACCGAAAACCATACACTATCTTTCAATCCGGTAGCTGCGTAACCAGCTTTTGAGCATATCCACATCGGTCAGCAAATACAGATCGTCTTTGAGTTGCTTAATCTGTTCTTTTACCCCGGCTATGCTTTGGTTGAGCCGAAATTCCAAGCCGTAGGTTGACAGCATAAATCCGCCCCCGCCCAGCATGCTTCCAACGCGCTGTTGTTCCTGAAACTGTTCGGCTTCGAGTTCCTGCACCTGCTCGCGCAGGATTTTATTGTAGTACTTAAGTTGCTCGTCGGCCAAGTTTTCGAGGTGGTTCTGGTCAATGCGATTAAACTCCAACTGCAATTTGAGCAGGGCCAGCAGGTCGCTGCTTTCGTAGGCGGCAGTGACGCGCTGCATGACCTCGGTTTTGCGGACTTTTTCGGTTTCGTCGGGTTCTCGGTCGGGGTGAAATGCCTTCACCAGGTCCATATACAGCGTTCTGACGGCTTTGGTGATGTTGCGGGCTTCGGTTTCGCGCTTTTCGTCAAGTGCCTGTTGTTTCGCAGTCTTCGTTTTTTGCGCTCGTTTTTCGGTTCGTTTCTGCCACTCCCGTTCCTGCGCTTCGTGTTGCGCCTGCATTTTCTCGCGCAGGTAGGCGTTCAGTTTTTCGGGTGTACTCACGTCGGCATCGTCGTCAAAGTCGATCCCAAACATTGCGCCCATCATTTGTTTCATCTGCTCGGCGGAGGCTTGTTCGGCTTCTTCGTTGGCGGCCTCAAAACCCTGCTCGTCGTATCTGTCGTAGATGGCCTTGAGGTCGTCATGGCCGTTGTCAATCAAACCAAAGGCTATCTCCCGAATGATATGGGCAACTTTGGTACGTTGCGGTTTGGTCAGTCCTTTGGCGGGGTGCATCCGGTCGAGGAGTTTCACCATGTCAACCAGCAGGGCTTCGTGCTTTTTCACCAATGGCCGGAGTTCGGCCTGGATTCGGGTTTGGAGTTTCTGGCCGGTTTCGCGGAGTTTGACCGTTTCGTTTTCCAGCGTCTCGATTTTTTTGGTCAGCCGGTTAAATTCTTTCTGTGCTTTGGAGAGAACGGCCTTATCGGTAACGCCTGCGCCAATCCTGACGATGGTTTGAGCGGATGCGGCCTGTGTTTTGGGCATTGGTTGAGCGAGACAGTATAAAAGACAAAAATAGCGCAGGCTGGCTTACAACCGGATTTCTGGCATGGAAAAGGGCAGATAATTGGTATTTTTACAGAAAAAAGCACCCGGCCATGCTGATCGCCAACCCAATCTACGACACCGTTTTTAAGTTTTTGCTGGAAGACCTAACCGTTGCCCGGCGACTGCTGAGTACGATCATCGGCGAAGAAATCATTGACCTCGATGTGCGCCCTCAGGAGCAGACAACGCCTTCCAATAAGTTTCTGTTGACCGTGTTCCGGGTTGATTTTAAGGCGGTTATCAAAACAGCGTCGGGTCAGCAGAAGAAAATTCTCATAGAACTTCAGAAAGGGAAACAACGGTTCGACATCATGCGATTTCGGCATTACCTCGGCGCTAATTACAGCCAGACTGATACCGTTGATGGCGAGACGGTGGCCCTGCCCATCGTTACGATCTATTTTTTGGGATTCAAATTAGACCTCGTGCGTCCGGTGTTGAAGATAGGCCGGTTTTACGAAGACGTTCGTACCGGCGAAATCCTGGACGAACGCGATGCGTTTATCGAAAAGCTAACCCACGATTGTTTCGTGATTCAAATTCCGGCCCTGCCCGCGTCAACCCAGAACAAGGTAGAACGAATCCTGTCTGTATTTAATCAACGATTGGTGGTGAATATAGGCAATAACAAATGGTTTTTAAACTATCCTGCCGAGACTGAAAACGACGATTTAGGACTCATTGTCAACCGATTAGCGATGGCAGCACAAAGTGAAACCGTTCAAAACCAAATCCGGGTCGAAGAGCAGGTGGATGAATTTATCGAGAATAAACTGCGCGAGAACGAGCAGCAGATTGCGAAGCGCGAAGAGTTGATAGCCCAGAAAGATGCGGCTCTGGAAGAGAAAGATGCGGCTCTGGAAGAGAAGGATGCGGCTTTGGCGCAACAAAAACGCGAAAACGCCGGACTCCTGCAACGAATTGCAGAGTTAGAAAAACGTCAAAATAGATAATAAAAAACGCCCCTGAATGATAGCTATTCAGGGGCGTTTTGCTCTGACTTACAGTGCTTTACTCCTTCACCCCCGCCAGGTTCAGCACGAACGCATATTCCAGCGCGATTTCCTGCAAAGCGGCAAACCGGCCCGACGCGCCCCCGTGTCCGGCTTCCATATTGGTGTGCAGGAGCAACTGATTCTGGTCTGTTTTTAGGGTGCGAAGTTTAGCCACCCACTTGGCCGGTTCCCAATATTGCACCTGCGAATCGTGCAAACCCGTTGTGACTAACAGGTTCGGATAGGCTTTCTTCGTTACGTTGTCATACGGCGAATAAGACAGTATATAGTCGTAGTATTTTGGCTCTTTGGGGTTGCCCCATTCTTCCCATTCGCCGGTGGTGAGCGGAATCGTTTCGTCGAGCATCGTGGTCACCACGTCCACAAACGGCACGGCGGCTACCACGCCCCGGTAGAGTTCGGGAGCCTGATTAATCACCGCGCCCATCAGCAGGCCGCCCGCCGAACCGCCCATAGCAAAAAGTTTACTGGCCGACGTGTACTTGTTCTGAATCAGGTAGTTAGAAACGTCCACGAAGTCGTTAAACGTGTTTTTCTTCTTGAGCATCTTGCCGTCTTCATACCAGCGTCGGCCCATTTCCTGCCCGCCCCGGATGTGGGCAATCACGTAAATAAACCCCCGGTCGAGCAAACTCAGGCGCGTAGAACTAAAGCCGGGGTCCATCGAAATCCCGTAGGAACCGTAGGCGTATTGCAGCAACGGGGCCGAGCCGTCTTTTTTGGTGCCTTTGCGATACACAATCGAGACCGGCACTTTCACGCCGTCGCGGGCGGTGGCGTAAACCCGCTCCGAAACGTAATTGGCTTTGTCGAACCCACCCAACACGTCCTGCTGTTTCATCAGGGTTTTGGTTTTGGCATCCATGTCATAATCAAACGTCGAACTCGGCGTGGTGAGCGAGGCATACCCAAACCGCAGTTTTTTGGTGTCGTATTCGGGGTTGTAGCCGATACCGGCCACGTAAGCCGGTTCGTCAAAGGCCAGATACTCATCGGCTTTTGAGGTTTGGTTAATGACCCGGATATTGGTCAGGCCCGCCCGCCGTTCGCCCAGCACAAGGTGGTTTTTAAACACATCGAGGTTGGTGAGCAGTACGTCGGGCCGGTGGGCAATACGTTCTTTCCAGTTCCTGCGGTCGGTCATCGGCGAAACCCCGCCACCCTGAGCGAGGGGAGCGTCGGCAACGGTCATCAGCCGGAAGTTTTCGGCCTGCCAGTTGGTGCGGATATAAAATGTGTTTTCGGCGTGGCTCAGGTCGTATTCGTGGCCGTGTTCGCGGGGCAGAAACACGCGGAGTGCGCCCGTTGGCTGCGATGCATCGAGGAGCCGGTATTCGGTGGCAACGCCGTTATGGTCGGAGACCACCGCCACGTATTTTTTGGACTTCATGCGTTCTAACCCCAGCGAAAACTGGTTATCTTTTTCTTCGTAAATCAGCGCGTCGGTTTTAGGGTCGGTGCCGAGTTTGTGCCGATAAACCTGATACGAGAGCAGCGTCTGCGGGTCGCGTCGGAGATAAAACAGGTGCTGATTATCAGCAGCCCAGGCATAGGAGCCGCCTTCGGTGTTCGGAATCGCTTCGGGATAAACCGCGCCCGTTTTCAGGTTCTTAACTTTCAGGACGTAGTTCCGGCGGCTGATGGTGTCTTCGCCAAAGGCGGCCAGTTCTTCATTATCAGAGATTTCGTAGCCGCCGAGGTTGTAGTAGGTATGGCCTTTGGCGCGGTCGTTCCCGTTGAACATGACTTCTTCGGCACCCTGCAACGACCCGGCTTTGCGGCAATAAATCGGGTATTCTCCGCCCGTCACGTAGCGGGTGTAGTAAAAATAGCCGCCCTCCCGATACGGCACCGACTCGTCTTGTTGTTTGATGCGGCCCTTCATTTCGGCGAACAGCTTGTCCTGCAACGGTTTAACGGGGGCCATCACCGCGTCGAGATAGGTGTTTTCGGCGGTGAGGTAGCTGATGACTTCGGGGTTTTCGCGCTCGTTGAGGTAGTAATAATTATCGGTGCGGGTTTGGCCGTTGGCGGTCAGTTGTTTGGGCTTGGTGGCCGCAACGGGCGGTTTGGGCGTTTGGGCGATGGTTGTCATAGAGAAAAAAATAAGTAAGACAGACGCAGGACAACAGCCAACCGCCATACGTGCGCCCAGTTTATCAGAAAGAGATTGTTTTTTCATTGTCTAAAAGGTTTATCTGAAAATCGTGATTAAATCGAGACTAATGCCCGTTGTCGTATCGTTCATAACACCATTGTAGCAGTTTTGGCGTGTGCCGTCAGCAAAAAACGCATATACGTGTTGTAAGACAGGTACAACAATCCAGACGGTAGGCACACCCGCCGGAAAATACTGTTTGTAGGCTTTGTTGGTCAGGTCGTTTAAGGCTTGTTTTGGCGAGAGAATTTCAATCGCTAAAACTGGCGGTTTCGTATAAAAAATCACGTCGTTAAGCCAGTCAGTCGGTAAGGTCGGATAAATACTTACGTCGGGCTTGCATTTGCCAGTCGAGAGTTCAAGCTCTAACTCCGGGAAAATATCATATTGAGCTTCATACCGATCAAGGGCAACGCTGATCCGGTGAATGATCCGGGAATGATTCAATGAGCGCACCGGCGCACCGATAATGTCTTCTGATTGATAGGTTTCGATTGCGTCGAAAAAAGCCGTTTCCATCTGCGTGTTGTTTCCTCAAAAATACGCTAAACTTTTTTTACTGCCGACTCGAACGCTTTGGCCGGTTTTTGCGTCCTATCGGGCAAACTGCTTATTGGCCCATTTTCTGTATCTTTACTCATCATCCCGCGCCGGGTTGCCGCCCGGATTTATCCTTATATGAATCACCTGATTTCTGCCCGCCGTTACTGGCTTTTGCTCATCATCACCGGCTCGGTTGGTGTCGCTTTCGTGTCTCCGCCTTCGCTGGATAAGCCCTTTGCCCGGATCAATGCTGAGGTCATGCAAAACAGCCGCGCCTACGAAACCCTGTCTGGGGCCAGCCAAACCATCGGCCACCGGCTTACGGGCAGCCCCAACGGGACCCGCGCCGAACAGTATGCCTTTGACCTCCTGAAAAATTATGGTTTCAAAGATGTTCGGTTTGAGACGTTTGAGGTCGAAGCCTGGAGCCGCGATACCGTTACGCTGTCGGTGGTGCCGAACAAAAGCGACAATTTCCGGTCGGTGCCAGTGGTATCGCTGGCCCACTCGCCGGTGCTGGCCCACGCCGAGGCCGAAATTGTGGACGTAGGCAATGGTCTCGAAGGGGATTTTGCCGCCCTCAAAGACAAACTAAAAGGCAACATTGCGCTGGTAAACATCGGTTTGGCCGAGCCGACCAAAGGCGCACGAAACCTGCACCGCTCCGAGAAAACGGCCCTCGCCATTCAGTTCGGGGCCGTTGGCGTAATCATGGTAAATCTGGTGCCGGGCAATGTGCTGCTCACCGGCACAGCCTCCGTAACGGGCAAACTGATTCCAATTCCTGCCGTCTGTATCTCGCTCGAAAGTGGCCGAAAAATCCGGGCCTGGATGGCCGAAGAAAATAAAGACAACCTCCACGCCGTGATTGACATGACCAATTACAGCCGCAAAATCCGCGCCCGGAACGTGGTGGCTACGCTGCGCGGCACCCAGTTTCCGACCGAAAAAATCGTGGTCGGCGGGCATCTCGACTCCTGGGATTTAGCCACCGGAGCCATTGACAACGGCATCGGGTCGTTTGCCGTGATGGACATTGCCCGAACGTTCAAAGCGTTACGCATCAAGCCAAAACGCACGCTTGAATTTGTGTTGTTTATGGGTGAAGAGCAGGGCTTGCTCGGCTCGCGGGCCATGGTTGACGGAGCCAAACAAGCCGGGCAGTTAGACAACATCCGGGCGATGATGAACCTCGACATGACCAACGACCCGCGCGGCCTGAACGCCTTTGGCCGCCCCGAACTCGTGCCGCTCTTGACAGAGGTGGGCGAGGCCATCAAGCGCGTTGACCCCGCGTTTCTGAATCAGATGAGCAATCAGGCCGGGCTGCACTCCGATCATCAGCCGTTTATGCTCGAAGGGGTGCCGGTGGTGGGTATGAACGGCCACCTCGACAAAGAAGTGCTGGACTGTTACCACGCCAACTGCGACAAAATTAACCTCGTCAACAAAGAGCAGCAGCGCAACACCGTTCGTTACGCGGCCATGCTGCTGTATGCCCTCGCCAACGCGCCCGACCTGCCCGCCCGCAGGCTCGACGACACCAAAACCCGCGACTTTCTGGTGGCGCAGGGCCTGCGAACACCCCTGCAAATCGCCAACGAGTGGCGGTGGAAGGAGTAAGAATAGTCTGCTTGTTTTTGGCTACTTTTGATTAAAACAGAACCTACTCCGGCATGGAATCGCCCAAAAAAATTGGATTTGACTTAAATCAGTTGGCCGAAGCCTTCGGGTTGGCCCGCGTTCGTCAGAGCGATGATTTAGATAAATGGCTCTCGGCCCGGTACGAACTCAACGCGATGGAGTCTGAACTTTTTGAATCGGTTGCGACTGAATTACAGGATGATGGCGACTATTGGAACGAGGAAGAACTGAAAATTCAGTTTATCGGTCTCGCGTTTAGAATCGCAGGCGTTACGGTCAAAAACAAGATTAAAGTGTTTTACGAACGCCCGTTAGCTGCCGAAGTTAACGGTTATGACCTGGCTGTTATCAGCGATTGCCTTGTTGCCACCCCCCGGCCATTCCACGCCCCCCGAAACCCGTACTTTTTTCTACAAGAATTCAAAAAGAAGCGTGGGGATAAGAAAGACCCCGAAGCCCAGATGCTCACGGCGATGCTAATTGCACAGGAATTAAATCAGGATGGATTACCGTTGTATGGCGGGTTTTTGTTCGGTTCAAACTGGCAGTTTGCCACGCTTGTCGGGCAAAATTATTGCCACAGCCGACAGTTTGATGCAACAAATCGGGACGACCTGTTGCAGATTATTTTTGTCCTTCGCGGGTTAAGAGATGTTATTCTAAACCGGGCCACCGCCTAACTGCCCAATTAGTTCTAAGCAGCTATCGTGCTTATTCACTTACCGTAACCCACCACTGAGTATGCCTGCGAACACCCCTGCAAATCGCTAACGAGTGGCGGTGGAAGGAGCGACGGAGAACAGTTCCCCGGCAGTTTTCTATACCTGTCCTTCGCCTGATCCCAGGCTTTCGCGTTCACCCGCAACGCCACCCCAACCCAACCGGGCAGTGGGGTGGCGTTGCGGCACATTGCCTTCCCATTCATCCCCAAAACGCCCCAAATACCCCAAAAACGGGCTTTTAGTCCCAGAAGTCCGACTACCCATCCCACCCCATTGCAGGGTCTGAGAAGCCTGCCGATGTTTGTCTCAACGAATCGCTGACGCAAACAAACTACGACCATGATACGCTTCTCCTCTACTCTGTTTTTGTTGACGTTCCTACTGGGACTGACCGGGATAACCTTCGCTCAGACAACACGGGTGTCGGGTACGGTGACCTACAACGTGATCCGCCCGCTGGCGAATGTGGCAATTTCGCTCAGCGGTACCTACGACGGAGCCGTTACGAATGACAAAGGCGAATTCAGTTTCGATACCGACGAGATCGGTACACACACGCTCGTGGCTAAACTGACCGGCTTCGCCGATGTGTCGCTGCCCGTTGCGCTAACGGGTAAAGGCCCGCTTAACCTGAAGGTGGTTTTTACGACGAAATCCATGCTGCTGAAAGACGTGGTGGTGCGGCCCCGATTGTTTGACCTCAACGACAAAAACAAGTACACCACCCTGAACCGGCTCGAAGTCTTGACCACCGCCACCGATGGCAACGTGCTGTCGGCCATGAAAACACTGCCCGGCGCACAGCCGGTGGGCGAGAGTGGTGATTTGTTCGTGCGGGGTGGTACCGGCACCGAAACGAAGGTCTATATCGACGGGCTGTTGGTCAGCAATTTCACGTATAGCAGTCCGGCCAATATGGCCGCCCGCAGCCGGTTTGCGCCGGGACTGTTCAAGGGAACATTCTTCTCAACGGGTGGTTATTCGGCGCAGTACGGGCAGGCTCTGTCGTCGGCATTAGTGCTGGAAACCGAAGATCAGCCCGTTAAATCAAGCACCGAACTGACCATCTCGCCGATTATAGCCGGGGTGGGTACGCAGCGGTTAAGCACAGACAAAACGTTGTCTTACGGCGGAGGCATCAGCCACACTAACCTCAGTGTTTATAATGCGCTGTTGCCGGGAGCCGTCTCCTTCGACCGGAAACCGACTTCCTGGGACGGGAATACCTTTGTTCGGAAGCAGTTTGGCAACGGCGGGATGCTAAAACTGTTCGTAAACGGTGGCGTGAGCAACATAGGCATCAGTCAGCCAAATATTGACTATGCCGACGTGACCAACCGCATCAGCCTGACCAACCACAACCTGTATGCCAATCTAACCTACCGCCAGAACATCGCTCACGGCTGGAAATGGCAGAGTGGCATATCATACAGCCGCAATACGGATCAGACGGGTTTGGGACTCCGGTTCGAGACTGCGACGCGCCCCGACTCATCGGCCATGCTGACCGATGCGTCGTCGCTGCTGCAATTCCGTAACGTATTGTCTAAACTGGTGCTGAATCGGACCCGGCTGACGGTGGGTGCCGAGCTGCACCGCGCAACCGAGCAGCGCAACACCGCCCAATACACCGATATGTACCTTGCGTCGTTTGCCGAGACCGAATCGTACCTGACCGACCGGCTATCGGCCCGAATTGGGGTGCGGGCAGAATACTCGTCGCTGCTGAACCGGGCTAACCTGGCCCCCCGGTTGTCGCTCGGTTACAGTGCCGGCAACGATGGTTTACTGTCGGTATCATACGGCAAATTTTACCAGAAACCCGACCGGCCTTATCTCCTGCAATCTCCCGCCCTGACCTACACCTCAGCCGATCATTACATTGTCAGCTACCAGAAAATCGGGGCCGAGCGCACATTTCGCACGGAAGTTTTCTACAAGCAGTACGCCGACCTGGTTCAAACCAAGCCCGCAATCAGTAACGGTGGGTCGGGGTATGCCCGTGGCTTCGAGTTGTTTTACCGGGATAAAAAAAGCATCAAAGGCGTTGATTTCTGGGTGTCATACTCGTTTTTAGACACGAAACGGCAGTTTCTCGATTATCCTACCGCCGTGCAGCCCTCGTTTGCGGCCCGGCACACGGCCTCGGTGGTAGCCAAACACTTTTTCACGGGCATCAAAACCAACCTCGGCCTGACCTACACATACGGTGCGGGCCGCCCCTACGCCAACCAGAACCGACCCGCTGCCGACTTCATGACTGACCGCACCCCGGCTTACCACAACCTCGGCCTGAGTCTGGCGCACTTGATGGCTATCCGCAAAGCGCAGTCGGTGCTGGTCATGACCGTCAGCAACGTGCTGGGCAATGAGCAAATCTTCGGCTACACTTACTCGGCCCGGAACCCAGACCGGCGCGAAGCCATCCGGCCCACCAACAACCCATTCGTGTATCTGGGCCTGTTTATCACGATTGGCGTTGACCGGCGGCAGGAAATCATTAACAGTCAGTTGTAATCCGTTCATAATCAGTCATAAACCAATTAATTTCTCGAAACCATGAAACCAATTATCATCACCCTCATCAGTTTGTTTTTGTTCGGTATGCCGGTATTCGCCCAAAGCGATAAATACCAGAAAGCCATGGAAAAAAACGTGGCACAGTTCGATACGGTGCGCTCCACACCGACATTGGTGGCTCTTATGACTGCCTTTGAACGCATCGCTACGGTCGAAAAAAACCAGTGGCTGCCGTATTACTACGCCGGTATGTGCGCGACAAGCCTGGCAAGCCGCGAGCAGAACAAAAATCTGATTGATACCTGGGCCGACAAAGCCGATACCTGGGCCGCGAAAGCGGACTCGCTCAGCCCCACTAACTCAGAGGTCTCGTGCCTGATGGCGACTGTTCACTTTGCCCGGATCAATGTTGATTTTATGGGGCGCGGGCCGAAATACTCCGCGTTGGGGGCGCAGGCATTGCAGCAGTCCTTGGCACAGAACCCCGACAACCCACGGGCGATGATTGTGCTGGCGCAACTGCGCGGCTCGGCTCCCGAAGGCTACGGTGGCGACAAGGCGCAGGCGTGCCAATTAGCCACCCGGTCGGCCCAACTGTTTGCTCAGGCCCCGGCAGCGGGCATTGCACCACACTGGGGCAGCGACAGTGCCACCAAATTAGCTAAAAAGTGCGAAGAGAAAGCGCAGAAATGAAGGCGGCAGCGGGCAAGGCTCAACCGCCAAACGGGTTGCTCACCGCTCGCTCGATTACGGCAAAACGGCGCGGGGCGATGGGCAGTATGGCAAATGGGCCGGGTCACCAAGTGTTGGTAAAGTAGTTTTTTTCCCCTTGCCGACTTAGCTTTGGAAACCGGCGGCCATTGGGTCAGCCAACCGTATAAATTTCCGTAACAACCGACTTGCCATGCTTGCCAAAACCTTCGGGGCCGCCGTGTATGGCGTAAATGCCACGCTCATCACCATTGAAGTAGTGGTGGCGCAGGGAATGCACTTTCACCTCGTGGGCCTGCCCGACAGTGCCGTGAAAGAAAGTGAGCAGCGCGTTGAAGCCTCGCTCAAATTCTACGGCTATAAAATGCCCCGCCAAAAAGTGGTGGTCAATCTGGCCCCGGCAGACATCCGTAAAGAAGGCTCGGCCTACGACCTGCCCATTGCCCTCTGCGTGCTGAAAGCGTCTGAGCAAATTGACCTCAAACACGATCTGGAACGGTACGTGATTATGGGCGAACTGGCCTTAGACGGCAAACTGCGGCCCATCAAAGGCGTGTTGCCCATCGCCATCGAAGCCCGCAAACAGGGCTACAAAGGCTTCATTCTGCCCGCCGAAAATGCCCACGAAGCCGCTATCGTGAATCAGTTAGACGTGATTCCAGTGGAGACGATTATGGACGCGATTGGGTTTTTGACCGGCGAAAAAACCATCGAACCCCTCGTGACCGACACCCGCGACCTGTTTCTGTATAATCAAAACAGCTATGACGTTGATTTTTCGCACGTGCAGGGGCAGGAAAACATCAAACGGGCCATGGAGATTGCCGCTGCCGGGGGCCACAACGTGATTATGATTGGCCCGCCCGGAGCCGGTAAAACCATGCTTGCCAAGCGGTTGCCGAGTGTTTTGCCGCCGTTGTCGTTGGCCGAAGCACTCGAAACCACCAAGATTCATTCCGTTGCCGGTAAGTTGGGGACAAAAGCCGCGCTCATTGCCCAACGACCCTACCGCAGCCCGCACCATACTATTTCTGACGCGGCTTTGGTGGGTGGGGGTAGCTTTCCGCAGCCCGGCGAAATTTCGCTGGCTCACAACGGTGTGTTGTTCTTAGACGAACTGCCGGAGTTCAAACGCTCGGCGTTGGAGGTGATGCGGCAACCCCTCGAAGACCGCAAAGTGTGCATCTCGCGGGCAAAGTGGGCGGTGGAGTTTCCGGCCAATTTTATGCTCATTGCCAGCATGAATCCCTGCCCCTGCGGATACTATAACCATCCCGACAAAGAGTGCGTTTGCGGGCCGGGCGTGGTGCAGCGATACCTCGCCAAAATCTCCGGCCCCTTGTTAGACAGGATTGATCTGCACGTGGAAGTCACGCCCGTTTCATTCGATCAGATGACGGCTAACCGCCCGGCAGAAACCAGTGCCACCATCCGCGAACGGGTGATAAAAGCGCGGGATATTCAGACCGAACGCTTCGCCGACCATGAGGGGATTTACTCTAACGCTATGATGCCCTCCCAGGTGGTGAAGGAAGTCTGCCAGATTTCGGAACCGGGCCGGGCGTTGCTCAAAACGGCCATGGAACGGCTGGGTCTCTCGGCCCGCGCTTACGACCGGATTCTGAAAGTCTCCCGCACCATTGCCGACCTCTCGGCGAGCGAAGAAATCAAAATCGAACACCTGGCCGAAGCCATTCAGTACCGGAGTTTAGACCGCGAAAACTGGGCCGGGTGAGTTAGCAATGGGTTAAGCGAGTTGGATAAATCACCCGTTTCGTCCCGACATCTCGTGCCGTTCCTGATATATCGAAATCGGGGCCGATGCTGGCACAATGGCTTACTGTCCCAGAAATGCCGTTTCTACGCGCTGGAGGCCATTTTTTACCTTTCTGTTGAACTGGAATGGATTTGGCAAGTAGTGGTAAACCGAACGGCTGCCGATACCCAGTAGCCGCCGATACAACCCAAATCTGTCTGGTTCAATTATGTCGCTCAACTCATCTTCACCGTATGACGTTATCATTATCGGCACCGGCTCCGGTGGTGGTACGCTCGCCCAACGCATCGCCCCGTCGGGCAAACGAATCCTGATTATCGAACGGGGCGATTTTATCCCGCGAGAAAAGGAAAACTGGGACGTTGATGAAGTCATCGTCAAAGGCCGGTATCGCACCACCGACGTATGGTATGATAAAGACGACCAACCCTTCAAGCCCTTCACGCATTACGTCGTCGGCGGCAACAGCAAAGTCTATGGCGCGGCCAGTTTCCGGCTGCGGGAGTCCGATTTTCAGGAACAAACCCACGAAGTCGGTATCTCGCCGGCCTGGCCCCTGACCTACGCCGATTTTGCGCCGTATTACGATGAAGCCGAAGCGTTGTTCAGCGTTCACGGCCTGCGCGGAGCCGACCCCACCGAGCCGCCAACCACCACGCCTTATCCGTTTGGCCCGATCACGCCCGAACCGTTTGCCGAAGAACTGTACGAAAATGTGCAGAAAGCCGGGCTGAAACCCTTCCCGATTCCGATGGCCGTGCGGTTGCCGCAAGACAACACCAATCAGCCCGATGCACCCATCACGCTGGGTAATTTCGACGGGTTTCCTGACCCCACCGAGGCCAAAGCCGATTCGCACGTGACCGGCGTTCGGGCCGCGCTGCAACACCCCAACGTAACGCTGCTCACCAATGCGTTTGCTACAAAACTCGTCACCGACGAAACCGGCGAGCGCGTGATGGCGGTGGAGGTTGAGCGAAATGGTCAAATCGAAATCTATGAAGCCAATACGGTAGTACTGGCAGCCGGGGCTATTAACTCGGCGGCATTGCTGCTGCGGTCGGCCAACGAAAACCACCCCAACGGGCTGGCAAACGGCAGTGGGCAGGTGGGCCGCAACTACATGAGCCACATCAACGGCTGCCAGATTGCCTACACGCCCGACAAACTGAACACGGCGTTTTTTCAGAAATATTTCTGCATCGGCGACTACTACGAGCCGACCGCCGAAAACCCGCAACCACTGGGCGAAATTCAGTTGATGGGCAAAAACGACCCGCCAACCGTTGTAGGACTTGCCGCCGATTTTCTGCCCGACCGCGACGCGGCCTGGCTCCTGAGCCACAGCATTGATTTCTGGATTACGACTGAAGACCTGCCCGACCCCGACAACCGGGTGACGCTCACGCCCGACGGTCAGATTCGGCTTACCTACCACCGCGAGCGTAACAACGTGGCCGCATTTGAGACGCTTAAACAAAAACTCAAAGACCTGTTTGCTAAACTTGGCACGATTGACCCGGCCCTGAAAACGGTGCATTGGGCGGGTTATGACCTCGGTATCAGTGGCGTTTCGCACCAGTGCGGCACGTTGCGGTTTGGTACTGACGCGGCTACGTCGGTGCTGGACAGCCACTGCAAAGCCCATGAAATACAGAACCTGTTTGTGGCCGATGCCAGCTTTTTTCCGTCGTCGGGAGCCTACAATCCGTCGCTGACAACGGCGGCCAACGCCCTGCGCGTTGGTGATTATCTGCTCGCTAACGTGCTGTAAGTCAACCCCGATGCTTCCCGAAATTATGCTCACGATTCAGGTCATGCTGCCCGAAGACCATCCTGCCGATGCGCCCGTTTTTCTGGCCGGAACCATCAATCAGTGGCAACCCAACAACGACCGCTACCGGCTGACGCTTGACCCCGTGCTGGGCGCACACGTGCTGGAGTTGCCAAACCCGCCCCACGAACTGCTGTATAAATTTACGCGGGGAAGCTGGGCAACGGAAGAGGTAAGCGGGCAGGGACAGCCGGTAGAAAACCGTTCGTGGGCCGAGGGGCAGGATGCGCCCGTGCGCTACGACGAGGTGGCGGCCTGGCGTGATACGACCTGGCAGATGGAAACGAGTTTAGACGAAATGAGTGTGTTTGTCTGGCATGAAGCCCTCTGGATGCCCCAACTCAACCGTTCCCGGCGGATTTGGGTCTGTCTGCCACCCGATTATGCCGATAGCGACCGCCGGTATCCGGTGATTTATATGCACGACGCGCAGAACCTGTTTCTAAACGCGCCAACGCCTTCCGAAAAATGGCGTGTCGCCCGGACCCTGAATCAGTTGCTTGCCCAAACCGGCTGGGGCTGCATTGTGATTGGCATTGAACACGGCAACGAACATCGGCTGGCCGAATATTCGCCCGTGCCACACCCAACGCACGGCGGGGGCGAAGGCTACGGATACCTGAATTTCCTGATCGATACACTCAAACCGTTGACAGACAGTACATTCCGCACGTTGTCCGGCGCAACCGATACGGCCATGATTGGTTCTTCGATGGGTGGCTTGATTTCGGTGTATGCCGCGCTGTTGCACGGCGATGTGTTTGGGAAGGTGGCCGCGTTTAGTCCGTCGCTCTGGTGGAGTGATGACGTATATACCGTTGCGGCCTCGGCTCCCTACAATTTCGTGCATAAGTTAGTGTTGCTTGGCGGTAAGCCCGAAAGCGAGACCATGCTGCCCGATTTGCTCGCGCTGTACTATACGCTGATTGACAACGGCTATTTTGAGCATCACATTCAGGTTAATTTTTACCGGGATGGCGCACACCGCGAGTGGTTTTGGGGCCGCGAATTAGAACGAACCCTGCGCTGGCTCTTCAGCGATGCTATGCCGTTGATGGCCGACGAACCCTTTGCCAACATTGATAAAACGGCCCACGAAATCAGGCTGTTACGCCCCTTCATCAAGGCCGACCTCCTGAACGGTTACGGCAAAGTTATTTATACGCTCGATGGCAACGCGGGCCGCATAATTCCCCTCCGTAAACACTGGCGCGGCCTGTTTGCCCTGCAATGCCTGCTGCCCAACCAACGCATCGAACTCAAAAAAATCATGTTATGAAACGACATACAACTTACGGTTTACGGTTTGCCATTTTCAGGATTTTGCTCGGCCTGATGCCGTTTCAGGCTCCCGCACAGTCGGTGCGGGCGGTGCTGAAAGCCACCATCACCGTGTCGGATTTAGACCGGGTGCTGCCGTTTTATACCCAAACGCTGCCTTTTGAACTCGTTGGTATTCAGGCTGTTCCGGCTTTGATTATCCAGAACGTGTTCGGCCCCGTTTGGCACCCCGACGGCTATCTCTTGTTCAGCGATCCGAACACGAACGTCATTTATAAACACGACCCCACGATGGGCAACGTAACGGTGTATACGACCAAATCGGGATACACGGGCTTCGACATCGGCGAGTATCATCAGCACGGCAACCGGCGCATCATCCGCGACGAAATCAAGGGGCCGATGACGGTGCTGTCGGATGGTTACGATGGTAAAAAACTCAACAGCCCCAACGATTTGGTTATCAAGTCGAACGGTGATGTCTATTTCACCGACCCGCCCTACGGCCTGCCCAAAGCCTTCGCCGACCCTAAGAAAGAAACGCCGTTTTCGGGCGTGTATCGGATTCATAACGGCAAAACCGACCTGCTCACCACCGACCTCGGCGGGCCGAATGGCATTGCGTTCTCGCCCGCCGAAACCTATCTCTACGTTTCCAATTGGGACATTCGGGACATTCACAACACCAAAACGCTGTGGCGGTATGAGGTAAAGGCAGACGGAACGCTGGCAAACGGCAAGGTTTTTTTCGACATGAACCAGACCGACGATGACGAGGCTTTGGACGGAATCAAGGTGGACACGGCGGGCAACGTGTTCTCGTCGGCACCGGGCGGAGTCTGGATAATCTCGCCCGAAGGCAAGTACCTCGGCAAGATTGTTGGCCCCGAACGCCCGGCAAACATGGCCTGGGGCGATGCCGATGGCAAAACGCTTTACCTCACGGCGCACACCGGGCTGTATAAAATCAGGACGGTGAACGGCGGTAAAATCGCTAAATGACTGTGTATCAAGGATAAAGATTGGCTTGCGTGAGTAACCGACGCAAAATAACCAGGTCAGGCTGATTGAATCGAAGCACTTTTAAGGTAGCCTGACCGATTCGCGTCAATGGAATGATTTCACCGTCAATAGCTTGAAAATGAGCAAACCAGTCGTGAATCCTTGGATTGAACAGCCGTACAATATCGTCGTAATCATCCAGAAACGTAGTCAAGTCAGAGCCTTTATGATTGTTGCAATGCGGGCAGGCATACGCCAGATTTTCGAGTTCAGAGCCGCCCCCGTGCTTCAGGCTGGTGATATGGTCAATCTCGAACGCGAAAAACAAATCGTCTTGCCTAAACCGGCAGTACTCGCAACGATAATCAGCCCGATGCGCCACCAACCGTCTAACTGGAATGGGTATAACGATTTTCATTCGGCTAACAGCAGTCGGGCGCGCACTTTTGCGAGACTAATAAACAGGTCTAAAGCCAGCAGCCGCTCAAGGTCAAGCTGGTCATCGGCGGTGATACTACCTTCTTTTCGACGGTTAATGAGTTCCTCCACCCAGTCTGAAAGTTGGGGAGATGCGCTGAGTGCGATAATTTTTTCGGGGGCTAAGTGCGCCAAATCGGCGGCAACATCGCCAAATGCTTCGGTAACGCTCATCTGAAAAGAGATTGAGTTTTCATCAAAAATAACCACAAACAGTCTAAAACGCAATGTTCCAAAAACCAAATCAGCGGCTTGCGGGCCAAACGGCTATCATCACCGGGTCGAGTTCGGGCATCGGCAAAGCCACTGCCATTTCATTGGCGCAGGAAGGGGCCAACGTGGTCATTAATTACATCGGCAACCCCACCGGGGCCGAAGAAGCCGCGAGTCTGATTCGGGCCGAAGGCGGACAGGCACTGCTCGTGCAGGCCGACGTGAGCAAAGAAGATCAGGTGCAGCGGATGTTTGCCGAGACGATCAGCACCTTCGGCACGGTTGATATTCTGGTGGCGAATGCGGGCCTTCAAAAAGATGCCAAGTTTGTTGATATGAGCCTCAAAGACTGGCAGTTTGTGATTGACGTGAACCTGACGGGGCAGTTTTTGTGCGCCCGCGAAGCCGCCCGTGAGTTTCTGCACCGGGGGCCTCGCCCCAACGTGTCGCAGTCAACGGGTAAGATTATCTGCATGAGTTCGGTGCATGAAATTATTCCCTGGGCCGGTCACTCGAACTACGCAGCCTCGAAAGGCGGGGTAATGTTACTCATGAAGTCCATCGCGCAGGAGTTGGGCGGCTATAAAATCAGGGTCAACAGCGTGGCTCCCGGAGCCATCCGAACGCCTATCAACCGCGAAGCCTGGGAAACGCCACAAGCCCTGTCGAGTCTGATGCGCCTGATTCCCTACAAGCGCATCGGCGAAACGTCGGACATTGGTTCGACGGTGGCGTGGCTTTGCTCCGACGAAGCCGATTACATTCACGGCCATACCCTCGTTGTGGACGGTGGCATGACCCTTTACCCCGGTTTTGAAGACAATGGATAACAACATGAAAAACAATAAATCCGCCGAGCAAACCCGGTTAGATGAACACTACGCCGGGCAGCACGAATGGCTCCACTGGGGGCCGTATCTCGCTGAGCGCCAGTGGGGAACCGTCCGGGAAGATTATAGCCCGCACGGCAACGCCTGGGAATATTTTTCGCACGACCACGCCCGCGCCCGTGCCTATCGCTGGGGCGAAGATGGCATTGCCGGTATTTCTGACGAAAAACAACGGCTCTGTTTTGCCATTGCCCTCTGGAACGGCCACGACGCAATTCTGAAAGAACGGCTTTTTGGGCTAACCGGCAACGAAGGCAATCATGGCGAAGACGTGAAGGAACTGTATTACTACCTCGACAGTACGCCCACGCACTCGTACATGAAGCACCTCTACAAATATCCGCAACGGGCGTTTCCGTACGCCGATCTGGTAGAGACCAACCGCAACCGCAACCGCGAACAGCCTGAATATGAACTGCTTGACACCGGGATTTTTGACGATAACCGCTATTTCGACGTGTTCACCGAGTATGCCAAAGCCAGCGAACGCGATATATTGGTCAGGATAACGGCCCATAATCGCGGCCCCGAACCCGCCGACCTCCATCTGTTGCCCACGCTCTGGTTCAGAAATACGTGGTCGTTTGGTAACCCCGATGCCAAGCCCCACATCCGGCGCAGTGCCGACGGCGATGGCACGGGCAGTGTAACCACCGAAAACCCCGGTCAGGCCGATTATACGCTCTATTTCGAGACCGCCGACCACGTGCTGTTTACCGAAAACGAAACCAATACGGCGCAGGTTTTTGGCGTATCGGGGCAGAATCAATTCAAGAAAGATGCCTTTCACCGGGCCGTTGTTCAGCACGAGTACGATGGCGTGGCGCAGCGTGTCGAAGGCTCAAAAATGGCCCCGGTCTATCACCGGACGGTAGCCGCCGGGCAGTCGGTGACGATACAACTGCGGTTGATGCGGGGTACGAGTAATCAGCCGTTTGGCCCCGATTTCGACGCGCTCTTTGCCCGGCGCATTGCCGAAGCCGATGCGTTTTATGCCGGGATTCAGGCTAAAAAATCTGACGCTCAAACGAAACTCATTCAGCGTCAGGCATTTGCCGGGATGCTCTGGAGCAAACAATATTATTATCTCGACGTTCCGCAGTGGCTCGATGGGGACCCCGGACAGCCCCGCCCACCCGAAAGCCGCAAAACCGGGCGCAACAGCCAATGGCGAACCCTGAACAATGCCGATATTATTTCGATGCCCGATAAGTGGGAATACCCCTGGTATGCGGCCTGGGATTTGGCGTTCCACTGCGTGCCGCTGGCCCGCGTTGATCCGCAGTTTGCCAAAGAGCAACTAATCTTGTTTTTGCGCGAGTGGTATATGCACCCCAACGGCCAACTGCCCGCCTACGAATGGGCGTTTGGCGACGTGAATCCGCCGGTTCATGCCTGGTCTTGTCTGGCGGTGTATAAACTCGATGCCGCACAGACGGGTGCGGGCACCGAACGCGGCCCGACCGAACGCGGCCCGGACGTGCATTTTTTGAAGCGCGTGTTCCAGAAATTGCTGCTCAACTTCACGTGGTGGGTCAACCGGAAAGATGCCAAAGGCAACAACGTGTTTGAGGGTGGTTTTCTGGGTTTAGACAACATCGGCGTGTTTGACCGCAGCAATCAGATTCCCGGTGGCGGGCGGCTCGAACAGGCCGACGGCACAAGCTGGATGGCGATGTATTGCCTGAATATGCTGGAAATGGCCCTTGAAATTGCCAAAACCGACGATACCTACGAGGACGTGGCAACCAAATTTTTTGAGCATTTCGTGTATATCGCCGAATCGCTCAACCGCATGGGCCACGACTGGGACGGTGCCTGGGATGAGCACGACGGGTTTTTCTATGACATACTCGAACTGCCCGACGAGACGTATATCCCGCTAAAAATCAGGTCATTAGTGGGGCTTACCACGATGTTTGCCGTGCTGAAAATCCCGAAAACGATTTTTGCCAAACTGCCCGATTTTACCAAACGGATGCGCTGGTTTCAGCAGTACCAAAAGCAAAACCAGATGCAGGTGGTGGTCGAAGACATTGCTGACAACAAAGACCTGCTGCTGTCGCTGATTCCCGCAGAACGGTTGGGCCGAGTGCTTCAGGCGATGCTCGACGAGGGCGAATTTCTGGCTCCGGGCGGGATTCGGTCCATCTCAAAAATTCACGAACATGGCTATTCGGTGCAGATTGCCGGGCAGTCGTTTGGCCTGCGCTACGAACCCGGCGAATCGAGCAGCGGGCTGTTTGGCGGCAATTCCAACTGGCGCGGGCCGATCTGGATGCCCATGAACTACCTGATCATCTGCGCCCTGCGAACCTACCACAGCTATTACGGCGACGAGGTGACGGTTGAGTTTCCGACGGGTTCGGGCCATCAGATTACCCTCGGCGATGCGGCTGCTATGCTCGCTGACCGGCTTATTGGCATTTTCAGGCCCGACGAAACCGGCCACCGCCCCGTGAACGGCCACGACGACCGCTACGCTACCGACCCGCATTTTAAAGACCTGATATTGTTCTACGAATATTTTCACGGCGACACCTCGCGCGGTGTGGGAGCCAGCCACCAAACCGGCTGGACGGGCGTAGTAGCCGATTTAATCCAAACCTGATATGTACCACTTCATCAACAACAGCTTTGACGAACTCGCCGGGCGCGAGTTTCTCGTCACCAACGGGTTGGGCGGCTATGCCAGCGGAACGCTGGCGGGGGCCAACTCGCGCCGGTATCACGGGTTGTTAGTGGCGGCCAATAACCCACCGACCGACCGGCAGGTGCTGGTCTCGAAAATCGAAGAAACCCTGGTTACGGAGCAAGGTCAGGTGGCGTTGTCGAGCAACTGCTATGGTGATGTGGTGCATCCGCAGGGCTGGCAGCATTTAGTGTCGTTTGAGCGGCTGCCCTTGCCGTATTGGGTTTATCAAGTTGATAATCAGATTGTTAGTAAGACCGTGTTTATGGTACAAACCGCTAATGCTACGGTGGTTGTGTATCAAAATCTTGGCAAAGAAGCTGTTACGTTGCGGCTGATGCCGCTGTTCGTTCACCGGGACTATCATAGCCTGTTTCACCAGAACGACTACTTTAATTTTTATGCCCGGCAAACCGGGCAAACTATAAAAATACACGCTCATTACGGCGCGGCCCCGGTCTATTGGGCGTTTTCGGCGGGCGAATTTACCGAAAGCCGGGGCTGGTATAACCGCTTTTCGTATCAGCACGAGCAACAGCGCGGCCTTGATTTTCAGGAAGATGCTTACACCATCGGCCACGTGGAGGCCCGGCTCGAACCCGGCGAAGAATGCTTTTTGTTGTTTTCGACTGATGAAAAACTGCTCATCGAAAACCCCGCCGACCTCCGCGCCTGGGAGATAAAGCGGGTGCAGGAACTCCGGCAAACCCAAACGCCAACCATCGGCGACGACACCTTTCTGCACGATCTGGTAGTGTCGGCCAATCAGTTTGTGGTGCAGCGAAGCTCGACCGGAACTGAGACCATCATCGCTGGGTATCACTGGTTTACCGACTGGGGCCGCGACACCATGATTGCCCTGCGCGGGCTGTGCATTTCGCTCGGCCACCAGCAAACCGCCCAACGGATTCTCAGTACATTTTTTCGGTATCTCGACGACGGGATGCTGCCTAACCGCTTCCCCGACAACAGCCAGGACCCCATCGAATACAACACCATTGATGCTACGCTCTGGCTCTTTGTGGCCCTCTATGAATACCACCAGCGATTCAATGATCTGGCCTTTGTGGAACAGCATTTCGAGGAACTGCTGGGCATTTTAGACGCGCACAAGAGCGGCACCCGCTACGGCATTCACGTTACCGACGAGGGGCTGCTGTATGGCGGCAAAGGCACTGCCCAACTGACCTGGATGGATGCCCGCGTGGGTGATTACGTGGTGACACCCCGGCACGGCTGCCCCGTAGAGATCAACGCGCTGTGGTATAACGCGCTGCAAATCACCATTTTCTTTGCCAAGCAACTCCGCAAGAAGCCCGATATGTACGCGCTGCTGCTTCGGCGGTTTGAGGAGAATTTCCGGGCGCATTTCTGGAACGAAGCCGGGTATCTGAACGATGTCGTGATTCCCGGCGGTGCGCCCGATGCCAGCATCCGGCCCAACCAGATTTACGCGCTTAGTTTGCCGTTTCCGTTGCTCAACGCCACCGATCAGGCGCAGGTGTTAGCCACCGTGCAGGAGCATCTCTACACGCCCTACGGTTTGCGGACGCTCTCGCCCCGCGACCCTGACTTTGTGGCCGTGTATGGCGGAGACCAATGGCTGCGCGACACGGCTTACCATCAGGGAACGGTCTGGCCGTTTTTGCTCGGTGAATACTGGCCCGCTTACTTCCGGGTGCATGGCGACACGCCGACTAACCGCCGGAAAATGTGCAGTGAGTTAGCGACACTGAAACGGCATTTTTACGAAAACGACTGTCTGTTTGGCATCTCCGAAATTTTCGACGGGCTGGCTCCGCAACAGGGGCGCGGCACGGCTAATCAGGCATGGTCGGTGAGCGCGATTATCAAACTCCTCACCGATTACCCACTCCGATAAATCGAATCGGATTTGGATTTGCCTTACCTTCGGCGGGTAATAATAAGTAATTGAAAAACAACAGGATATGATGAGGATTGGTATGATTGCGTTGCTGCTGATGGGCGGGTTTTTGGGCAGGGTTTGGGGTCAAACCCTGCCCAAAACCGATTCCGGCCCGCGCCCGGTGGCCCCGGTTTTTTTGCAAACGGCGTTTTTGTTTTCGCCCCAGGAACTCGGCGTGCAGGTGGGTCTTGGGGCATTGGTGGCCGAAACAGAAAAGCACATCGTCAGGAAATCGGGGCGGGAACGGGTGATTTTTAAAGACCGGATTTTGAGCATCATGCCCGGTTTTTATTACCAGAAATACCTGCATACTAATGTGTTTTTGACGGTTGATTATGCGTTCGTTCGGCGAAATCGGTCGGGGTTTTATGGCAAACTTGCCCCGCTTCTGGGCGTTAGCCGCACGTTTCTCAACAGCACAACCTATATCGTTGATAACAACGGCACGGTGGCTCAAGACAAAACGGCGGGCGACTGGCGACTGCTGGCGGGTTTTACGGCGGGCATTGGCAAGCGGTTCGATGCCCGCAGGCCGGGCCTGTTGCGCGATGTGTTTCTGACGGTGAACGTCCCGTTTTTATACCCCAATTTCCGGTCGGTCGCCCTCAAACCGTCGCTGCAAATTGGGGTTGCCCTTAACCTGAACCAGTTTCGGCATTCATTCACGAAAACAATCAAAACGATACGCCGATGAGCAAGTCATTTTTTCGCCTTTTTCTGGCTTTGTGCGTTGTGGCTTTGGTGAGTAACTGCCAGCCCGAAACCATCAGCGTCGGCACCAACGTACAGGACTATTTTTACCTCGAAAATCAGGGAGCTAAAATGCCCATTCTGGTTGAGGGCAACACCGCTTCGGGAGTCATTGTGTTGTGGGTTCACGGCGGGCCGGGCGGCACGGCTATTGGTTTTCAGAACGATGCATACAGCACTCAGTATCTCGAACCCAACGTTGGCGTGGCCTACTGGGACCAACGGGCTGCCGGTGGTTCGCAGGGCAGCAACACGCCCGCGTTAAGCCTGAGTCTGTATGCCGATGATCTGAAAAAAGTGGTGCAACTGCTGGCCTATCGCTACGGTACGAAGACCAAAATTTTTCTGCTGTCGCACAGTTGGGGCGGTTTGGTGGCCCCGGCCTTTCTGACCGAAGGCAGCAATCAGAGCTTGGTAAAGGGCTGGATTAATGTGGCCGGGGCGCACAACTACGCCCTCAACGATTCGCTGACGCGGGCTTACCTGCTGCAATTTGGCAAAGACCAGATTACCAAAGGAATACGCACTACCGAGTGGCAAAAAATTGTGGATTACACAGAGAGCCATATTCCCGATGGCAGTCTATCCATTTCGCGGGGGTTAAATACCTGCGCCAGCGATGCCGAGGGCTACATTGATGACATTCAGACGAATTCAGGAACGGGAATCGGGCAGATTTTTAAACAGAAAACTGGATTTTCGCTGTTCTGGGCGGCATCCAACGCCGGGGCAACGTACTTTTCGGGCCTGAATAAAGAAATTCTGTCTGCCGAATACTCGTCAAAATTGAGCCGAATCACGATTCCGTTGCTTTGTATCACGGGCAAATATGATTTCACCGTACCGCGTGGGCTGGCCGACGAAGCCATGCGACAGGTATCGTCTCAACGCAAAACCCTCCTGATTTTGCCCCATAGCGGGCATATCTGCATGGATAACGAACCCGTGCCTTTTTACGAAGCTGTGAATGATTTCATCCGGCAGAATTGACCATAAACCGATCATTAACAGTTGTTTATGTTGGATATAGTACAAAAAAACTGGCGGCTGTATCTCATCGAAGTCTGGGCGCTGGGTATGTTTATGGTGGTGGCTTCGCTGGTGGTGATTATGGTCGAACACCCGGCATTTCCGGTGCGGGCGGTCATTGCGTCGCCGGTGTTGCGCCGGGCCATCATCGGCGTTTGTATGGGCCTGACGGCCATCGGTCTGATTTATTCGGGATGGGGCAAACGCTCCGGGGCGCACCGCACCGGCGGCCCGGCTGAACCCTGCCGTTACATTGGCCCAATGGCGGCTTAACCGCATCACAACCACCGACGCGCTGTTTTATATGTTGGCGCAGGTAGTGGGTGGTTCTCTGGCGATTGCGCTGCTTAATCTGTTCATTCCCAGCTATATGGCGCACCCCTCGGTTAATTTTGTGGCAACCGTTCCGGGCGTAACGGGGGTTTGGGTGGCATTGGCGTGTGAGTTTGCGATGGCGTTCGGGATGCTGACGATGGTGCTGGCGTTGAGCAATTCCCGCCGATTGGCTCCCTACACCGGCTATTTTGTGGGTGTGGTGGTGGCGTTGTACATCACGGTCGAGGCTCCGTTTTCGGGCATGAGCATCAACCCGGCCCGCACAATAAGTTCGGCATTGTCGGCGAATCAATGGCCGGGCTGGTGGCTATATTTCGCCGGGCCAATTGGCGGGATGTGGCTGGCGGGCTGGCTGTACCGGCAGAATTATCGGCGGCAACACGGCGAATGTAAAACGATGGCGATGCACCTCTCCGGCCATAAAAACGGCTGCGAAACTTATGAAGTGCTGTGGTGGAGTGAAGAAAAGTAAATCTGTTTACTGTTTTCGGTTTACGGGCCATCCGGGTGTATCACCTGTCGGCGGTATCCCCGTAAACCATAAACCGAAAACCAATTTCCATGAACACAATTCTCGTAACCGGCGCGTCGGGCAATCTGGGTAAAGACGTGGTCGAACACCTCCACGCGCAGGGCTACACCGTTTTAGCCACGTTTAGCTCTGACCGTGACATCCGGCTCTTTGATCATTTGCCCAACGTTCGTTCGCACGTGGTGAATGTGCTTGACGAAGCCAGTATAGCCGAGTTTATGACCGCCATTGCCCATGCTGACCTCCGGGCGGCTGTACTGCTTGTGGGCGGGTTTGCCGGTGGCCCTATCGGGCAAACGGATAATCGGCTGGTTCAGAAGATGATAGACCTCAATTTTATGTCGGCCTTCAATATCGTGAAGCCGCTCATGGCCCGGTTTGCCGGGCAGGGTAACGGGCAGTTTGTGCTGATCGGCTCGCGGCCCGCGCTGAACCCCGCCGAGGGCAAAAATGTGGTAGCCTACGCCCTGAGCAAAGCCCTCGTTTTTGAACTCGCCAACCTCATCAATGCCGAGGGCAAACCGCATCATATTACGGCAACGGTGGTGGTTCCCAGCGTGATAGACACGCCCGCCAACCGGGCCGCCATGCCCGATGCCGACCCGGAACAGTGGGTGCCGACCGAAAAAATTGCTGATTTAATTGCTTTTCTCGTGAGCGACACGGGCCGGATGACCCGCGAAACCGTTGTGAAACTCTATAACCGAAGCTGATTGACCAGATGATTGAAACCTTTGTCAGTATTTTCTACGGCTATTGGCTCGTTGGGGCCGTGTTTGGGCTGTATTTCGTGATTTGGGGAGCCGCCCGGATTGACCACGATGCCGAAGCCCTGACCTGGCAAATGCGGCTCATACTCTTGCCCGGTTCGGTAGCCCTGTGGCCGTTGCTGCTGGGTAAATTACTTGACCATCCCAAAACGAAACAACCATGACCATCAAACTCCGAACCGCTCACCGCATTATCTGGCTGGTGCTGGCCGTTGCGCTGCTGGTGGGTATCGTGGCTGGCCTTCAACTCCCCAAACTATGGCAGTAGGCTATGTACCTGTTTTATGGAACCGCCAGAAACGGCTCTACGACCTGGCAATCGGTGGTTTCACCATCGTTTACCTGCTGATTTTCTGCGGGTTACAGGCCGTGTTGTTTCCCGACGTAACGACCGAAACCATCATCATCCGGGCCACGAGTACGCTGGCGTTTCTGATGCTGCACGTGATTCTGGTTATCGGGCCGTTGTGCCGGCTCGATGCGCGGTTTTTGCCCTTGCTCTACAACCGTCGGCATTTGGGGGTCAGTATGTTTATGGTATCGGCGGTGCATGGCGTGTTCAGCGTCATCCAGTTTCATACCGGCGGCAACGTTGATGCGTTGGGGTCGCTGTTTACGGCAGAGCCACAGTACGGCAGTTTTTCGCAATTTCCGTTTCAGCCGTTAGGGTTTGTGGCCTTGCTGATTTTGCTGGTGATGGCCGTTACGAGCCACGATTTCTGGCTCAAAAACCTGAGTCCCCGCGTCTGGAAAACCCTGCACTTCGGTGTTTATGCCGCATATAGCCTGATTGTGATGCACGTGGTGCTGGGCATTTTGCAGCAGGAAACCTCGCCGGTTTATGCCGCCGTTTTGGGCGCGGGCGTATTGCTCATTGCGGGCCTGCACCTGACAGCCGCTTTTGTGAGTCAGGCCCGTGATCTGACCCCGCCCACTACCGGCGCATTGGATGGGTTTGTAGTGGTTTGCAACGTGAACGACATTGCCGAAAATCGGGCCAAAACGCTGATAATCAACGATCAGAATATTGCGCTGTTTAAGTATAGTGGCAAACTATCGGCAGTAAATAACCAATGTCGCCACCAAAACGGGCCATTGGGCGAGGGCAAAATTATTGACGGCTGCATTACCTGCCCCTGGCATGGGTATCAGTATCGGCCCGAAAACGGTCAGTCGCCCCCGCCCTTTACCGAAAAAGTGGAGACCTACGCCGTGCGTTGTGTGGGTACGGTGGTCTGGGTGAATCCTACGCCCAACCCGCCCGGAACTCCGCAAACCCCCGCATTTTTTAGTGATGAGTGAAGAATAGAACAGGAATTACTTGTTGTTCTATTCTTCACTCATCATTCTTCACTCATCATTCTTCACTCATCATTCTTCACTCACCTATGGAACCAGATTTTTATATCGGCTGGCAGGATAAATCCCCGGCCTCCTTCAAAAAAGCAAGTCGCCGGGCCGTTATTGCTCTCGCTGCACTGGTGCCGCTTGTGGCTGTGTTGCTGGTGTTGCAACAGCGCGGTTTCTCGACCGCCGTTTTTGAGTACGGTAAACTCACCACGTTTGAGGGGCAATTGATTCGGCAGCCGGTTCCGTTTTTGCGGATACGGGTCAAAGACAGTCCGGCTAACGCCCCCCGGTTCGAGCGGCTGCTGCTCATCGGTTTTGGTAAACACGGGGCCGATTCAACCCTCAGCCAGTGGGAGAAAAAACACGGCTCGCTGGCGGCTAAAAACCTGACTGTCAGAGGAACCCGGATATATCACGAAGGTCACACCGCCCTCGAACTCACCGAAGAAGCCGACGCACTGCTCACCGTTTCGGCTCTTGCCAATGTCTCCCCAATCCCTGTTCCGGCACCTGAATCGCCGGGCGAGGTAACGCTGCGGGGAGAAATCACCGACCCCAAATGTTTTCTGGGCGTGATGAAACCCGGCGACGGTCGGCCCCACAAATCGTGCGCCGTGCGGTGCATTTCGGGTGGTATTCCGCCGTTGCTTTGGGTCAGGAATGGGCCGGGCCATAATCAGGGCTATCTGTTGGTTGGGCCATCGGGAGAGGTCATTAATCAGCAGATTATGAATGATATAGGTAAAAATGTTACGGTTCGGGGCAGAATTGAAAAAGCCGATAACTGGCTGATTTTGTACACCAGTTCAGTGGCGGTTGTTGCCCAACCCCGGCTCGATGAGCAGATGCAGGTGGCGATGTGCCGATGATTCAGAACAGCGGGAATTGAAGCCCGATTTTTGCATTTATCAAGCTGTTGCCCCCCGCCGATACCGGCGAACCGGCTGGCACGAAGAGAATAGTAGTTTCGGCAAACAGAGCGATAGGCTTAGAAAATTGCCAGTTCAGTCCCAGCCCCGCTTGTGCGAAAAACGTTGGATATACCGCCGACTCAAGCGATAGCAGTTTCGTTGTTGGGTCAAATACGGGTATCGGTACGCTGACAATATTCAGCCCTGCCCCGCCCACGAGGTAGGGCTTGACTTTGTGCTGATTGAGATACCAAAGCCCATACAAACCAACGGCATTGCTGATATAATCACCTTTCAGTTTGGCAACCGTAGCTTGCAGCACCGGGCCGAGATTAGCCACCAACGCTGTCGATTGAACAGGTAAGGTGTTACTATCCCAGGCTCCCATCAGCGAAAACCTGCGGGTAATTCGATACTCCATGTTGACCGTAGTGCCGCGCCCGTTGGTTGCTGCCGCACGCAAAGCCCCGACCGGAAACGCCAGGCTAACGCCCGTTGTGGTGAAAAAACGGCTTTCCGGCACGGCAACCGGCTGCGAGCAGGCCAACGAATGGGCCAGCAACAACAGCCCAAAACCTGACGATAAACGGCTGATGCAGGGGGATATGCTGTGGTTAATCAGATATGGTGGCCGTGTGGCGGGTCTCCGGGCGACTAACCGGGTTGCTGGCGTAGTTAATACGCAAACGGCTAAATGAAGTTGACGCATGGCTTTTTAGTTGCTTCTCTTTCTTTGGCAATTGGCATACCAACAAATAAATAAAATTAAAGCGTTGTAAATCAGGAGTTTGTACATCAGAAAAGAAAAATGTCGGTTGCCTTCTCTTGATATTTCCGAACTGTTCCGTTAGTTCAGAAGTTGGTTTAACCTTAACCTATTGAATGGCGTTAGGTCTCTATGCAACTCACGATTACCCCCGATAACCCCCTCGAATGGCTGGCTCTGCGTGCCAATATTGTTCCCTGGCCCCTGCTTCACGCCCAAATCATGCCCGTTGTGGCGAAGGCCGTTTTAGAAGCCGCTGACCGGGGCGTTTTTGAAGCCGTTGCCGACACCGCCCTCACTGCCAGCGAGGTGGCCGAAGCCTGTGAACTGCACCCCAAAGCCACCCGCGAATTGCTGAGTCTACTTGCCGCCCTCGGCTACGTGACCTACAATCAGGATCGGTTCCGGCTATCGGCCCCGGCCCGGAAATGGATGCTGCCCACCGAACCTGATTCAGTGCAGGGCATGATGCCGTTCAACAACCGACTGATGTGGAACTGGCTCGGTCAGATGGGCCACTACCTCGAAACCGGCGAAGGTGTGCATTACCACGATCAACTCACGACTGACCAATGGCAACTCTACCAAAACGGGATGCAGGCTGCCACCGCCACCGAAGCCCGCGAATTTGGCCGCCGTGCAACCGTGCCGAAAGCAATTCGGGCGGGCGAAACGGCCCGGATGCTCGACATCGGCGGTTCGCACGGGCAGCACTCCGTAGCGTTGTGTACCCGATTTTCGGGCTTGACATCGGTCATTCTTGACCTGCCCGAAGCCATTGCTCAGGCCGCGCCGTTGCTGGCCGCGCAGAACGTGGGCAACCGCGTTCGGCATCAGCCCGGCAACGCTCTGACCGACGACTTAGGCGAAAATCAGTACGATATTGTGTTGTTATCCAGCCTGGCGCACCACTTTACCGACGCGCAAAACCGCGACCTAGCCCGGCGCGTGGTGCGGTCGCTCAGGCCCGGCGGGGTTTATATCGTGAATGAGTTTATCCGGCCCGACGTTGGTGCGAAACCAGAACTCGTCGGTGCGTCAACGGATTTGTTTTATGGCCTCACCAGCACAGCGGGGAATTATGCGGTATCAGAAATACAGGACTGGCAACGGTCGGCGGGGCTGAAACCGGGGAAAGTAGTCTGGTATCGCACCATTCCGGGCCGGGCAATGGTGGCGGGGGTGAAGTCAGGAACGGGCAAAATCGGTCAGTAACTGCAAAATCCGTTCGGTGCGGGTAGTGGCAAATCGAGGCTCTAACTGGCAATAAATGCCTTCTTCGATGGTTGGGTCATTCAGCAGGCGACTGAACTGCTCTTTCAGATACGTCTGAACCTCGTCAGAGCCCTCTCTCATGCGCTGGGTAATCGCTAATCCATAGGTCAGTACATACACAATATCTTCAAAATCAGTGCTACCCCGAAAATCATTTCTGCCCCGGTGGTTGTGAGCTTCCAGTTTTGACGCTAAAAAATAAGTAGGCGTAACTCAATCGCCGGGCTACTATGTCAATGCGAAGAAAGTTCTGTGATAGCGGGAGCATCAGCGTAGAGTTTGAGAAAGTACGATAATTGTTCTGTGGCTTCCCGGCCAATCCTGGCTCCGCCCGTTCTCAATGCGTCTGTTAAAGCCAGTAAATTATACAGCCGTTTATCTAATCGGCACGCTGCCGGAACTGTGCTATATAGTGGTTCGATTGACTGACCGCGCACAGTGCCATCCGGATCAGGCCAAACAAACGGTGTTTCACTGATAAACTTATCGGCTAACACCGGTGCCGCATGAGATGTAGGCATCCCGACAGTAATGGCCCCCGGTTGTTGTGGGAAAACATATTTTAAACCATATATCAGGAACTCAATCAACGACTGCCGAAAAACAGTTCGGTTTTCATAGTTATACAAACGGGCGTATTCTGACCGGCGCAACGATACACTTACTTCAGACGCACTCAATATAAGGCTTTGAGCAAGGTTTTTTCCCTGCCACTCTTCTGGCCCGATAGCCGCTATTTTTAGCAGAACGACTATATCCAATGGGCGCATCCCGTTCTGTTTTTTCATGGTAGTTTTCGATTTGCAAATCGCGAATCAAAGTAACCCAATTTTACTCACGAACCAAAATGAGCAATTTGTACAGGTCTAAATCCATTGATTTTTACCGCCAAATAGTCAAAACATTCTACTCCGTATAATCTAATTCTTTCCCAAATGTCTCCTCCATCGTCAGCAGCGAGATCAGCCCGATGCCGAAACACACCGCCCCAACCACCGCCCCCGCCCCAATTACCCCTAATGATGGCACCGTTTTGAGGTACTGAAACGCCGGAATCGTGAGCAGCGTGGTGGCCCGAACGTTATTGGCAACCGATGTGGTGGCCGTGGCCCGGAGATTGGTGCCGAAACTTTCGGCGGTGATGGTCAGGAACATAGCGATGTAGCCGATGCCAAACCCGGCCCCGGCGCAAACGGCATAAAACGCCGGAGCCGTTTGCAAACCGCCGTAGAGATAGACCAGCACAAACACCGCCGTCAGGCCCATCATCAGCCCGATAGCCAACCGGCGCGACCGCAGCCATTGGCTCAACAGCCCGCTTGCCAAATCGCCAACCACCGTGCCGAGGTAGGTGTAGAGTACACAGCGGCCCGGCTGAATTTCGTCGGGGATGCCGAGGGCGCGGCCAAATTCGTTGCCGAACGTTGCCAGGAGACCAATCACAAAATAGGTCGGCACGGCAATACCCATGCAGCGCAGATACCGCAGCAGCCGGGTTGCGTTAGAGAACAGGGCGAAGAAATTACCCCGGCTGACGCGCTCTGATTTTACGTTCACGAATAGCCCCGATTCAATCACGCTGACCCGGAGCAGCAACAAGGCCAGTCCCAACCCACCGCCGATAAAATACGTCAGTCGCCAGTTGGCGGTGAGGTTCACCGTCAGAAACGCCACCACCGCGCCCAGCAGCCCCACGCTGGCAACGAGCGAGGTGCCATAGCCGCGCAACCGGGCGGGCAGAATCTCGGCCACGAGCGTGATGCCCGCGCCCAGTTCACCCGCCAGGCCCAGACCAGCCACAAACCGCAGCCCGGCGTAGGTGGTGGCATCCTGAACAAAACCACAGGCGATATTGGCTAATGAATACGTGATGATGCTGCCAAACAAGACCGACAACCGTCCGCGTTTGTCGCCGAGGATACCCCACAAAATACCGCCGATGAGTAACCCGGCCTGTTGCCAGTTGTAGATGTTACCGCCAATGAGCGAGATTGATTTGGGGTCTAAACCGAGGGCTGTAAGGCTTGGCACCCGCACAATGTTGAAGAGCAGCAGGTCATAGACATCCACAAAATAACCCAAAGCGGCCACCACAACGGGCAGACTGAACAAGGGACGAAGCGAGGTGTCGGGGGCGAGGGAAGGAGATGCCGTTTGCATAAAGAATAGTTGCCCATAGCCTCCGGCTGTGGCATTGGTAAAGCGTGAATCGCCACAGCCAGGGGCTATGGCATACTTATTGGCCCCAATCTCGGTAAAATTTCGTTTTTTTGTTAAATCCCGACTACCCCAACCCATTATGCGCTGGTCAGCCAAAACCAAACAAGAACTCACCGCCGAAATCAGGCAACTCAGCAAAGAACTCGACGTGCTGAACGCGCTCGATGGCTTTCCGCGCACCCAGACCGTGCCTGATTTCGACCTGCGCCAGACCGTTGACCAGCTCAACTTAGTGGGCCTGACCATTGAGCGCGACGGTACGCTGAGTTACGTGAACCCTTATACTTACCGTGTTACGGCCTGTCAACCAGCCGACATCATCGGCAAGAATTTCTTTGATTCGCTCCTGATGCCCGATGCCCGCGACCGCGCCCGGCAGGATTTTGACGAAGCCCTGCGCCGGGGAACGCTCTCTGAACAACGCGAAATTGAACTCATGACCCGCAGCGGGGCCGTCAGAAACGTAATCCTTAACTCGGCCATTGCCAGCTACTTACCAGGTCGAGGCACGGTATCGTCGCTGACGATAATTGGCGAAGACACCACCAACCGTCGGCGCGTGGCCTCGGCCCTGAGTAACTCCAACGCTCAGTTGCAGGATTTGGTGGATAACACCTCCGACCTGATTCAGATGCTGACCCTCAGTGGCAACTTTACGTTTGTGAACCGCGCCTGGCTCGATGTGCTGGGCTACACCGCCGACGAAGCGACCCGGCTGACCCTGCGCAATGTGCTGCACCCCGATTATGCCGAAACAACAATGGAGCGGCTCCGGCGGATTCAGGAGGGTGAACAATTAGCCACGTTCGAGACCGTTTTCAGGAACAAAGCCGGGCAAACCATTTTTCTGTCGGGCAGCGTCAACTGCCGCTACGACAACGGACGGCCAACCGCCTTTCGCTGCATTTTGCACGACACAACGGGTCGCGTCCGGGCCGAACGCTCCCAGAAACTCTATTACAGTATTGCTAACTGGACGCTCAACAGCACCAGTTTGGCCGACCTCTACGAGAAAATTCATCACGAACTCGGCCAGATAATTGACACCCGCAACTTTTTTATCGCCCTCTACGATCAGCGCACCAAATACATCAACTTCCCGTATTACGTGGACGAATATTTCCGCGATTCAATGCGGTTTACCAAACGAAAACTCGGCAACGGTCTTACCGAATACACCATCAGGGCCAACAAACCGCTGTTTTTGTACGAAAGCGATATTCGCCAACTCGCCAACGATCACCAGATTGACCTCTACGGACAGCTTCAGCCACAGGTGATGCTCACGGCTCCGCTCCGAATCGGCGACGAAATCACGGGCATCATCGGCGTAAAAGCCTACGACGACCCCAAGACCTACGGCCCGCGTGACCTGGAACTGCTCGAATTTATTTCGGGACAGGTGGCCCAGGCCATCGCCCGGAAACAATCCGAAGCCGTTCTCGATAAGCAAAACGCCCGCCTGAACGCCATTTTCGACAGTAGCACGTACCTGATCTGGTCGGTAAACCGCGCCCTGCAACTGACCTCGTTCAATACCAAATATACAGCCCTGATTCAGCAGCAGGTCGGCGAAACGCCCACCCTGAACAGTTTGGCCCCGAACATCGGCTGGCGGATGCTCAACACCGACAGCCGTAAAGTGCTGGAAAACAAGTACAAAGCCGCGTTTAAGGGGCAGCCGCAGACGTTTGAGATGCGGGTTGACGCGAACCGGCAGGATATGTGGCTCGATTTTCAACTCAACCCGATTCTCCTCGCCGACGGCAGTATCGAAGAAGTGTCGGGCATTGCGCGGGACATCACCAATCGCAATCGGGCCGAGATTGCCACTCGGCAAAGTGAAGAAAAATTCAGGGGTATTTTCGAGAACCTCCAGGACATCTACGTCCGCGTTGACCGCAAGGGCCGCATCACGATGATCAGCCCGTCGGTATTCAAGCGGCTCGGCTACACGCCCGACGAGGTGATGGGGCAGGATTCGGTACCGTTTTTTGTGGATAAATCGGTCATTCACCGGGCTATGATCCGGCTGGGGCGCAACCGCAGTCTTCGGAATTTTGAAGCTACCCTGCGCCGGAAAGATGGCTCCGAACGGCAGTTTATGTTCAATATGCTGCTCTTGCAGGACGACCAAACCGGCGAGTTCAGCGTGGTGGCTGCGCTGGCCCGCGACATCACCGAACTCAAACGGCAGTCGTCAGAATTGGTGAAGGCCAAAGACGAAGCCGAACGCTCATTAAAGGTCAAAGAACGGTTTCTGGCAAACATGAGCCACGAAATCAGAACGCCCATGAACGGCGTAATCGGCATGGTTGACCTCCTCAACGACACCACGTTAGACGTTGACCAGCGCGATTACGTCCGCACCATCAAACGCTCGTCAGAAACGCTGCTCAATATTCTGAACGATATTCTGGACCTCTCCAAAATCGAAGCGGGTAAAATGATGCTGCACGAATCGCCGGTGGTTCTGGTAGAAATCTTCGAGAAACTCATCGCGCTCTTCGGGCAGCAGGCCCGCACCAAAAACAACCGCCTGACCTATTCGCTCGCCCCGGAACTACCCCAGTTTGTGATTGCCGACCAAACCCGGCTGCTCCAGATTCTGTCGAACCTGACGAGCAACGCCCTGAAATTCACCGAACACGGCGAAGTGAGCGTAAAAGCAACGCTGATCGAAAAACGCGGTAAATTCAACCGGATTCGGGTGGCCGTGCGTGATACGGGCATCGGCATCTCGCCCGAAAATATCCGGCTGCTGTTCAACTCGTTCAGCCAAGTTGACAACTCATCACGCAAATCATTCGGCGGCACCGGGCTGGGTCTTGCTATATCGAAGGAATTGGCCGCGCTGATGAAGGGCGAAATCGGCGTGGAGTCAACGGTGGGGGAGGGGAGTACGTTCTGGTTTGCCGTCGAGATAAAAGCCACCGACATTGCCCCCACCCAACAGGCCACCGATGCCGCCGAGGTACGGTTAGAAAACTTTTTTGGCACCCAACACCCGGTTATTCTGCTCGTTGACGACAACGCTACCAACCGTAAAGTTGCCAGCGAAATCCTCCGCAAAGCGGGTTGTATCGTCACCACCGCCGACAGTGGCAAGGCGTGTATTGCGGAGTTGCACTCCGCAGTCAAAAAAAACGATAGCGAAGCGAACCCGCCAACTACGGAGTTCAATGGCAGCGGACTCCCGTCCGCGCTACTTCCGTTCGACATCATTTTCATGGACATTCAGATGCCTGATATGGACGGTATCGAAACCACCCGGCACCTGCGCGAAGAGTTCGGTTCGGCCCTGCCGCCGATCATTGCCATGACGGCGTACTCGATGCGCGAAGACCGCGAACGGTTTCTGAGTCAGGGACTTGACGATTACGTTGCCAAGCCAATCCGCGCCCAAACACTCATCACCAAGGTCAAAGAAACCATCGAAGCCCGCGCCCAGAGCCAGACCCGCAAGGCGCAGGAAGTGCGGCAGCAGGAGATCGCCCGGCAGCAGGCCGCCCCGGTAATTGACCCCGAAATTGTGGGCCAGCTCCGCGATATTGGCGGGCAGGATTTGGTTGATTCCATCTTTGCCGACTTCGTGACGGAGGCCACCGAACTCGTCGGCGAGTCGCTGACGGCTTTTGATGCCCGCGATTTTGTGACCGTCAAAAGCCACCTGCACACCCTGAAAGGCTCTGCCGGTACGATTGGCGTGGCCCGGATTGCCGAGATTGCCCGCGAAGCCGAAGCCCGCCTTAAAGTGAACGATACCAGTCAGTTAGGCCAGGAACTGCTGGCCTTAGAACGCGCCTTTGCCGAATTTCTGGCGCAGTTCCGGGCGGGGATTGCCGCGCAGTAGGCTACGGAAACGGGGGGCAGTTTAGGCGTTATTTGACCAGAATCTGCACCGGCCCCAACAGGCCCGACGGAATGAGGGCGATGGTTGGCCCGGCCAGCGACCGCCCGAAAATGGTGTTGGTCGCAAACGTGAATCGCTGGGTTGGCGGCAGGTTTTTGTCGCCTTCCATGCGGTTCGTCCAGAGGTTCGTCACCCGGACTTCGAGCGTATTTTTACCCACTGTTGCCGCGTCGGTGATGTCAACTCTGAACGGCGTTTTCCAGAGAATACCGAGCGGCTTGCCGTTCAGGGTTACTTCGGCAATTTCCTTTACGTCGCCCAAATCGAGCAGCAGCCGTTTACCCGGTTCTTTCGTTGCCAGCACAACGGTATTGGTGTAGGTTGCCGTGCCGGAAAAATACCGCAGCGTGGTGTCGGGCAGCGTCGGCCACGATTGCAAGCTGTTCATTGTCAGGGCTGTTGTGTTGTTAAACAGGTTGGGGAAACGCACTTGCCACGTGCCGACAACGGGTTGTAGCACGGTTGTTTGTAGCACCGGCAGGGTCAGTGTAACCTGGGTTGTCGGCTCCCGAAACACCACAAACACCGAGCCGTAGGGGTCAAGCGCGAGCGGCACGGTGGTAAATCCGTTGGCGATGGTGTACGAAACGGGCGAAGTCGTTCCGGTGTCTGAATGCCAGAGTTCGGGGCGTTTGTCGGCCACCCGGAACCGAACCAGCAGGTTTTCGGGCTGATACTGCTGATTCGCCACGAAATAAATATCGCCCAACCGCCCCCCGGTGGAACGCCCCCCGATTGGTTCGGTGCTGAGTTGGCGGTGAATCCACGACAGTTTGGTGTTCAGGTTGGGTTTGGTGTAGGCTACGTCTTCGGCGGTTTGCAGGGCGGCCATCACGTCGGCAATGGGTTTGCCCCAAAACACGCGGCCCTTGCCGTAGTTGCCAGCCGTAATGGTGTGGCCGTTGGTCATGCCCCAGAGGTCGGTGGCGATGGTTTCAACGGTTTTATCGGCCATCGGGTAGTCTGTTAAACTTGGTGATCCGCTTGGTTTGGGGCCAATCAGCACCGCGCCAGCCGCCACCAATTCCCTGATTTTCTGGAGTAAGCCTACGGTCATCCGCTCGGTTTTGTCGGGCAGCACTAAGGCGCGGTAAGTCACGCCATCGGGCAGCACAAGTTGGCCGTTTTCGACGCGCATCCGGGTCAGAATCACCTCGGTACTGACCAAATCAACTTTATATCCGTCGGAGATGGCGGGTTTGAGTTTCTCCCAAAACGGGGATACTGCCGGGGCATCTTCGCCCACAAAATAGGCAATGTCGCTGACCGACTTACCCTGCTGCAACAGATACGACGACCGCGACAGGTAGCTGTTCCAGGCCACCGACTGCTCGGCCCAGGTGTTTTGCCGGGTGTAATGCTGCCCGAAAATTGATAGGGTCATGCCCGGTTTTTTATCGTCAAGTGGCTGGTGGACAGACGTATGCACCACAAACCGATTCACGCCGAGGGCCATGTAATGATCGGCCAAATATTTCAGATACGCGGGCGGGCCAAAGGGCCGTTTGATGTCGGTGAAGGATTCGCAGGCCACTAAGGTCTTGTCGTAGATATGGGCGGCAGAGGCTGCTTCCAGCACGTCGGCGGGGTGTTCGTCGCGGAACCCGTCGGGGTTTTCGGTCCAGAATTCACACATTGGAATATCCACGCGGCCCTTGCTTTTGAGACCGTCGCCCATCGTACCGAGGGCCGTGCCAATGGCCTCGCCATACACCTTGATGCCGCGTTTGTGGAGGTAGTCGGTAGCGGTGGCGTAGTGATTTTCGGCAATCAGGTCAGAGATGGTATTCCTGAAATCCCACAGAAAACGGTCGCTTTGGTCGGCACTGCCCACCACGCGGCCCGTCAGCACGGGCAGGTAGGGGGCGGGGTCGTAGCCGTTGCGCTGGGCAAAGGCGGCCATCATGGTGTCGGTCCAGTTCTGAACGTTGGCTTCCCAGCTATCGAGCAGCAGGTAATCGGGCTGTTTGCCGTCCATGGCGGCCAAGTATGGTTTCAGGTATTTATCTAAGTAACTCACTACGTGGGCCTTACTGAGTTTGTCCACTTCATAGCCGGTGAGTTCGGGCGGGGCGGGGCCGTTTTTCTGCCCCGTCAGCGAGTACCCCATTCGCAGCACCACCCAGTTACCGGCGGGCGCGTCCCAGGCCAGCGAACCATCGGGTTTCATCCGGTCGGTGAGATCAATAACCGCTTGTTTATCAATGGCTTGGGCCGTTGCCGGTGTGGGTACAAGTTGGTAATCGTACATCAGGCCGTAGGCGGCTTTGTCTTGCCATTGATTCACGCGGGCCGTGCTGTGCAGGTCAATTTCGGCCACGTTATAGACCGTTGGCGGTTTGGGTGGGCCAAATAAACTGTTGATACCGGCTACGATGTCGTATTCATTGCGCGGAATAGCCCTGAACTCGACCCGAAAATACCGGGCCGTTGTTTCGGCAATCGTGTAGGTTCTGACCGGCGACGGACGATGCACCGAGCCGGGAAAAGTCAGAATCGGGTAAAACGCTCTGCCATCGGCAGAGGCCAACACCTGCCCCGTTGCCGGAGACGAAAAAATGCCCGTTGCTACCGGGCTGGCTGCTATCGAAATGGCGTTGGCGGTGTAAGGCCGGGCAAACGCAAACTGCACCCACGCCATTGCGGTGCCTTCTTCGGCTTTCAGCACCTCGTTTTTGGCAATTTTTCCGTCGTAGAGCAATGGCGCGTCAATCGGGCTGCTACTGGTGATAACCGGCTGTGCATCAGCTAATCGCGTCTCATTGTCGGGTAGCCGATACGCCACCACGCGGCTGTCTTTGTAGAACGTCGGGTCTTGTTTGGCAGGGTCAACGGAGGCAATGCCGTTGCTGGCCGGTTTGTCGAGAAACGTACCGTTGTTGGTGGGCGGCATGGGCAACATACCGGCAAACGGTTTGCCACCCACAACCGGCGTTTCGCTCCAGACTATCTTTTTCATGGCCTCGGCGGGCGTAACCATCGGCCCGCCCGACTGACTCCAGCCGCCCGCTGCCGACAGTGTGAATTCTAATCCCAACCGGCTGGCTTCCTGCGCGGTGTGCTTCACGGCCTCGCGCCATTCGGGAGTCAGATACACAACCGGCTGCTCAACCACGCGGGGTGTGCCGAGACTGGCCTCGAACATCTGCATCCCGCCGATACCCACGCGCTTCATCCATTCGAGGTCTTTGGTGATGCCGGTTCTGGTAACGTTGCCGTTCATCCAGTGCCACCACACGCGGGGTTTGGCCGATAGCGGGGGCGTTCTGAACCCGTCGGCCAATGCGTCGGGGGTGGGCTGGGCGTGAGACAACGTGCTGACAATCAGCAAAATTAAACCTGAAAGGGTTGCTGTCGGGCGAGGGAGCCGGGCTAAGTGGGCGGCTTTGAAACGAAAATAAAAAGGCATTACGGAGACGGGTTTTTGTGGAAAGCTCGGCCCGTAATGCAGCTACTCAACAGCCCGCAGGCCACTGACCGACACCTACCGTTTCAGCAATTTCAGCAAGGGTTTTGGGATAAACCGCCCCAGCCGACGCACCGAAGCCGGCATGGTGATGCGCTTGGCGTAGCCTTCGTTGGCCTGCTTGATGGTCTCGTCGAAATAGCGGCCTTTGGGCATATTCAGCACTTCTTTTTTCAGGCCGTGCGCGGCCACAATCTGGCTCAGTTTGTCTTCGTATTGCCGGTACGTTACGCCATAGACCTCGGCGGCTGTCTGGGCATCGGAGCCTTTCAAGCCCATGTCTATGAGGTCATAAAAGGGCAGTTTATGGCTGACGGGGTAATAATGCAGCGGCCCGTTATCGTCGCGAACGGCTTCGAGAGCCACCCACACGCCACACATAAACCGCTGCGGAATCGAGTTGACATGAATCGCGTCGGTTTGGGGCCGGGGAATGATTTTACTATCAACAAAAGATAATATTGTCAATTGTTGTTTAGTGACTACACGCAGTGTTTGTTCGGCGCGTTGTTAATCAAAAGCGAATGAGCCGGAAGCAAATTGAAAATCGTATCAACACGCATCAGGCGCGACTTGACCGGGTAATCGCCATTCTAAACGAAAATTATGCTGACTTTGAGGAAGATGACAACCAAACCAACTACGAGTACTGGATTGGAGAGTTTAGCAAGGAGAAACAGATTTTGACTTGGCTTAATGCCCAACTCCTTGATAATGAATAGACTTTGATTCAAAATTTTGCCCCAAAAAGCTCAAAATTCATCTGTAAACATGATTTATATGGTCGCTGAACAACAATCAATAACCGTTCTTCTTGGGCTGATCGCCCGGATGAAAACCGCCGACGACATCAGGCACGTTGGTCAGGTAAAAGCACGTTTTTATGAATACGCCACTGCCGAAGAAGCCATCCAGGTTCGTAATGCACTCCGGTTGCGAAATGACGAACTGATCGAAGAAACCCGGCGCGAATCAGACGAGAGTCTGAAGATACTGACGGCTACTGGTTTTGTGCTGGATACAGCTATCTGGCTGACTATCAAGCGATACGCCGATAAATACAACCTTAGCCAGCAGGTTGTTGTCAATTGGATCAACCGGGGCGTTATTCCGGCGGATGCCGTTCAGGATGTGCCGGAACTGAACAATATCCGGTTAGTCAAAGATCAGGTCTATCGTTGATTGTCTTCAATAGCGATTAACAACGTATCAGCTAACGGCGGTTTGGTTCCGGCCCGGCCAAACCGGATATTTGCGGCCTGTTCTGGCCGTTCGTTGCCGTTGTCTGATGCCCACTGATTCACTTTTTCCGGTTTTTGTTGCCCTGCTATTGCTCCTGCCGTTTGGCGGGGCATTGGCCTTGTCTGCAACCACCCGGCGCGGGGCCGGTCGGCTGGCGGTGGCCTTGACGGGCGCGGGGCTGTTGCTGTCGGGCTGGCTGGCGTTGCATCTCTCTGCCGAACCCGTGCTGCTGCGGGCGGCCTGGGTAACGTTCCCCGATTTTGGGCTAAACGCCAGTTTCCGGCTCGACGCGCTCACCGGGCTGATGCTCGTGCTTGTGCATTTTGTGGCGTTACTGGTGCAGATCTACTCATTGTCTTATTTGCATAATGAAGCCCGGCAACAACGGTACTTCGCTTATTTACAGGTGTTTATCGGCGCGATGCTCGGTATTGTGCTGGCCGGTAATCTGTTGGTGCTGTATGTTTTTTGGGAATTAGTCGGCTTAGCATCGTATCTCCTGATCGGTTTTTATGCCGAACGCCCGGCGGCTGCCAAAGCCGCGCAGAAAGCGTTTCTGATGAACCGAATCGGTGATGCTGTCTTTCTCATCGGCATTATCCTCACGCAGCATCTCCTCGGCACCACCGAATTTACGGCCTTCACCGCGCCCCTGCCCACCGCCGTTGGCCTGTGCTTGTTTATGGGATGCGTGGCAAAATCGGCGCAGTTTCCGCTCTTGACGTGGCTCCCCGACGCGATGGAAGGCCCAACGCCGGTCTCGGCCCTGCTCCACGCGGCTACGATGGTTGCTGCCGGGATTTTTCTGCTCGCCCGGATTTCCCCCCTGCTCTCGCCCGACGCGCTCACGGTGATTGCCGTTGTTGGCACGGTCACAACCGTTTGGGGCGGTTATTCGGCTCTGTTTCAGACGGATATAAAACGGGTATTGGCGTTTTCGACCGTTTCGCAATTGGGGTTGATGGTAGCCGCTGTTGGCACGGGCAACGTGGCCGGGGCCATGTTTCACCTCCTGACCCACGCTTTTTTTAAGGCCGGGTTGTTTCTCGGCGCGGGCAATGTGATTCACGCGGCCCACACGCAGGATATGCGGCAGATGGGCGGTTTGCGAAAACGACTACCCGTTACGTTTGTCTGTTGCCTGATTTTTTCGTCGGCATTAGCTGGCTTGCCGTTCTTTTCGGGCTTTTTGTCGAAAGAAACCATCCTGGTCGGCGCGTTCTTGTGGGCCGGTGAGCAGGGCGGGCTGGCAATGCTCTTGCCAACCATACTCTTGTTGTCATCAGGCCTGACCGCGCTGTATATGGCCCGGCAAATCTGGCTCGTGTTCCTGGGCCAAACGCGGTCGGCGGCACTGGCCGAAGAACACCGTGCCGTATCGCTCGAACCCGATTGGCTCATGCGCGGGCCGGTGGTGGTGCTGGCGGTGTTGTCGGTTTGGGGCTGGTTTTCGCTGAACCCGCTCGATGCTGCAACGGGCTGGTTTTTTGCGTTTATTCTGCCAAATTATACAGATGAAGCCCATTTTTGGTGGCTGGCTCCGGCTTCTGTTGTGGTGGTTTTGGCGGGCGGCTGGCTTGGTTTTCGGCGCGATGGCGGGTGGCTAACCGTCAATAAATCAAGCCGTTGGGTGCGCCTTTCGCTTGAATACGGATTTTTAGACAAAGCCTACTCGCGGCTGGTTCGGGCCGTTCGGCGGTTGGCCCTGTCGCTGAACCGTACCGACCAACGGTTGATTGATGGCGTGGTGGTAAACGGCGCGGGAACGGCAACGGTCGTGCTGGCTCATGTCACGTACTGGCTCGACCGGATGGGTGTTGACGGACTCGTAAACGGCAGTGCGTGGCTGGCCCGGTGGGTAGGTAGCCGGGCGCGGGCCGTGCAAAACGGGCGGGTGCAGTCGTACATCACGGCGGCTGTGGTGGGGTTGTTGGTCTTGATTTGGTTATTGGTTTAGTTAAATCAGTTCGTGGTTTGTAGTTGACCGACGCGAACGTATTCATGCGTCAGCCAACTACAAACCACGAACCACGAACTATTTAGATGCTCCTTTCTTTACTCATTTTTCTCCCCCTTCTCGGCGCACTGCTGGTATCGGTTTTGCCGCAGCACGTTGCGCACTGGTTTCGGTGGATCGCGCTGGGCGTGGCCCTCGCCGATGTCGTTTTCAGCGCCCTGGCGTGGCTTGCTTTTGATCCAACCAATGCTGGTTATCAATTACTTACCCAAGCCGACTGGATTACGCTGCCCCTCGGAACGCTCGGTGTGGCTTCGATAGATTACGTGGTTGGCGTGGACGGAATCAGTCTGCCATTGGTGATGCTCTCGGCAATCGTGATGCTGGTGGGCGTAGTGTCGTCGTGGCACGTCACCGACCGGCCCCGCGCCTATTTCGGGCTGTATCTGCTGCTGACGAGTGCCGTGCTGGGGTGTTTCGTCGCGCTCGATTTTTTCCTGTTTTTCCTGTTTTTCGAGTTCATGCTCCTGCCGATGTATTTTTTGATTGGCTTGTGGGGCGGGCCGCGCCGGGAATATGCGTCCATCAAGTTTTTTCTGTACACGCTGTTCGGCTCGCTGCTGATTTTATTGGTAATGATTGGGTTGTATTTAGCCGCTGTTGACCCGGTGAGTACGGCCCTGTTGACGGGTTTTGCGCCCACCCGCGAGGCCGTTACGCCCGATGTGGTTCGGCTGGTGCAGCAACACCTCGCTGCCGAGCAGATAAACCCCGCACAACTCGTACATACGTTCGATTTCCGGTACTTGGCCGATGGCAAAAACTACGTCCCCGGCGCGTTTTTGAGCATTCCCGGCGAAACCATTGCCTTCGGAATGCCGACGCGGATGCTGGCGTTCTGGGTGATTTTCATTGGGTTTGCCATCAAACTGCCCATCGTGCCGCTGCACACGTGGCTGCCCGATGCCCACGTCGAGGCTCCAACGGCGGTGTCGGTGGTGCTGGCGGGCGTACTACTCAAAATTGGCGGCTACGGTTTTCTACGCATCGTGTGGGGCTTTTTCCCGGATGGAGCCGCCGAATTTGCCACAATTCTGGGCGGTTTGGGTGCATTGAGCATCGTGTATGGCGGCCTGAACGCCCTGGCACAGAACGATTTAAAGAAGATGATTGCCTACTCGTCGGTCTCGCATATGGGGTTTGTCTTGCTGGGTGTGGCCTCGCTCACTGCCGAGGGAGCCAACGGAGCCGTGTATCAGATGGTGAGTCACGGTATTTTGTCGGCGATGTTGTTTTTGCTGACTGGCGTACTCTATGATCGCACCCACGACCGCCGGATTGACTCGTATCGCGGACTGATGCAGCCGATGCCATTGTTTGCCACGCTGACGGCGGTTGCATTTTTCGCGTCGCTGGGCTTGCCGGGTTTCTCCGGGTTTGTGGGCGAGTTATTCACGCTGATGGGTGGTTTCCGGTCGGCGTGGCTGCCCGACTCGTTAGCCGTTGTCTCAACGCTGGGCATCATTCTGGCGGCTGCGTATTTTCTCTGGACGCTGCAACGGATGTTCTTCGGGCCGTATTGGTCACGGCATCAGGCCACTGTCTTACTCACCGATTTGACTCCTCGTGAAAAACTGTTGCTCATCCCGTTGGCAGTAATGGCGTTGGGACTGGGCCTGTTCCCAAACGTGGTGTTCGGGCTATCGGGCGCGAGCGTGGCCGAGTGGGTAGCGCGTTTTTTTCCGTAGTGCCGGCAACCCTGCCGGAAAGTCAACATTGATTTTTATCTTGCATCAAACACAGAACAACTATGCTGGTAGCCGAAAAAATAAATTTGACCGAAGCGCAGGAAGACCTACTCGAAGAAGGGGGCGTGGTGGTTATCCCGGCGGAGTGGGACGATTTTGACGAGTTCGTACACCGCGCTCCGTACCGCGTCACCTACCACAACGGAAATATAATCATCATGGGATTAGCAACACTGACACACGAACTGATTGTGATTACGATAGCGGCTTTGCTACGGAATTTTTATGTCGGGAAGCCCGGCCATTACGTGGCCGGGAGCAACGTTGGCCTTCGGAAACTTAGTAAAAAAGGCCATTACAACGCCGGTGTGGTGGTTATCAAGGGGCAACCTAATTACTATAAAAACTCCACATCCATCATTACCAACCCGTTTCTGATTGCCGAAGTGTTGTCTAAATCAACCGCAGCGTATGATACGACCGATAAACTGATGGCCTACCAGAAAATGGAATCGGTGCAGATTGTTGTTTTTGTGAGTCAGTCAGAGTTCGACGTTACCGTGTTTACCCGCACCGCCCAGCCCGGAGTCTGGCAGGAAATTATCTACACCAATGATACCGACGTGGTTTTGATAGACGAATTGGCCGTGCCGATGAACGAGATTTTTACCGGCTTGCCACAGGCGTAGCTTTCCCGTAAAGTCACCGGGATAAAAAATTCAAACAGCCCGTTTCTGTTGATCTCAGACGGGTATGCTACTCAATAAATTGCGATAAAAATCCAGAATGTGCTGAAATACGCCTAAGAGTTGGGGGAGGTTATCGAGTTAGTAGCGACGGGCATCAATCGTAAACTGGCTGTGTTCAAGTTTCAGAAAGAGCCATTTGCGGGCGTTGGTCACGCAGCCATAATGCACCTGAATGGGATGGCCCAATCGCTGATTTACGATAGACGCGCCGTAAAGTTGGGCGGCACATTGGTCAACGCCCGCTTCTATATTATCGCGCTTGGCTTCGATAATCGCCAGAATGGGCATATTCATGGCGAAACTGCCTGTGTTGCGGCTAATGTAAAAATCACATTCTCCATTTAACCCTTTTTCTTCGTCGGCGGATAAGTTCTCGCCGGAGTAAAGCGTGAAAAAACCTTCGTTTTGCTCAATGATTTCTAACAGTAACTGACTGACAATAAATTCAGATTTGGCTTTCTCGTTGCGTAATGGCAGTCTAAATCCCCGCTTTAGCTGAGTCAGTAAAATATCGCTTGGTTCGATGGTTGGTACGATGTCAAAAAGCGGACGAACCTTATCGGTAAGGCCAAATTGCTCATTGAGTTTGAGGAGCGAAAAATCTGTGTAGGCCATAGCAGTATTGCCCCCTCCTGTTTTAGGAGGGGGTTGCGGGTGGTAATTTACGCCTAAAACGGCCAGCTTTTCCGCCAGCGCGTCATCGCCAGAAATGCCAGCCCGCCCAGCCCGATTACCGTCAGGCCGGAGAGCATGAACTTGGTTCCGGTTGAGAAGAAGATGAACAGCCACACCCCGATTGCCAGAATCACCGGCACCGGAAAAAGTGGCATCCGGTAGGGGAAAACGGCGGCTGTGGGCTGCGTTCTTCGGCGTTGATGCAACACCAACAAGCCAACAGCCTGCCCCACAAACTGCACTAATATCCGCATGGCGAGGATAGCCGTAATCACGTCGCCGAGCCGGAACAACAGGCTGAACACAAAGGCCAGCCCGCCCAGAAACAGCAGCGAGATATACGGAAAATGCCGTGTGGGGTGCAGCCTGGCGAAAATCGGAAAAAATTGCCCGTCGGCAGCAGCCGCAAACGGCACCCGCGAATACCCCAGCAAGACCGCAAACAACGACGAAAACGCGACTAACAACACCAATCCTGTGGCAATTTTGGCCGCGCCCGCGCCGTAAATCATTTCGATAACCGTGCTGACAATAAACGGACTGCGCTGCGCCTGCTGGTAGGGCAACACGCCCGATACGCTGATGTTGAGCAGCAGATACAGCACGGCAATGCCGGCAATAGAAATGAACATACTGACCGGAATGTTGCGGGTGGGGTTTTTGATCTCGCTACCGAGGTGGCAGATGTTGTAGTAGCCGAGGTAGCAATAAATGGTTTTGACCGAAGCCGCCCCCAGTCCCGTTGCCAGCAACGGCCCGCTCAGAGACAGGGCTTGGGCAATGGTTTGGGTAATCGGTTGACGGGCGTGGGTCAGCCCGCCAATAATAATCCAGCCGAGGGTAAACAGCACGGCGGCCCAGAATACTAATCCGATACGGCCAATGGCATCAATCTTCCGGTAGAGTAACGCAATCACCACTAAAACCGCCCCACCCGACACGATTTTGCGCTGAATATCGTCGAGCGGCAATAGATACGATGCATACATCGAGAAGCCGATTGCGCCCGAAGCCACCACCAACGGAGCCTGAATGAGCGTTTGCCAGACGTACAGAAACGACATTAGCCGCCCCCAGCGGTCTTCGCCGTAGGCAATTTTGAGGAAGTTATAACTGCCGCCCGCCTTCGGGAAAGCCGCGCCAAGTTCGGCCCAGACAAAGGCATCAACCACGCTCACCAACGCGCCCAGTACCCAGGCCCACAAAAAACCCGGCCCGCCGAGGGTTTGCATTACGAGGGGCAACACCACAAACGGCCCAATGCCCACCATATCAATCATATTGAGGGCGGTGCCTTGCAGCAAACTCAGTCGGCGGGGCAGTTCAGCCGGGGCGTTTTCGGTAGCAGTTGTATCCAAGTTTCTGAATGGGTTAAGGACTACCGGGCAAAGCGCGGCATGGCCCCGATAAGTTCCGGGCAGAGATACTAAAAATGAGCCGACACGTTGCTGTTTTTCGGATAGAAACGCCATATTTACCCCCACTAACCCGGCACACCATGACCCCGTCCGATCCTGCCGTTTCGAGCATCACCATTGGCCGCGCCGTCGGTAATGAGATTGTCATGCCCACACTCTCGGTTAGCGAACGCCACGCCCGCGTCATGCAGGACGGCGACGCGCTGTGGCTCGAAGACCTCAACAGCTCCAACGGCACGTTTATCAATAACTTTCGGGTGCTTCGGCGCAAGCTTATCCCCACCGACCGCATCCGGCTCGGCAGTCAGTTTATCAGTTACAACCGGATTGCCAAAGCATTCTCGCCCCGCCCCGACGATTTTACGCCCGAATTTATGGCATTACAGGCCGTTTGGGATGAATACGTGACGCGCCGGGCCGCCCTCGATCAGCGCGATTTTACCGATGCCATTGCCGCCATCCCGTTTCTGGGCCGGTTGCTGGTGCGTGACCGGCGCGAAGGTCGCCGGCAGGCCATTGCTGATCTGGAACACGCTATGGCCCGGCAGTATGTATGCCCCAAATGCAGCACACCCTTCGCGCCCGGCCCCGATACCGCATTTCCGGTGTTGCGGCAGCGATCAATTGCCACAACGGGCGGGCGGTGCATAGCCGGTTGCGGAGCCATCTGGACGATATGAAAAACCACAAACCGAACAATGGCAATTTACCAGTTTCACTGCCCCGAATGTGATTCGTTTTTAGAGGCCGAACTGACCGAAACCTGGATCAAAGACCAGGCCGCCAGCGCACCCTGCCAGGCCCGGAAGCGCGAGCGGTGCAAAGTTTATTGCACCGGCGAGAGTTTGCCCTCTGAGGTGCCTCGTGAACTGACGCTGGTGCTGAAAGAAGCCCTTAACCCCGACGATACACCCTCGGTAGCCGTGCTGGAGATGACCGGGGCCGACGGAGAACCCCGGCGGATTCCCGTTGCTGCCGATGCGCCCCAAACCTACGGGCGTAAATCAGACTTCGATGCCTGCGACTATCCGCTCGATGTGGACGACAAAAAAATGAGCCGGATTCATTTCCGTATCGAACGGCGGCTGCTCAACCGGCTGCCGGTGTATCTGGTCAACGACATGGGCAGTACGCACGGCACGGCCCTGAGTCGGCAGGTCGGTTTCTCGCGGGATGCCGTACAGCTTTTTGCCAGTAAAACCGACCCCGCCCAGAGTGATGCCGTCTGCTTGGAACACAACGACCTGATTGTGGCGGGCCTGACCCAACTGCGCTTTCTGCTCGCAACGCCACCCCCGCCCCCGCCCGTAGCCGAGCTGGTGCGCCCCCCCGACCCTAACCAAACCAGTACGTTCTAAAATGACTATTTCTATCGCCCCACCCATCGGCTTTTCGGAACAGGGTCGGCGTGCCAACAACGAAGACTACGTGCTGCCCCCGCCGGGCCGCGCCGAACCCGCCGACCGGCTGTTTGTGGTGTGTGATGGCGTTGGCGGGGCGCAAAAAGGTGAACTCGCCAGTTTTCTGGCCGCCGAAGCCATCAATCGTTACGTTCAGCATCATCCCGGCGAGGCCATTGACGCGCCCTTTATCCGGGCCGCGCTGAAAGCCACCGAAGTCGCGTTTGACGAAGCCATTGACCGCCAGCCCGACGAACACCTGCGCGGGATGTCAACCACACTCACGTTGTTGAGCCTGCACAGCCGGGGTGTATCCATTGCCCACGTTGGCGACAGCCGGGTGTATCACATCAGAAACGGGCAGGTAATCCATCAAACCGAAGACCACTCGTTGGTGAATGAACTGGTACGGAGCGGGCAGATTCGGCCTGATGAAGCCGCCAGCCACCCCCGCCGAAACATCATCACGCGGGCAGTGCAGGGCAGTTTCAGCCCAACCAACGCTACCATTTATACCTCGCCCGACGTGCTGCCGGGCGACTATTTTTTGCTCTGTACCGACGGCGTTCTGGAAACCTTCGACACGCCCGCCCTGCTCGACTGGCTGGGTCGCGACGCGCCCGATGCCCATAAAGTAGCCGAACTGCTGGCCCGCTGCGCCGAAACCTCGCGCGATAATTTTTCGGGATACCTCGTTCGTGTAACCGACGTGGCCGTAACCGATGCACCCGACCCGCAACACCGGCACCACACCGACGAATTCTGATCCTTCTCTCCTAATCAATCATGACGCACGAATACCAGAAACAGCAGTTCAGAACCTACACGGAATTTTCTGAGCAGTTTCCCTGCGATTACAGCCGACCCTTTGCCCGGGGCGGTTTTGGCGAAATATACGTCGGTATAGACATGAGTACCAACGAGAAAGTAGCCATCAAACGGCAGCTTTTCGCCGATGATGACAGCGCACTGACCCTCGAAAAAGAATACGCCAATACCCAGGCCGTACCCGCCAATAACTTGGTAGTCAGGTATTTGTATTACGGTCGGTATGATACCGGCGGGTTTGGTACGTTTGAGTATTTGGTGATGCGGTTTTATGAAGACGGTAACATGACCAGCCCCAGCCTGAGCTGGCAACGGCTCTCCGGCCCGCAACAACTGCGGTTTGTGCGCGAATTTCTGGAAGGCATCGGCCACCTGCACCGCAACGGCATTATCCACCGCGACATCAAGCCCGAAAATATTCTGCTCGTGGGCTACCCAACGGCCACCGGGCGGGCATTCAGGCCGATTATCACCGATTTTGGGATTAGCAAAGCCCTCGCCGATGGCGACGGGGTGCAGACCTTCGCCCAGAACAGCATGAAAATGGGAACCCTGACCTACATGGCTCCCGAACAAATCAAAACCGACGACATTGCCTATAACGCTGATTTATGGTCGTTTGGCGTGATTCTGTACGAACTCATCACCGGGCAGACGCTCATCACCCGGCGCACCTCGGCAGAGTCGCAGCGCGACGAAGCCTACCAGTTTTGGGCCGATATGCGCGACGAACGCTTCCCGGCAGACCTCAACCGCATTGCCGAGCCGTATCAATACATCATCCGGCACTGTTTGATTTATGACTCCCGGCAGCGGGTTCGGCGGGCCGACGAACTGCTCCGCATCCTGAACCACCAGCCCCAGATTTACCGGGCCTACGAAGCCCTCGCCCAAAACCACCCCGAAACGGCTATTACGCTGCTGGAGCCGGTGGTAGCCGATACACACATTCCGAACCTCGCCAAACTCCTCGACCGGGCGCGGGAGTACCAACAGCAAGGCACCGACACCACCGACCTAGCCGGTTCGTTGACCGATGCACCCGCCAAAACCACCGACGACCCCGAAGAACTGACCGTGCTGCAACCGTCGCTGTATCGGCAGGAGGCCAACGGCACCGAACTCTTAGATGATATGCCAGCCCCGGCCAGGCCGCCCACCGTTGAATTTGGTCTCGAAGCCCCCTCGCCGACGACGCGGGCCGTTGCCGATGCTGACGCGCTGCACCAAAGGCGGGCCGTGCGGACGTGGGTAACGGCGGGCGTTTTGGCCGCTGCGCTGGCCGGGGGTATTTATTACTACGAAACCCGCCCCAAAAAATCGGATGCCGACACGACAAAAGGCCTGACCGATACTGCCGGTTTGCCTCCCGCCGACGCGTTGAATCGGTTTACCCGCTACCGCCGTGAATACGCCGAAACGGGCAGTTACCATCCGTATCTTTGGGCGTTTATTGACTGCTACCCTGCTTACCGCGACTCATTGGCGTTCACGGCCCGGCAGCGTATTCGGGCCAAACACGAGTTCAACGCGGCTAACCTGACCACCTACCGGGGCAAGCTGAAACTGCTTCAGCAGGACGAACTCCGTATTCTGCGGCAATACCAGACCGACTGGGAGAAAGCCCCAAAAAATAAAGACACCCGGCCATGCAATTGAACAAGCGGTTCGTGATTGGTGGCTGGTTGTTGGTTGCCGCCCTAACCACTCCCGCTTTCGCCCAGCGCAACACGGCATTCCGGCAGTTTGTGGAGGCCGGTTTAGACTGTTACCGGCTCAAAAATTACGCCTGTTGCTACGAAGCCTTCACCAAAGCGCAGGCCGAAGACCAAACCAACGCCACCGTGAAAGCATGGCGCACGTTTTGCCAAGAGAAAACCCGCTCCGTAGCCGCAACGGTATTGCCCCGCCCCAAAACACCCGTCGGGCAGCCGACTTCCGTTGCCGCATATGAACCCGTTGACTACCCGGTTGACGGCCTTATTCGCATCCGTGACCCCAAAACCAGCCGTTACGGTTTTGCCACCGAAACTGGTTTCCGGTTGGCCGTAAAATGCCAATATGACGAAGCGGGCGAGTTTATGAATGGTTTTTCACGAGTCAAAATCGGGCAGCAGTACGGTCTGATAGACCGACAAGGTAAAGCCATGTTGCCCATGCAGTTTGCCCAAATTGGCGCATATAGCCCAACGTGGGCCATTGTGCAGCGGGCCGGTTTGTGGGGCGTAATGCGCCTGCCCACCGCAACCGAGTTAATCCCCTGCCGTTACGAAACTGTGCAATTTATCTCAACAGACTCGCTACGGGTGCAGGAGCCGGGCGCGGCAAGGGGGCAGGTGGTGGTGTTAGGGACGGGGAAAAAATGAAAAATGAGTTTATAGCGGGCTATTGGAGATGCCGTAGAGGAGGTTGTTGTAGTTTGTGCTAATTGGCACGTCGGTAGCCGATTTCAGAATTATCCGAAATAATTTTAACGATGAAACTTTGTTGATTTTCAGCCGGATATAGCCTAAGTTTTTTCCGGAAGGAATCACTGTCTCGCCCAGCGTACCATCAACGGTATAATCGGCTGGGCGGGCAGCGGTGGCGTTCGCATCGTCAATACTGTATTTTACGGTGATGGGGGTTTCTCGCGCTTTGCCAACCAACAGCACCGCAATACTGTCGCGGGTGTTGTTGTCTTTTGCGTAGGCTAATTGTGAATAGTTGAACGCCTGAGACAATCCGGGGCCAATCTCGATCACGGGATTGGTCAGATACGGGTACAAATCCCGTTTGGGTTCGCATCCCAAAACGGCTATCCCAAAACCGGCGAGAACAAGTAGGTGGTGTAGGGATTTCATGGTTGATAACCGGGGTTTTGTTTAAGGTTTGGATTGGCCTGGAGTTCAATGGCCGGCATACGGGCAACTAATTTGTAGTTTTTAAGCTGAACAGTAGTCAGATTACTGGCCGTTTGCTGGGTATAGAATGCGTCGTTTACCTTCACAAAACTACCGCCTGCCTCGGTTGTACGCAGTAAATCGAACAGCCGATGACCCTCGAAACCAAGTTCTGCGTTGCGTTCGCGGTAGATGGCCGTTAGCAAGGCCGGTTTGTTGGCAGACGCGGTTAGTGTGGTGCCAAGTGGTTTGGTTGATACCGCGCGGTTATGAATCAGACCTACATCAGCCAATGCACCACTGCCATTGTTTTGTTGAGCGCGGGCTTCGGCGCGGTTCAAATACAGTTCAGACAGCCGCAAAACCATAATATCATCGGCTCCGTAGCCTTTTGCGCCCGGAAACTTGACCGGGTACACTACGTTTTCTCCCGATTTTTGGGTTCGGGCATATAGACCTTTTCGCAGGTCATCGGTATCATACAGCGCGAGGTTGGTTCCCTGGTCGCCCATAAAATATTTCCTGGCCGAAATATCACCCCATCCGCTGTATTTTGGGTGGATATAATAAGCGGCCTGTAATGACTCGCTCTCCAACCCTTTGCCCGGCTGAAACGTCAGTTGAAAAATAGCTTCGGGGTAGTTGTTTCCCCAATTCTGGAGATAGTTGTCGGCAGTGGCAAACTGAATAGGTTGGGGACTGACCCGGGCCGCCGACGCTAAAGCAGCCGTGGCCGATGCTTCGGCTTCGGGCCACTTCTCGGCGTATAAATAAACCCGCGAAGCCAACGCCTGAGCTGCTACTTTGCTGGCCCGGTTGGGAGCCAAACTGTTGTCTAAGAGGTTGCCGACATCGGTCAGGTCTTTTTCAATTTGGGCATATACTGCCTCTACGGTGGCGCGGGCCGGATAGGTAAGCTGGGCAGCATTGATGGTCGGCTCCAACACCAACGGAACGCCTGAGTCAAACCCGTCAACCAATTTTTTTGGCGGGCGGGCATACACCCGCACCAAATCGAAGTAATGCAGGGCGCGGAGAAACAAGGCCTCGCCTTTGAGCCGTTTTTTATCAGCCGCACTGCCCGACGCGGCTTCAAGGCTTGCCAGCACCAGATTTAGGCGATTGATATTTTTGTAGGCCAGCGCGTAAATATTGATGTGTGCGCCAACCACATTAGCATCATAACTCCCGAAGCGTCCTGATTCATTGCGGGTTACGAAACCATTATCGGCCAGCACGTCGGGAATAAGCATGAAATCCCGTCCGTAATAATCCGGTGTTTCCATGGCCTGATAAACCGCGATAATCGTCGCTTCCAGATTGGCAACGTCGCGGACGGCATCGGTTGTTAGCGGTGTGTCGGCGGGTTTTACGTCTATCAGGTTGTTACAGCCACTCAGCAGCACAACAAGTCCGAACAGCGATAGGGCATACACTATTTTCATGGTTGGGTAGGGCTAAAAATTGAGTTGAAAACCAGCCGTGTATTGCTTCGATTGCGGATATACACCAATGGCCTGCCCGACTAATTCGGGGTCAAAGCCTGTGTAGCGGGTTAGGGTATAAAGATTCGTGCCAGCCAGATAAATCCGCGTCCGTGTTGCCCCGATTTTTTGGCTGATGCGCTGCGGCAATTTGTAGGTAAGCACCACTTCGCGGAGCCGCAGGTAGCTGCCATCCTCATAAAAACGGTCAGAATCGCCGTCGGCATTCGGGTAGGCCGCTATCTGCCGACCGCCCCAATACGGCCTTGGCACGTCGGTATGGTCACCGGGGTTTTGCCACCGCCGAAGTTGGCTGCGGAGTTGGTTGCGGTCGGCGGTGCTGCCCGAATTGGACAGATAAACGGCATCGCCGTTGTAAATCAGATTCCCCGCCGAGCCGTAGAGCATGAGCCGTAGGTCAAAATCGCCCAGGCCAATGGTGTTGGCCCACCCCGCAAAGGTAGTAGGGTCCTGGGGCCGGTCTAAAAACTGATAGGGTGGGAAATAAAGCGTCTGCCCATCGGTATCAAAGTACATCGGGCGGCCATCTGCCGGATTCACCCCGGCAAATTTGCGCGTGTTGATCGCGTTGAGGGGCCGCCCTACTTCGGCATAGCCGCTGGGGTTCTGGCCGGAGCCGTTGCTGCCACCGTCAACATAAATAGAGGTCACGTTTTCGTAAAGCGATACTAAGTTGTTTTTCAGGAATGTACCATTGAGCGACGATTCCCAACGCACTGTGCCCGTTCGGTTCTGGTAGGTGAGGCTAAGTTCTACCCCCCGATTTTGCAACACGCCCCCATTTTGAGCAACGGTGCTAAACCCACTCGTGGCCGGGATTTGCTTGTTCACAATCAGGTTCTCGCGCCGGGAGTTAAACACATCAACCGACCCCGAAAGCCGCCCGTTGAACAGCCCAAAATCAAGCCCGACATTGACCGATTTGTTGGTTTCCCAACCCAGATCAGGCGAATCGAAGCGCAGGGGGGCTGCCCCCGATAGTCCGTTGTAGGCCCCGCCCGTGCTGGCAAATACCCCCGAAGCGTCATACCGAAACGAACTGAGCTGATTGTTTCCCGCCGTGCCGACCGACAGCCGAAGTTTCAGGTCATCAATCCAGTGCGACAGCTTACTGTTTTTTATGAATGACTCATTGGCGATGCGCCAGAAACCGGCTATTGATGGAAAAAAAGAGACCCGTTTGTTGATCCCTAACCGAGACGAGCCATCAATCCGGGTGGTAATGGCTATCTGGTATCGGTCGGCCAGGGTATAGTCGGCTTTGGCAAACGCGCTGGCTTGCCGGGCCTGAAAATCAAGGGTATAATAATCTACGGCTTGCCCGGCTGATGCCGGATTGGTTAAACCTGAGGAGGGGAAATTCTGTGCCGAGCCAAACGTCCGGGTTGCGTGCTGCCCGATATACTGCCCGCCCACCTGAATAGTGAGCCGGTTGGCCCCCTGCGTTTTATTGTAATACAGCGACAGATCGGCCTGGGTATTCAGCCCTTCCATAACAAAAACCCGCAAATAACCACCGGGTGTGGTACGTGGGTCAAGCAGTCGTTTTTCAGGAGTACGGGTATAATCAGCGTTGATTGCCCCGGACAAATACAAGCCCGCGGCCAGGTCATAGTTAAGCCGTAAACTTCCCAGCAGCCGTTGCCGGACGAGTGTATTGGTATTGAGTTGGGTGGCTATCAGTGGATTGGTGTCATAATTGCCGTAAAGCGTCGTATTAGGGGAACCATCGGTATTGTAGGGATTATTGCCGGGCCAGATAAACAGGGCCGACCGATAGGGATTACTAACGTTGTTGGCATCGGCTACTCCTTTTTGCTGGATGCTCGAAAAATTCAGCGAGGTCGTTGCCCGGAGTCGTTGGCTGAATTGCTGGTCGAAGTTGAGCCGAAGTGTATATTTTTTGAAACCGGTGCCGATCACCGGGCCTTCTGAAGTAGTGTAGCCCCCGGCCAGCAGGTAGGTATTTTTGGCCGTGCCACCCGAAACGCTCAGTTCGTAGTTACTGGTTTTGCCCGGCCTAAACACGGCATCCTGCCAGTCGTAGGTGGGAAGTCTGGCAAAATCTGCCGGGCTTTTTATCCCGATTTTGTCAATATCGATCTGGTTATAATAATCGCTCAACGGGTTAGTTACGTCGTTTTTTCCGTAGCGGTTTGTCCAGGCTTCATAACCCAACTGGGCCAGTTCGGGGGTGGTGAGCAAGTCGAGTTTGTGGGTGATTCTGGTAAAGCCCGCGCTGACGTTGAGTGATACGTGGGCGCGGTCAGACGGTTTGCCGCGCTTTGTCCGAATCAATACCACGCCGTTTGCCGCCTGTGCGCCATAAATTGCTCCTTCTGCCGGGTCTTTCAACACGGTAACACTTTCTATGTCATTGATATTGAGAAAACTAAGCGCGCTCGATGAGGGGAAGTACGAGGGTTGGTAGGTAGAAATCTGCACATCGTCAACAATGTACAACGGCTGCCGAATGGCGTTGAGCGAGCCAATACCCCGAATCCGAACGTCAATACCCCCGCCCGGCACGCCACTATTCCCAATCACCTGCACCCCGGCCATTTTACCCTGCAAGGCCCGGTCAATGCTTACGATGGGGATATTTTCGAGTTCGCGGGGTGTAACTACGGCCACCGCGCCGGGGCTGTCGCTCAGCAGCCGGGCCTTGCTGCCAAGGCCCGTTACAATCACTTCGTTCAGCCGGTTGTTGGCCGGGCGCAGCACAATATCGCCGAAGTCAGTCAGATTCGACAGCGGTAGTTCGGTGGTTTCGTACCCTACAAAGCTGATTTGCAGGGTGCCGCTGCGCTCGGTAAGTTTCAGGGTAAACGCGCCGTCTGCATTCGTGAGCGTCCCCTTTTTACTGCCCATTAACTGTACGGATACAGCCGGAACGGGTGCGCCGTTGTCGTCAAGAATACGGCCCTGATAGGTCAGTTCAGGCAGCGATTGGGCCAGTAAAAAAGTAGGCAATAACCCGAAGATACACACGAAGCGGAAAACGTGTTTCATCTGGCAGAATGGTGCGGTGAACGGTTATGATTGCCGTGCAAAGAAACCAGATGAGCCGGATTTAATCCATTGGTTAGCAACATCTTTAGCAACTTTGCCTGTTCATTTTTAGTAAACGGTAAAACCACCCCCTTGCCGATGTATTTCCGCCTGATTCCGACTGCGCTCATTCTCTTCGCCACCGTTAATGCCCACGCGCAATCAGTCCGGTTCCTTCAACTTAACCTCGGCCATGCCGGGGCGGTGAATGCGGTGGCGTTTGCGCCCAATGGCGCATATTTTGTGACGGCCTCCGCCGATGCCACCGTGCGGGTTTGGAGCGTGGCCGACCGCTGCTTGTTGCGGGTGCTGACGGGCCATACCGGGCCAGTGCGGGCCGTTGCCGTTAGCCCCGATAGCCAAACCATTCTCTCGGCGGGAGACGATAGCCGACTGCTTGGCTGGGTTCCTGCTGCTGATTTCCCGGTCTTCGCCCTGCCCCTCACGGCTCCTGCTTATTGCCTTGCCATTGCGCCGAATGGTCGGCAGGTGGCGGTTGGTCAGGCCGACGGGCGATTGGGTCTTTGGATTCCCGGCCTTGAAACAGCCCGTTTCCTGCCCCTCCAACCCGATCATAAACGCCTGACGACCCTTGCTTTTAACACCGATGGAACCCGCTTGCTCATTGGCGACCAAGTTGGCACCTTGCGCTTGCTAACGTCGGCGGGTGAGCCACTTTTCCAGAATAAACAGGCGCACCGGGGCGCGGTTCGGTGGGTAGGTTTCGGGGCCGACGGGTCGCCGTTTTCGGGCGCAGAAGACAAGTTGCTGCACCGCTGGCCCGCGTCGCTCACGAAGTGGGTGCAGTCGTTTGTTCATCCGGGCTGGGTAACGGGCGCGTTTTTTTTAACTGATAACCAGCTACTTACGGCTTGTAACGATGGCAATCTCCGTTACTGGAATCTCATCTCCGGGCGCGAAGAAATTACCATTTCTGCCGGGGCCGGAACATTGGCAACCGTTGCCGGTCAACCAAACGGTTCGCTTTTGGCGACTGGAGGTTTTAATCAAACGGTTGGCCTGTGGGATACTAAAACCAAACAAGCTATGATGCAGATAAAGGGCCAAGCCGTTCGTGTAACCGAAGCGCTGAACGATTCGACGCTGCTGCTAACCGGGCCGGGTGGCCGGGCGCGGTTCTTGATTCGGGCCGGGGGTTTGGTTCGGGTGGTCGGCCCAGAACCGAATCAAACGGTTGAGGTAATCAACAACCCCTACCAACGAGGCCAGGCTATCCTGCAAAATGGCCAGGTTCGGCTGGTGCTTGGGCAAGACACAACCGCGCTGCCCGAACGCCACAGAAACGGCGTTCGGGCAGCGCGGTTCGGGCCGGGTGGGTTGTTGTTTACGGGCGGTAACGACGGTAGCGTACTGGCGTGGGACGCAGCCAACCGGCAGCCGCTAAACAGTTTTGAGGGTACGGGATTGCCCGTGCTGCTGTTAGATTTTGACACCACACCGGGTGAGGTGTTTATAGGTACGACCGACCGTTTTGCCCGGCTCTGGAACCCGGCCACCGGGCAGATTACGCTGGTTAATATGCCCCCGATTGTGTCGGCCCGGTTGGGTAAATTATCGGTGTTGGGTGTATCGGCAGACGGTACGTTGCGGATTCTTGATCGAACCACCCGCGAAGAAACTCACCGCCTGACGATTTTTGGCGACGACGAAAATCACCCCGATTGGCTCCTGCAAACGGCAGACGGGCGTTACGATGGCTCAGAAACCGCGCTGCGGAGTGCCTACATGGTGCAGGGGTTGCAGAAATTGCCGCTTAATCCGGGTCGTCGGCAAGTGGGATTGCTACGAACGGTGTTAGGGGGCGAATAGATAGACCACCCCGCCCGAAACTCCCAACCTGCGTTTGGCGTTGTTCCCAAGAATAAGCCAACCGCAAGTACGTGACTACAGAAACCGCTGCTGCACCCGCCCTGACCGATGTTGACCTCACGGGGTACGACCAGATCGAAGTCCTCGGCGCACGCGAACACAACCTCAAAAACATTGACGTTACCATCCCGCGCAACAAACTCGTGGTGGTAACGGGCATCAGCGGCAGCGGCAAATCGTCGCTGGCCTTCGATACGATTTATGCCGAGGGCCAACGCCGGTACATGGAGAGTTTTTCGGCCTACGCCCGTTCGTTCTTGGGCGACATGGAACGGCCCGACGTGGACAAAATCAACGGTCTGAGTCCGGTAATCTCCATCGAGCAGAAAACCACCTCCAAAAATCCGCGCTCTACCGTTGGCACCACCACCGAGATTTATGATTTTCTGCGGCTGCTTTACGCCCGCGCCGGCGAAGCGTTCTCTTATGTGACGGGCCGGAAAATGATACGGCAATCACAAGATCAGATCATTGACACCATTCAGGAGCAGTATGCGGGCCAAAAACTCGTGCTGTTGGCTCCGCTCGTGCGGGGGCGCAAAGGCCACTATCGCGAACTGTTTGTGCAGATCGCCAAACTCGGCTACGTGAAAGTCAGGATTGATGGAGCCATTCAGGACATTGTGCCGAAGATGCAGCTCGACCGCTATAAAGTGCATGACATTGAGCTGGTGATTGACCGGATCGTGCCAAAACCCGACGAACCCGACTCGCGGTTCCGGCTCAGTCAGTCGGTGCAAACGTCGCTCAAACAGGGCAAAGGGGCTATGCAACTGCTCGACGGAGCCGGGAAACTGCAATATTTCTCGCAGAACCTGATGGACCCCGAATCAGGCATCAGCTACGATGAGCCGTCGCCAAACTCGTTTTCGTTCAATTCGCCCTACGGTTGGTGCCCTACCTGTCTGGGTCTGGGGCAGGTAGAAGAAATCACCGAAGAGTCCGTTATTCCCGATAAATCATTGAGTATCAGTCGGGGAGCCATTGCCCCGCTCGGCGAATACCGCGAACTGTGGTTTTTTAAGGAAATCGAAATCATCCTGAAAAAGCACAAACTGAACCTGACCACGCCCGTTTCTAAGTTTCCGCCGGAGGTGCTGGAGATTCTGCTGCACGGACTGCCCGAAGAAGAAGCCCCGGCACCGGCCAAAAAAGCACCGGGCCGGGTGGCAGTCAACGCCGAACCGGCTATGCCTACTGTGCGATTTGAGGGGGTGATTAACTTTCTGAAACGGCAGCAGGAAACGGCCAACGACAAAATTCTTGACTGGCTGAAAGACTTTATGGCCGTGAATACCTGCCCGGAATGTAATGGGGCGCGGCTCAAACGCGAATCGCTATACGTCAGAATTGCCGGTAAAAACATTTCTGACCTCGCCCGGATGGATATTTCTGAACTGTCGGCCTGGTTGGTGAACGTAGAAACCCGCCTGACCGACCGGCAGAACATCATCGGCAAAGAAATCCTGAAAGAAATCCGTAAGCGCGTCGGGTTTTTGTTAGACATTGGCTTAGACTATCTCACCCTCGACCGGCCCATCCGAACGCTGAGTGGTGGCGAAGCGCAACGGATTCGACTGGCTACGCAGATCGGGACGCAACTCGTTGGTGTACTGTATATTATGGATGAGCCGAGTATCGGGCTGCATCAGCGCGACAACGTGAAACTCATCGAATCGCTCAAAAATCTGCGCGACCTCGGTAACACCGTGCTGGTGGTGGAGCATGATAAAGACATGATGCTCGAATCGGACTATCTGCTCGACATTGGCCCCGGCGCGGGGCGGCACGGCGGGCAGGTGGTGGGGGCGGGTACGCCCGCCGAGTTTCTGCTCAACGGCAGCACCACCGCCGATTATCTGAGCGGGCGAAAATCCATTGCCGTGCCTGCCGAACGGCGTATGGGCAACGGTAAGTTTTTGATTATCAAGGGAGCAGAGGGCAACAATCTCAAAAACGTAACGCTCAAGTTACCGCTCGGTAAGATGGTGAGTATTACGGGTGTGTCGGGTTCGGGCAAGTCATCGCTGATCCACGAAACGTTGTTTCCGGTGCTGAACAAACATTTTTATAAGTCGAAACGCGAGGCTCTGCCGTTTAAATCGGTGGACGGTTTAGAGTATTTAGATAAGGTAATCGAGGTGGATCAATCACCGATTGGCCGCACACCCCGCTCAAACCCGGCCACCTATACGGGGATGTTTTCGGAGATCAGAACGCTGTTTGCCGAACTGCCCGAAGCTAAAATCAGGGGTTACAAACCGGGCCGGTTTTCCTTTAACGTGAAGGGCGGGCGGTGCGAAGTGTGCGAGGGGGCGGGCGTGAAAAAGATAGAAATGGAGTTTCTGCCCGACGTTCACGTGCTGTGCGAAACGTGCAAGGGCAAACGCTTCAACCGCGAAACGCTGGAAGTGCGCTTCAAGGGGAAATCCGTTGCCGATGTGCTGGATATGACCGTTGAGCAGAGTCTTGATTTCTTTGCCAGTCAGCCCAAAATTATGCGTAAAGTACAGACTCTCAGCGATGTAGGCTTGGGCTACATCACCCTCGGTCAGCACGCCACGACGCTGAGTGGCGGAGAAGCGCAACGGGTGAAATTGGCCGAAGAACTCTCCAAAAAAGACACCGGCAAAACGCTTTATATCTTAGATGAACCCACAACGGGGCTGCATTTTCAGGACATCGCGCATTTGTTAGACGTGCTGAACAAACTCGCTAACAAGGGCAACACGGTTTTGATTATCGAGCATAATATGGACGTAATCAAAGTCTCGGATCACGTCATTGACCTCGGCCCGGAAGGGGGTAATAAAGGCGGTCAAATCATTGCCGAAGGAACGCCGGAAAAAGTGGCGACGGTGAAAAAGAGTTATACCGGCGCATTTCTGAAACCGGAACTTGGTTTGTAGCGCGTAAATCCAAGAGACGCAACTATGCGTCTCTACGCTGGTCTGAAAAGCCTGTTGGCCCTCTGTGGGCTGACGGGCTTTTTGCTTTCCCGTAAAAGTCTAATTTCTGCTTGTGTCTAAGCATACTCTACTGTTTTGTCAGAGTTACCACAAGTTTCCATTAATAAAAATAAAAATTCATTCCATTTACAGGCTGGCATTATTTTGGCACAATTCTAAGCAGATAGACAAACGGACGAAATGCCATTGTCGCTCGAAAATGACGTTTGCAGGATTGTTGCTGGCAAATGTCGCAAATAAGGCCTACTAAGGAAGTCAGCTAATAAGTGAGTGCCGACGTGAACGGGGAGGAAGTAGAGAGCAGAGACGTGTCACATCGGTACTAATACAGTATGCCAGGTCAAAATAAAACAAGACCAGAGCCTCAGCAACTATTGTGCCAGTACAGAAAACCAAGTTAAGCCAAACGCCGTAAAACGTGAATTTCGATGATAAACAACTTGGCCTTAAACACCGTGATGGTATAATTCAGAAATCTCTCTACTATGAAAAAGTTCTATTTTTTAGGCTTGCTGTTGTTGTTCGGCTCGGTCACCATGGCCCAGCAGGGCAAGTTCGATGTACGGTTTGTGATTAAGTCGGTAGACTGTGGTGCGCTGAAAACCGTAGTGCAGGTGCAGGTAAAAGCACACCCAACCACCACCACCGCGCCCGCGTCCACAACGTTCAAGATGGGTGATGCCAATTATCGGTTCAGGTATGACCCGCGCCTGATGGTAAACCCGACGATTGTATCGCAGGAAAATTTTTCGGGCGATGCGCCGGCGAATCAGACCGCCTATTCCAGTCAGGACCTCGAAGGGTCAACCGCCGGGCCAACCATTGGGCAGGTATCGCTCAACACCAAATACGCCGGGCGCGTCGGTGCCGTAACGGTCGGCTACGACTGGACAACGGTTTCGTGCATCGGTTTCGACCTGATTAAAATCTCGGATTGTTACAGCCTGACCTGGAACACCAACACCGATTTTCCTAAAACCGGGATGAACGAAGTGGTGGTAAGAAGCACAGGTACGCAACCGTACAGTTACTCGCTGACGGCAGTACCGGCGGGCGGGGTATTTGAGAACCTCAATATCTGTCCGGCGCAATATTGCGTAACGCCACCGGCTTCATCGTCGGCACGCTACGGCGTTCGGCTGTCGCTGAAATCATTTGACTGCGTAACCAAGAAAGCGGTGGTGTTGGTAGAGGTAAAATCGCCCGACGAGGCCAGCCGTTTTTTGATGGGTGATGCCAATTACCGGATTAAGTATGATGCCACGAAGCTCGGAAACCCGGTTATCGTAAAGGAAGGAAACTTCTCCAGTAACAGCCCGGCCAACAACCCGAACTATACCGCCCAAGACCTCAACGGCAGCCTAACGGCTACTACGGGCATCGGCGTGGTATCATACAACACGAAATACAGCCCGCCAACCCGCCCCGGTAGCCCCGTTTCGACCACAACTACCTGGACAACGGTAGGGTGTCTTGGGTTTGACTATGTGGGTGCCAGCAACAGCGCCTGTTTTGACCTGACGTGGCTGCACCGCAGTGATTTTCCGCCCACGATTATGAACGAAGTCATTACCGGGGCCAATAGTTATTCGCTCCAGAGTGTGCAGTCGGCGGGGATTTACGAAGACCTGACCATCTGCCCTGTGCAACAGTGTACCAATCAACGGGCTAACCTGTCGCTCACCAAAAAATCGTCGGTACCCAGTTCGCAGACGGTAGGGGTCGGCGCAAACGTCTCCTTTTCGCTCGTGCTGACCAACGCCGGGCCAGACCCGGCTACCAATGTATTTGTGTCTGACACCCTGCCCGCCACGCTCCGGTTTGTGAGTTCGGTGCCATCGCTGTCGGTTGGTGCCGATAACGTTGTTCGGTGGCCTGCCGCTACCACACTCGCGTTGGGCGCGTCGGTAACGCTCGTGATGCAAACCCAGGTGACCGGCCCCGGCACGGCATTTAACATTGCCGAAGTGACCCGCGCCGATCAGAAAGACCCCAATTCGACCCCCAACAACGGCGTACTGAACGAAGACGACTACGCCAGCGCGTGCGTAACGGTGCCAATGCCGATTTGCGACGGTGATGCCTTTGAGATTACGGCCAATGCCGGAGCGGGTAACGTAGTCTGGTTTAGAAACGGACAGCAGGTTAGTACGGGATCAACATATACCGTTACGATGGCGGGTACGTATACCTACACCGCCACGGTAGGCACCTGCCCGGCGGGTGGCTGCTGCCCAATTGTGTTTGTGCCGGGCGATTGCTGCCCGAAAGAGCTTTGTGTACCGTTCACGATCAAGAAAACAAAATCGCAGAGGTGACGAACACCCCTCCCCTGCCCCTCCCCATGAGGGAGGGATAAGTCAGATTGGCTTCACCCCTCCCTCATGGGGAGGGGCAGGGGAGGGGTAAATTAAAGTAGAAACTGACCAAAAAGGAGAAACCGCCCATTGCAGTGGGCGGCTCTCCGGGAAAACAGCCAGCACCACGAAGGCCCTGACCGGTATCTTCAAGCCTTCACAAGCGGCTCTTTCTCTTCTCGATTTCTTCTCCTGAATGCAGACCCTTTAAACCCGGCGGCTACTTGTGCGTCATCCGGTGGTTTGTACAGTCTATAAAGCTACTTCCAGCAAGAAGTATGCCAAACAACTATAGTAACGCCCACGCAGGGCATTTATTGATTAACTCAGATTGAGCCACCGGATTTGCGTGGCTTGCCGCGCTTGTGTCGGTAGCTCCCCTGAGGGCTACCCGCGTGGCTGATTGACGACATAGAAACTAAACGCCCTGTCAGAAGGGACTCGCTGCCATGCTGCAACGAACTATACAGACGAATAATGTTACCGGCCCTGCCGATGGCATAACGCATCTCACCCGGCCCGGCCCACTCATAGAGGGCAGGGCTTTGGCCGGTTTGTCGGCGAAAGCCAGCCAAACACGCGACGAATACAGCCTCATCAATGATGATGCCAAAATCAATCAGTTTCAGAAAACAGTATTTAACACGTTTATTATGAACACGTTACATTTACATAGTTTAGGCAAAAACCGGCTCCGGCGAGATGCTTTTGCCCTGCTGACCTTGTTGGCTCGGCAGGTAGCCCTCTGGTTGTTCTTAGCCGGCTGGTTAGGAATGACTACGGCACAGGCCCAAAACGGTCTCGCCTTTATGCACGGAGCCGACGACAACAGCGGGGCCGGTACCGGCGTGTCTATATACGTCAGCAATGGCGACGGTACGTTCAAAATTACCAAAACCTTTGATACCGGCTTTAGCCGCAACGATAAAGGCACCGAGGTCTTCGGCGACGATGGTCTCTCGGCTACGTTTTATGTGGATGCAACCGGCGACGGCGTGGTGGATATTGTTCACGCTACCGAATTTGACGGAACCACCGTTGGAAACTTCATTTTTGTGTATCCCGGAACGGGCAAAGGCGGCTTCGCGAAAACGCCTATCCTGACCAGCAGCAACCCCGGTCCCGGAAACCTGTATAAGTTTGCCGGTATTGATTGCTGTCAGCAGTCATTCATGGCTGATATAGACAACGATGGTGACATGGACTACGCTTTTTCGGGTAACGATGACCAAATCAGCGTCTATCTCGGCAATGGCAACGGTACGTTTGCCACCACCGCCGTCACCACATCATTAACGGGCTCTACAGCCTACCACACATCGGGCGTAACACCCGACGAGGTTGGTTTTTTGCGTGACGTAACGGGCGACGGTCGTGCCGATCTGGTAATGACCAATCAGTATCCCAGCACCGTTAAGGTCTGGATTGCCCAGGCAACACCCGGTACGTTTGCCACCGTACCCGTCACCACAACGGGTTTTGCCCAGACCGGCTCGTCTATTTTTACGGGTAAAGGCGGCAACGAAACCTCGCAGCTTATTGACGTAACGGGCGACGGTAAGGTCGACTTTGTTCACGCCAACGAGTTCAACTCGGCCAACACCATTTTTGTATTTGCCGGTAACGGCGCGGGCGGCTTTGCCACTGCGTTCACCTCATCGGTGCTGACCAACCCGGCTGGCACGTTTAACTACGTGATTGGTGAATATGGGTCCGAATACGCCCAATGGGTGGATGTTACGAACGATGGCAAACCCGATTTTGTGGCCTCGCACGATGCACTCGGTGCTAACTCCGGCATTTATGTCTGGGTCAACACGACGGCCAGCGCAGGCACCACGGCCAGTTTCGGCGCGGCTCCGATTGTGAGTCTGGTGGGTTGCGGTAATTTCCAGACCGGGACCGACCTCACCGAAACCACCGGCATTGTTAAAGTATTTTCGGGAAACACCTTTGCCGCCAACGGACGGCCTACGTCAACCACCGCACCGGCACCGGGCGGGGTGGCTGCTGACCTGGCTATCTGGCTCCGGGCCGATGACTTAACCAGCCTGGCCGATGGAGCCAAAGTTGGCACCTGGAGCGATGCCGTAACGGGCGGTCAGGCCGTAACGCAGGGCGTTGATTTTTACCGGCCTACGTTCAATAAGACCACAACATCGAAGTTAGTGAACTACAACCCGTCGCTGAGTTTTAACGGCGACATTGCCAACTGGCTCCAGACTGACCACCGGATTTACTGCCAGAGTTCACCGTTTCAACTCATTTCGCTCGCCCTTGACGAGCGCACCTTCAAAACTGAATACCGGGGGCCGATGGGCGTAGGACCCGACGGTAACTACCCCGCACTTGACCTCTATACCGATGGCAACAGCCCCAACGGTTGGCGGCCTTTTATGGGTAACAGTGTGCCGAATATTTTTAACGGAGGAGGAGCCTTGCTCTATAACGGCAACACGGGCGGCACCAACCGTCAGCCCCAGATTTTTTCCCTCGGCTCAACCAACCTCTCACCAACGGTTAATTACGGAGCCGACAATATTGTGAGCTGGGTTGATGGCTACAAGCAGGCAACCCCGCTCGATGCCTTTCAGTCCAACGTTTTTATTGGTAATCACTTGTTCATCGGGTCGAGTGGGGGGGAGTACTGGAAAGGACGCATTCCCGAAGCGTTGGTCTATACCCGTCAACTGACGGATGCTGAAATGGGGCGGGTGAATTCTTACTTAGCCACTAAATACGGGATTACCATTGACCAGCGCACGGCAACGGATTACGTGGCTTCGGACGGAACCACCAAATTCTGGAACGCAGCCACCAACGGTATCTACAAAGCCAACATTGGGGCCATTGGCCGCGACGATGCCAGCGGACTGAACCAGAAGCAGTCGAAGAGCGTGAACATCATGGCGCAGCCGATTCTCAGTATCGCTACCATTGCGGCCAGCAACTCGGCCAACACGGGCAGTTTCTTGGTTGACAAGTCGTTTGCGTCGTGGGCCGACAACGGCAACCCCCACAGCTACTCAATGGCATACGCGCCAGTGAGTTTTACTACGCCGGGTGGGGTAGGGTTCTTCCGCATGGCTGCTACCTGGAAAATGCAGGAAACAGGAGCCGTAGGAACGTCGTATTACGTGGGTATTCCGGCATCGAGTTTTGCCGACCACCTGCTCATCAGCACCACCGCCGGTTTTACGCCACTTCTCACCACCGAAGTGGCCCTCGCGCCAGACGGGTTGGGTAACTTGGTTACGGTGAATAACCTCGGCGTACCAACACCCGTAGTGATTCTCAACGGGCAGTTCTTCACCTTCGGAGCTTCGCAGAAAGCACCGGGGGGGGTTAGTACGAACCTGAAAGTATGGCTTAAAGCTGACGCGGGCGTAACTACCAGCGGCACTGCCGTGTCGCAGTGGGATAGCCAGGCATTACAGAATCCGTACAGCCTGACGCAGACTGCTGCCGCCAACCAGCCCGAATATGTCACAGATGGCGGGCGGATGGTCAACTATAATTCGACCATTTATTACAAAGGGTCGAAGGTGCTGTACAATCCGAATTCGTTCATGCCGAGCAATTCGCCTTACACGTTTATGATGGCGGCAGAGGATCAATCGGCTGATCTGGCAGTAGGCACCCTGCTGTCGACAGCATCGGTTTTTGACTATTTCGAATTCAACAAACTGAACTACGGTGTCTTGTCCAACGGCTGGAATCCGTATGGGGTGGGTGGATCGCCCGATTTAGGGCCATTTGGCAAAGGCAATAAGTTTTCGCCCGCTGGCGGTGTCAATGGCTACTATAACGGCACCAATTATACGCGCGATGCCCTCACCCAGCACAGCCAGCCTCAGGTGCTGGGCTTTGCTTCGGCCAACAGCGTCGCGTCATTCGGTACGTCAATGAACACCTGGACCGATGGATTCAAGGACACGCCCGGCTGGAGTTTCATTGATGAGTCTGCCGGATTTGCCCCTACGGCTCAATCCTACTTTTTCAAAGAACTGTCGGTAGGAGCCGATAGAGGGTCGGCTGGTACAGAACCCTGGGAAGGAAACATCAACGAGGTCATCATCTACGGCAGCAACCTGAGCGATAATGAAGCCCAGCGGGTGAACACGTACCTGTCCATTAAAAATGGCGTGACGATGGGCTAGGGGAATGGTATTATCAATCGCAATGGTAGTAACGTGGATTACCTCGCCACAAACAGCAGCGTTGTCTGGAGCGCAACGGCCAACGCCGGTTATGCCTACGACATTGCCGGTATTGGGCAGGATAACCTGGAGGGCCTAAACCAAAAGCAGTCTAAATCGGTGAACGTCGGGTTCCAGCCTGCTATTGGCTTAGGCACGGTAGAAGCCTCGAACGATCTGAACAGCAGCATCTTTGCCGCCGACAAGAGCTATATGCTCTGGGGCAGCAACGGACAGCCGAGCAGCTACGCGCTGAGTTATACGCCCAACAGCTTTACGCCGGTGGCCTCGTTCAAAATCATGAACCGGGTCTGGAAAGTACAGGAAACGGGTACGGTTGGCGTGGTTGCGGTGACCATACCGGGCAGCCTGACGGGCGTATATCTGTTGGTGAGCAATGCCAATAATTTCAGCACCACCAGCGCGGGCGTGACCGAATACGCCATGATTCCCGACGGAGCCGGTAACGTGGTGGCGCAGGTCAACCTCAACAACGGGCAATATTTTACCTTTGGGCAGGACATTCTGGCACCGGGCTGCGTAACGGCGGGCTTAGACTTCTGGTTTGACCCGGCGGTGAGCGTGACCAAAAACCTGACGGCGGTAACGGCCTGGGCCGACCGCGACGGCAGCGGCAACAACCCGCTCGTAACGCAGGCCACAAGCTCGCTGATCCCGACGTTCTCGGATGGTGATGCGGCCAGCAACTTCAACCCGTATATTGACTTCAAGGGTAACACCCGCCTGAATCAGCGGGTAGCAGGTAGCGATTACTCAATTACGCACACCACGTTTGGAGTCGTGAATAACTACGCATCGAAAGTGGACTATACCCACTTCCTGCGCTTCTCCGATGCCGATAACTCCGACGGTGGTACGCACGTCTGGGGGTTGGGCCATGCCAATGACAACCTGGATAAGGTAGCCATTCACTACATCAGTGCGCCGTTTTCAGTCGGAACGGGGGGCAATGCCTACAACAAATACAACCTCAACCGCAGCATTGTGATCGGGCAAAATACGCTCTACGGCGCGTTGGTTGACCCATCAACACCCACTTCTGCCTCGGCTATTCTGACCTATAACGGGAACGAATCGCTCTGGACGGGTACCGCAACGCCTACTTCGATGGTCAACCATAATTACCTGACTATTGGGGGTGGCAATGCCTACGGGATGAATAATAACAAAACCTCGGAGCTGATTCATTATTCGCGCGCCCTGAGTCAGAACGAACGGCAGCGGGTAAACACATACCTCGGTATCAAACACGGCCTGACGCTCGAACACAACTACCTGTCGGGCGGCAGCGCGGTTATCTACAACGTGTCGAGTTACTCGGCCAACGTAACGGGTATTGGCCGCGACGATTGCCAGGGATTGCAGCAGAAACAGTCGAAGTCAGTTTTGGGAACGGCCAAAATGACGATTGGTATTTCGGGTACGGTTGCCGCCCTCAACGCCACGCACCCCGGCTCGTTCAGTGCCGATAAATCGTTTATTGTCTTCGGTGATAACGGACAGACGGGCTTAACGTCGCTCTCGGCAACGGGTTCATGCCCGCCACCACCATCGGCAGATAAGTTTACCAAGCTGGTTTATAAAGTAACCGAAACGGGCAATGCTGAAGTTGCTCAACTACAGTTTGATGCGGCAGGGCAGGGCTTCAACCCCAACTACCCGCTGTATATGCAGGTGGCTTCGGATGCGGCATTCACCAACCTGCTGGCTTCGGTACCGATGTCGCTCTCCGGCAGCATCGCCAAAACGAACTACAACTTCCCGGCCAACAGCACCAGCTACGTCCGGTTTGCGGGCAATACGGCTTCACCGGCCAACATCTGCTCGGCTCCCAAAACCCAGACGTTCCATTTTAACAAGTGGTATTATGGCGATAAAGACAAAACCATCATTGCCAACTACGGCACCTCGGCAGCGATTGGCGATATGGTGATGAGAACGACCATCACCGACGGAACCACCGATCCCAACGTGCTGCTCTACAAGCCAACGGTTGACTGGTGGCCGGTTTTTGACGGGCTGGGCCTGTTTATTCCCCGCTACGACAACAACTCGGTGAGCCAGCAGGGTAGCGTGATTACGACCAAAATGCAGTTTCTGGCTCAGGCCACCACCGGCGCGGCCAATGCCTCGACGAGCGTGCTGGCGGCCCAGACGGTTGATTTCACCCTGCGCGACATTGACGGTTACGCCGGTGGTCTCGACGTGGTGAAGGTCTATGGTAAGGTTGGTGCTTCGGTTTATTATCCGAAAATCAGCCGGACGAAACTTTTCCCGACCCTGGACTACTCGGCCCTGACCATTTCGGGCAACACCATCACGGCGGGATTCCTGCCCTGGGATTTAACCGTGCTGGGCAACGCCTACGTGAGTTTCGATACGCCGGTGGAGGAAGTGTATGTCGAATACACCAAGAAAAACACGTATAATTTTAAGGTCTATAACGACCTGCGGATTGGTGCCATCACAACGACCTGCAAGCTGCCAACGCCGAAAGAACCGCTGGCCGACAACGTGTATATCTACAAGGAGGTGGCCCCGAACCCGTACAAAACCAATGAAAAGGTAACGTACAAATTCACGGTGCAGAACACCAACTGCGACAACCGCGTGATTGACATCAACGACAACCTGCCCGGCGGTTTGACCTGGGCCGACAGTTCGTTTGTGACCTCGGCCAACATCGGCGGCATCAACGCCTACGGAAATAGCCAGCAGTTGCAGGTGACAAGTCTCACGGCTGTCCCCGGCACGTCGTACATCTACGTGGAGGCCAAAGGCACCACGCCGGGAACATACAACAACCAGGCCGACTACGTGGTAAACGGCAACAGCTACAAATCTGACGACCCGTCGGTAGCCGGCACAACGGCCCAGCCAACACCGTTGACGCTGATCGAAAACGATCCTGATGCGGGCCTGAGCATCACCAAGTCGGTGGATAAATCAACCAGCCCGCAGAACGGAACGCTGACATACACCTACCAGATCACGAACCCCAACGCCACCTCTGCCGTGCTGACCACGTTCCAGGATGTGTTGCCTGGCGAACTGACTTACGTTGCCAGTACCCTGACGGGGGCGGGCAGTGGTACGGCCAATGCGTATGGCGGTGCTTCGGTACTGACCATTCGGAACCTGACTGTGCCAGCGGGTAGTTCACTGACGCTTACGGTGTCGGCCAACGTAAACAGCTATACCGTTGGGCAAGTGGCAAATAATATCGCGCAGGTCACGCCCGATGTGAGTTCGGGCTTCCGCATCCGAACGTCCACCTCCAACGTAGCCAGTACAACCATCGTGAACGTGCCGCCAACGGTAGCCATCGTCAGTCCGGCCAACAATTCGAGCGCGGTGGTGCTGAACCCGACCGTTTCGGGAACGGCCACGCCGGGCGCAACGGTCGTGCTGACTTCGTCGGCGGGCGGTGGTACGCTTTGCACGACCACCTCAACCACAACAGGGACATGGAGTTGCCCCGTAAACCTGTCGGCAGGGCCACAAACGCTGAGTGCCGTGGCAACCAACGCGGGGGGAGTCAGTTCGCCGGCAACGGCGCAGATTACGGTGGTGAACACTACTGTGCCGCTATCAACGTCGGCGGCTCCGGCCCAAACCGCAACCGTTGGGCAAACCAAATCGGGCAATGCCTACACCGACCTGCAACCGACGGGCGGCACGGCTCCTTACGTTTACTCAAACGATACGGGGAACCCATCCTGTTCGGGGGTAGCGGGGGCATCCCAACTGCCATCAGGTAGTAATCTGGCCGTAAACAGCAGCACCGGGGCATATAGCTACGTGGCGCCGGCCACGCCGGGTGTCTATTACTTCTGCATCAAAGTATGCGACAGCAGCCCAACGCCGGTCTGCGTAACCAGAACCTACACGCTGACGGTATCACCGGCATCTTCGGCATCGGGAACGCTCGATTGCTCGTCGGCCCAGATTATGGGCATTGTCCAGAACACAGCCGGAAACGGGGTGCTGAAACTGACGATGGCCGTGAGTACAACGGGCAGCTTTGCCGTAACGGTGAACGGGTCGGGCCTGTCGGCCAATCCATCGCCGTTTATCGGCTCGGCCAGCAGCTTAGGTACGCAAACGTTCTACGTGCCGCTGTCTTATACCGGGGCCAACTTCGCGCCTAACACCACCATCACCGTGGCGGACTTCGGCACCTGTACGGTTGATATGACGCTGGTAACGCCCAAAACGGTGAGTACATCGGTCTTGAATCTCGGCCCGGCCTGTTCGCCGGCATCAGCAGCAACGTTAGTTAAATAAGCCAGCCACTTACCCCGGTTGACCGATTCGCAAGGATTGGACAATCGGGGTAAAACGCTAATCGAAAACGATGATGAGACATCTCAACAACACCCACTTCGGCCAGTGCGCTGGCGAAGGGTCGATCCGGGCAGGCAGGCTTATCTGGATTATGCTCTGTCTGAGTCTGTTCCTGACGGGACGGGCCTGGGCGCAGCAACCCACGCTGCCCGCGTCCACCACGCTCTGCGACTACGCGAGCGAGCCGGCCAGTATTTCGCTCACGGCCCAAAACGTGCCATCGGGATACTCGACCGTCTATCTGTTGGTAAATATGACCTCCGGCCTGATTGTGCAGACCAACCCAACTGCTCCGCAGTTTTCGGGCGTGTTGCGCGGTTTGTATTACGCGGTGGCGGCTCACTACAAAGGCACCCTAAACAACGCGCAGACCGGAAAACTCATTTCTGATGTGTATTCGTCGGATTTATGTTTGACGTATGGCAACAGCTTAGCCCTGAAAGTTTGCCCCGCCAGCAATAAGTGCGACTATGCCATCGCCCCGGCCACGATTCCGTTCACGGTAAACAACGCGCCACCGGGCGTAACAACGAGTTATGTGCTGACCGACATGGCAACGAATCTGATTGCTCAGGTCAGCAATACGAATTCGTTTACGGGTGTCGGCAAGGGTGAATACGCCATTACGTCGGTTCACTACACAGGGTCGCTCACGGCATTAGTGGCCGGAAACCGACTGTATGATGTGGCGACGGAAAACAATAACTGCCTGAGCGTATCGAACTCGATTTACGTCACGGTTTGTAACGACCCGATTGCCATTACCGGCCCTGCCGATGGCTCTTTAGTGGCAACGACAAACCCCGTTATTTCGGGAACGGCCTCGCCCAATGCCAGCGTAACGGTAAACGGCGGCCCCGGCACTACGGGTGGGCCGTGCATTACAACGGCTAACACTAACGGCTACTGGTCATGTCCGAGCCTGACGTTTACCACCGGGCCGCAGAGCATCACGGCAACGGATGGCACGACCTCGGCGGTGAGCGATTTCACGGTATCGGGCAGTAATGGTACGTTCGCTTGTACGGATGCAGCTATCACCGCCAGTTTTGTGGCGAATGGTACTGGCGGACAAACGGGTGTGCTGTCGTTATCAATTATGACAACCACGCCCGGCTCTGTTACGCTAACCACATCGCTGGCCTCTGGTGGAGTCGGTATTGCCTCGAATCCAACCACCTTTTCAGCAACGATAACCACCGGACAAACGACGCTCACTATTCCGCTGACGTATAACGGTGCCGGAACAGGCGGTGTCAAAACGCTATATATTGTTTCTTCACAGGTAACTGGTACGTGTTCGGCAACGGTACTGGTAATAGCTCCGCCAAGCGTAACGGTCGTCTCACCCAACAACGTAACCGTCAGCACCAAAAACCCGCCCATTTCGGGAACAGCAACGGCGGGCGCGAGCGTAACGGTGCTTGGCCCCAACAACCAGTCGTGCATCACGGTGGCAACAGGTGGCAGCTACACCTGCACAAGCCTGACGTTTGTGAACGGCCCGGCCAGCGTAACGGCAATAGCTGGTAACGCAGCAGGAACCAGCACGCCGGCAGTTGACAACTTCACCGTTGCTCAACCGCCAACAGTGGCGATTACGAATCCGGCACCGGGCAGTCTGGTGGCAACCACCACGCCGACCATCAGCGGAACGGCCACGCCGAACAGTGCGGTGGTATTGACCGGCCCCGGTAACACGACGCTGTGTTCGACAACGGCAACGGCAAGCGGAAGCTGGTCGTGTGCGGTAGGTCCCCTGGCGGGTGGCCCCCAGTCGGTGACGGCAACGGCTTACGACAACGGCGTACCGAGCAGCCCGGCTGTGACCAATTTCACGGTAGTAACTCCGCCCTCATTAGTGGTGCTGAGTCCGGCCAACAACGGCACGGCCATCAGTACGCCAACGGTGTCGGGAACGGCCACGCCGGGTAGCCTGATAACCATTCTTGGCCCCGGCGGAACACCCGTTTGCAGCACGACGGCCACCACGCCGGGCGGCAGTTATTCCTGCGCCCTGACGAGTGCGCTGCCCACTGGCCCCAATACGCTGACGGTGGTAGCAACTGACCCGGTTACGAGCCTGAGCGCGAGCCAGCCCGTCACGTTCACGGTTGTTTCTCCGCCAACGGTTGCCATTCTGACTCCGGCCAGCAACGGCACGGCCACTACCACGCCAACCATTTCGGGAACGGCCACGCCGGGCGCGGTGGTCACAATCAACGGTGGCCCCGGCTCGTTAGGTGGCCCGGTGAGCGTTACGGCTGACCCCACAACCGGGGCTTATTCAACGTCAGCAATTACGTTTCCGGCTGGCCCATCGTCGGTAACGGCCATCGCCAGCAACCCCGGCGGAACCAGCACCCCGGCGGTGAGCAACTTCACGGCGGTTTCGCCCGCGAATAGCCAGCCGCCAGTGGTTTCGCCCGATATTGCCACTACGAGTCCCGGCAAACCCGTGTCGGGCAATGTGTTGACCAACGACAGTGACCCGCAGGGCGGACCCCTCACGGCGGGTTTGTTGAGCCAGCCAACTGCCGGAACGGTCACGCTCTCGCCCAATGGCAGCTATACTTACACGCCCCCGGCAAACTTTAGCGGAACAGCAACGTTCTGTTATTCAGCCCTTAACACGGCGGGATTGAGTGCCAGTACGTGTGTGACGATAACGGTGGTGCCAGACCCGTCGCCTGCTCCAGCCAACAACAGGCCGATTGCCAATAACGACAATACCCAGACAACGGCGGGAACCTCGCTGACGATAGCGGTGCTGGCAAACGACACTGACCCCGACGCGGCTACGACCCTGAACGGTCAGTTGGATAAACCAACGATTATTTCCCAGCCAGCAGCGGGAACGGCGGTGGTGAATCCCGACGGAACCATCAGCTACACACCACCCGCCAATTTCACGGGTACGGTGAGTTTCCCCTATCAGGTTTGCGACAAAGGCAGTCCGGTGTTGTGTTCGTCGGCTACGGTGAGCGTAACGGTTCAGCCAACTCCGCCAGCTAATACAACATTGGCCCCGGTAGCGGTTGACGATGCGTTGGTGACGCTGGTAAACACCCCCAAATCGGGCAACGTGGCTACCAACGACAGCGACCCGAATAGCCCACCATTGCCATTGAGCTACACAACGGGTCAGCCCGCGAGTGGCACGGTGGTGATGTCGGCCAACGGCAGTTACACCTATACCCCGGCACCGAATTATGTGGGGCCGGACAGCTTCACATATTCGGTCTGTAACACGGCGGGTAAGTGCGACGTGGCAACGGTGAATGTCCTGACGCAACAGCCAGCCAACCAGCCGCCGGTCGTCACGCCCGACGTGAACACGTTCATTCCGGGAACGCCAACGGCGGGTAATGTGCTGACCAACGACCGTGACCCCGAAGGCACCCCGTTGACGGCTTCGGTCATTGGTACGCCACCGGCTGGTTTCAGTCTGAGTCCCGATGGCAGCTACACCTACACAAGCCCCACCAGCCAAACGGCTCCGGTGACGGTGGTGGTGAACGTCTGCGATTCGGGAACTCCGCCCGTTTGCAGCACGAGTACGCTGACGCTGGTGCCGGTTCCACCGATTAGCTCAACGGCCAACAACGCGCCGATTGCTCTGAACGATGCGACCCAAACAACGGCGGGCGTTTCGACAACGGTGAACGTCTTAGCCAACGACAAAGACCCCGACGGCCTGCCCCTGAGCAACCCCGTGATTGTGAGCAATCCGGGCAACGGCAGTGCGGTGGTGAATCCCGATGGCACCATCAGCTACACGCCCAATCCGGGCTTTGTGGGAACCGATGTGCTGACGTACAGCGTCTGCGATGGCGGTAGTCCGCCCAAGTGTACTACGGCGACTGTGACGGTTCGGGTTGACCCAACGCCCCCGGCGAGTGCGACCAACCTGGCTCCGGTCGCCATTGACGACCTGATGCTGACTACGAAGAATACGTCGGCAACGGGAACGGTGGCGGCCAATGATTCTGACCCGAATCCGGGCCAAACCCTGACGTTCACCAAGCTAACGAATCCGGCCAACGGGACGGTAGTCTTCAGTCCCACAGGCAGTTACAGTTTTGTTCCTGCGCCGGGCTTTGTGGGCAGTGACAAGTTCGTGTATCAGGTCTGCGACAATGGCTCTCCGGTGCTGTGTACAACGGCAACGGCGTATCTGACGGTGCAGCCGAGTGTGACAGCCAACCAGCCGCCGGTCGTCACGCCCGATGTGAACACGTTCATTCCGGGAACGCCAACGGCGGGTAATGTGCTGACCAACGACCGCGATCCCGAAGGCACCCCGTTGACGGCTTCGGTTATTGGTACGCCACCGGCTGGTTTCAGTCTGAGTCCCGATGGCAGCTACACCTACACAAGCCCCACCAGCCAGACGGCTCCGGTAACGGTTCCGATTCGGGTGTGCGATAGTGGCACCCCGCCCGTTTGCAGCACGAGTACGCTGACGCTGGTGCCGGTTCCGCCGATTAGCCCAACGGCCAACAACGCGCCGATTGCTCTGAACGATGCGACCCAAACAACGGCAGGCGTTTCGACAACGGTGAACGTCTTAGCCAACGACAAAGACCCCGACGGCCTGCCGCTTTCTAACCCCGTGATTGTTTCGGGACCAGGCAACGGCAGTGCGGTGGTGAACCCCGATGGCACCATCAGCTACACGCCCAATCCGGGCTTTGTGGGAACCGATGTGCTGACGTACAGCGTCTGCGATGGCGGTAGTCCGCCCAAGTGTACTACGGCGACTGTGACGGTTCGGGTT
>JBBRNH010000002.1:0-154125 GCA_038230415.1 Cytophagales bacterium | reverse complement strand
GGGGTTGGTTGCGCCCCCAGGATTATGGGCAAGCTGATGATCTGGCTTATGCCGTGAATCGGTGCTTGGCGAATGTAGGTATCCACCTGAAAATTGAGTTTAGTGATTTTAATGAAACATAATTACAAGCACCTACTTACACCCTGCGGCCCAACCTAAGTGTTCAGGTTACGCCCTGGCTGAAATTCGTGTCATCGTCGCAGCTTTCCTACGCCGACCGCAGTGGCATTGCCGCCGATTTTTCGGGTGAACAGGGAGCCAATTTCTTTATCCCGTTAGCTACACCCTACAACCCCGATGGCACCCCAACGATCTATGCCTGGCCCGAATACAACCTCGCGGGCAACCCGCTGGCGGGTATCCTTGCCACCAACGTGGACGTAACGTACCGGACGTTCAGCAACAACTCACTGCGGGTGGACGTGCCGTTTGTGAAGGGCCTGTCCTATAACCTGAACACGGGTGTGGAACTCGAATCGAACCCGCAGCGAACCTATTACGGACGCGATACACGGGTGGGGTTTGAGGGCCGGGGACTGGCCAGCACGAGTGACTACCAGTCACGCAACTTTACCGTCGAAAATATCCTGAACTATGGCCGTTCATTTGGTAAAAATACGCTAAACATCACTGGTTTATACAGTACGCAATCGACCGGCGGGGAGTCGAATGCCTTGACCGGCAAGGGGTTCCCCAACGACGTACTGACCACGTTTCAGATGAACACGGCGGCCCTGCTTACGCCCTCGTCGAACTACTTCAAGCAGAATGTAGAATCGCAGATGCTGCGAATCAACTACGGGTACGACAGCCGGTATCTACTTACCCTCACGGCCCGGCGCGATGGGTATTCGGGTTTCGGGCTTGATACGAAATACGGTATTTTTCCGTCGGTGGCTCTCGGCTGGAACATCGCCCGCGAATCATTCATGAGTTCGGCTAATTTCGTAACGAACCTCAAGCTACGGGTGTCTTACGGCCTCAACGGCAATCAGGCCGTATCAAGTTATCAGTCGCTGGCCACGCTCGCCACCCGGCAGTACGTCAGCGGCACCACCATTGTGCCGGGCTACATTCCGTCGCGGTTGGGCAACGAGAGATTAGGCTGGGAATCGACCCGCTCGTTCAACGCCGGGCTGGACTTTGGGTTTATCAACAATCGGATTCAGGGCAGCATCGACGTGTATTCGCGCAATACCTTCGACCTGCTCCTGCAGCGGAACATCTCGTCGGTACAGGGCTTTCGAAGCATCATTCAGAACATCGGTAAAACGGCCAACAAGGGGGTCGAAGTGGCGATCACCTCGGCTAATCTCAAGACGGGCGACCTGACCTGGACCACCTCGGCAAACGCGGCCTATAACGCAAACAAGATTGTGGACCTCTATGGTAACGGCAGCGATGACCCCGGCAACGGCTGGTTTATCGGTCGGCCCATCCGCACGATTTATGCTATTCAATACGGCGGTATTTTTCGCACCGTCGACGAAGTAGCGGCATCGCCCCAGACCACCTCAAAACCGGGCTACGTTCGGGTGGTGGATGTGAACGGCGACGGAAAAATCAATGCGGATGACCGGACGTTTCTGGGCAACTTAGACCCGCGTGTGACCTATGGCCTAACCAATACAGTCACCTACAAGGGCATCTCGCTGATGGTGTTTATTCAGGGTGTGGGCAACGTGACGAAAGACAATCCGCTGGTGGACGATGCCGTATTTACGGACGTGCGCCGGAACACGACCAAGAAGGACTGGTGGACTCCCACAAACCCCAACGCGACCCATTGGGCCAATGATGCCAATGCGAACCTGCTGAACGCCAACGTCTTTGAGAACGCTGGTTTTACCCGCCTGAAAGATGTGTCGCTGGCTTACCAACTCCCGGCAACGATCACGAAACGCCTGAAAATGTCCACCCTGAAGGTGTATCTGACGGGCCGAAATCTGGCCACGTTCACCAAATACCAGGGCCTCGACCCTGAGCTAACCAATCAGTTTGGTCTGCCCCTGCAACGCGAATTTCTGATTGGTCTCAACGCCGGTTTTTAACCCCACTTTTCGCTCAAATCATCATGAATCAGTCAGTAAAATACGCGCTGGGTTTATTAATGCTGGCAGCAACGCCCACCCTGAACAGTTGCCAGAACGATTTTCTGGTCGAAAAACCCTTAGATATTCTTACGCCCGACAACCTGTATGTGAACAAGGGCGGCTTTGAATCGGGGCTGTATGGACTCTACAACATGGTACGCCGGGAACGCACCGGCACCGACGGCAACAATAACGGCCTGATTCTCACCCCGGCGTTTGTGGGCGTGGACAACGGCTTTAGTTTGTATCCGGGTACGGGGGCTTACGAGCAGGTGTTCAACGAGTTCGGCATTCAACTCAACTCCTCCGATGGCAGCGTCCGGCAAACGTGGGAGTATCTGTATCAGGTTATTAACGCCACGAATACCATTGTTGGCCGGGCCGAAAACCCCGCCGTGGTCTGGACTCCCGCCGAGAAAAACCAGATTGTTGGCGAAGCTAAACTCATCCGCGCCTGGGCGTATCGCCACCTGACGTTTCTCTACGGCGATGTGACGCTGAACCTGACCGAGTCGAACGGAAACACCATCCGCACCGATTGGGACCGCACCCCCATAGCCGAAGTCCGCAAGCAAATGGAAGCCGACCTGCTCTTCGCCGAGGCCAACCTGGCCGAAGCAGCGTCCAACGTGGCCCGAATGCCCCGTGCGGTGGCTACGCACTACTTAGCCGAACTCTACCTGACGACCGGCGAAAACCAAAAAGCCAAAGACAAGGCCCTGTCGCTGGTGAACAACCCTCTTTATAAGCTGGTTACGGCTCGCTACGGAGTACGGAAAGCCCTGCCCGGCACGCCCTTCACCGATATGTTTATCGACGGGAACTCGAACCGGAGTGAGGGCAACACCGAAGCGATTTGGGTACTGCAAAACGAGTATCAGTCGCTGGGGGGCGATGGCAACATCATGCGTCGCTGGTGGGTAAGCCGCTACGAAACGATTCAGGTGAGCGGTAAGCGGCCCATTATCGTCTCGATTGAGAACGGGGGCCGGGGCATTGGCCGGTTTGGTATTACCCGCTTCGGGTTGACCCTCTACGGTGCCACCGACGACCGGGGTTCGTACCACGCCATCCGGCAATTCTGGCTCATGAACAACCCGACTTCGCTGCCCACCGGCGCGAAACTCGGCGACACGGTCCGCACCACCCGCACCGGGCCTGAAACCCTGAGCAACCCAAGCTGGCCCACCACCCGGAAGTGGGATTACGCCCCCGCCGTGGCCGAGGACGTGCAGAGTCCGTCGGGCTACAACGATCAGATTTACCTGCGCTTGGGCGAAACATACCTGCTGCTGGCCGAGGCTCAGTTGAAACTGGGCGATGCCGCCGGTGCCGCCACCACGCTGAACACCCTCCGCGCCCGATCCCGCGCCACGCCCATCACCGCTGCCGACGTGACGATAGACTTTATCTTAGACGAACGATCGCGGGAGTTGATCACCGAAGAACACCGCCGATACACCCTGCTCCGCACGGGTAAATGGCTCGAACGCACCAAAAAATACAACGTGGTTTCGAGTACTAAAATCACGGAACGAGACCAACTGCTGCCCATCCCGCAGTCCGTCATCGACGCGAATTTGACGAAGAAGATGCCGCAGAATCCGGGGTATTGACTAAAATCCCTTCCCAACGTGTTGAAAATCAACTTACTTTTTATCCTCCTGGCTATCAGCTTCTCTACGTTCGGTCAGCAAGCCGACTCTATCACCGTAGAAGCCCGTAAATGGAGCCGCGACAAAAACCGGGTGGTGGTCTATTCTGACTGGATGCCGTTTAAGTCCCGGACGGTGGACCGATTGCCGGGTTTTCGGCCCACCCCCGCCTTACCCCTGAGCCGGTACGGGGGCGACCTGTCCCGGCAATGGAAAGCAACGGGCTTTATCCGGGTGCAGAAAGAGCAGGGCCGCTGGTGGGTGGTTGACCCGCTGGGCCATCCAATGCTGACGGTAGCCATGAACAGCATCCGGCCCGCCCCTTCCCAAACCAGTAAACAGGCCTTCGCTCAGGCTTTTTCTTCCCCGCAGGACTGGCTCACCAAAACCCGGCAATTGCTCGATCAGGGCGGTTTCAACGGGGCGGGGTCGTGGTCGGATATACCCGCGATTCAGGCGTATAATCGCACGGCGGAACGGCCCATTACGTATGCCACGATGTTTAATTTTCTGACCATGTTTGCCAGAGAACAGGCCAAAAACCGCCCCGCCAGTCAGCAGGTGCCAGACCCGTTTCTAGTATTCGACCCCGACTGGGTTGCTTTCTGCGAACGTCATGCCCAATTAGCTGACCCTTACACGCAGGATGTCAACGTGCTGGGTCATTTTTCGGACAACGAGATCGCCTTTTCGCCCACCCTGCTCCCGCAGGTGCTGGCCCTCCGCGATCCGAATCAGCCCGCCTACGTGGCTGCTTTGCAGTGGTTACAAACCCAGCGGGCCGATTCTTCCAACCTGACCAACGAGCAAAAAGACGCATTTGTGGGCTTCGTGGCCGAAAAATACTACCAGGCCGTGGGGCCAGCTCTGAAAAAACACGACCCCAATCACCTGTACCTCGGCACCCGGTTGCACGGGGCGGGCAAGTTCAACCGGGCCATTTTCACCGCTGCCGAGCCATACGTCGATCTGGTGTCGATCAACTTTTACGGGCAATGGCACCCCAGCCCGGCTACTACCGCACAGTGGGGAAACTGGACCACCAAACCATTTTTTATCACCGAGTTTTACACCAAATCCGAGGAATCGGGACTGAGCAATGTGGCCGGGGCGGGGTGGCTGGTGCATACCGAAAAAGACCGGGGCATCCACTACCAAAACTTCGGACTGGCACTCTTGCAGGCCAATAATTGCGTGGGCTGGCACTGGTTTCGCTATCAGGACAATGATGCTTCCGAACCTGGCCCCGACAAGCCCGACATGGGATCCAACAAGGGGATTGTGGATACGAAATACCAGCCGTATCCAACGCTCCTGAACGCCATGAAGTCCCTGAACCAGAACGTATTTGGGCTGATTAACTTTTTTGATAAACGCTAACGGATGAATCGTCGCCATTTCACGGGCTTGTTGTCGGGAGCCGCCAGACTGCCGCTGGTGGTTGCGGTGGCGTTTTTGCCGCTCCACGTTTCCGTTTTGTCTATCCTGCTGGGCTTCGGCTTGCTCCTGAGTTGTTCAGAAGCCGGGCGGGCGCAGGGCCTTCCCGTTACGAAAGAACAGCAGGCCGTCGAAAAAGCCCGGTTGCTCACCCTTGCCAAAGCAGACTGGCAACGGATGCTCCACCGGCTGAAAATCAGGCTCCCCACGCTGCCGCCAGTCGATACGGACCCGGCCCGGCCATCCCAAACAGTACAGCATCCGGGCTTCAGCAGTTGGTTCGATGCGCAGAACCGTCGCTACGTCCGGTCAAGCTGGGGAAGCTGGTCCAACTACGACGAAGCAAAAGCGGGTCCCTCCCCCCTAACCGACCCGCTGCTTCTGCAAAACGGTAAGCCTGTGCGGGATGCTAAAATGTGGTGGAACCAGCGTCGCCCCGAAATCCTGACCAGTGTTGCGCGGGATGTGTACGGCATTATCCCGAAAAACACGCCTACCGTTACCTTCGTCATCGCCGACATGGATACCGTTGGGTTGGGTGGTCGGGTGGTGCGAAAAACCATCGAGGGCCGAATCGACAACCGCCGGTATCCAGCCGCCAAACCCCGCATTGAACTGATACTGTATATCCCCGTCGGGGCTACCGGACCCGTGCCGGTCGTGTTGATTATTGGCTCTTTACCGGCAACGGCATTACCAGCCCAGCCGGGTGTGCTGGCGCAGGTGCTGGCGGCTGGCTGGGCAATGGCAACCTATAACCCAACAACGGTGCAACAAGATAGCGGTGCCGGTCTCCACGAGGGGATCATCGGCTTAGTGAACAACGGGCAGGACCGCCAACCCGACGACTGGGGGACGCTGGCCGCCTGGAGCTGGGGCCTGAGCCGGGCACTGGATTACCTCGAAACCGATGCCGCCGTAGATGCCCGGCAGGTGGCGCTGCAAGGACATTCGCGGTGGGGAAAAACGGCGTTGCTGGCCGCTGCGTTAGACACCCGGTGGTCCATGGCGTTTGTGAGTTGCTCCGGGGCAATGGGGGCTTCTCTGGAAAAACGCAACGGTGGCGAAACTATTGATAACGTGGCCGAAGCGAACGAATACCACTGGATGGCGGGCAACTTCCTGCGCTACGCCGGTAACTGGTTGGCCATGCCCACCGATGCCCACGAACTGATTGCCCTAGTGGCCCCCCGGCCCGTATTCATCACCAGCGGCACAGAAGATGCCTGGACCGACGCAACAGGCATTTTTCTGGCGGGCGTGGGGGCCAGTCCAGTGTATAAACTGTTGGGCAAACGGGGCCTGGCTACCACGACGATACCCACGCCGGGTACGGCCCTGATGGATGGCGACGTTGCCTTCCGGGAACACGTGGGCGGCCACACCGACCTACCCGACTGGCCCATTTTCCTCGATTTTGCCCGCCGGTATTTTCATGCAAAGGGAGCTAAGTAAGCACCGTTACCGTGTCGTTATTTCACCAATATCTGCTTTATTATGTTTCGCTATTTAGTCCTGTTCATCCACCTGAGTGTTACCAACGCTGCCTGGGCGCAACCCGATTCCTGCGCCCGGCCCGACCCCAACTTTCACGTTTATCTGCTCATGGGGCAGTCGAACATGGCGGGCCGGGGCGTGATCACCGACGACCTGAAAGCCGCTGGTAACGAGCGCGTTTCGATGCTGAACGCCGGTAGCAACTGGGTCGTGGCCCGGCACCCGCTGCATTTCGACAAGCCGAGTGTAATTGGCGTGGGGCCGGGGCTATCGTTCGGAATGGATATGCTGCTGGCTAACCCGGCTGTCCGTATCGGGCTGGTTCCCTGCGCGGTAGGGGGTACGAGCATCAGCCGCTGGCAACCCGGCGCGTATGACGAAGCGACCAAAACGCACCCCTACGACGATGCCGTGCTGCGCATCCAGAACGCCATGCGCTGTGGCGTGGTGAAGGGCGTGATCTGGCACCAGGGCGAATCGGACAGCAATCCGGCTGCCACGGCCACCTACCTGCCCAAGCTGGCCGAACTCATCGGGCGCGTCCGGGGCCTGACCGGGCAACCTAACCTGCCGGTGGTGGTGGGCCAGTTGGGCCAGTTCAAGGATGTGTACAAACCGATGAATGCGCTGTTGCGAACGGTGCCGGATCAGGTGCAACACACCGCCGTTGCTACATCTGAGGGCCTGAGCGACAAAGGCGATAAAACCCATTTCGACGGGCCGTCGGCCAATGAATACGGCCATCGCTACGCCAAACAGATGCTGGCCCTGCAAGCCGCCGAATTGATCATATCGGGAAAGCAGCCGCCCCGACCAAAGACAAAAAAACCCGTTAGATGAAAGCCTTTTTCTTGCTGCTCCTGCTGGCAATTTGCCTGGCATATACGGTCCGGGCAAAAGTCCGGCTACCAACCCTGATCGGACCAAACATGGTCTTGCAGCAGCGGTCTCAGGCACCGCTTTGGGGCTTGGCATCGCCTGATAAACCCGTGAGCGTAACGACTTCATGGGATAAAAAAACGTATGCAACCAAGGCAGATGCCAACGGAAACTGGCGGGTGACGGTAGCCACCCCAGCCGCCGGAGGGCCGTACTCGCTGGTGTTCAGCGATGGCGAAACGCTCACCATCGACAATGTGCTGGTGGGCGAGGTGTGGGTCTGTTCGGGCCAGTCGAATATGGAAATGCCCATGCGTGGCTTCAATTCCCAGCCGATCCTGAACAGCAACGCCATCATTGCGGCCTCCCGGAATCCGGCCCTTCGCCTGTTCAAGGTAAGCCGGGCCTCGTCGCTTACCGCCCAGACCAATTGCAAAGGCCAGTGGGAGCAGGCCACACCCGCCACCGTGCGCGAGTTCAGCGCGGTAGCTTACCAGTTTGGGCTACTGCTCCAACAGCAGTTGAACGTGCCGGTGGGGTTGGTGCTGTCCACGGTGGGTGGCACACGGGTTGAATCCTGGATGAGCGCGGGCAGTCTGAACGCATTCCCGGACGTGTATGTCCCCGCCAGCCTCGACACCGTGAAAGCACCGCACAAAGAAGCCACCACCCTCTTCAACGGCATGATTGCGCCGTTGGTGGGGTATGGTATCCGGGGGTTTATCTGGTATCAGGGCGAAAGCAACCGCCACGAACCGGAGCTTTACGAAAAACTGTTTCCGGCGATGGTGAGCGACTGGCGAAAGCAGTGGAAGCAGGGTGACTCCCCCTTTTATTACGTACAGATTGCCCCGTTTGGCTCCAGCGACAAAACCCGCAGTGGGCCCCGTTTGCGCGAAGCTCAACTCAACAGCATGGCCGCGATTCCAAATTCGGGCATGGCCTCGGCAATGGACGTGGGCATGGAAAAATACATTCACTTCATGAACAAAACCACCCCCGCTCATCGGTTGGCCTATTGGGCACTGGCGAAAACCTACGGCATTGATGGTATTGCCTTCAGCGGGCCGGTTTTCAAAACCATGACCGTCAATGGTCGCAAAGCCACGCTGACTTTCGACTACGCCGACAACGGCCTGACAGCCTTCGGTAAGCCCCTGATATTGTTCGAGATAGCCGGGGCTGATAAGGTGTTTTATTCCGCCACGGCCAGTATAAAAAGTGGCAAAATAGAGGTCGAAACTGACCAGGTAGCGGCTCCGGTGGCCGTTCGCTATGCCTATAAAGAATTCGTGGTGGGCGATTTGTACAATACCGACGGTTTGCCCGCATCCTCGTTCCGCACCGACAACTGGTAGTGGGTATTTGGCTGGCATCGCCCACCGAAACCCAGCCCGTTCAGCGGCCAACTATGCGCCCGGCCCGGCTCACCGGGTCGGCGTTATTCAGGGCATAGACATCTGCGAGCAACCTCTGCTGTTCGGCGGTCAAACGACCACCGCCTATGTGGCTGATTAACAGTTGCCAGAGTCTCAGGAAGTACGTCCGATGAGGATTCCTCTCCGTTTTGCCTGATGCAAATAAAATCTTTCCGGCCCAGACTCAACGGCCAGTGTGGGTTAGCCAATGCCGCTTCCAACGCCCGAAGATAAACAGGTGGAAATAGTTATTTCCGCGTGTTCAGTCTCACGAGCGTAAGGAAAATTCATTACCACTTCACCGGCAGCAATGATCGAACGGTTCATCCCCACGAGCGTAGGACAAATTCGGGGCAAATTCGGGGCAAATTTGCCGTTTGACTCTTGCCACAATAGGCAATTTCAACAGTTTACACAAACTATAATTTGTACAATGTTGAAAAAATCCGTTTTCTTTGCTCAATAAATCATTCCTGTTCCGTGTCCAAACCCCTCCTCACCCCTACCATACCAGACTCAAGCCAAACCGCGGTCGGTCCGGTAGGCAGTCATCAGGTCAGTGTTGGCCAACTCCTCAATCAATTCACAGCCTGGCTCGCAAAGCCGAACGCGGCCCGGCCCGGCAACTACCCTCGCCTGACGCGACCGTTCATCCTGTATTGCTTAGCCAACCGTCTGCCCATTACTGTCAGCAGTTTGCGAATTTACGCAGGCGGAAAAGCGGGTAATCAGGTTTCTCCGGTCAAAAAATTCTTACTTTTCTACCAGATGCAGGGAATGCCAACGATAGTGCCTGACACGCCGGCGCGGAAGCGGATTCCGGCGGCAGTCAATGAATTGATCCTGGGGTATCTGGCCGAAGCAACCCACCTCCGGGGCGATAAAACAAAGGAGAATTATACCCAGGCGCTGAATGCGTTTTTTCTATACATCGCTAATGAGCAGGAAGCCGGTCGACCGGCTTCCTGCTCAGCGCTGACCATCGGTAACTATGTCAATGACCTGGGAGCAAGGGGACTATCGGCATTTACGGTCAACTTTTACCTCTCCCCGCTTAAACAATTAACCAAGTGGGTCATAAAAAACCGGAGCCGATTAGGATTAACCGACGCACAGGCCGACGATTTACGGGATGTACAGGCTGTTCGGGGATTGACTATCGAACGAGGATTTTACAAAGACAGTCTTGACGAATCCGAACGCGACCAACTGCTGACCAGCATTGACGACCCCACCAACCGGGCCATCGTCGCGTTGCTGGTGCTGGAAGGGCTTCGCACCGTTGAAGTAACCCGCCTGACCGTCGGCGATATTGAGTTCGAACGAGGTCAACTACTGATACGTGGAAAAGGCAAAAACACGAAGAAAGCCATCAAACTCTTTAGGCCTTGCGCCGATGTACTCCGGCAGTATCTGCAAGCAGGCAGTGGCCCCTTCTCTGCCGCCCCCAACGGATACGCCGGAGCGGGCGAACCGCTCCGTTCGTCTGCCCTTTTTCCTGACTTGACAACTGCGCAGATTCGCTACCGGGTTGATAAATACCTGAAAGCCCTCAACCTGAAACGGCCTAAGATGTCGGCGCACAGCTTGCGCCACACGGCCGGACAGATCATGATTGATAAAGGCGTGGAGCCGATGTGGGTGCAGCGTCACCTGCGCCATGAGCTGTTCGAGACAACCCAGTTTTACATTAAGAAGCAGACGGAAAAGGATTACTTCGTGAAGATGCCGGATACGGTGTAATCGGATTCTATCTTGTTTAGAGCGTGTTGGAGAATTTTAACTATTTTACTGTCAATGTTTTGAGCTTAAAAACATCAATTTTGCCGACCTCAACAGCTGAAATCCCCCATTACACAATGAAGAATTCAGTATGTTCTTTGGCAGTGAGTACCGTTTGCATAACATTCAGTTTGTGATTTGGCAGATAGCCGAATTAACCAAATAAAATTTCCCAACCCGCTCTTGGCGATGGACGTGCCGGACCGGCTGCCGCGTCTGGGCAATCGGGGGGCGTATCTGAAACAAGGACTGAAAGACAAACTCGTCGAACACAAGCTTTACATCCGGGCCAACGGCGAGGATATGCCCGAAATTCGTAACTGGACCTGGACGAAGCAATAACCTGATGAGAAACTACGGACTCCAACCTGCCAACCTGCCAACCTGACCCCATGACCAATGCCCCAAAAACTGGCCCGCCCGATAGTGACCCGATCCCGTTCTGGGCCTTGTCTGCCAGCGACGCGTTGGCCCGGCTCCACAGCCGCGAGACAGGGCTGACGCAGGCCGAAGCCGACAATATCCGCCGAACGGTCGGGCTAAACCGCATCAAACCCGCCAATCAGACATCAGTAATTGGTCTGTTGCTGAGGCAGTTCAAAAGCCCGATTTCGCTGATTTTGATCGGGGCGGCTGTGCTGTCATTCTTTTTGCGTGACGTGACCGACGGCGTTATCATCCTGACCATCATTGGCGTTAGCGGGTTGCTGGGTTTCTGGCAGGAGCGCAGTGCGTCGAACGCTATGCAGCAGTTGCAGCGCATTATCGTGGCGAAAACTACCGCCCGGCGCAACGGTGCCGAATCCGATCTGCCCGACGAACAACTCGTGCCGGGCGATGTGGTCTCGCTCCGGTCGGGCGATCTGATTCCCGCCGACTGTTACCTGCTGACGGCCAATGAACTCTTTGTGAATGAGGCCACGCTGACCGGCGAAACCTTCCCCGTTGACAAACAGCCCGGCCCCGTGACTGCGGCTGCGCCTTTAGCCAAACGCCAGAACGTGCTGTTTGCGGGCGCGAGCGTAGTCAGCGGCAGCGGCACGGCGGTGGTTATGCATACGGGGCTGAATACTGAACTGGGCCACATTGCCGAGCGGCTCAACGCGGCCCCGCCCGAAACCAATTTTGAACACGGCATCCGTCGGTTTGGCTACCTGCTCATGGAAATAACTCTTCTGCTGGTATTCCTGATTTTTGCTATTAACGTCTTTCTTCACAAGCCCGTGCTGGATGCGTTTTTGTTTTCGCTGGCTATCGCCGTGGGCCTGACCCCGCAATTACTGCCCGCCATCATCAGTATTAATTTGTCGAAAGGAGCCAGTCGAATGGCCCGTCAGCAGGTGATTGTCAAGAGGTTATCGTCCATCGAGAACCTCGGCAGCATGAACGTGCTGTGTTCCGACAAAACCGGCACCCTCACCGAAGGAGCCGTAACCGTGCATCAAATCACGGATGTGGCCGGGCAGATGTCGGCCCGCGCCGGGCGGCTGGCAAAAATCAACGCACAGCTACAACAGGGCTTTCGCAACCCGATTGACGCGGCAATTTTGGCCGCCGTGCCGGACGATGTATCGGCCTACCCGCGCGTGGACGAAACGCCGTATGACTTTATCCGCAAGCGGCTCACGATCCTGACCGAAGAAGCCGGGCAGACGCTGATGATTACCAAAGGCGCGTTGCAAAACATCCTGGATTGCTGCGATTTTGTGGACACCGGCACCGGCCCGCCCGACCCCATCGGCGGGCATCTGGCCCGCATTCAGCAAGCGTTTCAGGCGGGTAGTACACAGGGCTTTCGGACGCTCGGATTAGCCACCAAAAATACCAACGGCAAACGGATCATCGACAAAACCGACGAGACCGGGATGACTTTTCTGGGGTTCATCAGCCTGTTCGATGCCCCCAAAGCCGGGATTCACGAAACCCTGAAAACCCTTCAACAGCTCGGCATCCAGATCAAGATGATTACCGGCGACAATGCGCTCGTGGCAACGGCGGTGGCCCAAACCATCGGCATCATTACCCCCGATGTGCTGACCGGCCCGGCCCTGCGAAACCTGAGCGTTGACGCCCTGCGGCACCGGGTGTCAACAACGCACATTTTCGCTGAAATTGAGCCGATTCAGAAAGAACTGATTATTCTGGCCCTGAAAAAAGCCGGGTACGTGGTCGGCTATATGGGCGACGGCATCAACGATGCCAGTGCGCTCCACGCGGCTGACGTGGGTATCTCGGTCGAATCGGCGGTGAACGTCGCCAAAGAATCGGCAGATATTGTGCTGCTGAAACAGGATTTGAACGTACTGATTGACGGCGTTCGGGAGGGGCGACGGACGTTTACCAACACCATGAAATACATTTTTATGGCAACCAGTGCCAACTTCGGCAATATGTTCAGCATGGCGGGCGCGTCCATTTTTCTGCCCTTTTTGCCGCTACTGCCCGTGCAGATTTTACTCACCAACCTGTTGACGGATTTGCCCGCCATGACTATCTCCTCGGACAACGTGGACCCGACCGCCATTGATAAGCCGGTCAACTGGGATTTGACCTTTATCCGGCGGTTCATGCTCGTCTTCGGCCTACTCAGTTCGGTCTTCGATTACCTGAGTTTCGGGGTGTTGCTGTGGGTTTTTAAAGCCAGCGAGCGCCTGTTTCAAACGGGCTGGTTTGTGGAATCGGTGCTATCGGCCTCTACTATCGTACTGGTGGTTCGTACCCGGCAGGCGTTCTATAAAAGTCGGCCCGGCGCGTGGTTGCTGGGGGCCACTGCCCTGATTGTGGGGCTGGTGTTGCTGCTGCCGGTTACACCGTTGGCGCAGATATTCGGGTTCACGCCCATGCCCCCGTCGCTGTACGGAACCATCATTGGTGTGGTGGCTCTATACGTGCTGGCTGCCGAAGGGCTGAAGCAGTGGTTTTATCGCCAATACACTCCGTGAAGCAGACGCGCCGGTCCAACAAACCCAACTCACCTGTTCTCTGCCGACGCACTGGGAAGGTCATTCTCGCAGTTCGGCGGTTCTGTCCCGCATCGTCATTGATGTGTTCAACAGGTCAACTGTTCCGTTTACCCGGACGGCTGGACTGAACGCAGCCACTGTCAGTTCATTATTGGTGGTAACGGTCGGCAATTGCTGAAATCGTGGTCGGTTCGATTTCAATAGGCTTGGGCGGATACCTGTCGGGCAGTACCGAGGCTGACTATTACCGGGCTGAATGCAGCCGCAAGACGGGTAAGGCGGACGATGTCCCGGTCTGTTTGTTCAGCCAGGGCATACTAAGCCCTCCGATTTAGCCGTACACGATTATTCCTTAGTTTGATAAGGCCCGTAGCAGCCGACCATTATTATCCGAGATATTACCGGGTGTGCGTACAAAATTGATGACCTGTCCATGTTTCCGGGTGGCCGGTGCCATTGATAACCAGGTGAACGTTGAGACCATAAGACCACCGACAGCGGCCAACAGTGCGGTTCCCCGCCGGGATAAAAGACGGCGATTATCATCATTTCGCTGTCGGTCAGTTGAGCAACCCGTTTAGGCTTATAATCAGGCTGTTGGCTTTGCCAGCGCGTTAATTCTTTACAGAAATCATCACAGGCGATGACTATTTCAACGAGTTTGTTTGCTTTATCTTCGCAGAATATATGGGCGGGAGAGACGTGTTAGTTGGTCCTGCAAATCTCGACATCTCCTGCCTACTATGCACTCACTGTCAATGCATTAAAAAAACATTATCCATGATTCACGTTATTGTTAGATTGAGGTGGTCCAGGTTTGCCGGACAGTCGAGTTGCTTAACTTGGCTGTATCATGGCAAAAAACCAAACCCCATCGTCTCCGCGCCGAAAGTATGACCGCAACGGCGGACCGTGAAACATTCAAAACCGAAGCAGTTCGGTTAGTCACCACTGGCAACCGGAGCGTTCCCGACGTAGCTCGGTCATTGGGCATTTCTGAAAACCTGCTTTACAACCGCATCGGCGGCCCGGTGGCAAACAAGGCAACGGCTGATAAACCCAAAGCAGGAGTTTCCCAAGAAGAGCATGACCGGGTTAAAGAACAACTCCGGCGAACCGAGCAAGAACGGGACATCCTAAAAAAAGCATTGGGCATTTTCAGCCGAATGACCTGACGATTTCGTACCGACTCGTCACCGAATTAGCCCTTGATTTTCCCATCGAAAGAATTTGCAAAATTCTCAATATCAGCCGTAGTGCCTATTATGCCTATCAAACTGGTGAAAGTCATCAGTTGACGGTAGGGCAAGAAAAACTACAAACCGCGATGCTTGATAGCTTTGCTGAACATCGTCGGCGATACGGAAGTCGGCGACTTTTGACAGAGTTACAAGAACAAGGTCATCAGGTGGGTCGCCATCAATTACGGCGATTGATGCAGGAAGCGGGTCTTCAAGCTATTCAGCGGCAGCGGCCGACCGTCACGTAGCTTCATCCCACGCACGACGGATAGCCGACACAGCGGGCCATTTAGTCCTAACTTATTGTTAGACAGAGACTTTCCAACGGCTCCGGGTCAAGTTTTGGTTGGTGATATTACATACGTGCCATTGGCAGGTAGTGGTTGGGCCTACTTAGCAGCGTGGAGGATTTATTTAGCCGGAAAATTAAGGGGTGGTCACTGGCTGAGAATATGGAACCGGGCCGCCGGAGCGGAAGCGTTGGTTCACAGTGCCTTACAGAAGGCCATCGGTTCAAACCAACTAATTTCCGGCAGCATTATTCATTCTGATCGTGGCGGTCAGTACATCGGCAAACAGTTTCGCCAAACCCTGATAGATTACAAATTTGAGCAAAGTATGAGTCGTCCTGATGATCCATACGACAATGCTTTTATGGAGTCTTGTTGGTCTCGAATTAAAGCGGAATTGCTCGAGAATGGGGTCTTCAGATCGTTGGAAGACGCTCATAATGAGTTGTTTGAGTACATTGAGTGTTATTATAATTTGAAGCGACGGCATTCATCCCTGGGCAACATCAGTCCCGAGCAGTTTGAGCAGAAGTATTACCTAAATTTGAATCAAAACTTGTCAACTTGACTGTCCGGCTAAACCGGACCACCTCAAACAACCCAAATACCCCTGTATATAAGATTGCCTTCACCATTGAAGACAATGGACAGACTCCTGCTATTGTCGAGGTTGCCGAACCTCCCCAATTTGTCATACCCTTGTCAGTTGAACCAGATAAGGAGCTGGTTGTACTGGCGCATCAGATCGAAAAAATAGACGTACAAGAACTTGCCATACTTATTGGCAACTACGGTCGTGACCGGGTGTTCGACGTATTGTTGTTGGCTAAAGAGGAGACGGAGAAGGGCAATAAGATTCGTTCACTTACTGCCTACCTGCACAACGCAATCAGGAATAACTCAGCAAGTGGAAAATCGCAATTGGGGAAACAGAAGAGACAAGATACTGCCCAACTCAAGACCCATCAAGATATTGAAAAAGCTATAAAACGTGGTTTTGATGAGTTTAAGACGCACTATTTTTTAGAACTTGGAACTCAGGCTCCCAAAGACAAAAAGGACGCATTTTTCCAAGCTATCCAAGATGAAATAGCCCACAAACCAGCCTTGAGAAAGATATATCATGACGGTAATGACTGGCTTCCAGACAATTTAAGAATGGGTTTAGGGGCAAAACTCAATACTAAAACTGATGATCAACTCGCGGCCCTCTACATGGAGTCGGTTGGGCATCCAATTCAGCGGATTAAAAATTTCTGGGCGTATGTGTAATGTTCAGCGAAGCTAAATTGGTTGTCAGCCACATTGTAGTCTGCCAACCCATACGTTCGCAATGTGAGGTCGTTACGTGAGTTATTTTTCCCAATTATTGGCACTTTTTCTTATATTTGCCAACAATTAGGAAAAATTATGCAGGCTAACCAACTCGCAAAGCAGTTCGGCACGATACAATCCATTCATAAACCCGATTTAGTGTCGTTGCTGCGGCAGGCGTATCCTGACGCAAAACCAACAACACTGGATTGGCATATTTATGATTTGGTGAAGCAAGGTCTGCTAACCCGCCAGGGCCGGGGCCGCTACCGAGTCGTGTCAGCAGATAACCGCAGAGTGGCCTTTGCTCCCGGCATACCCGATGAACTTGGCTTTTTGGGGAAAAAACTCGCCGAAGCCTTTCCATTGCTGACAACCTGTCTGTGGAGCACAGAGACTGTGCAGCCTTACCTCATGCACGTTCCATTTGTTAAGTACTGGTTACTGGAAATAGACCGGGATGCGGTTGATACGGTTCTTTCATTCGTACAGTCAGTTTACAGCGCGAATGACGTGCCAGCGACCATACATATCATTCGGGCCAGTGACCTCGCCACCGTGGCACCATACCTGACCGATACTGCCCGGATAGTACTCCTTAAACCATTAGTGAGCGAAGCCCCGCTGCAGCGTATCGGGGACGTGACCACCATCACCGCCGAGAAGTTGCTCATTGACCTGATCGCCGACGATACCCTCTTTTTCATGTATCAGGAAGAATTACCCCGTATCATTCAGGGAATCACAGCCCGGTATGTTATTAACACAGACAAGCTTCGGCGGTATGCCCGGCGACGGCATCAACTACCGCAACTGAACAGGCTGCTGCTTGATGCGAACGCCCACCTGCCGGCATGATCTTACCCGAAACCTTTACCCGCGACTGGCTACAAACCGTGGCCGGTCAGTTCAGCAAAAAGCCGGATACCAAACTGCTCGAAAAGGTTGTCTGGGCGTTGCATCTGCTGGAACAACTCCGGTATCAGAATCTGTCGTTCGTCTTCAAGGGCGGTACATCGCTGATCCTGCATCTTGAAAACCCGCAGCGGTTATCGATTGATATTGACATCGTGATGCCTGCCCGGCTTCAAAACCTGCCAACGTTATTTGATGCGGTTATTGCCAATAGCCAGTTCGTCAACTGGACAGACGACTCCGACCGCCAAAGCCACCAGCACGTTCCGGTCGGTCATTACAAGTTTTATTACACGCCCACTATCGGCGGCCTGGACGACGAGCCAATTCTGTTGGATGTGCTGTTTGCTCCGGTTGACTACGCCCGGCTGGTTAACAAGCCGATAGATCACCCCTGGCTCCGGGTTGTTGAGCCAATCCTGTCGGTGCAGATGCCCGACATAAACTGCCTGTTAGGGGACAAACTCACGGCTTTTGCACCGAACACAACGGGTATTTTGTACCGCAAAAACCGGCCCTTAGAAATCGTGAAGCAACTGTTTGACATTGGATTACTCTTTGATCAGGCAACTGATCTGAGTCTGACGCGCCAAACCTTTGACCACTTAGCCGCCCAGGAAATTAGGTTTCGGCATCTCCAACTATCGCCCGCCGATGTGTTGGCCGACATTTTCGAGACGGCCCTGCTACTAACCCGGCGTGACGTAAAGAAACCGCATTTTGTCTTTTTGCAGGATGGCGTAAAACGGTTAAACAACTTCGTTATGAGCGATTTTCGCATTGAACAGGCCATTCTGGCCGGGGCAAAGGCTGCTTATCTCAGCCGGTTGCTGCAAACCGACGCGATAACCATCAAACGGTATCAGAACCCGGTACAAGTCATTGACTTACAGATTACTAACCCTGCTTACAACCGACTGAATAAACTCAGAAAGGTGCAGCCCGAAGCGTTTTTTTACTGGTATCATGCCATTGAAGGTTGACAGATTAGTCATCCCCACGAGCGTAGGGAAAATGTAATCACCGTTGCCTAATTGCTCCTTTATTTCGGTCTATCCCCACGAGCGTAGGGAAAATAACTCCACATCCTCGCGCATCTCCTCGGTGATCGGTCCATCCCCACGAGCGTAGGAAAAATGTCCGCGACTGCGGCCAGAGCTTGCCGTAAGGCGGTCCATCCCCACGAGCGTAGGGAAATACCTTTGCCGGTGCCGACCGAATCAGCTTCAACGGTTCATCCCCACAAGCGTAGGGAAAATGCTTCAGCCCGATTAGCACCGATTCCATGTTGCGGTTCATCCTCACAAGCGTAGGGAAAATGAAACCGACCTGCCGGGTTTAGGTTTTCAGCCGGTTCATCCCCACAAGCGTAGGGAAAATGAGAATACCCGATAATTTCACCGGCGTTGGCTCGGTTCATCCCCACAAGCGTAGGGAAAATGTGTTGCCCGTTCTGCCGCCCGCCGATGGCGTTCGGTTCATCCCCACAAGCGTAGGGAAAATTATACAAGCCGCTACAACCCTTAGCGGGCTACCGGTTCATCCCCACAAGCGTAGGGAAAATTAGAAAATTTCCCGATTCCCGAAGCGGTCAATCGGTTCATTCCCACAAGCGTAGGGAAAATGGTTGCGGATGAGCCTACTACAAATAGGCCAAACGGTTCATCCCCACAAGCGTAGGGAAAATTGCCGCCGTTCCGTTGATGTTGGTGGTCATCTCGGTTCATCCCCACGAGCGTAGGGAAAATGGCTTGCCCCCGCACCAATTCTGGTGTATGGCCGGTCCATCCCCACGAGTGTAGGGAAAATAGGTTTCGCTATCGCTACACCTCAGTACGTCGCGGTCCATCCCCACGAGTGTAGGGAAAATGTAATCGGCACGGTGCGCCCCGCCGTGATGTGCGGTCCATCCCCACGAGTGTAGGGAAAATTGAATGTCTGATAACCTATATTCACTCCCGAACGGTCCATCCCCACGAGTGTAGGGAAAATGACCACACGCTGGTCGGCCTGTGTTTTGACTGCCGGTCCATCCCCACGAGTGTAGGGAAAATTGGCACCCAAACTTCTTCCTGAGTTCAAGGTACGGTCCATCCCCACGAGTGTAGGGAAAATTGATAGAATGTTCTGTTTCGGCCTGCATCTTTCGGTCCATCCCCACGAGTGTAGGGAAAATTTGCCGTTGCTGCACGTTGTTGATGCCGATCTTCGGTCCATCCCCACGAGTGTAGGGAAAATGTAGGGGTTGATTGTGAAAGGGTTAGGGGCTTACGGTCCATCCCCACGAGTGTAGGGAAAATGGGCCATCGCTCGGTATCACCCTCGCGCCGGGCGGTTCATCCCCACAAGCGTAGGGAAAATCCGACCGGGCAAGATTAACCGTTTACTCAAATCGGTTCATCCCCACAAGCGTAGGGAAAATCGTGTCGGTACGCGCCGGTATAAGCATCACGACGGTTCATCCCCACAAGCGTAGGGAAAATAGCCCCGCGTCTGAGTAAGACGCTTCGTATGCCGGTTCATCCCCACAAGCGTAGGGAAAATTTTTTTGACGCAGTGAACGTGGCTCGCCCGGCCGGTTCATCCCCACAAGCGTAGGGAAAATGCCGGATACGCCACCGACAGCCTAAAGGTGGTCTTCGGTTCATCCCCACAAGCGTAGGGAAAATACCATCCGGGTTTCGGGCCTGACGCGCAAATTCGGTTCATCCCCACAAGCGTAGGGAAAATATGAATTAAGTTACGGTCTTGCCAACGCGATACGGTTCATCCCCACAAGCGTAGGGAAAATGGATGTTGACAAACTACGCGCAGGCCTGACTGCGGTTCATCCCCACAAGCGTAGGGAAAATGCCACCCCACCCGGCTGAATCGCCCGGCAATGCGGTTCATCCCCACAAGCGTAGGGAAAATGGTTTGCAGGGTGTTAGCCGCCCACGAACCGGCGGTTCATCCCCACAAGCGTAGGGAAAATGGTGTGTGAACTACCTCAACTTTCAATGTTTTGCGGTTCATCCCCACAAGCGTAGGGAAAATGCCAACGGCCAACGGGTTTCTGAAACTCCTATCGGTTCATCCCCACAAGCGTAGGGAAAATCTTAGTAGAAAGGTAGTCCAACGCTATGCCAACGGTTCATCCCCACAAGCGTAGGGAAAATGTTTCGCGTCCAGGTCGTGGCGCAACTCCTTAACGGTTCATCCCCACAAGCGTAGGGAAAATTGCCGCGTATTGGGCCAGCAGCTTTGCCATGTTCGGTTCATCCCCACAAGCGTAGGGAAAATCCGGCCCGAACCGTTTCCGGTTCGGGCCATAACGGTTCATCCCCACAAGCGTAGGGAAAATTTGCGCCAATAGGCTCGGCTTCGGTGTGCTGGCGGTTCATCCCCACAAGCGTAGGGAAAATCCTATTATTTCGAGTAGCTTATCAATGCCATACGGTTCATCCCCACAAGCGTAGGGAAAATTTTTGCCGAAACGATTCAATTTGTCAATATGGCGGTTCATCCCCACAAGAGTAGGGAAAATTTAAAAGCACTTTTCAGGGACTCTTACGCGGTCGGTTCATCCCCACAAGCGTAGGGAAAATTATTTGTAGTAGGCTCATCCGCAACCCGAACGCGGTTCATCCCCACAAGCGTAGGGAAAATGTAGTCCCGAACTTTCGCACCAACGGCATATACGGTTCATCCCCACAAGCGTAGGGAAAATACCGGCACATCTGAGACATCAATAGCAAATCACGGTTCATCCCCACAAGCGTAGGGAAAATTCAGGTGATACGATAGTTTACGGGGGTCGTACCGGTTCATCCCCACAAGCGTAGGGAAAATACTGCCCGAATGTACGGAAAGGCCGCTTTTTTACAAAAACGCCCCTCTATGTGTCTGCCGCCGGGCGAAGAATCAGCCAAATCCCGTCCATGTTCATGGGTATATAACTCTTGGCTTGCCAAACCCGCATATCGAACCCCTGCTCATTGGGGCTTCGCCAGACCATCAACACCGTTCCGTCATCCGCCCGGTTCGTAACGCGCTCCCACAGGGCTTCCCGAACCAACTCGTTGACCCGGCCTACAAATACCCCCGCCTGGATTTCGATTAACCAGCGGCTCAGGTCGCCCCGCAGCGAAGGCGACACCCGCTCCAATAGAATCACGGTCATGGCTTGTCTGTTTTGGGGTTAGTCCACCACGGAGTCGGCAGGGCCGGGTCCAGATCGGGATCAAATCCATCCGGGGTTTCGGGCTCGGTATCCAACTGCAACAGCCGATCTACGTCGGGAACAATCCGCTGGAGCAGTTTTAAATTCGTGAACGCATCGCGGCACCGCTTCCGCACCGGCCCTTCTACCTGAGCCAACCCTTCGGCAACCACCGAGAAAGCCACCGGAACCGTGATTTGCATCTTGTAGAGGTCAGCAATATCATAGACAAACGACAATTGCTTGCCCTGATGAATAAAGCCCAAAGCCGGTGAATAACCCGACGACAGCAAAGCCGCGTGGACCAACCCGTGCAAACAGGCATTTGCCGATGACAACGCCCGGTTCAGCGGATCAGCATCCGCCCACGTACTGCGGTTGTAGTTCCGACCAGTCCACTCTACCCCGAACTTTCGGGCGGCATCGGCATACGCCTGACGCACCCGGATACCTTCTTTGCCCCGAATCTGTTCCAGTTTCAATCCCGCCGGCAACGGATCAGCGAACCGCGCCCGGTACATCCGGTCAACAACCTGCATCCGCAGCGCAGGCGTAGCCGACAACTCCGCCTGCCGCATCAGCCTATACCCTTTATGCGTCTCACCGATCCCGTGAGCGTAGCAGCGGACACCCCGTTCGCCCACCCAGACCATCGAACACCCGGCTTCGGCCAGCGTTCGTACAGCCGCGTGGGTAACGGTCGTACCCGGCCCCAACAGTAACGACGACAGGCTGGCTGCGGGCAGGGGTGTGCGGCCCAGTTTATTCACAAATTCGACCCCTGATTTTGATTGCTCCAGATGGCCGTATTCGACGTATAGAAACGAGACCGAGTCGCGGATTTTAGGCAAATCCCGCATTGCGTGTTTGTGTTTCATTGCGTTATTGGTTTATTTACAGCGAAACATACTGCCGCCATTGGTGCTGTTCGGACATTCGCTGTCTGACCACTGCTTCTGGGTGCGTTTCATTAGTCTATCCTGATTTATAGCGACCAAACCGGCTTCCAGCCATGCCCAAACACACGCCCGACGAACACCTTCGCTATCTGCTCGATGCCGGTCACGTTCTCTCATTGAGCGATATTCAAACAACGCTCAAGATTGGCGAACGGCAGGTCCGGCGCGTTATCCGGCAGTTGCAACAGTCGGGGCTGCCCGTCCATGAACGCTGGCAGAACCGGCGCAAGGTGTTTGCCCTGGCTCCCGAAAACCAGCAGGTGGCCGTACCTGATCTGCGGTTCGAGCCGGCCGAACTGCGCGCCCTGGCAATAGCGGCCAAAGCCAGCCGGTCAGTGCTGATCGGCACACCCCACGCTGAAGCATTAAACCGGGCCTTTGACAAACTGCTCGAACACGCCCGCCCCGTCACCTACCTGTTTGATGTTGAAGAGCCGCAGCAGGAATGGCATTTCGACGACAATGTGGCCGACCGCATTGCCATGGACAGCTTCCGCACCCTCGAAACGGCTATGGACGAAAGCCGATCCGTGCGGATGACCTATTTCACCGCTAAAGACAACCGGCTCTCGGTAGGCCGAAAAGTTGATCCTTATTTTTTTGCCAAACGAACCCGCGCCTGGATGCTGGTTGCCTACTGCCACAAACGGGCGGCTGTCACCACGTTTGCGCTCACCCGAATCAGCGAGGTGATTCCGTGCGACGATGGAGCCGAGACCGCGTTCTTCACCATCCCGGCTGATTTTGTACCCGAAGACCATTTCCGGGCTTCCTTAGGGTCAATTACATCAGGCGAATGCATAGAACTTCGCCTGTTGGTCGAATCTGATAAAGCCATTCATTTTCGTGAACGGCAGTATCATCCCACCCAGCAAATAGAAACGGCGCAACCCGACGGGCGGTTAATTGTCTCGTATGAACTGGAAGGGTTGGAGGAAATGCGTTCATTCTGCCAGGGGTGGGGCGTGAGCATTACCGTTCTCGAACCGGCCTCCCTCCGGGAACGGCTACTCCAGGAGGCCCATGAATTGGTCAGACGCTACCAGCCCACCAACCCGTTGGCCTGATTGCCAGTCCCGCTTCGGACACCCAAAGTCCGCTCCCGCAAAGCCAGTGCATTACCTTTCCCCCATCAACACTAAAACCAAAACGCATGGAAACCTGGCGGCTCTTCTGGGCCAAAACCAACCGCGAAAAAGTAGACGGTCTCGCCGACGACTGGACTCACCCTCTCTGGGCGCATCTGATCGACGTGGGGAATGCTGCCCTTGTGCTGTGGGAGGAGTTTTTGCCACCATCCCTGAAACAGACTATTGCCAATGGTATTGGCCTGAGTAAAGTCGAAGCCGGTCAGTTTCTCAGTGTCTGGATCGGCCTGCACGACCTCGGCAAGGGTATCCCCAGTTTCCAGGGCATCCCCGGCATTCCCGACGGAATCAAACAACGGCTCGAATCGGCGGGGTTTGTGTTTCACCCGAATGCCAACCGGCTCCATCACGGCCATGCTTCCATTGCCATTGCCCAACGATGGCTAAACCATAAGCAGTTCAACGGAAAAACGCTGCTTCATGCGCTGGCCGCGTTTGTGGGCATTCATCACGGCAAACTCTGCAAAAGCGAAGTCTGGGAGAGCGTTGCCGAATCAGAACGATCAGAAGGGGCATTGGGCGATGCTGTCTGGAAACAGGCGCAACACGACCTGACCGAGGCCGTATTTATGGCCTGGGGCGTGCCGTTGCCGCCCACCAATCAGTTTCCAACGTTGAACGCCCTGCAAAATCCCTGGCCCGACTGGTTGATGGCTTTTGCGGGCTGGGCCACCTTGGCCGACTGGTTAGGCTCGATGCAACGCTGTTATGACCTGAGCGTCCGGGCCGAAGATGACCTTCATGCTTACGTGGCTAACAGCCGCGAAGGAGCCAAACGCGCCTTCGTGCAGGCGGGCCTGAACCAGCGGGCCAACCTCCGCGCGCTCCCGTTCGCCGACCATTTTGGCAATGCTCCCCGGCCTTTGCAGGAAATTACGGCCATGCTGCCCCTGCACCCCAGCCAGCCCAACCTGATAATTGTTGAAGCCCCCACCGGCGAGGGCAAAACCGAAGCCGGGTTTTACCTCACCGCCCGGCACGGAGGGGGTTTATACGTGGCGATGCCCTCCCAATCAACCTCCGACGGCCTGTTTCCCCGCCTGAAAACATTCATTGCGGGTGATGCCAAAAACCTGAAAGCCGCCCATGTCGGCGAAACGGCAGCCTTGCGGCTCGTGCATGGCAACGATTTACTCCACGATGATGCTGTGTCGCTGCTGACCATTGCCGAAGCCACCGCCCGCATAGACGATGATGACGACCCAAAAAACAGGACAAACCCACCCGGCGACCGGGTGCTGGGCTGGTTCATGCCCAAGAAACGGGCCTTGCTCGTACCGTATGGCGTGGGAACCGTTGATCAGCTTTTCCTCGGCGTTCTCTACGCCAAACACTTCTTTCTGAGGCTGTTCGCGCTCTGTGGAAAGACGGTTATTTTCGATGAAGTTCACGCCTACGATGCCTACATGAACGCCGTATTCGGGCAGTTGCTGCGTTGGCTGCGGGCGTTGAATGTGAATGTAGTCGTCTTGTCGGCCACACTGCCCGGCGAAGCGCGGCAACGGATGCTCGAAGCCTGGAACAGTACCACCCCCGCCGACGATGCCAGCCAACCAGCCCCCTACCCGGTGGTCTGGCACGCAGCCGCTGATGTTGCCACTACCCATCCCTTCTCACCTGCTCCGGGCCGGGGCCAACGCCTGACGTTTCGCTGGTGCGGAGCCGAGGTGGAGACCATGGCTGCCACTGCCCGGAAATTATTGGCAGATGGGGCAACCGTCATGGTCGTCTGCAACACCGTACAACGGGCGCAGGACGTATTTCGGTTGCTGGATACGGACGACGTGTTGCCGGTAGAAGACCGGATGCTGCTTCATGCCCGGATGCCCCAGGCCTGGCGGCAGGATCGCGAAAAAGCGGCCCGCGCCCGCTTCGGTCCCAAACGCCCCAACCGACCCGGATTATTGGTAGGTACGCAGGTGATCGAGCAAAGTTTAGACCTCGACGTTGACGCTCAAATCACCGATCTGGCCCCGGTTGATCTGTTGCTGCAACGCGCCGGGCGGCTTCACCGGCACAAACGCGGACATCGTCCCAAAGGCTTCACCGAACCCGCGTTGTACATCGCCTGTGCCGAAGCCGAACCGGGGCAACTGCCCGACGTGGCCGAGATTTCGGGCGGGGGCAAAATCTACGAGACCGCCCTGCTCTGGAAAACCTGGGCCATGCTCCGTCAGGTGGGTGGCTGGTCTTTACCCCTCGGCAACGAATCGGGGCCGGGCTATCGCACCCTGATCGAATCCGTGTATGGCGATGCCGGGCGGGTGCCGGACGGGTTGAATGCTGACGTTCAGGCGCAGTATCAACAACGCTTTGCAGAGTGGCTGAAGCAGGACAGCCGACAAATGGCCGATGCTACGGCGCGGCTGGTGCCACAACCCAAAAAACTCAAATCGCTTTTCGTATTTGACAAGCCCGAATTGGCCGAGGAAGATGAAGAAGGTCAGGGAACGCTGCCCGAACACCTCCGCGCCCTAACCCGCAACCCCGACGGAATCAATGCCGAAGTGCTGCTTCTGCACCGAACGGTAAACGGATGGAGCATCGAACCCGGTGGGGAAATGGTACTGGCTCGTCCTGCTCCGAAAAAACTCCACCCCGATACGTTACGTGCGCTGTTCGGTGCCGCCGTTCGGATCAGCAATGCGGGCCTTGTATCGGCCTTGTGGAAATTGGAAAACCCGGAATGGGCGGCAGTACAGGACAAACACCGGGTGCTGAAACGGTTTCATCTCATCGAGCTAACCGATGCCTCGGCAGTAGTTGGCAGCACCCGGCTCATGCTGAACACCCGATTAGGATTGCTTTATACCAAACAATCAGTATGACTTCCTACAACCTCTTAACCGAACCCTGGCTACCTGTGCGGTGGCGCGGGGGAGACCCGCCCAATGCAGTGAGCCTGCGTGATGCCCTGGTGAGGGCGCACGAAATTGAGGAGCTGGCAACCGACAATCCGCTCGAAACGATTGCCCTCAATCGGCTCCTGGCCGCACTGACAGCGGCTGTTTTCCCCGAACTGGCCGGGGAATCGGATTGGTTTGACCACTGGCAAAAGGGTCAATTCGATGCCGGACGCTGCGAGGTATATTTAAAAAGACAGGCCGACAACTTCGACTTACTGTCTCCAACCCGGCCCTTTTACGGTCACCCGGCAACGGATGCCAAAGAAATATCACCCGTCACCCGGATGCTCCATGCGGCTGCCAGTGGCAACAATGCCGTGTTGTTCAGCCATGATCTCGACAGCGTGTTGCAACCTCTGACCTTAGCCGAAGCGGCCCGCGCCATTGTCTGCACGCAGGCAGCCGCGTTGGGTGGGGGCGTGGCCCAACCGTTCAATTTATCACACGCGCCGTTGGTGGGCGGGGCCTATTTCTGGCTCCGGGGTTTAGTTGATTCAAGACCATCGTTGTTTAACGCCCTGCTGCTGAACCTTGCCCCGGATAGCGATGTATGGGGCAACACCACGAAAGACAACCCGACCTGGGAGAGTGACAGGCCGCCCGTTGCCCAAAAGCGCGACGTGGGTGGCATCCGCGACCTGTTTACGTTCCAGAGCCGACGGTTGCAACTCGTTCCCGACAGTAGCGGTCAGGTGGTTGGGGTGCGCTACAACCAGGGCAGCAAGATTGATAAACTCCTGTTTCATGACCCTCATGCCGCATACAAGTCGGGCAAAGAAGGGCCGTATCCACTCCGGTTCAGCACCAGCCATGCGCTGTGGCAAGACAGCGCGGCCTACATGATGACGGTAGAAAAGAAAGGAGAAGCGGGTCACGCACCCCGCACCTTCGAGTGGCTTTCGGGCCACATCGATGACCTCGGATTGAATAAGACAGCCGCTTTTTCGGCAGATGTGTTCGGGATGGTCAACGATCAGGCTAAAGTAGAACTGTGGCGGCACGAGCGGGTATCCATCTATCCTGATATTCTGACTAATTCTGATCGCTGGGACACACTTGACAAGCTAATTAATTACGCAAAGCGCATTCGAGATCTTCGACTCCGGGAAGCAACTCGTGCCTTTGCCTGCCGCGCCCGGCTCAATAAACCCTGGGGGGTGCGGCTGAGTGATGTGGAACGGGGCGACCGTGATGCCTTCGTGCAGGCCCTCGACACCGATGGCCGGTACTGGCCCATACTGGGTCATCAATTCAATCCGTTTCTGGCTCAGGTTGCCACTGTCCCCATCAATGACCTCGGCGAGGTTCGTGAGCGATGGCGGGCTTTTGTCCGGGAAACCGCCCACAACGCGCTGGAAGGAGTGCTGAAACACTACCAGCTAAGCGATACGGCCTGGCGGGCCTTCGCCGAAGCCGAAGTAGTGCTTCGCATCGGTACACTCTACCCAAAATCCCGTAAACCTGAGACCGTATGAACCCTTACGACAAAGACAGTATCCGACAATTTGTCCAGTTTCTGGACAACCAGGGCAACCCCCAACGAAGTCCCAATGGCCGCGCCAACTTGGCCGAACTCCGCCGGGCTGCCGCCGACCCTCTGAGCGATACCCGGTCTATCTGGATTTTGGGGTCACTATTACCGGAGAAAGATGGTTGGGCGTTCGATGCCTACCGGCTTGTCGCCACGCTCTACGCCCTGAACGCCCAGCGATTTACTACGCCCAACGGGGGTCACCGGCTTCCGGCATTCAGCGATGAAGAGACTGAAACAAAAGCGGTGAAAGCAGGGGACACAAAACGGACCTATAGCCGACGCTCGTTTGGCGAATCACTCCGTCGGCTGCGGACACAGCTCGGTGCGGGTGAAGAAAGTTTAGACAAGCGGTTTATCGCGCTGCTCGATACCGACCGGGATAACTTGGCTATACCCCTGCGCGGATTCATTCAGCGCGTCGCATCGGCTAAAACGCCCATCCCCGTCAATTACCGGCAGTTATTGACAGACCTGCTCTATTGGACAGGCGACTCGACCGGCCAATTAGCCGCCCGCAGGCAGTGGGCGCGTGACTACTGGCAACCCGTGATGACCGAAACCGATGCCGAAGACCTTGCCGCTATTCAGGAATAACCAATCAACTCAAACCAACCAATTTTAGCCTGCATGAAAACCATCGAATTTCACATTCTCCAGAATTTTCCGCCCTCAAACCTGAACCGCGATGACACCGGCGCACCCAAAGACTGTAATTTCGGTGGTTATCAACGGCAGCGTATCTCGTCTCAGTGTCTCAAACGCTCGGTTCGGCAGTCCGCTATATTTCGGGAACAAATGACCGACCGGCTCGGTATCCGCACCAAACGGGCACCTGAAGCAGTGACGAAACGATTGGTCGATTCGGGCCATTCCGTGACCCAGGCGCAGGCAATGGCCCGCGAATTTTTTGATGCCCTGTACGGAATCAACGACAAGGGCAACACCGATTATTTGCTTTACGTTGGCTCCGAAGAACTTGACCGGGTGGTTAAACTACTTCACGGGGCCAACCATGAAACAGGTGCATTGGCCGAGCAATTGGCAACAATGCGAATCGAACACGATACGCTTCCCAAAAAAGAGAAGGACGCGAAAAAGAAGCAGATCGACGAAGCCGTCAAGCCTTTTTCAGCCCTGGCCGACCAATACAAAAAAGAATACCCGAAGCACGTTCGGGCCGTTGATGTGGCCCTGTTCGGACGGATGCTGGCCGATAACCCCGCCGAAAACGTGGATGCTGCCTGTCAGGTAAGCCATGCCATCTCCGTTAATACGATGAGCATGGAGTTCGATTACTTTACCGCTGTTGACGACCTGCAACCTGCCGAAAATGCCGGTGCGGGCATGATTGGTACGGTAGGCTTCTCCTCGTCGTGTTTTTACCGCTTTGCCTGTGTGGACGTGAACCAGTTGACACGCAACTTGGGGGGTGATGCCAACGCTGCGGGCGAGGGTATTCTGGCATTTGCCGAAGCCTTTGTGCAGGCACGGCCGTCGGGCAAACAAAACACCTTTGCCGCTCATTCCCTGCCTGCGCTGGTCATGGTCGTGGTGCGGGAGTCGGGGCAACCCGTTTCGCTCGTCAATGCCTTTGAAACGCCCATAAAGCCCGGTGGTAACCACAGTCTGACGCATCAGGCCATTGCCGCGCTGGGGACGCACTATGCCAAACTCAAGCGGATGTACGGCCTGAACGGACAAGCCACCTGCGTGGTATTGGATGCGGAAACCGGCATACAAAACGCCCTGAGCGAAGCCAGCGTAGGCGTACTCGATACGGTACCCGCCTTGCTGGATGGCCTCAAGAGATCGCTCACCGCTAACCCCGTTTCGGCATGAGCTACACCCTGATTATGCGGCTGGCCGGGCCAATGCAGGCGTGGGGGGTCAGCAGCCGGTTTGGTATCCGGGAAACGCTTTCCGAACCCTCCAAAAGCGGGGTTATCGGATTGCTCTGTGCCGCCCTCGGCTGGGATCGGGCGGCTCCCATCCACCCTATTGCCGGTAAGGCATACACGCTGGCTGATTTGTCGGCCATGCCCTTTGGTGTTCGGGTTGTGAGGGAGGGCATCCTCCGGCGCGATTACCACACGGCCCAGAATGTGCTTCGGGCAAAAGCCAAACTTAAACCCGGCAGGCCCGCCAACCCCGGCGACTTGCAGGATACCGTACTTTCGGAACGGTTTTACCTGAGCGATGCTTACTTTCTGGTCGGCTTCGAGAGTCAGGACGAGTCTCTGCTGCGGGCGTTGGAAGCGGCATTGGCTAACCCATACTGGCCGTTGAGTCTGGGCCGGAAAGCCTTTGTTCCGTCCTGGCCCATTTGCATTAGGCAAGACGAAGAAGAATCCGCTTCGGGCGTACTTCCTGAGGCTCTGGTAACTGCCCTGTTAACCATTGTTGACCCTGTGCTGGCAACGGGCGTAGCCAACACCGACACCAACCGGGTTCGGTCAACCGATTTATCAACCCATTCACTCCGACTAATCACCGACACAGATACCGCGACCAGTACAACAGATACGGTGCTTCGATCAGCGGGCTACATCCCCGTCAGTCGTACACAGCGTACCGATGTTCCGCTCTCGTTTGAGCCTCGTCGGTTTTTACCCCGTGAGGTTGTCACGTATATTCCTGCTCCCCGATAATCCGACGAACCATGTATTTATCTAAACTACTGCTTAATCCCCGCTCGGCTGAAGCCCGCCGGGATGTAAGCGCACTGTATGACCTGCACCGCACCCTGGCCCGCGCTTTTGAGACGGCACCCGGCCTTGACTACCGCGCTGAACACGGCGTGCTGTTCCGGCTGGAACCCTTAGCGAATCGCGATGCCCAGCCAACGGTGTTGGTTCAATCAGCTACTGAACCGGACTGGGCTAAACTACCCGCAAACTACCTGCTTTCGATGAAGTCAAGTGCATTCAGTCTTGACTTTAATGATGGGCAGCAGTTCCGGTTCCGGCTGGTCGCCAACCCGACGCGCAAAGAAAAGCGCGAAGGAAAAAAACAGGGTCGGCGTATGGCATTGCCCGATTATCTCACGGAGACCAACCAGGCTGATGGCCCCACTCCCGCTCAGGAATGGCTTGGCCGCAAAGGACATCAGCATGGATTTGACGTGCTTTGGGCCAGTAGTGATGGGTTTTGGCAGGGTAGTTCCCAACAAAGCGGCATTCCGTCCAAGCGGGCTTTGCCTTTGTATGGCGTTCGATTTGACGGAGCGTTACGAGTTACAGACCCGGCTCTCTTTGGGTTGGCCTTGCAGCAGGGTATTGGCCCGGCCAAAGCGTTTGGTTTTGGGCTGCTCTCATTGGCCCGACTTGGTTAGTTGTCTTACGTTGCCCGGTTGGTAATATTGTCCAGTCGGGCAACGCAGCCACACAGAATAAAAACACGGTTCTGTTCCCTCCCCAAAGCCCACATTCAGCCGCCGGTATTTATGACATGGCTTGAGCAGGCGAAACCATTCAACTTTATGGCCTTATCCAACAAACACATTATCAAGTATATAGATGTGAGTTTTGCACAAAAACGTATTTAATTATTTACACAAAAACACATTTAAACATTTGTTTAAAACCACATTTACACAAATGTTTAAATGTGCAAATCATTCTTAACCAAGTCAAGAATATAGTCACGAGCTGTTCGTTCACCCACAATCTTCATTTTCATTGATTTGAAGAGGTCTATGGGCATATCAATAGTCACGCGTTTGGTAACCTCTTTGGTTGAGTGAATCTCATTAACTGCCTTCTCGGTCTGCTCAATGTTGATTTCTGATTTTTTCAGGCTGATTTTTGGGCTTAACCCCAACGTGTCTTTTAAACCTAATTTCTCTTTTGCCATTGATTTGCGACTTAAAGTTTTTTGATAATTTGGGTTAATTCATTGAACAGTGCTACCGTTTCAGCCTTGGCCTTCTCATCCTTGTATTCGATCACCCCAAGCCCTTTAATTACCGCTTCTTTGTAGGCTGTTCGGTTCTTGAGCGTAGTTTTTAAGACCGGAATCTCGGTTTCATCTAAAACCTCTTTAACCTCTTTTGCCAGATTGGTATTGGATTGATATTGATTAAGCAGAAAGTAAGCCGGGATGGCCTTTTCCTTTTCTTCCACTGCATCTTGATAGCGCTCAAGAAATTGCTTCGTAGCCCACATATCTAAGCCGCTTGCCAGAATGGGGATTAAGAGCATATCTGCCAGCAGGATGATTTTACTCGTCACCTTATTGAGCGACGGCGTACCGTCTATAATGACGACCTCGTAATCCCTGCTGATCAACTTCACATTTTTGGATAGTTCTATTCCATCCGGCTGCCCAAACACGGGAATGGGGGGCGATTCATCGGGTCTGATCCCTGACCAATGTATGGCACTCTGGTTGGTATCAACGTCAAAAATGCAAACCTTATAACCGGCATGGGCAAAGCATACGGCCAGGTTTTGAGAGATAGTTGACTTACCGACACCCCCTTTGAGACTTGTTATTGAAAGAATCATTTGATAATCTGATTATTGCAGAATCAAAGGTAATAAATTGCACAAATAATCAAAAGTGTATTTCAGTATTTGTGTAATTTATTAAATACACATTTATGTAAATACACAAATACTGATTTACCCAAATCAGTATTTGTGTATAACTGATGACTTTGGTATCTTGAGAAAGATTGGGCATCAACGTAAGCGGGGGTAACTATAGTAGCAGACGAAACACAGACGATATGCTCGTTGCTTACTGTGCTTCAGCAAGGCTGACAGTAAGAGCACTGACAACTAAGAGATGGCCCAGACGTGGCCGAATTATCTCCAACTAACCTGCTTGTCTTGCCCAATTGTCAACTGAGAAACGTTTGGTAACGTGGCCGAAGTGGAGGGTTAGCCGTATTTGAGACGGAAAACGCCGACCTAAAAGCCGTCATAGAAATTAACACACTTTTTAATCACGTTTTACCGTATGAATACGCCCATTTGTAAAAAGAACCCCCTCATTGGCTCGGATAGCGTGAAGCGACCTTAACAGGTCTTGTGCTCCACGCCACACAACCCGGATTGGCACGCTGATGAGCAAAAGTGCAACCTGGACTTGATGCCAACCCGAATCCCTTAACAACCCGGCTGCAAAGCCGGAAACAACCGCAAATGGCTGTAATACCAAGACCGCATACACTCCTGACCGTAGTGGGCCGACTGTTCCCGGCAAAAAACCTGTAACGCACCGTGGTCGTTGAAACGGTACAAGTCATGCTTTAAATCACGTTGGTAAGCCCCTTGACGGCGGTTATTACGCCGATTCTCAACCGAAGGCAGTTGGCCGGTGGTCAGGTAAGTGTCATACACCCCCTTCAAAAACTGACAAATTAACTCATTCTCCGCTACCCAATCCGCACAATGGTAGCCATGCGGACTCAACGTGATTAACCTCGGATGGCGCTCTTTGAGAACACCCCCCTGCTGCTCGAATACTTCGATCAGCAACGCTTTCTCTACATAGCCCAAGAGCGGATTCCGCAACTTATTGAGCAAAAGTTGTACTTTATTATTGTTTTCGTAGCCCATCCCTTTGCTGTACCCATCCAACTGGGCCACCCGGTTACGGGCATGGTTGGGGTCCAGGTGAATGACCCAGCGGAAGGTACTGTTGAGCGGGTCGGCTTCAAAGCGGGCTGATGGTACGCTATTCATGGACGATGTTTGTAGTAAGTATGAATTAAAAACCACTGGGAGATTTGCCTGTCTGCCAGACCCCGGGTTAACCGTTGATAACCGTTGGCAGAACAGCGTGAACGGTAGACTAACTTTTTTAGCATTGTTTTCTCAAACCGATTAACTGCCGGTTTACGCAAAAAAACAGGCGTATGGGCGCACGCCTTCGCTCCGCATCTGCTGGGGGCAGTCGGGTAAAGGATTGGCAAGGCTGGGTGTACTCGTCAGTACCCGGCCCCTGAGCGATGATTGATTTTAGCGGGTGGGGGTGCCCGTCCCTGATTCATGAGCATGGCCCCGATTGCTATCCGTGGTTTAGGAGGCCCGTATTTACCAGCATCAACAAATTGCATATCAACGGTTTATGTTTTTTGACAGTGCAAGTGTCGGTAGGTTTTCGGGCGAAGTCAAGTAGTCATGGAATTATTATCTACTATTTCGATATGCTTAGAGAATTTACGAAGAGGTGATGACTTGTGTTCATTCTTTTTCTAAAGTGGGGGTTGGTGTCCCGGTCATCGTCAGGTGGTGTCTGACTGGTGTTTTCTGGGTATGCAAGCCCGCCTATAGGACAAGCGAAGTAGCCTCTGGCAGCGTCATTTGGGGATATTACAAGCGTGTAATTTTGTAATTTTCGTTGACTGACACAGTATTACATCGCGGTAATGACCGGGGTGGACAAATGTCGGCTCCCTGTCTTACTGGGTGTCCTCTCCCCTGTCTTACTAGGGAGAGGACACCCCAGAGGACAGGGGAGAGGACACCCAGTAAGACAGGGGTAATCATCAGTAATGAACTGATTATCAGTGGTAATACTAAAATGAGTAACACACCATCAGAAGCGTCTCAAAAATCGGGACGGGTTGGCTGTTGACAGTATCCTTATTGGGTCGTAATGCTATGCAACTAAATTGCCTCTATGATAAGAGTAAGACTCACCCTTGCTGTCAATCTGTACTACACCATTTGCGCGGAGTGGGCTGGCATTTCAGTCTGCAACAGACCATCTCAGCGTTCGGTAAGACGGGGCATAAGCCGGGCGATACTGATGGATCGCTATGGAATCAACCAGGGAATTGGTTTATAGAAAATCTTCACCGTCTTATAAATTATCCTTTGCGAGAAATGGTGAAATTTCGTTATTTCACCACCTTTGCCCAAAACCCGATTCATTATGGCCGATTCCTCCATCAGTCTACATCATCACCAAAACGAGGGGGACAATCAGGCCGTCGGTAAGACCATTACCCGCTACACCATCAGCCAACTGATTCGCTACTTTGCCGCTGACCTGCCCAAGTCGAGTAACTACCCCCGCCATGCCAGGGCTTATGTGGCTTTCTGTTTAAAAGAAGGGTTCGGTATTGACAGCATGAGTGTTGCCCGATTCACCGCCGGGCTACCGCCCAACCGCGTATCACCCATTCGGAAGTTCCTGCTCTTTTATCAGACCATCGGTTGCCCCCTTATCATCGCTGACCCCAAGACGACCAAGATACCACCAGCCGCCAATGAACTGATCCTGACCTTTATTCGGGAAGCCAAAAGCCTGCGTGGAGATCGCTCCAAAGAGACTTACACCAAAGCACTCAACGCCTTCTTTATCTACCTCGACGGTCAAATAGCGCGGGGCCAACCGGCATCTTTCAGCGGCCTGACCGTATCAGACTTCGTCCAGCATCTGAAAGATAACCAGTACTCCGCCTTCACCGTCAACTTATACTTGTCAGCCATCAAGCAATTGGCCGCCTGGTGCATCCGCCGACGCGAGGACCTGATAGTAGGCGACGACCAACTCAATGCCCTGCGCGACATTGACGATGTGCGGGGGCTGGCTATCGAACGTACCTTCTACAAAGACAGCCTGGAAGCCGACGAGCGGCAACGGGTTTTGGACGATGTTGAAACCACACGCGACCGGGCGGTTCTGGTTCTGCTGGGCCTGGAGGGTTTACGGACGGTCGAAGTGACCCGGCTCAGGTTGGGCGATTTAGATTTCGAGAGGCATCAACTACAAGTGCTGGGCAAAGGCAAGAGTACGAAGAAAGCCATCAAATTCTTCGCGGCTTGTCGGCAGGTGTTGCAAACGTATTTAGAAGAAACAAACCGCTGGCCCATTCCCAATGGCCGACGGGGGAGTCCCTGTTTGACGACCTAAAGAAGCATCAAATCCGGTACATCGTGGATAAGCAGTTCAGGAAGCATGGCTTGAAACGGGTGGGGATGTCGGCTCACAGTCTGCGGCATACGGTTGGCCAACTCCTTCTGGAGGAAGGCGTAAGTCTGGAACACGTCCAGCAACACCTGCGCCACGAAACACTGGAAACGACGCAGTTTTATACCAAGAAAAAAACGCGCAAGACGTATTTTGAGCAGATGCCCGATTGAGCGGTGTACTGAAATAATTTCCTCCACAAAAAACCGCGTCAGAAGAATCTGAACGCGGCTTTTTAACGCTGTTTAGTGTCCTTTGATAATCACCTGTTAATTCCGATGGAGTGTATTCCACTGATGAACGAGACCGCTTAGTTGCCCGTTCTGAATCTGGGTGGCGGACGCTGTCCTGTAGGAACCTCTTTAGGGCGAGTAACAGGGTGCTTTGTTGCGTCAGAAGTTGAGCAGAGTGATTTGGCAGGGTTTAATGGCCCCTCGTGTCCGTCAACGTAGCCCGAAGCCTTATCGTCGCCCGTCTTGGTCAGGGGCTGACCACCCAACTGATTTAACAACTGGATGAATTCCCAGGCCCGTGTTTAGGCCATCTTCGTCGCTTCGGTGATTCAGGGAAGTGACACACGTCACTGAACGCTTCCTGTGATTCGGCAACAATACCCCTTGAGGGTAACTGTATTGGTTACCTTCGCGGTGCCTATTTCGGTTATTGCATAAAGAGCGCCCGTTAACTATACTGTGGCTAATTAGTTGATACCGTGGCTAGTGTGAAGGCGTGGAGCCTTCCGCTCGTTGCCGTTTATCAAGTTACCTGCCATGCACGACACCCCGACAAGCTTAACGTTCGACCGAATCAACGATCTCTACCAGTTTCTCGACCTGCCGACCCACCATTTTAGTCCACAGGGTGAGTTCGATATTCACAAACTAAACGACATCCACACCGACCTGCCGTTTGCGTCGCCAGTGTTTCGGGCCAACTTTTATTCGTTTGTGTTCGTCTGCGATGCCGATGGTGCCTACACCACCGACGAACAGCGGTTTTCGACGGAGCCACGCACGATTTATTTCACCAACCCCGGCCATTACAAGTCGTTTACCTGGCATCGCATCAAAGACGTCTATCTGGTGAGCCTGAGCGAAGCCTTCCTGAAAGAAAATGTCCATGCCGACATTTTTGATGAGTTCCCGTTTCTGCTGGCCGAAACCGTCGTGCCCAGGGTACTTAGCCCGGTCGTTTTTGCGGAGTTCGAGCAGCTTTGCGCTCAGATTTTGGTCGAATACACCTCCGCCAACCCCTACCGCAACCGGATCATCGGCAACCTGTTTGTGGTGGCTCTGCTGAAGATAAAAGCGTACTTCTGGCAGGATTATAACCCGATTTACGAAGGTAACCGCAGTTCGCAGATAGTCCGGGATTTCAAGCAATTCCTGGAGCAGCACTTCCGGGCGTTGAGCCAGAACGAACCGGCCCGGCAGCTTCAGGTGCAGGACTGCGCCACAGCCAGCCACCTGCATCCGAGCTACTTCAACGCGGTCATCAAAAGCAAAACGGGCAAATCGGTCAGCACCTGGATTGCTGAAAAAACCGTTGCCGAAGCGAAAGCCCTGCTGCTCAATTCGGCCCTGTCGGTGAAAGAAATTGCCTATCGGCTGGGGTTTGCCGAGCCGACCCACTTCAGCAACTACGTGAAGAAGCACACGGGCCTGTCGCCGGTGCAGTTTCGGGTCCGGCAATCGCCGTAGTTATATGTAGCAAACGGCATATTGGTTATCTGTCCTGAATACTCTGATTGGTGTCCCTCGCCCTCCGTCGTTACGGCTGACCTTTGTACCGTCATCACTCAACGGACACAACATGAGCACCTTACACAACAAAGTAGTACTCGTCACCGGGGCCTCGAAAGGCATCGGTGCCGCCGTCGCCCAACATCTGGCCGCTGCCGGGGCGCGGGTCGTGGTCAATTATGCCGGTAGCCGCGAGGCCGCCGAAGCCGTCGTCGCGGCCATTCAACAACAGGGCGGTCAGGCCATGGCGGTGCAGGCCGACGTGAGCAAGGCCGACGACGTGAAACGCCTGTTCGACGAGGCCATCGGGCAGTTCGGCCAGCTCGACGTGCTGGTCAACAACGCGGGGGTCATGATTACCAAGCTGCTAAAAGACACCACCGACGAGGACTTTACCCGGCAGTTCGACACCAACGTGCGCGGCACCTTCAACACCCTGCGCGAAGCCGCCACCCGCCTGGCCGACAACGGCAGTATCATCAATTTCTCGTCGTCTGTGGACCGGATCATGCTGCCCACCTACAGCACTTATGTGGCCACAAAAGCTGCCGTGGAGCAGTTGACGCGGGTATTTGCCAAAGAAGTTGGTGCGCGGGGCATCCGGGTCAACTCCATCTCGCCGGGGCCAACCAACACCGAACTCTTCGTCAAGGGCAAGCCCCAGGAAGTCATCGACCGGCTGGCCGGGATGTCGGCGTTCAACCGCATTGGTGAACCAGACGACATTGCGGAATTAGTTGTTTTTCTGGCCGCCGACGAATCCCGCTGGATTTCGGCCCAGAACATCGGCATCAACGGGGCGATGGCCTAAGCCAGTCGTCCGGTACATCATCATCAATCAACGTGTTTAACGTTCTTTTCCAATGAATATATTAGCCAATAAAGTAGCCCTCATCACGGGGTCGGCCCGTGGGCTGGGCCGGGCCATTGCCGAGCGGTATGCCGCCTTAGGTGCCAACATCGTCCTCAACTATTCCAAAGACAAAGCGTCTGCCGACGAAGCCATCAGCACGATCATGGCGATGGGCGTGAAGGTGATTGCCGTGCAGGGCGACGTGACCAAAGTAGCCGACCTTGAGCGGCTCTTCACGACGGCCAAAGACACCTTCGGCAAAATCGACATCGTGGTAGCCAACGCGGGGGTGGAACTGCTGGAAGTGCCGACGACGGATTTCACCGAAGCGCAGTTCGACCAACTCTTCGGCATCAACGCCAGGGGGACGTATTTCACGATTCAACAGGCGGCCCGGCACGTAGCCGACGGGGGGCGGATCATTTACGTGGCCTCCAGCAGCACCTCGTTTCCTACGCCGGGCATGGCCGTTTATGGGGGCAGCAAAATGCCGGGCCGCTACATTGTGGAGGTGCTGGCGAAGGAAATCGGGCATAAGGGCATCACCGTCAACTCGATTATTCCCTACGCCATCGACGGGTCGGGCGTGTTTACCGATCCCAAAGCGTTCCCCGAAGCCCGCAAAGTGCTGCTCGACAACTGCCCGATGGGTCGGCTGGGAACGGTCGAGGACGTGGCCAACATCGCCGAGTTTTTTGCCAGCGACCTGTCTTCGTTCGTCAACGGGCAGCACCTGCTGGCCAACGGTGGCGCCATGGGCTGATCCCGCTGGTTAGCAGCGAGTATCTTTTCAGTTTGTGGATAATTTTTTAAGCAGATTAAAAGTCTCTGTTACCATGCTCATCGTTTTGAGTGGGGTAACAGAGACTTTTTGATGAGTTTATGAAGCCAAAATCACTAGCTTTTCAACCAACGCCATTGCTATGAAAACGTTATCGACCGGTAAACTCCTGATTACGCTGGTAGCCCTGTGGGCCACCGTTGGCTCCTATTTTTTCGACTGGAACCACACGCACATCTACAACCCCCGCTGGCCCCCGCACGCCAAATTTCACAATGCCCAGACGATGTTGCTCGGTACGGCGCTGGGGCTAACGGCCCTGTGGATTTTATGGTCGCCCAGCGGCGACGGGCGGTATAAACTCCGCCTGGCAGCGGCCCTGGCCAGCTACTACTGGCTCACGCAGGTGGGCGCTACCCTGTTTCCGGGGACGGCCCTGATCGACCCCGAATTTGCCCGGCCCGGCCAACTCCCCATCCAGCTCATCGTGGATGTCGTGATGCTGTCGCTGCTGGCCATCGGCTATTTCCTGGAGAACAGGCGGTTGGGACAGCGCGTAACAGTTTGATGACTAAACGGTTGTTCACCTAAAGATGCCCAGGCCCGAATCGCTCACCGATTTTTATCAGCACTACTTCCCCGAACTGCCCGCCGTGCCGCCACCAGCGGTTGGCGCGGTTGGGCAGGTCAACGTGTTTCGGCTGGAAGCAGTACGGCTACCCGCCGACAAGCCGATTCACTACGGTCGGCGGGACTTTTATAAAATCGCCCTCAACCGGGGGCCTTACGTGTATCATTACGCCGACAAGAGCGTGGAGATGCCGGGGCCAACGCTGGTGTTTTTCAACCCCCGCGTTCTGTACGGTTGCCAGGCACTGGCAGCCCAGCCCACCGGGTTTTACTGCCTGTTCAGCGAGGTATTCTTCCGGGGGCAGCCGGGTACGGGCCTGCTGGAACAGCCGCTTTTTCAGCCCGGTGGCCACCCGGCCTATGCCCTCACGCCCGACCAGGAGACCGCCGTGAGCGCCCTGTTTGAGACGATGCTGGCCGAAATCGAGTCCGACTACGCTTTGAAGTACGACCTGCTTCGCCACTATACGGCGGAACTGATTCATTATGCCCTCAAGCTGCGGCCCACCGATACGCTCTACCAGCAACCCGACGCCAAACTGCGGCTGACCGGTGCTTTCCTCGACCTGCTTGAGCGGCAATTTCCCGTCGAATCACCCACCCACCGGTTTGCCCTGCGGTCGGCGGGCGACTTTGCCGGGCAGCTTAACGTACACGTCAACTACCTCAACCGCTGTGTGCGCGAAGTAACCGGCAAAACCACCACCACCCACATTGCCGAACGCGTAGTCGGCGAAGCGCGGGCCTTGCTCCGCCACACCGACTGGAACGTGGCCGAAATCGGCTACAGCCTGGGCTTCGACGAGCCGACCCGGTTCAATCACTTTTTCAAAAAGCAGACCGGCCAGGCTCCCTTGGCGGTGCGCCGGGTTTGAATTAGACAACCATCGGATTGAATGGAACAAGTTTTACGATGGATGGTTGTCTAATTTTGTGGCGGAGCACGAGTGCATAGCCCCTAACAATCAACACATTACAACGTCAACATGAAAAACGTACTGATCACGGGTGCCGGTACCGGCTTTGGCTTCGAGACCGCCATGCGACTGGCCGAGAAGGGATTCAATGTTATCGCTGCGGTCGAGATTTACGCGCAGGTGATGCCCCTCAAGCGTGAAGCTGCCGAGCGGGGCGTAACCCTGCAAGTGGAAAAACTCGATGTTACCAACGACGGGGACCGGCGCAAGGCTCTGGCCTGGGGGGTGGAGATTCTGGTCAATAACGCCGGGGTGCTGGAGGGTGGCTCGGTGCTGGACATCCCCGGCGCGAATATGCGGAACGAGTTTGAGGTGAACGTTATCGGACCGCTGTTGCTCACGCAGGGCATCGCCAAGCAAATGGTTAAGCGGGGCGAAGGCCGGATCGTCTGGGTGTCCTCGCGGGAGGGCCTGAACGTCAACCCCTTTACCGGAATTTATGCAGCCTCCAAACACGCTGTCGAAGCCATCGCCCAGACGATGAGCCTGGAGTTGCAGGAATTTGGGGTGGAAGTGGCAACGGTCAACCCCGGCCCGTTCCTGACGGGGTTCAACGACCGGGGCTTCGACACCTGGCAAAGCTGGGAGGACAACGCCGACGAGCGGCTGTTCGACTACGCTAAACTGGCTTTTCCCCGCGCCCAGTTCGACCCGGAGCCGGTCTATGCCACGCTGACAGCAGTGGCAGCCGGCGAGATCGACACGTTCCGCAACCTGGAACCCAAATCGATGATCGAGGAGACCAAAAGAAATATGGACAACGACTGGACCAAGAAAATCCGGGAGGGTCTTGGCACCCGCCCTGCCGTGCTCCAGAAATCATACGACATGAAACCGGAGACGCCTGTTTCCGAGTAGTTGCCAGGTTCAGGGCCGTTTACCTAATGCTGCTGCTTACCGGGAGCAGCATCTTCCGTTAATGAAAGCGAGTACCACCCCGGCGGCTTTACGGCTGCGTCAGCAAATAGACTGGTTTGTCCACCTCACCGAGGACGAATGGACCATGTTGGTGCCTCATCTGACCATCCAGACCCTGAAAAAACACCAGTGCTTCGCCCGGCAGGGGATCGTGGCCGATCAGGTGGGCCTGGTGCTGGACGGAATGCTCAGGCAATTTTATACCCGCGACGGCGAGGAACGGACCACCTACTTTTTCTTTGACGATCAGCTCACGGGTGCCTACATGAGTTGCGTCACGGGCCGACCCTCGCCCGTCACCATCGAGGCCCTGACCGATACCACCTGCGTGTGTTTCCCTTATTCGGTCTTGAAAACCCTGTTTGTACAGTATGCGGGCTGGCAGGAGTTTGGCCGTCTGCTGGCCGAATACCTGATGGTTGCCCTGGAAGAGCGCGTGGCGGGGCTGCTGATGATGAGTCCCGAAGAACGTTACCGGAGCCTGCTGGACGACGGCCAGAAGCAGATCATCCAGCGGGTACCGCAGCACTACATCGCCAATTATCTGGGCATCACCCCCGTCAGCCTGAGCCGGATTCGCCACCGGATTCAGCGGAATTAACCTGGCCAACGCAGACCAATTGGCGTTGAGCGTATAATTCGTCCCCGGCCAATTCCTTATCTTTTGTTATCGTTTCGGCCCGGCGCAGCCCGGTAGCTTTGTCTCCACAAACAGACAACGCCATGCACCGAACAACAGAAATCCCTGTCGAGACCAACCAACAACCCGCCAGCGGAACGAAATTCAGTATCACCGAGGTGGTATTGCCCGGTGTGGTCGAACCCGGCGGGTTGCTCCTCCGCCACCGGGTACTGCACACGCCGGGTCCCGGGCAAGTCATCGTCCGGGTCGAGGCCAGCGGCATCTCGTTTGCCGAGCAGGCCATGCGCCGGGATCGGTATCCGGGCCAGCCCAAATTCCCGTTTGTGCCGGGCTATGATCTGGTCGGTACGGTGGTCGCCGTGGGGCCGGGCGTGGTTGCATTGCTGGAAAAAAGGGTGGCGGCCCTGACCAAAACCGGGGGCTGGGCCACCCACGTCGTGCTGCCGGTCGAAACCCTGTTAACCGTGCCAGTCGGCATTGACCCCGCCGAAGCCGAAACGCTGGTCGTCAACGGGATCACGGCCTGGCAACTCCTGCACCGAACGGCGCAGATTGGCCGGGGCCAAACCATTCTGGTACACGGAGCCAACGGGGGTGTCGGCACCATCCTCACCCAACTGGCCCGGCACGCGGGCGTTCGGGTGCTGGGTACGGCATCGCCCCGCCACCACGACACGCTGCGGGCGCAGGGGGCGGAACCGTTCGACTATGCCGACGCTGACCTGGCGCACCACATCCGGGAAGTAGCTCCCGACGGGATCGATGCTGTTTTCGACAACATTGGCGGGGCGAGCGTAGCCCGGTCGTTTGGCCTGCTCAAACCGGGGGGTATGCTGGTGTGCTACGCCATCTCGTCGGCCATCCGGGGCACCGGGTCGATGGTGGTCCGGTTCATTGGGCTGTTGGCGCAGCTCACCTGGCTCACACTCCTGCCCAACGGTCGCCGGGCCACGTTCTACAACATCTGGTCGGGAGCGGGTAGGCCCGCGTTTCGCGCCCGGATGCAGACCGATTTTGCCGAGTTAATGCGGTTACTGGCTGACGGCACCCTGACTCCCCGCATTGCAGCCCGTTTTTCCTTAGACCAGATCGCAGCGGCTATGACACTGGCCGAATCCAGAACTGTCTATGGCAAGGTGATCCTGATGCCCTAACCTAACGTACTGATCGGAGACCTTGGCTGGCTGTCAGGATGCTCGCGCCGGTATATCCAGTACCCCCAGCAGCACCAGCACCACAAACACACCCGATGCCACTACATTCAGGTAGATCGGAAAACCATCGATGTGCGGGGGTTCTTCGTGGCCGGGCAGAAATTCTACGTGAGGGGGCAGGAAACCCAGATAAAAAAAGGAAGCCCGGTAAATGACGGTAATAATCACAGCCACCCGAACGCCCTGTTCCGGTTCTTTTGATGGCCGCCCCATCAGCCACAAACCCAGCAGCGAAACGCCACAAAGAATATTTAAGAAAAGTAGTACTCCCCCAATTTGATCCTTAGAACGATTTTTGGCCTATCACTGCCAGTTGGTGAAGAGAGCAATTTCATTTCTTTAATCATTAAATCGGCGGAGTACTAGTTGGGGGAGGTCAATTATGCGTCATTACGGTTATAAAGTTCGTCATTTAGCTTACGAGCAAGAAGAAGTCACTTTCGACCTTTGCCGTAAATAAATACAGTGAAACTATGGAAAATGAAAGGAAGTCTCTAAGGCAACAAAACCTGGAAGGCCATTCACTCTCATCACTGCAAACTGTTGTCATCACCGGAGGTAATTCGGGTTTGGGGTACGCTTGCGCGCACTCGCTTCTGGTCGCTTCGTCGCCTTGGCACGTCGTGATTGCTTGCCGGGACATGGCCCGAGCCCAAACGGCGGTCGAGAACCTTCGCCAAGCCGCAGCACCTGGCGCAAAAGTAGAAGCGATGAAGCTTGACCTGGGCTCATTGGCTTCGGTTCGCACCTTTTCTGCCGAGCTCGAACGAAGGCTGAATACCGGAGAACTGCCCCCTTTGCATGGCGTTATTTGCAACGCAGCCATGCAGGGTACAAAGGTGTTCACAGTCGATGGCTTCGAGTCGACGTTCGGAGTGAGTCATCTTGGGCATTACCTGCTGGTAAATCTGGTGTTGCCCTTGCTAACCAAGCCGGCACGCATAGTCGTCGTTGCCAGCGGTGTGCACGACCCGGCAGAATTGGCGAAGGTTCCCTCCGGCTCGGCAGTGCCGGTGCCTGCCTGGAACTTAACAGCGGCACTGGCAAAGGGGGAGCTTGGACCGGCTGCGGCAAACGACGACGAGCGTGCAGACCGTGGCAGGCGGTATTCTACGACCAAGCTGGCAAATATATACTTTACCTACGGACTCGCTTCGCGACTGTCGAAAGGAATTACTGTTAATGCCTTCGACCCGGGTTTGATGCCGGGAACCGGGCTAGCCCGTGAGTATACAGGTCTGATGAAGTTTATGTGGTTTTTCGTGATGCCCAAAATCCTGCCTTTATTGCGAATGCTGATTATTAAGAACATTCACTCGGCTGAGGAGTCCGGGTTTGCGCTGGCCAGGCTCATCACAGACCCGGCGCTAAGCACCACCAATGGAAAATACTTTGAGGGGATCAAAGAGATCCGCTCCTCGGTGGATTCCTACGATAAAAACAATGCTGACGAGCTATGGCAGAGTAGCGCAGTCCTGACGGGTATTACTAATGCATCGGTGTAACTGGCTGTTTCTAACTCATTAAGCGTGGCCATCTATTGACATCGTCATTCGGTTTGCGAAATTTTGTTAATTAACCATGAGCAAAAGTAAGAGTATAAACGTGGTAATTGGAAAGATAGTTGGATGGTCATTATTTAAGTAAAACTGTTTTCGAGATGGAGAAAAATAGGGTGCATAGATTTGACTCCATAACTGAGGTACACCGTGCATTAAGTTTGGGTAAACCCATGCACCCACTGATCAGTTTAATAAATAATATTGACACTCAGATCGTCGGTGTTGAAACGCCTGACTATGCCGTCCACAATTTCTACAAAATAAAGTTAATCACGAAATTGAGCGGAAGGCTTAGATATGGGCAGGGCTATTATGATTTTGATGAAGGCAGTATGTTATTTACCGCCCCAAATCAGCTCGTTGGAGCTGGCGATGATCCGGTAGATCATGCCGTGTATGCCTTGTTGATACATCCCGACTTTTTACAAGGCTATCCTATCGCCAAAAAAATTGGGCAGTTGGGCTATTTTTCCTATTCGACAAGCGAGGCCTTACATCTTTCAGATAAGGAAAAGGCGACAATCCTTTCAGTTCTTAAAATAATGGAGGAGGAGCTCATTGGCCGGATTGATGATTTTAGCCAGGAAGTAATGATCGCCCAGATCGAATTGTTGCTTAGTTACGCGAACAGGTTTTACAAACGCCAGTTTATCACGCGTAAAGCCGTGAGTAACGGCCTGTTGCAAAAGCTGGAAGAAGCCTTGGACGAATATTTTAACAATGATCAAAACCTAAGCGAGGGTCTGCCAACGGTCAAGTATCTGGCAGAGCGTCTGAATGTTTCCCCAAGGTATTTAAGTGATATGCTGCGTTCGCTGACCGGCCAAAATACCCAACAGCTTATTCATGATAAGTTAATAAAAAAGGCGGAAGAAAAACTGTCAACTACCAGCTTAACAATTAGTGAAGTCGCTTACCAGTTGGGTTTTGAATATCCGCAATCATTTAGTAAGTTATTTAAGACTAAAACAGGCGTTTCGCCATTGAAATTTAGACAATCTTTTTATTAAAGATTAGGTCTGATTACACTTTTTGGTATCTCTAAAACCTAATTCAAAATCGATGAGTAATATCCTGGTCATCTTGACTAATAATATTGTATAGATCATTGTGTATAATAAGGGTTCTTGTTGCAAGCTGGCCGCTCCGCTAAGCGGCCAGCGGCTGTACCGGGATTTACACGTTAAAAAACAGGAATTATAGTTGAATGAGCCTGAGCACTGTTAATCAAGCTATTATCAAAAAGGGTCTTCTGAAACAGGCATCAAAATCTTCGATTCTGGCTAATTTAAGGGGCTAACCCAGCCTATCAAAAAGGAAATCCTTAATGATAATGTATAGTTAAGTGTTTGATAAATAGGTGCCGACTAATTAGTTAGTTCACTATCGTGTAAATCCGCCTGTTTGCAGTAAGAACCCCTGATTCGATTTTATATGCGGCCAAATGGTACGAGAACGAACAGCGTAAAAAGATTACGTTGTTCGTTCTCGGCTCTTAATTTGCATCTAATCTAGTACTCCGCCGATTTAATGATTAAAGAAATGAAATTGCTCTCTTCACCAACTGGCAGTGATAGGCCAAAAATCGTTCTAAGGATCAAATTGGAAGAGTAGTAGTCCATTTAAACGGGCATGGCCCGGCCATTCGGAATTAAACAAATGAGTGGTATTCCCGTCAACAACCACCGACAAAATGGTGCTGCTTACAATGATGAATGTGATAAATATCCGTTCCCAATTTCCGGTAAACGTACTCTTTGAATTTAGATGTTGCTTATAAATTGACCGGCACCTTTAGCCGACGGCCCCACCAGACGAAAAGAATAAGTACCAGCAGAAAAATATTGATCGGGGTGTCTTCGGCTTCGCCACGGGTCAGGTGAAAAACGATGGCACTGACCATCAGAGCCGCGCAACCCAGCGCGGCCACCACAACCAGCCCCGGCCTGATGCGGGTGAGGGCGGGTAACACCAGACCGAGACCACCAGCCACGTCGAGCAGTGCCGTCAGCCGGAGCAGATCGGGGTATTCGCCCGTCCAGGACCAGATGCCGGTGAGGGTAGCGATGGGCGTAATCAATTTGAAAATCCCGCCCCCGATGAAGGTAAGGGCTAAAAAGGCCTGCACAACCCACAGGGCAATGTGCAGTGGTTTTGGTCGGTTCGGCGGAGGTGCCATACGGTTTACGGGTAGAGACTGCTTGACTGTTTGTACAAAGGTCAGTAGTTTTGCTTTCCACAAGTAAGCAGTTACCCGAAGGTAATCGGTTTCCCTACCCTAATCGGACCGCCGAAACAACACGATGATTTTAAGCGAAGGCAAAACTAAGAATCTGGATTGTATCGAACAGATACTTCCCATCCGGGATGCGCTGGAGGTGATCAGCGGCAAATGGAAAGTATTGATTTTAACGTCGATCATGCACGACAACCGGCGGTTTTCGGAAATCCAGCGGATCATTCCCGAAATAAACCCAAAGGTGCTTTCCAACGAATTGAAAGACCTGGAAGAACACCAGCTCATTCAGCGAATCGTGCATGACGAGTATCCGGTTTTAATTGAATACGTCGCCACGGAATACTCGCGGTCGTTGAAAAAAGTAATGCTGGAACTGCATAGCTAGGGGGTTAATCATCGCAAACAGGTACTCGGAAAATAAATTGCCGCTACCCCTGAGCAACGACAGCATTTATTGTTTGGCTTAACACTTCGTCCCAATTGAACACGAAACAGACCCTTCGCCCCACGTCTCGCCATCCCGAAGTCGCCAACAGTGTCGCCTATACGGGTAGCCTGCTATCGTTTCTTTCCAACAGTACTGAAACCGACGGGCGATTTGCCCTGGTTTATTTCCATGCAACCGTTGGCAACGAGCCACCACCCCACGTGCATCTGTATGAACACGAGATTTATTACGTGCTGGAGGGCGAACTCGAATTCTTTGTCGAGGGCGAAGAAAAGAGCCTGATGGCCCGCAAGGGTGGAACAATTTTTCTGCCTAAGGGCAAAGCCCATGCGTCTTATTTTCGTTCACCGGAAGTACAGTTGCTGACAATGGTGGTGGCCGCAGGCGGGGAAGCCGTGGGGGCCGATGTGATCTGGCGGGCCATGGCCCAACCCACGCAAAGCATGGAACTACCCACCGGCGAACCGCAGGCCTACGCAGCGAGTGACGAAAACTTAGCCAAGGTCATACAACTGGCCCAAAAACACGGGTCCGTTATCCTGACACCCGACGAAACGAAGCAGCGGCTGCCGCTCTATCCCGGCTTCGGAGCACACCTAAATCCGAACGTTTAATCACCGCTTTATCAACCCATCCGACCCTTTAAGACAACATTATCGAAGGCTTCCTGGTACGACTCGCCAATGGCGATCCAGCGACCTTTGATGAGGACTTTGCCGCTGCGGATGGTTTCTATTTTATCAATCGAGATGATAAATGATTTATGAATACGGATGAGCCGGTTGGTGGGCAGCAACTGTTCCAGCGATTTTAAGGAGGTGATGGACAAATACGGTTTTCCGGTGGTCACGTACACCTTCACGTAATCTTTCAGGCCCTCGATAAACTCAATTTCGCTGAAATTTATTTTTATCAGATTATGCTCGGCTTTGATAAAAATAAAATCGTCCGGTTTGGGGTCGAGATGAGTCTCGGCTTTTGCAGCTAATGTTTCATACGCCCGGTCCGTCGCTTTTAAAAAGCGGTCGAACGAAAAAGGCTTTAACAAATAATCGACTACGTTCAGCTCGAAGCCTTCGAGAGCGTAGTGATTATAGGCCGTGGTCAAAATTACTTTCGGCGGAGTCTGTAGCCCGCGCAGAAACTCAATCCCCGATACATCGGGCATATTGATGTCCAGATACATCAACTCAACGGGGGTTTGCTTGAGTATTTCCAGCCCTTGAATGGCGTTTTCAAACCGGCCCGCCAAATTCAGATAAGGCACTTTTCGGACGTACTGCTCCAGTTTATCGAGGGCCAGTGGTTCGTCGTCAATGAGCAGGCAGTTGATGGTCATGGGTTATAATTGTACAGTCAGTCTGACATCAAATTCATGGGTCTCGTTCCGAATGTGCAGCTCGTGCCGGTCGGGGTAGAGTAGTTCTAACCGTCGCCGGATGTTTTTTAGTCCGATGCCCGAATCTTCATCCTCGACGGTGGCATACAGATGGCCGGTTTTTTTGGTATTGTAAACGCTAAAATGCAGGATGTTGTCTTCGATCAGCAACTGAATCAACAGACTTGACTGCTGCTGGTACGAAATGCCATGTTTGAACGCATTTTCGACAAACGGCAGCAACAACAGCGGTTCGATCAGGCTGTTCCGGTGTTCGCCCTTCGTCTCGAACTGAATTGTAATCGACTGCCGCTTCGGCAGCCGGAGTCGCTGAATGGCTAAGTAGTTTTCGAGACTGTCAATTTCTTTTTGTACCGGCACTTTCCCCTTGTTGGTGCCGTACAGGGCATACCGCAATAAATCGGACAGCATCAGAATCGCATCGCCGGTCGTGTCTGATTTCAGCTCGGCCATCGAGTGAATATTGTTGAGCGTGTTGAACAGAAAATGCGGATTTATCTGCGACTTCAGGAAAGAAAGCTCTAACTGAATTTTTTCTTTTTCAACCCGTTCCTGCTGCCGTTTTTGCTGCTCCCAGTACAAAATCATTTCTACTGCAGTGCCGATCAGCACTGAGAACGCCACGAGTCGGCTGATGCGCTGACTGACCCGGCTGCTCAGGTCCGCGATCCCGGTAAATGACGCGGGAAAAAAGCCCACGACCTGGCCCGCAGCCCAGGCCGTGAGGGCGCAACTGACCATGATGATCACCAGATAAAAAACATACCGGCCACGCTGCAAAAAACGGGGAATAAAATAAGTCAGGTTGGCAACGTAAGCGGGGCCCAAAAGCAGGACGGACAGCAGAAACCGGATGATAACGGTCCCGTAAAGCGTGTCAATGGCCTCTTCGGGGAAGGCATAAATCTGTAAGCCAACCATCGCCGGTAACAGCAACAGATGGAAGCCGGTCCGTCCGTAGGCTGACACAACGTTTTTACGGGTCTCCTTCGGTGGCGTGCGGATTAACCGGGCGTTCGGTATTGATTTGGTCATGGGGCAAATTCGGCGATGGGTACGGGTATCGCTTACGCCGTATCAAAGGAAAACATATCCGGCTCCCGGTGGGCAAAAAATGGATAAACGCCCCCGATTCGTCGGTCTGCGGGCCGATTTCACCGATGTATCCCGAAGTCGAAACCGACGCGGACGGATTTCGGCATTGGTCGGCAAATTCAGGGGCTACGTCGGCAAACTCACGGGCCATGTATAGTATTCACCTGCCCGCCCTGCGCCACCGGCTACGTTTGCTACCGGTTACGAACCGGATCAATTCACGAAAGCTTCTTCCCATGAAAAAAATAACGTTTCTTTTCGGCATCTGGTTGCCGCTGCTGTGGCTGTTTGGTCAGCCACAGGCGGTGGCCCAAACCCGGATTACCATCAGTGGTACGGTGCAGGACGCGGCTTCGGGCGAAAACCTGACCGGGGCCACCGTGCGGGTGCTGGAACTGCCCGGCGTGGGGACCGGAGCCAACGCCTACGGATTTTATACCCTCACGGTACCGGCAGGGACGTACACGCTCGAAGCCAGTTTTGTGGGCTACGTGCCGCAGCAGCAAAAAATTACCACCGGGCGCGACCAGCGCGTACTGTTCGACCTGACAGCCGAAGGCAGGGAACTGGCCGAGGTTGTCGTCAAGGCCCGCACCGCCGATGCCAACATCAGCCGGGCGCAGATGGGCGTGGAAACCATCAACCTCAGGCAGATTGCGAAGGTGCCGGTGCTGTTTGGGGAGAAAGACGTGATCAAAACCCTGACGCTGCTGCCCGGCATCAAGTCGGCGGGCGAAGGCAGCAGCGGCTTTTCGGTGCGGGGCGGGGGCTTCGACCAGAACCTGATCCTGCTCGACGAAGCCCCCGTCTATAATGCCTCGCACCTGCTGGGGTTTTTCTCGACCTTCAACTCCGACGCGCTCAAAGACCTGACCGTGTATAAAGGCGGGATGCCCGCGCAGTACGGCGGGCGGCTGTCGTCGGTGGTGGACATCAGGATGAAGGAAGGCAACAATCAGAAACTGCACGGCAGCGGGGGTATTGGCCTAATTGCCTCGCGGCTGGCCTTAGAAGGGCCGATTGTGCGCGATAAAGGGTCGTTTCTGATTACGGCCCGGCGCACCTACGCCGATGTGTTTCTCAAACTTTCGTCGAACCCAACCACCAAAAAAGCCCGGCTGTATTTCTACGACATCAACGCCAAAGCCAACTATAAACTTGATGCCCGGAACCGGATTTATTTCAGCGGCTACTTAGGCCGCGACGTACTCGGCTTAGGCGGCACCTTCGGGCAGGCCTACGGTAATCAGACCGCTACCCTGCGCCTGAACCACCTCTTCAGCAACCGGCTGTTCTCCAACACGTCCGTGATTTACAGCAAATACGACTACCAGATCACGCTCGTGTCCAACGGCAGCGAGTCGGGTATTGACTCCAAAATTCAGGATTTTAACCTCAAGCAGGATTTTGAATATACGCCCACCGCCACCCAGACGATTCGGTTCGGAGCGCAGGCCATTCACCACACCATCACCCCCGGCCACGTGACGGCGGCCACCGATGCCACCGTAAACCCCACGCCCGACCGGACCAATTACTCGCTCGAAACGGCGGTTTATGCCTCCCACGAATGGCAGGCCGCACCCAAACTCAACTTCACCACCGGCCTGCGGCTGTCGGGCTTTAGTCTGCTGGGACCGGGGACGTACTCGACCTACGATGGCGAGGGCAATACCGTGACGACCAACACCTATACCGAACAGGATGGGTTTCTGAAGACGTATATCCGGCTCGAACCCCGTTTCTCGGCCAGCTACCAACTCTCGGAAGCCAGCACCGTGAAACTCGGTTACGCCCGCAACGCGCAGAACCTGCACCTGCTGAGCAACACCAATGCCTCCTCGCCGACCGACCTCTACGTGCCGACCAGTTTCAACGTCAAACCCGAACTCTCGGATCAAATCTCGGCGGGCTACTACCTGAAATTGGGTAAAGACAACGCCTATTCGCTGACGGTGGAGAGCTACTACAAAACCATGCAAAACCAGATCGACTACCGCAACGGCACCGACCTGACCCGCACCTACGATGCCGAAGCGAACCTGCTCTACGGCACCGGGCGGGCTTACGGCGTGGAACTGCTGCTGCGGAAAGACGTGGGGCGGCTCACGGGCTGGATCGGCTACACCTACAGCCGGACCGAGCGGCAGTTTACGGCCATCAACCAGGGCAACTATTTTCCGGCTAAGCAGGACCGGCCCCACGATGTGTCGGTGGTGGGTATTTACCAGATCAATCCGCGCTGGACGGTGTCAGGAACGTTTTTGTACAGCACCGGCAATGCCGTTACGTTCCCGGTGGGCAAGTACGTGGTGGATGGTCAGCCGATCAATTATTACGGCTCCCGCAACGGGGGGCGCACCCCGGCTTACATACGGATGGACCTCGGCGCGACCTACGAGAAGCCCGGCCAGCAAAACCATCGCTTCCGCAGTAGCTGGTCGTTTTCGGTCTATAACGCCCTGGGCCGCGAGAACACGTACAGCATCCTGTTCCGGCCCAATAAAGACGACCCCACCCGCACCGAAGCCGTTCAGCAGTCGCTGTTCCGCTGGATTCCGTCGGCAACGTACAACTTTACCTTTTAAAATCATGCGCTCAAACTCCCTGTTGATCCCCCTTGCTGCCGCCCTGCTGCTGGTTGTGACGGGCTGCGAAAAAGTAATTACCCTCGACCTGCAAACGTCGCCCGCGCAGGTGGTGATCGAAGCCAACTTAGTGGACGACGGCTACGGTCGGGTCAGCCTAAGCCGCTCGGTCAACTACACCGAAACCAATACGTTTCCGCCCGTTGTGGGGGCCGTCGTTACCCTGACCGACGACGCGGGTGGGCGCGAAACACTGCGCGAAACCAGCCCCGGTCAGTACGCCGGAGTGACGCTCAAAGGGGTACCGGGCCGGACCTATACGCTGCGGGTCGAGACCGGCGGCACGGCGTACGTGGCCCTGTCAACGCTGCCGGTAGTGGTTCCGTTTGAGAACTTAGCCAGTGAAGTCAATCCGTTCGGGGCCGACGACGGGCTGCGGGCGGTGGTGCAATACACCGATCCGGCGGGCCGGGCCAACAGCTATCTGTTTCGTCAGTACCGCAACGGACGGCTGAACAAGGCTATTTTCCTGCAAAACGACAAGTACACCGATGGCAAACCCGTGAGCGAGCCGTTACGGAATCAGGGTGGCCTGGCCGGTACCGGGGGCGGCCCCCCGCCCGACCCCATCGACAAATTAGGATCGGGCGATACGCTGACGGTGGAGATGCAAAACGTAGATGCCGGGGTGTATGAATACTTCCGCACCCTGAACCAGATTCTGGATGCCAACCCCGCCTTCAGCGTCACGCCGACCAATCCCAAAACAACCATCAGCGGGGGTGCCTTAGGCTATTTCAGCGCGCATTCGAGCCGAACCCGCCGGCTCATTCTTCCGTAAATCAGGTAGTACAACTTTCAACAATCAATCAAAAATACCATGAACATTCTCGTTTTGGGTGCGTCGCAAGGCGTTGGTGCGCTCTGCGTCCGGGCGGCTCTGGCCAAAGGCCACACCGTCACCGCCTTTGCCCGCACCCCCTCGAAACTCAACCTCAGCCACCCGCAACTCAGGAAGGTGACCGGCGATTTTCACAACGCGGCCTCGGTGCGGGCCGCCGTGCAGGGCCAGGACGCGGTCATCATCTGCGTCTCATCGACGACCATCAAAGGCTTCAAGGAAAAGCCCGATTACTTCTCGCAGGGTACCCGGTTCTGCATCACGGCCATGAAGGAGTCCGGCGTAAAGCGGCTGGTCGTACTCAGTGCGCTGGGCGTGGGCGACAGCTACCCCGCAGCGAGCTGGTTCCAGCGGACGTTCATGATTGGTATGCTGCTCAAGTACGCTTTCCTCGACCATGACGTGCAGGAACGGCTGGTCCGCGAAAGTGGTCTCGACTACGTGATTGCCCGCCCCACCCGGCTCACCGACGGCCCGGCGAAAGGCAAGTATGTGCGGAAAGCCGAACCGGTGCCGGTGCCGGGAACCATCTCGCGGGCCGACGTTGCCAACTTTCTGGTGGATTCCTGCACGGCACCGACGTTCGTCGGCAAGGCTGTCGGCATCGGCGGATGAGCCGGTGAAAGGGGGCATCGGTCTGGGATCGGTCTGGCGGGTGTCGGCGATGATACCGCTGGCTGCGGCAGAATTTTGCATGACATCAATCATATCCCGGTCCCTCAACGGTCATAGGTAGCCGGCATTCAACCCCACACCTTTACCACGTCGAACAGACCTGCTCAACAAAACCAACTGCGTGATGACAACCGAACTGACTTTCCCCGCCCCACCGCGCAACTTGTCAAAGTACCAAAAATGTTGACAGCAAAAAGGTGACCGACTACTTTATAAAACAGATGTCAACGTAAAGTTTTTCACTATTCTGAACTGATTTTTCAGAATATAGCTGTTGCCATCTTCACAAATTTCATTTTAAAAACTCGTTTTAGAATTTCAACGCAACATGGAAAATCAATCAGCGTACAACATGGGTCTCGCCGGTAAAACAGCGTTGGTCACGGGGGGAACCAAAGGCATTGGACAAGCCATTGCCGACCAGTTGGCCCAGGCCGGTGCTACCGTTATTGTCACAGCCCGAAATCCCCCCGGCGATACCAACCCGACCCATCATTTTATTGCGGCTGATTTAGCCCGGGCCGGGCAGGCGGCTGAGTTGGTACGGGAGATTCACGATACGGTTGGCCAGGTCGATATTCTGATCAATAATGCCGGTGGTATTACCAGTCCGGGCGGAGGATTCAGTGCGTTGACCGATACCGATTGGGAAAACGAATTGCAGTTGAATCTGATGGCTGCCATTCGGTTGGACAGAGAACTGTTACCGGGAATGCTCGACCGGAAGAGCGGGGTTATTATTCACATCTCGACCAGTTCCGGCAAGCAGCCGCTCTGGGATGTCAACATGGCCTATGCTACGGCGAAGGCTGCGTTGAATTGTTACAGCAAAGCACTCTCTAATGAGGTATCCGGTAAGGGCGTTCGGGTACTGGCGGTATCGCCGGGAGCCGTCAAAACGTTGGCGGTGGAGCAGCTTGTACAAAGTTTTGCGGCCACCGCAGGCATCAGTATTGAGGCAGCTTCCGAAGGACTGATGAATAAAATGGGCGGTATCCCGATTGGCAGACCGGCTGATCCTGAAGAGATTGCCGCATTCGTCCATTTTATCGTTTCGCCAGCGGCTTCTTACCTGACCGGCTCAAATTATTTCGTTGATGGCGGTGGTTTATCCGGTGTGTGAGCCGCAATGATATTGGCTTAATGGCTCAACGGAAAGACCTTTTAGTTTGCACATATTCCTGCGTAAAAAACCGTCGAACTCTATGATGCTCATCACCGGTGCTACGGGACAACCCGGCCATACCACTATCCAGACACTGTTGGGTAAAATCCAGCCCAATGAACTCATCGCACTCGTTCGCGATATCCGGAAAGCAACCGACCTCATTGGAATGGGTGTGCAGATTCGGCAGGGCGATTACAACGAGATCGGGTCACTGGTCGCTGCGTTCCAGGAAGTTGACGATCGGTACCATCAAAGCAGGACGGGAACCCGCCGACCTGCCGGGGCCGCAAGCCACTGCCTACCGCTTTACCCACGCCCTGGTTACCCGGCAGCAGGTCCCGGATGACCTCTACCAGTCGGCGGTCGCAGCGTTCGGGGTGGTCGATATGATTCACCTGATCGGCCATTATTTAACTACGTCGGCCCTGCTGGCTGCCTTCGCCGTACCGGCTCCCACCGCCTGAAATCCGCACGTACACGCTTACAGTTTTCACCTAAACAATCAATCGTATGTCAAGCATCAAAATCGTCGCTTCGGAGACAACCGAAACAATCCAGTTTGGTCCCGTAGTTGTGCGCGTCCTGGAAGATGGCAGCACCACCGAAAACCGGCTTTCCACCACCCTCAACACGTTGCCACCCCACACAAAACCATTGGTACCGCACGTCCATCATATGCACGACGAGACGTTTTTCGTTACGAAAGGCACCCTGCGGTTCGGCATGAACGGGGCGGAGCATGACATCAGGGTGGGTGGCTACGCCATAACCCCCGTCGGAACGCCCCACACGTTTTCCAACCCCTTCGATGAACCCACTGAGTTCGTAACCACGTTCACGCCCGGCTTTTACATAAACTTCTTCCGGGATATGGCCCGGACTGTTGCGTCCGGCAAACCACTCTCCGACGAGGAGATTGCGAAGGTGATGGACCACTACGCAACCGAACAGGTTGTTTAGCAACCGGGGGTTTCTGCATTCTTTCCATCAATTACTCAGCATCTTAAACGTACGAATTATGAAAAACAGGATAATAATCAAGCTGGTCTTTTTGGGCATTGTCGCGTTGACATTGACCTCTTGCCAGGACCATCAAAACGTGATTGGTATAGACGGCTTGGGAACCTGGACCAACAGGGCACCCATTCCCGTCGGCAGGGCCGAAGTTGGTGTGGCCGAGCTTGACGGCAAGGTATATACCATTGGCGGCACGGAGCAGAACGGGCAGGACGCGCCCAATTATGCCTCCACGCTGAACATGATGTATGATCCGGCCACCAACGCCTGGCAGAAGCGGGCATCCCTGCCGTTCGGTCTGAGCCACGTGGGTGTGGCCTCCCTCGACGGCAAACTCTACGCCATCGGCGGTTTTACCTCCCCGGTACACTTCGATGCCCATGACCTGGCCTTTGTCTATGACCCGACAACTGACAAGTGGCGTGCGCTGCCACCGATTTCGGGCGTGCGGGGTTCGGTGGCAGCAGTGGCAGTCGATGGCAGGCTTCACATTTTCGGCGGGCGCAACTCGCTCAGGGTGGTCAAGATATCGACACCGGGAAGCCCGGACTTTTTTGCCGGGTATGGCACCGTGGCGACCCACGAAATCTATGATCCGGCCACGGGCAACTGGACACCGGGTGTACCCCTGCCGGGACCAACGCGGGACCACGTCGGCGTTGCGCTGCTCGACGGCAAGGTGCACCTCTTTGGCGGGCGCGTTGCCGACTTCACGGATAACCTCGACCGGCATGATGTCTATGATCCCAAAACCGAGACCTGGACCGTGGCTGCGCCGTTGCCGGTTCCCCGCTCTGCCGGGGCCTACACCGTGTTGACTGACCGTATTATTTATGCCGGTGGCGAGTGTACAGCCAGCGGTGACGCTTTCAGCGACGTGACGGCCTACAACAGCAAAACCGATAGCTGGACTACGCTCACGCCCCTGCCGCGTGGCCGCCACGCGTTTGGCGCGGCAACGGTTAAGGATGTGGCCTATTTCGTGGGGGGTGCCCCCGTCTGCGGTGGCGGCACCCTGACCGACCTGCTCGCCCTTACGCAGATAAAGTAAGGCGGAATGGCCAGCGTTACGCCCATGAATGTATGCAGCGTCACATTGTAATTCAACTGGAAAAATAGCATGGCAAAGACACTCATTATTACCGGCACCAGTACCGGCATTGGCTATGGGGCAGCCAACGTATTTACTGCTGCCGGTTATCGCGTTATCGCAACGGTACGCAGGCCGGAGGATGCCGAACGGCTGAAGCGTGAACTGGGCGAAAACCTGCACCCCGTAGTGTGCGACGTGACGCACCCCCAACAAGTAGCAACGTTACCCGGCCATGTGAAGAGACTATCTGAAAATGGCTGGCTGGATGGCCTGATCAATAATGCCGGTATCGAATTTACCGGGCCGGCAGAATTCCAGACAATGGAGGACATACGCGCTCAGTTCGAAACCAATGTGTTTGGCCTGATGTCCGTCACGAAGACGCTGTTGCCATTGCTCGGCACCGACGCGGGCGCACAGGGTCACGCGGGGCGCATTATCAATATAAGCTCGATTGGTGGGGTGCTGGCGCTTCCGTTTCTTTCGTCCTACGCGGCCACCAAATTTGCCGTAGAAGGTTATTCCCACAGCCTGCGCCGTGAACTGCGCCTGTTTGGTATCAAGGTTATCATTCTTGGCCCTGGTGCTGTCAACAGTAAAATGTTGGCTAAAGACTGGCTTAGTGGAAACTTGTACAAAGGCACTGCTTACGAAGCCGCCTATGCGAAGTTCGTAGCCATGAATCAGGGGGCCGAACGCGACGCGTTAACGCCCGAATCCGTAGGCGGGTTTATCCGCACGATCTTTGAGGTACCGCGTCCGAAAGTGCGGTACGCCTTCACGCCCAGAAAATTCCAGAACTGGACACTGCCTTCCCTGCTTCCCCATGCCTGGGTCGATGCGCTGGTGGGCGGGATGATGGGATTAAAAAAGCCCCACGCGTTGGTGGTATCGCCGAAGGAATAATAGCCGACGAAAAAACGGAAGGTACCCGGCTAATCTATGTATTGGTGCAACGGAAAAGAATGGCAGGCAGGCAATAATGCGCCCCCCCCCACCAGGACGGCCAACAGCATCACGCTGCTGGTGAAACGGGAACAAACTATCTTGCGGCTAACGTACCCGTATTTTTTAGTCTGGTTGGCAAGGCAGCCGGTGAACAATGATGGGGCTGACTCTCTACCTTTGATTTTTACAAGTACAGGCAACGGCATGACACCCATATCCTTAGACGACTTTTACAAGGACACTGCCGCGCTAATACCCGAAGGCATCAGCAAAGAGATCGGGCATTTCAACGTGTTCAACGTGAATGAGCTGATCGCGGCTCACCACAAGCAGGGGCTGCACCGGATGACTTATAACCGCAGAGCCTACTACAAAATCAACCTCATCAGTGGGCGCAACCGGGCCGAATACGCTGATAAGGTGGTGGAGATCGAGAAAAACGGCCTCCTTTTTGGCACCCCGAAAATCCCCTATCACTGGCTCCCGCAGGATGAGAATCAGGGCGGCTACTTTTGTTTGTTTACCGAAGCATTTCTTATGCCCACCAAAAACGGGGTGGTGCTCGACAACCTGCCCATTTTCAGGCCCGGCGGCTACCCCGTTTTTCAACTCGCTGACAATGAGACGGAGGAGATCACTTATATCTTCAAAAAGATGCAGAAGGAACTCTCCTCCAACTATGCTTACAAATACGATCTGCTCCGAAACTACGTCCTCGAACTGATTCACTACGGCCAGAAGCTCCAGCCCCACTCGGCCCTGTATCCTACGCATTCAGCCTCGGCCCGCATCTGCTCGCTATTCATCGAGTTGCTCGAACGGCAATTCCCCATCGAATCGCCCCGGCAGAAAATAGCTCTGCGGGCCGCCACCGATTACTCAGACCGGTTGGCCCTTCACGTGAATCACCTCAATAAGGTGCTGAAAGAAAACACGGGGAAAACGACAACAGGCTTCATCAACGAACGGATTGCGCAGGAAGCCAAAATTCTGCTGAAACAAACCGACTGGACTGTTTCGCAAATTGCTTACTGTCTGGGCTTTGAGGAGGTAGCGCATTTCTCCAACTTTTTTAAAAAGCAGACCACCTTGTTTCCAGTTGCGTTTCGGGCCTGAGTGTACTTATTTGATTTTTACAAATAACGGATTGCAGCTTACAACGGGGCGTTCTGGCCGGGTTTCTACTTTTGTGTCCTCACTATAGATCACAAAAGAAGACGATGGAACTCGCCAACAACACCATCCTGATTACGGGTGGCACCAGTGGATTTGGCCACGAATTTGCCACCCGCCTGCTCAAGATGGGCAATACCGTGCTGATTACGGGACGCAACCAGGCCAAACTCGACCAAGCCAAAAGAGTACTGCCTGGCATTCATACCTTCCAGAGCGATGTCAGCGATGTGGTCGCTATCAAGGGGCTGTATGAGCAGGTTGTCCGGCAGTTTCCAGGCCTCAACGTGCTGATTAATAATGCGGGCGAGATGCGGAAAATCAATCTTCACGACCCCGACATTGACCTGACCGACCTTACCCGTGAGGTGGAGATAAACCTGATGGGGCCGATGCGGATGGTGCACCAGTTTTTGCCTCACCTCAAAACCAAACCATCGGCGGCCATCCTGAACGTCACCTCCGGCCTGGCCCTGGTCCCGTTCCCCATCTCACCGATCTACGGAGCCAGCAAATCCGGGCTACGATCCTACACCAAGTCGCTACGGGTGCAGTTGAAAAACACGAACGTAAGGGTGTTTGATCTGGTGGCACCGGGAGCTAGCACCCCGCTCAACGACAAGTTTATGGGCGAAGAAGCTTTCGACCCAAAAGCCCTGATGGCCCCCGATAAAGTAGTGGATGCCGCCATCAGGGGGTTGCAAAAGAACGAGCCTGAAATCTACCCCGGCTCGGCTGCCATCATCCGGGTGATGAGCCGGTTAGCCCCCGCTTTCCTTTTGAGCCAGACTGCCAAAGTTGGGGCGAATCTGTGGCTCTAAATCCATCCGTTACCCAATCGCACTTATGAAAAAGTCCTTAATTATCTTTTTCTGTTTGAGCCTGATGTCAGCCGTGTTACACGCACAATCATCCGCCCCGGCCCCCACCTCCTACCAGATTAGTTCCGTCACATCTACCGACGGTACCGGCATTGGCCTACTCGCTGACCCGACGCTGACTTTCTCATTTCGACTACAAAAACCCTCAATTAGACTACGCCTGAAAAATGATATCCCCTGACCTTTGTTCTGTTAAATTAAACAACAGAATTATGGTATCTCAACAGAAAACGTCAAGTGCTGGCTCTGTGCCCGCTCAGGTAGCAACTACCAAAGTTTGGTTCATCACGGGAGCCTCCCGTGGGTTTGGCCGCGTCTGGACCGAAGCCGCGCTAAAGCGGGGCGACAAAGTTGCCGCCACGGCACGGAATCTGGCAAGCATCGCTGACCTCAACGAAAAGTACGGCGAGAACGTACTCACACTGGCCCTCGACGTGACTAAGCCAGAACAGGTGAAGGCTGCCGTTACGCAGGCGTATGCTCATTTTGGCAGGCTCGATATCGTGTTCAACAATGCCGGTTATTCACTGGTGGGAACCATCGAAGAGGCCAATGCAGACGAGGTTCGGGCGATGTACGACACCAACGTTTTTGGCGCACTGGCGGTTATTCAGGCGGCTCTGCCCCTGTTGCGCCAACAGGGGGGCGGTCACATCCTGGGTACGTCAAGCAGTCTTGGCCATGAGACATTACCCGTCATTGGCTATTACTGTTCGTCGAAATGGGCATTCGAGGCTATTCACGAAAGCTTAGCTATGGAAGTCAGGGCGTTTGGAATCAACGTAACCATTATTGAGCCGGGTGCCTACGCCACCGAGTTTGGTAGCCCTGAGTCGTTGAAGTTTGCCGCCGGTCTTGATGTTTACAGCGATTTTAAAGCGCAGTTTTTTGGTAGTCTGGGCGCGATGGAACGGGGCGATCCGAGCGCGACATCGGAGGCTATCTTCAGCGTGGTTGATGCCGAACACCCACCGTTACGGTTGTTCTTAGGCACTCATCCGTTGCCATCGGTACGTAGCGCGTATGCCGAACGACTGGCAACCTGGGAAGCCTGGGAATCTGTTGCCAACGCAGCGCAGGGCGGATCAAAGTAAGGCAGAGAACAGGAACGATCCCTAATGAAAAAAGAATGATAACCGGTATACAACACTGTTATCGGTTATCATTTCGTCAACGGTCAACGATGAAAAAAGCAGAAAATACTCCCTACAAATTCGCGTCTTTATCAGATGCTCACCGGGCCTTTGGCCTACCTATGCCAAAGCATCCGCTGATAAGTCTTGTTAATGGGGCAGTTGAGCAGGCCGAACCGGGCATACCTCCCCAAAACCACGTACTGAGCTTTTATAAAATAGCTTATAAACCCAAACTGAGTGGCAAATTAAAGTACGGCCAACGCTATTATGATTTTGAGGATGGCGGTTTATTGTTTGCTTCTCCGGGCCAGGTCATTGGTCCCAATGATAATGAGGCCAGCGTGTGTTCCGAATTAACGCTGCTCATTCATCCCGATTTCTTTTTGGGCTACCCACTGGCTAAGACCGTTAAACAGTATGGCTTTTTTTCTTACTCAGCCAATGAAACCCTGCATCTTTCAGAAGAGGAAAAAGCAACGATCATATCCATTTTTAAACTGATCGAAACGGAGCTGAACAGCCGGATCGATGATTTCAGTCAGGCTGTTGTCATGGCTCAAATTGAACTGCTATTAACGTATGCCAATCGGTTCTACAAACGCCAGTTTATTACCCGCAAAGCCGTAAACAGGGATATACTACAGCAGTTGGAGGCCATTTTAGACGAGCAGGTCAACAACAGGAAATTAGTGGAGCAGGGATTGCCCTCCGTTCAATCTCTGGCCGCACAGCTAAATATGTCGCCAAGTTATTTGAGCGATACGTTACGTTCGCTGACCGGGCAAAACGCGCAGCAGCACATCCACAGTAAACTGATTGAAACAGCAAAAGAAAAATTGACATCCACCAACTTATCCGTGAGTGAAATTGCCTACGAATTAGGCTTTGAACATTCGCAGTCGTTCAGTAAATTTTTCAAGACAAAAACCACTTTTTCACCAGTAGCATTCAGGCAATCGTTTAACTGATAAAGATCAGTTGGCCATAATCCGCTTTCTATGCGTTAAGCCAAAGTCAACCAATGCATTGATGACGGGTTGGGTCTCGATAGCATGACCCGTAAGTGCGTAAGAAACCGTAACGGGTTTTGTGTTATTTACCGTTCGGGTAATCAGCCAATTTTCCTCTAATTCCTGCAATTCTTTTGACAGTACTTTTGGCCTTATGCCCGTAGCGGTCTGCTGTAAGTCCTTGAACCGCATCGTTCCATAACTGTATAAATTGAGGAGGATACAAAATTTCCACTTGCCGCTCAATAACTCCATGGTGCTTAAATTCGTCTTTCAGGGCCAACATCCGTTCGTGGTAGCGTTCCGGTTCCTATTCACAGGGCTTGCTTTGCGTACTCATAGTCACTATCCTAAAGGAAATGGATAGCAAAGGTAAAGTGACTACCCAAGGGTGCAATTCAAATTGTCGCTTAGTCATCGTAGCTTGTGGCATGAACCAAGAAGCCCTTCTGACCATCAGTAAAGCCGATTATCTGGCCTTAGCCGGGCAAAAATACACGACCTGAAAGCCCTCAAAGAGAAGCCTACCTTCTATGACTGTGAGAAGTCATTCGAGGAGATTTGGCACTAACCCGCCCCCGTCAAGCAGCTTGAAGACTAATCCCCAGGGGTTGCCCTCAAGCTGAATGGAATAGGTATTGTCCACAGTACCCGCCCGGCGTGAGACATCCTGCACACTGGTTAAAAAGATGCGCTGATTCCAGGGGTGATCCAGATCGGCGATTTCTACCAGGGCCTGCTTGCCTTCACGTTTGCCGTAGCGAACGATGGTTACGTTTAGCCTCTTCTCATCGCGGTACACTTCGGCCAAAGGGTTCACCTCAGTGCGTGCCTGAGCCAACGAAACGGCAGGGGTAATCAGAACACAACTGGCAAATAGAGCCAGGAACCCGGTAGTATTTAGACGCATGAGGGGAAGAGAGAAAAGACAAACATGGCGAATTTTATTCGCTTCGGTCTATCTCGAACGTGGCAGTAAGCTTATTGAGGCATCCGTATTTCTGAGTTGGGCGTAATGGATAGTCTGGCTATTTGACTGGATACTACGCTTGAATTTAGGGCGTGTTGACAATTAGGCAGAGATAGAGATGGTTTGCAGTTTTGTAGCATGCGACGTTATGAGATTACGGATCAACAATGGCAACGAATCGCTCATTTATTGCCTGGTAAATCGGGGGATGTGGGCCGCTCGGCGATGGGTAATCGACTCTTTATCAATCGCACCGGCGAACCGGCTGTACTCTGGATAGCTCGTAGCGGGGTACCTTGGCGCGATCTACCCGAACGCTTTGGCCCCGCGACGGCGGCCCGGCTGCAATTCAGCCTACCGCCGATTTCGTCGGTGGGCTAAGTCCAATGTCTGGCAAACTGTTTTCGACCAATTGCAGGAACCTGATTTAGACTGGCTAATGATCGACTCAAGAGGTGCCTCCGACGAATTCCCGCACCGCGACGCAAAAACGGTCTTGTCTCGACCGGTGCCAGGTTAGTTACCCGCCAGGCCGTGTACTTTTGACTACGACAAACGTAATATAGGCTACGTCTGGCGAGGACTGGCTGCCGAATTTTGCATCCACAAACTGACAACCCGATTAACAGGGTATTAGCCGGTGCTGTTTGTACCGGATACATCATCAATATTATGACCATGAAAGCAATTAGAATTGACCAGTATGGCGACGAGAGCGTCCTCCAGGTGGTTGAGGTAGCCAAGCCGCAACCCGCCAAAGACCAAATTTTGATCCGGGTTTATGCGGCTGGCGTGAATCCGGTCGATTGGAAGATTCGCGATGGAGCCGGTGCGCGATTTGGCATGAGCCTGCCCATTTTTCTGGGCAGTGAAATTGCCGGAACTGTGGACATGGTGGGCGAAGAGGTCACCGGCCTGAGCGTGGGCGATGCCGTGTATGGCACGGTCAAGGCAGGCGGCTATGCCGAATACGTGCTGGCCAGCCCGCATGAAGTGGCCCTCAAGCCCGCCAATATTGATTTCGCCCACGCAGCCGCCATTCCGCTGGCCGCGCTCACCGCCTGGCAAGCCATGTTTGACTTGGCAAAATTAAGGGAAGGGCAAACCCTATTGATTACCGCTGCTGCGGGCGGAGTAGGCTCGCTGGCCGTCCAGTTAGCCAAAGCAAAAGGGGCTATCGTGACCGGTGTGGCGTCGGGTGCTAATGAAGCGTTCGTGCGGGCACTGGGGGCCGACGATTTTGTGGATTACACCGCGCAACCCTTTGATGAGGTGGTCACCGGAATGGATGTGGTGTTCGATGCGGTCGGTGGAGACACGTTTGAGCGTGCCTTCGCCTGCGTGAAAAAGGGGGGCGCACTGGTCACGTCGGTTGCCTTCCCAACTCCTGAGCAAAGTGCAACGGATGGCATTACCGTGTCGCGGGTTTCGTCCGGCCCAAACCGGGATGAGCTTGATGCCATCAGTCAGCTCGTGGTAGCGGGACAGCTCAAGGCGCACATTGCCCACGTGTTCCCGCTCGAAGAGATTGGTGCCGCACACAAGCTGTCAAAACAAGGGCGCACGCGGGGAAAGATCATCGTACAGATTGGTGCCGGTCAGTAGTCGATTCTGTCCCCGTTTGATATCGTGTAGCGGAAACGTACTACTAACTCAACCAGCTATGACTACTCTCCAGCGCATCAAAACCATCAGTGAATTTCACCGGCTACGGGGCCTGACTCCGCCCGAACATCCCCTCATCAGCCTCGTCGATTTTAAGGATGTTCAGCGTTCGCCGGCGATGGGTCAGGTCAATTGGGTACTCGATTTTTACCAGATTTCGCTCAAACGGGGCATCGGGGCCAAGATCAACTACGGTCAGCAGTCCTATGATTTTGACGAAGGCGTCCTGTTTTTTATCGCGCCCGATCAGGTATTCCGCATCGAAGTTGATGCCGCCCCGCCCGGCGAACGGTCAGGCTGGATGCTCTTGATTCATCCCGACTTTTTATGGAACAGCCCACTGGCCAAAACCATCCGGCAGTACGACTACTTTGGGTATTCGGTCCACGAAGCCCTGTTTTTGTCCCAGAAGGAAGAAACGGTGCTCAATGGCATCCTCGACACCATTCGGTTGGAATACAGGGCGCACATCGACAAGTTTAGTCAGCGTATTATCCACTCCCAACTCGAAACGCTGTTGGGCTATGCCGAGCGGTTTTATCATCGCCAGTTTCTCACCCGCCAAATCACCAACCACGCGCTGTTGGGCCGACTGGATGAGGCATTAACTACGTATTTGACCACCGGGGAAGGGCTAAATAAAGGATTACCGACGGTTGATTATCTGGCCGGGGCGTTAGGGGTTTCGCCCCGGTATTTGAGCAGCTTGCTCAAAGTACTAACCGGACAAACGGCGCAGCAGCACATTCACGGCAGGCTGGTTGACCGGGCCAAGGAGCAGTTGTCCACCACCGATCTTTCGGTGGGCGAAATTGCCTACGCCCTGGGCTTCGAGCATCCCCAGTCGTTCAGCAAGCTGTTTAAAGCCAAGACCAACCTGTCGCCGGTGGCCTTCAGGCAATCGTTTAACTGATACCCCGCGCCCAGCGTGTACCTCTGGCACGAAAAGGTTGCGAACTGGTTCAGAATGGCGTAGCACTTCTGAGCAAGCAGCAAATCCAGCGGTGTGGTTTGTAGTTGAGTGAACACGTCGAAGCGGTTGAGCAGGTACGATTCTGGGGTAAAGCTAAAATGTTGCGGTCGCTTCGGCGCTCTGATCGGTGTCCAGTTGAATTAGAATTTCTTCCTGTTCGTGACCGCCCAGCCCCTGTTGACATAGCAGGGTTGGCAACTTAATGTGACAGTGATAGCCTGCCCTAACTCAGGCGGAATAACGAAGGTGTCGTCCTGGATTGGCAGGGTAAATTCCCGGCTAAAGCTGGTCAGAAAATCAAAACCCGAATCGGGGATAAATTCAAATTCCATGCTAAGTTTTTCGATTGGCACGTCGCATTGTCTATGATGAACGCGCCTGGCGACAGCGGTCTGTTCAGTCAGGGGTTATATCAATCCATCCGTCTCTTCAGAACAAAATTGACGGCTTCCTGATACGAGTCGCCGATAGCGATCCCGTCGATCTGTGGCGGCTTTTTCGCCTTTAGTTGATTGCACCGCCCGCAAACCACCCCCGCACACTGTTTAAAAATGGGGTTTAGTGCCGCCTGATTTATCTTGCAGACAACCATAACCGGCGGGCAAAACCCGGCCTCAGCGCACGATGACCATCGAGTGAACACCGCGCATCACCGGAACCGAGTAGCCGGTCTTCACCAATTCGGTGCGCTTGGGGTCGAAATAATCCCCGGCGATGCGCCAGAAATCAATCGAGCCGCCGGGCTTGCTGCCGTCGTACCGATCAAAGGTGGTCACGGCCAGAAAACGACTGGAATTATCGAACACCACCGATTCGGGCAGAATCCCCTCGAAGGCATACGTACCCACCCGCTCCAGCAAGCCCGACCGGACATCGAGCCGGATGAGCGTAACGGACGCGAAATAGCCCTGCCGGGGACTGTTGAGCGGGGCACTGCTCTGCTCCAGATTCGCCGTGGCCAGCCACCGCCCGTCGGGACTGATTGCCAGCCCTTCGGAATAGACCCCCGACAGCACCCGATCCACAATCTGATGCCGGACAGAGCCGTCCGTGGCCGAGTCAGCCGCGATCCGCACCGACAGTACCGACGACGGTACCGACGCGCTGCCCGACACGTCGTTTCCGTAATACATGGCGTTAAGCAGGGCGTAGCGGCCATCGGGCGTGAACACAACTTTGAACGGTTGTTTATCGACCAGCACGGGATTGCCCCAGGCCGATAGACTCAGCGTACCACCCGCCGTGTTTACCCGCACGAACGAGAGCGATGGTTTGGTCGCATTCAGAATGGCTAAGGTATTGGCGTTGGGGGCAAACACCGCATCGTTGAGCCGATCTCCAGAGGACCAGCCGGGCAGGGTGGGCAGGGTTACCCCGCCGAGTTTGCCCCCCGAAAACCGGTACAACGCCAGCGGAGACTGGGCCGCGTTTTGCGGATAGAACGTAATGGCTACCAGCGAGCCGTCGGCATTGACCGCAACGGATTGGGGCCGTTCCGGCCCGTCGATACGCTGAACCTGTTTGGGATGGTCAGGGTCGGCAAGGTCAATGACCGTGATGGCTTTGCCGGGCAACAAATCCGTCATCAGCAGATCGGCGGCACCCGCCGGTCGCGTCCCGCGCGTTTCGATGACGATGGCGTAGCGGCCATCGGGCGAAACGGCCACCGACGAGGGCGGCCCCGTCACCGAGTTGCGCACGCCAATCTCGACGGCTTTCAACCCGCTCATTGGCCTGTCTAACCGAATGACGGACAGGGCATCCTGACCGGCTGCCGGGCCAAGATGCCCGTCCAGATAGGCCGAGGCCAGCATATCGGCATCGGAGACGGCGACCAAATAGCGGCCTTTGAAATCGAAGGGTACACCGGCAAAGCGCGATTGGCCCGGCACGAAACTGGCATCAATCAGTAGCAACGCGACCAGCAACAGCCGGTAAGTGACGGACATAGACATGATGAGGTTGGTTTTGTTTATCAACTTAAAAATGAACAGATTATCCCGTTGAGCGCGGAGAAAGATGATCGCTCCGCCAGCGGGCCACCGATGGGCCAGCCCGTACTGATTTGCCGGTTACTGCGCCGAGAAACGGAACGCAGCCGGCGACATACCCGTCTTGCTTTTGAAGAGCCGACTAAAATACTGCGGGTACTCGAAGCCTAATTGAAACGCCGTTTCGTTGATGGACAGCGAGGTCGTCAGCAGAAGCTGTTTGGCCCGCCCGATCAGGGCGTGGTGAATATGTTGCTGGGTGGTCTGCCCCGTCAGCGTCCGCAGCGTATCGCCGAGGTAGGCGGGCGATACGTTGAGAGCGTCGGCAAAGTGCTGCACCGTGGGCAGCGGCAAGTTTCCGTCCTGGGCAAAATAGCCGATCAGCAGCGTCTCGAACCGGGTCGTTAGGTCGTTTTCGGCACTGCGCCGGGTCACGAATTGCCGGTGATAAAACCGATTGGCGTAGCTGAGCAGCAAGTCCAATTGAGACACGAGTACATCCTGACTAAAGCCGTCGATGGGCCGCTCGTATTCCGCCCGGATGGTGTCGAGCAGATTGTCCAGCAGGACCTCTTCACCCGCCGACAGGTGCAGGGCTTCGTGGACCCGGTAAGAGAAAAAGCCGTAACCGGCAATCTTCCGGGCCAGTGGGTATTTCAGTAGCAGGTCGGGGTGAAACACCAGCATCCAGCCGCTCAACGCCGAAACGTCCACCGTCTCGTCAACCGAGAAGACCTGACCGGGTGCCACAAAGCCCAGTACGCCCTCGCTGAAATCGTAGGACTGGTGGCCGTAATGCAGCCGACCTTTAAAGTCTTTTTTCAGCCAGATGGTGTAAAGTTGCTGCACAACGGGCGTTTTGATTACCGGGGGCGGCTGGTGGCGGGTCTGCGCCAGGTCGATGAGCGTCAGCAGCGGATGCGCCGGGGCGGGCAAGCCGCAAAGCCGGGTGTAATCGGTGACGGTGTTCAGGACGTGGAATTGCCTGGCGGGTTGTCTCATCGGTACGGAAAATTGGGGTCAGCGGTTCGTTCAGAGCTTTTTCGGGCAACCGAGCGAACCGCCGGACCCGGTTGGCTACATCACGGGGTAGGCCGCGCCGGCCACGCTGCCTACCGGCAGAATGGCTTCCAGGTGGGCCAGTTCGGCGGGGCTGAGTGCCAGATCGAGGGCAGCCACGTTCGCTTCCAGGTTCTTCCGTCGCCGTGTGCCGGGGATCGGCACCACGCCCTGAGCCAGCACCCAGGCCAGCCCCAATTGGGCCGGGGTGACACCCTTCGTCTCGGCCAGCGTCTGCAACTGGTTGACCAGCTCCAAGTTCCTGTAAAAATTCTCGCCCTGGTAGCGGGGGAAGAACCGACGGAAATCATCAACCTCGAAATCGTCCGGCGTTCTGATGTCGCCCGACAGAAAACCCCGGCCCAGGGGCGAATAGGCCACGAAACCGATGCCCAGGTCCCGCACCGTCTGGAGGATAGCCTCCTCTTCGGCCCGCCGGTCAAAGAGCGAATATTCCGTCTCCAACGCCGTGATCGGATGCACCTTGTGCGCCCGGCGCAGCACCTCGGCTGACACCTCCGACAGACCGATGTAGCGCACCTTACCGGCCTCGACCAACCGGCTCATCGCGCCCACGGTTTCTTCGACGGGCGTGTTGGGGTCCGTCCGGTGCAGGTAATAGAGGTCAACGCAGTCGGTGCCGAGGTTTTTCAGCGAACGCTCAATCGACTTCTGCACGTAGTCGGGCCGACCGTTGAGGGCGTTGGTCATCTGGCCCGCATCGTTGATTTCGTACCCGAACTTGGTAGCAATCGTATATTGATCGCGTTTACCGGCAATGGCTTTGGCCACCAATCGCTCGTTTTCGAGCGGACCATAAATGTCGGCGGTATCGAGCAGCGTAACGCCCAGTTCGAGGGCGCGGTGGATGGTGGCGATGCTCTCGGTCTCATCGGCCTTGCCATAGACACTCATCTGCCCGGAGGCCATGCCCGTCATACCCATCAGGCCCAGTCCTTCGGCGGACACGTGCAATCCCTGACTACCTAAGGCAACTTGTTTGATCGTGTTCATACGTTGATTTTTTACCCGATTAATTACGTCACAAAGGTCGGCCACGAGGCCCCATGCGGAGCTACACAAACCGGAGTTATGGCAACACAAATCGGGGGCGGGCCGCGCCGGTCAGTCTGGTTGATGGGCAGGGAATACCGACCACTCATTCTCGCCCGGACTGCCCGGCTACTCATCGCCGGTGTTTAGTCAACGGTTATCTCCTGCGCTGGCTTGTGTTTCGCACCCATTTCACCCAAATGGGTAAAGGTGAAGCCCCGGTTGTACTTCAGTCCGTAGCCCAACATCCGGTCCATGGACGAGTGACCGAACAGGATCAAACCAGCCAGTATCAGGTAATCCGTAGCCAAAAACAACCCGGCGATGCCAATAACGATGGCGGTGGCCTTGTGGTGAACAAGGTTATAGGTGAACGCGCCGGTTTTGGCGTTGATGACATAACCGACCATGCTCAGGTCGGGCAGCAGCAACAGAGCCGGATACAGCCACCAGGCAAACGGCAGGTTGGCAAACAAGACAATGGTGCCGGCAAACTGAGCGGCTTCTTCGATTTTGATGAGCGTTTTCATACGGGTAACTGGGGTTGATTTGACTCTGCTACAAAGGTATTACGCGCTCAAAATCAACTCCTTAACAAAAGATAAGAAATCAGGACGGGATAATCCGCCGACGGATACGACTCAACGAAACGGGAGTGATCCCTAAGTAAGAAGCCACGTATTGCAGGGGAATCCGTTCGATGATTTTGCGTTTCGCCGGGGTGCCGATAAACGTCAGATACCGTTCTTCGGGGCTAAGGGTGAGCTGTTCGGCCAGGCGGATATCCAAGCCCATAAACAGGTACTCGGCCAATTTGCGTCCGAAGCGTTGATACGCCGGAAACTGCTCGTAGAGGGCCGTTAATGCGTCGTACCTGAAGCCGATCAGTTCGCAATCTTCCAGGGCCTGAATAGACAGCGTGCTGGGCTGGCCCGTCAGGCAACTCAAATAAGCCGCCACTAAGCTGTTCTCGAAAGAAAAATAGGTCGTCTTTTCCTCGCCATCTTTTTCGTAAAAAACCCGGCAGGAACCGCTCAGCAGAAAACAAACCTCGGTGGCCGTTTGCCCCTGTTGAATCAAAAAGCCTTTCTTAGCAATTGACCGGGTGACTAACTGCGTTTCCAGGGCTTCCCACTCTGGATCGGTCAGCTCGACAAAGCGGGTCAGGTAGTGGCGTAATCGGTTGTTCATGAAATACATTGACAAGAGGACTTGGTTAGTTTGGTGGCGCGTCTGCTCCGCTAATGACGGCCATCATATTCGCGATGGCGACCGGCGAGTGCAGCAGGTCGGTTTGGGTCAGGGTTAATCGAGTCGTTTCAGCCGCCCGGATCAGCATCTGCCGTTCGTAGTGGGCAATGGCCTGACGGATGTCCACAAACGCCGGATTACTCTGGCACTCGCTCAGTTCCAGCGCGTCGAGCATGGCGTGGTTCACTCCCTCGCCCGCGTAGGGCGGCATCACGTGGGCCGCATCGCCCACCATCGTCAGGTTGGGCCGGGCTTCCCAGGTCTGGTCGAGCGGCATATAATACTGGGGACGCGGCACGAAAGGTGAGGTTGACCCGGCGAATAATTCCAGCCAGACCGCGTCCCAGCCCGAAAATGCCCGCTGAAACCAGCGCATCACCTGCGCCTTGTCGGTAAAATCAACGCCAGCGGCTTGGAACCACTGTTCGTCACACCGGAAGCCCGCGTAAAACGCAAGGTGACCACCCGCTTTCGAGCTGACGATAATCGTTTTGCTGTCCCCGAAGGCAAAGATTTTTCCCCCTTGCAGCAACTTATGTACGCCGGGCGCGGCTGTTTCGCTGTGATAAACAAGCCCTTCAACGAGCGTATAGCCGGAATAAACCGCCCGTATCGGGGTGAGCAGGTGCCGGACCTTCGAATTGGCTCCGTCGGCGGCAATCACCAGATCGGCCCTGGCAGTTATGCCATCCTGAAACCGGAGGTGCCAGCCGTCACCGTCCGGGGTCAGGGCTTGCAGGTGCCGGTTCCAGACCACCGTTTGGGGGTTCAGGGAGTCTAACAGGAGATTTCGCAGCGGCCCCCGGTCAATTTCGGGCCGGGCCGCTTCCTGACCCACCGGCTCCCCGGAGGATATATGTTCGTCCAGAATGATGTCGGCCCGGTGATCGACAATCCGCAGCTTTTCCGCGCCGGGCCGGAAGTTGGCCCGAAACGCATCCATCAACCCGGCTGCCCGGAGGGCTTTCAGGCCCGCATCCTCGTGCAGGTCTAAAGTAGCTCCCTGGTCCCGAACGTCGCGGTTCAGGTCCCGTTCGTAAACGGTTACGCTGGCCCCGCGCTGCTGCAACAGCCGGGCCAGGGTCAGACCGGCAGGCCCCGCGCCGATGACGGCAATCCGTTTGTGGAGAATCAGTTGGTCATTCATGGCCGTATCGAGTAAGTAAGTACGGCCACAAAGGTCATAGACTGATTCAGGCTAAAATAGCTATATTCAACCAATAAATAGCTCAATCCGGTATCATATGGCGTTTGACTACATACCCACCGGCGAAGCGGGCTTGTTGGCCGCGTTCGCCGAAGCAACCGGCAGCGTCGTCATCAACGGGTTACTGACGTTAGCCGACGAACTGGGACAGGGCTACATCCGGGGGTTCGACCTCAACCCGTCCATCCGAATGATGGTGCATTGCTACACCCTGACCGACGAATTAGTGTTTCGCCGAAGTACGGCCAGCGCGGGCCGGGGCGATACCATCACCATCACCTTCCACAACGTATTGGTTGCCGCCGGTGGCGGAAAAAACGGGCGGGAGGCCGGTCGAACGGGCAACGGGGTCCCGGCGGTGCAGATTACCTCCGCCGGGATGGACTTTGAAACGGTTTTCCCCGCCAATACGCCCGTCAACACCATCATCATCGCCGTTCGGGTGGCGTTTCTGGCGGAGCTGGTTCAACCCCACGCGCCGGATTCATTCCTGCAAACCTTAGTTTCCGGCACGCAACCGTATGTTTATGAAGCCCTTAGCTCGCCGAAAATCCAGGATACGGCCGCTCAGATTATGATGGCCGACGTACCGGAGCCGCTCCGCACGTTCTACTACCGGCTCCGGGCCGAAGAGTTGATCTACCTCTTTCTGCGTGAACTCACCGACCGTCAGCTACCCGGTCAGTCGGTGCAACCGGCGGATGTCAAGCGGATATACGCCATTCGGAACCGGCTGGCGGCTGACCTCAGTGTGCCGCCGAACCTGCCCAAACTGGCCCGGTTTGCGGGCCTGAGCGAAAGCAAACTGACGCGGTTATTCCGGCAGATTTTCGGCAGCAGCGTCTATACCTACTACCAGACGCTGCGGATGCACGAAGCGGCTCACCTGATCCGGGAGCAACTATCTATTTCCGAAGCGGGCTACCGATTGGGGTTCAGCAACCTGAGTCATTTCAGCCGGTTGTTCAAGCGGCACTACGGCATGACCCCCAAACGGTTCGCCATGAACCGCTGACCACACCCGACCGACGGGGAAGGCAGTCAACGTTTAACTGACAGCCTACTCATCTATTTATGCACAAAAAACGTGATTCACGACGGTGATTTATTGGAGTTATACCCGATTTGAGTCTCTTTTATGATTGGTAACAAATTTATTTAGTAAATTTATGAACTAATTAGACTGGCTGTTAGTTTATTAATTGTCTTGTCCAACGAAGGGCAAGCTCAAACCTGACCATCATGAACGCTGTACCTGATTCTTCGGAGCGCATCAGTCCGTCAACCGCAACGGGCTACCTGTCTATTCTCATGGCACCATCATCGTCAGTTCATTAATCAACCTCAGTACCTCAACCAGTTTCAATCATGAACATCGTAATCACCGGCTCGTTGGGGAACATCAGCAAGCCATTAGCGACCAAATTAATCAACGACGGGCATAGCGTTACCGTCATCAGCAGCAAGGCCGATAAGCAGGCCGCTATCGAAGCTTTGGGGGCTATGGCAGCCATCGGCTCGCTGGAAGACGCTGATTTTCTGACGGATACCTTCGCCGGGGCCGGGGCCGTCTATTGCATGATTCCGCCCAATTTTGCCGCGCCCGACCAGTTGGGGCATTACCAGACCATTGGCCGCAGCTATGCCGGGGCCATCCGGCGGTCGGGCGTGAAACGGGTGGTGCATCTGAGCAGTTGGGGGGCGCACCGGGAAACCGGCACCGGGTTTATCGTCGGTTCGTACCATGTCGAGCAGATGCTGAACGGGTTGGCCGACGTAGCCGTGACGCACCTCCGCGCCGGGTACATCTACTACAACCTGTTCAACTACGTGGGCATGATTAAGGGTGCGGGCATGATCGGGGCCAACTACGGGGGCGATGACCAGTTGGTGCTGGTGGCCCCCGCCGACATTGCCGCTGCCGCTGCCGAGGAGCTAACCGCCCCCGATACCGAACCCGGCCATACCATCCGTTACGTGGCCAGCGACGAGCGTACCCCCGACGAAATCGCGCAGAGCCTCGGTGCCGCCATCGGCAAGCCCGACCTGCCCTGGGTCACGTTCACCAACGAAGCCCTGAAGAGCAGCATGGAGCAGCGGGGATTGCCCGCCCACATTATCGAGAACTCGATGCAACTCGGCAACAGCATTCATAACGGGGCCTTGCGGGAGAACTATATCCTGCACAAACCCGCCAGGATGGGCCGGGTAAAACTGGCCGATTTCGCCAACGAGTTTGCCGCTGCTTTCGCAAAAAGCTGATTCACAGCCACTAACCGGATTCATTCGTACACCAAACCGAACCCATCAAGATGCCAACCATCAAACTTTCGACGACCGATAACGGCGTAATCGAGTGGAAAACAACTTCGTGGAACCCCATGACGGGCTGTGACCGGATTTCGCCGGGCTGCGACCATTGTTACGCCCTGCTGTTTGCCGCCCGGCTCAAAGAAATGGGGCAGGCCCGCTACCAACACGACGGCGACCCGCGCACGTCCGGCCCCGGCTTCGACCTGACGCTGCACCCCGACACGCTCAACCTGCCCCGGACGTGGCGAAAACCCCGGCACATTTTTGTGGGCAGCATGAGCGATATGTTTCACCCCAGGGTGCCGCTGGAATACATTCAGCAGATCGTGGACACGATGCGGGCCACCCCCTGGCACACTTATCAGGTGCTGACCAAACGCGCCCGTCGGCTCGCTAACCTCTCGGAACAGATCGACTGGCCGGGCAACGTCTGGGTGGGTACGTCGATTGAAGACGCGAGCCTGCTGCACCGGGCCGACGACCTGCGACGGGTCAATGCTGCCGTGCGGTTTTTGTCCATCGAGCCGCTGCTGGGGCCGCTGCCCGACCTCAACCTCGACGGTATCGACTGGATTTCATTAGCCGGCGAGTCGGGTCCGAACGCCCGGCCAATGCCCATCGAGTGGGTGCGCGACATCCGGGATCAGGCCATCCGGCATAATCGGTCCGGCGGTCCGGTTCCATTCTTTTTTCTGCAATGGGGCGGCATGGCCCGGAGTGGCGGGCGGCTGCTCGACGGACGGACCTGGAACGAGATGCCCGTCCGACAGCCCCTTCCCCGCGCCAACAGCTTCTCAGACAGTCAGTTCATCGTAAACCAACAGCCAACATGAGCCATTCCCTGATTCAGGTAGAACCGCCCGTGGCGTTTTACCCCAACTTTCTGGACACGGCAGAAGCCAACGACTGGTTTGAGCAGTCCAAAGCACTCGACTGGAAGCGGGACGAGATCAACATGTACGGCAAAAAAATTCCCGTACCGCGCGAAGAGAGTTTGTTTGGCGATGACTTCCGGTACGAATACCGGGGGAGCGTTATCCAGGCAAAACCCTGGCCGGACTTCCTGCTCGATACCCGCGACCGGATTCAGGCGTTGAGTGGGCTGACGTTCAATTTTGCCGTCGGCAACCGCTACGTGACGGGGAAAGACTCCATCGGCTGGCACTCGGACAGTTTTCCGCAGATTGGCAAAAGCCCGGCCATTGCCTCGCTGAGCTTAGGCAGCACGCGCCGGTTCAAGCTGCGCCACCTGGAGAGCCGCGAGGTAATTGACTACGATCTGGAGAGCGGGACGCTGCTGATTATGCTGCCCGGCTGTCAGGAGACCTGGGAACACGCCGTGCTGAAAACGTCCCGTCCGGTGGGCGAACGGATCAACTGGACGTTCCGGCCCCACCGCGATGCCCAACCCGCAACTTCCCATCAGGCATGACCCCGACCAACCCGATCACGCTGCGCTTCACCGGCGATTATTCGCTGGCGGCCAGCGTTACCCTCTCCGCCAGTGCCGCCTTTGTCGATACCCTCCGCACCGCTGATGGTGCGGAGGTGCTTGACCTGGCCCTGCTGCTGGAAGGGTCCTGGAAAACGGTGGGTCTGCGCCTTGACCAGCCCGGCAAAGAAGTACGCGCCCACGTGCTGGACAATCCCGACGGGGCCACGACGGACGAGATTCGCGCCCGGCTTGAACAGATGCTGTCGCTCGATATTGACGGAACGGGTCTGGCCGACGTGGCCGCCCGCGATGCCGTGTTTGCCGATCTTCGGCAGCGGGAACCCGGTGTACGGCCCGTCCTGTTTCCCAGCCCCTACGAAGCGGCTGCGCGGGCCATCATCGGGCATCAGCTTCCGGTGCGGCAGGCGGCAGCCCTCAACCGGCGCATCGCCGAAGACCACGGGCTGCGGGTCGAAGTCGGCGATCATATCATGCACGGGTTTCCGGCCCCGGACCGGCTCGCCGAACTGCCCCTGATCCGGGGGCTGGCCGTCCGTAAGGTCGAGCAACTCCGCGCCCTGGGCCAAGCCACCGGCGACTGGCTGAGCCGGGCCACGCTACGGGCGATGGATCGGGAACAGGCGATGGCGCAATTGCAGCAATTGGCGGGTATCGGCCCGTTCTCCGCCGAACTTATTCTGTTGCGGGGCGTTGGCGACGCAGATGCTTTCCCAAAAACCGAAAAACGGCTCCACCGGGCGATGGCTGCGGCATATCACCTCGGCGACGAACCCGACCTCGGCACCCTCGAACGCATCGCCGACGGCTGGTGACCCTACCGGAGTTGGGTGGGGTTGCTGCTGCGGAACACCGTCAGTAAGTAGCAACGGGTGCACCCGATAGCAAAAACTACCAGGGGGTTATTCCGTTTTTCCGGCGCATTATCATCGCTGAACTATTGACCCGTTGGCCCATTTGAACCTGACATGGCGGCTTTTACGGATTCCTCATCGCCTGCATCTGATACATTGCGATGCGCTCGGTCAGGGCGGTTATTGACGCGCCCCGGAGCCGGTCGTAGTTAAGTTGAAACAGCCAGGTGGCGTGGTCGGCATCCGTATCGGTGCGTATCATGAACGAAACCCAGTCGCCATGCGCCTTACCGTAGGGCAGCGGGCCAACCAAGCCCCGCGCCAGCAGGGGTAGCCCCAGCTCGCTCGTCGCGGCCAAATGAACCTCGCCATTCAGGTGAATATGACCCAGTTCGGCTTCGTCCACGTAAAAATCGGCTCCGTCCACGCGGGAACGGTTGAACAAATCCCAGTGGGTAGCCGAAATAATGGTTGGCCAGGACTGAATGGCTTCGGCGGTTTTTTGGCCCGGTCCGGCCAGCACGGGCGCGGGTTTGAGGGGGCCTTTCTCTGATAATTTCATGCGTCGGGGTTGTGAATCAAGTAAACGAAATTATGCGGTTGCCGGTTTTTCGGAATACTGTGATTCTGCTTTTCGGGATACAGAATTGAGTCAGGACGGTAAGACGATCTTATACCCCTTTCCCGTCCTGACTAATCGGCTAATCTTCGGTTAGATAACCGCTTCGCTGGCGGGTCAATGGCCCATGCTTACCTCCATCGGCTCGCCTTTTTTGATCTTCGCCAGCAGCACCAGCGGCAGCACGGCCGCGCAGATAATGCCGATCAGCATAAAGCCTTCGGCGTAGCTCAGCACGGCGGCCTGGGTCGAGACGGCCCCTTCCAAAGCCCCCGTTGCCAGCCTCTGCGCGTCCACCAACGAGCGACCCCCGGCCCGGAACTGCATCACCAACCCCTGAAACCGATCCACAGCCGCCGGATTCGACAGGGAGATATTCGGCAGCAAGTCCATCCGGTGGATGCTGATCCGGCGCGTGACAAAGGTGTTGACCACGGCAATGCCAATCGCGCCCCCCATCAGTTGCAGCATATTGGTGATGCCCGATGCCTGGGCGATGTCCTTGCCTTTCAGCCCCGACAGACTCAGCCCGGCCACCGGCACGAAGATGAAGCCGAAGCCTACGCCCCGAATCAGTTGCGGCCAGAAAAAGTCCGCTTCCCCCGCCTGCATCGTCGCGCTGAAATAGGTCAGCACCTCGTAGGCGATCACGAACGCAAAGCCGATGATGACCAGCAGTTTGGGGTTCACGCCCTTGCCAATAGCCGCACCCATCGCGCCCATCAGCATCCCCGTAATCAGCGACGAGGGCAGCATCAACAGACCCGTCCGGGTGGCGTTCCAGCCCAGAAACCCCTGCACAAACACCGGGTACAGAAACACCGAGCAGTAAATCCCGACCCCGAAGGCCACCCGCAGCACCGACCCCACGGCCACGTTACGGTTCCGCAGCACTTTCAAATCCACGACCGGATTCTGGATCGTCAGCTCGCGGTAGATGAACAGGGCCAGCCCGATGACCGAGGCAATCCCCAGCGCGGTAATCAGGTTGCTGTCGAACCAGTCTTTGCGTTCGCCTTCTTCCAGGAAAATCTGCAAACAGCCGATCCCGACGATCATGAACAGGATACCGGGGTAGTCGATTTTGCCCTCCCGCTTGGTTTTGGTGCCTTTGATGAACTTCCAGGACAGGATCGTGGCGATGATGCCGATGGGAATGTTGACGTAAAAAATCCAGCCCCAGTGAAAATTGTCGGTCAGGTAGCCGCCCAGCACCGGGCCGAGCGTGGGTCCCATCACGATCCCGGCCCCGTAGATGCCGTTCGCGCTGTCTAATTCTTCGGGCGGAAACGTCTCGACCAGCACCGTCTGGGCCGTTGCCAGCAGCGCACCGCCACCGATGCCCTGCACGAACCGCCACAGAATCAGCATCTCGATGCTGTGGGCCGAGCCGCACAGAAACGACGCGACGGTAAACAACGCGACCGAAGCCGTGAAATATACCTTCCGCCCGATGATGTCCGACAGAAAGCCCGTCAGCGGGATGATGATAATGTTCGAGACGGCGTAGGCCGTAATCACCCAGGCGGTTTCTTCGATGGTGGCTCCCAGGTTACCCGCAATCTGCCGGGTGGCGACGTTGATGATCGAGGTGTCGATGAGTTCCATGATCGCGCAGGTAATCACCGTAATCGTGATGAGCCATTTGCGTGCGCCCACTTCGTAGGTTGGGGCGGTACTGGTTGGGGTGGCCGCAACCGGGGCCAATGTTGTGCCGGTATCCAGGGAGAGTTCCATGTGGGTTGATTGGTAAAAAGAAGTGGTTGATTCAATCGGGCGGGCAGTCCCGGAAGACCCTCGCCCGATTGGTTGGCTCAAATTTTGTCTTTCACCAGCACCTTGACGCTCATGCCGGCCCGCAACGGGGTGGCAGCATCGGCAGCTTCGGCGAAGGCGATCCGCACCGGCACGCGCTGGGTTACTTTCACGAAATTGCCGGTGGCGTTGTCCGGGGGCAGCATCGAAAACCGCGCGCCCGTCGCCTGAGCCACCGATTCGACCCGGCCTTTGAACGTTTTGTCGGGGTAGGCATCCACGTTGACCTCCACCGGCTGACCGACGTGCATATCGGCCATCTGGGTTTCTTTGAAGTTGGCCACGATCCAGGTTTTGCGGTCATCGGCCACTTTCAGCAGCGTCTGCCCGGCGGCTACCACCTGCCCAAGCTGGATGCTTTTGTCCGAAACCACGCCCGCCGTTGGTGCGGTGATGATGGTGTAGGACAGTTGCAGCCGGGCGTTCTCTAAGTTGGTACGTGCCTGTTTCACGGCGAGTTCGGCCAGCGGAATCCCTTCGCCGACCACGCCCGCCTGGGTTTGGGCCGTCGTCACCTGGTTGCGGGCCGCGCTGGCCTGCCGTTGCAGCACCACCACCTGCGCCTGCGCCACGCGCAACCCGGCTTCGGCGGCTTCCTGCTCCGATTTCACGTTGTCATACACCTGCCGGGGGGTTGACTCCTGGGCCAGCAACTGCGCCTGCCGGTCGAAGTTCAGCGTCGCCTGGCGCACCCGCACCTCGGCAGCTTTCACCCCTTCCTGCGCGGCTGCGATCCCGGCGGCAGCGGCCTGGGCATTGTCCGACACCGGAGCCGTGCCGAGGGTTGCGGAGCGGCTGGTTTTGCGGGCTACCACCACATTGGCTTTGGCCTGTTCGAGGGCGATTTCGGCCTGCTGCACCCGCAGCACAAAGTCACGGTCGTCGAGTCGGGCCAGTGTGTCACCGGCTTTCACGGGCTGGTTGTCGGTCACGTTCAGGGCAATCACGGTGCCGTTTACCTTCGGGATCACCGGGCTGATGTCAGCCTGAAGCTGGGCGTTGTCGGTTTCCTGACCGGACTGGCAGGCGGTCATCAGGGTGGTCAGGGCGAGTGCGCCGAGGAGGAGTAAGCGGTTGGTTTTCATTGGTTGTTGTGTTTGGAAAAATGTACTGGTTGGAAAAACAAGTTGATTATGAACGGTTTACGAATTGCAATGACTTAATACGTGACCTTGCCGGTGCTTTTTTGAAGCTGCCAGAGTGCCAGCCGTGCATCGGCTTTGGCGGTGCGGAGGTTCAGTTGGGCCTGGAGTTGGCGGGTGTTGGCTTCCAGAAAATCGGTTGGGGTGCTGGCCCCGGCCCGGAGCCGGTTCTGCTCGATGCGGAAGTTTTCCGTCGCCTGTCCGATGGCCGTCTGCGCGAGGCTGATCTGCTGCCGGGCTTTCAGGTAGGTCTGATAGGCGGCATTGACTTCCATCCGAATTCCGTCCCGCACCTGATCCAGGGCGGTGTTGAGCCGTTCCAGCCCGTAGCGGCTTTCGGTTTCTTTGGCCCGGTTTGTATAAAGGCCGCTGAGGGTAAAGCTCAGAAACGCCCCCGCCTGCCAGGTGCCGGTAAACTCCGGTTTGTTGGGAAACACCCGCTGGTTAGGCCGGTTGTAATCGTAACTGCCGCCCAGACTGAGCGTCGGCATCCGGTTCAGTTCCACCAGCCGCTTGCCGATCAGGGCCGCTTCCCGGCGTTGCCCCAGAGCCAGCAGTTCCGGGCGGTTTTGCTGGGCATCGGCCAGATAATCCGTTAGCGGAGCCACGTCAGTGGGCAGCGAAAAGTCGGTCGTGTCGATGGCAACCTGTTCGGAGGAGCCGGTGGCGGTGGCTAAGTTGAAGGTGTTGATCGCCCGCCCGGTCTGAATCTCCACCAGACTCGCTTCGAGGGTCGAGATGGCTAAGTCAATCTTCAGTCCGTCGTTTTTCAGCACGATTCCCTGCTTTTCCAGGTTGGTCACGTCCCGCCGACGGTCGGTCAGCAGCCGGACGTTTTGCCGGATAAGCTGCTCGGAGGTGGCCAGCAGGTACAGGTTTTGCCAAATCCGGGTCACGTTGTCGGCGGCCTGCAACTGATGCTGACCGGCTTCCAGCCGCAGGGCTTCGGCTTCGCGCTCGGCGGCCCGAATCCCCAGCTTGACCGCGCCACCGGCCCAAAGCAGTTGCCGCACCGCGATGTTATTGTACGACTGGTTGAGAATCTGGGGGTTCAGCTCGACCGCGCCGACTTCGGGCAGCGACACCGTAAAGGGGCGGATGTTGTCGCTGATGCGGACGTAACTCAGGTTGGCCGTCACGTTGGGCAGATAGCGGTCGCGGGCCTGCTGGACGCGGGCGAGGGCGGCACCCTGATCGGCGGCATTGACCTTGACGGCGGTACTGTGTTGCTGAGCCAGCCGCACCGCTTCGTCAAGCGTCAGGGCTGGGGTTTGGGCGGTAACGACCCCGTGCAGGAGGGCCAGAGCCAAAAGGGAGACCGTTGTTTTCATGGTTGACAGTTGTTGTAGGTGATTGTCAATTAATAAACCATGCTGTCCTCAAATTTGTTCACTTATTGACTAAATTTTTCAGATATTCTTTTTCTTATCGCCCTTGCTGATTGGGTCTCTGGCGATCTTCCGTTCTGGATTCAGTACCAGTACACAACACAAATATTTGAAAGTCAATGTACTACGGTTCAATACACGAGGTCAGTTGCCAGATTGAAGCAGCAGGATTCAATGGAGTCGTCAGAAAACTTTTTTTGCAAATCGTTCTGAAACGGCTCCTTTCACCGGATAAGGTTGTCCATGAATCAACTAACTTTGCGGAAACATAATGCACATACGTCCATGAATACGGTACTATTCAAAGAATTGATTGACCTGGAAAACGCCTTCGAGCAGCAGGTTCCCAACCCCGACGAGCAGACGATGGCCAACTTCGCAGACTGGCTCAGCCAGCAGATGCCCGCCAAACCGTCCGTCAGCGAATCGGTACTGGAGCGAAACTACCTGCCCCCGCTGCCGACGCTGCCGACCTATATCGTGCAATACCTCTCGATGGATTACCGCTACCACAAGCAGCACGTCAAAAAAGCCCTCGACGGCACCCCGCTCATCACCTACGACGATTTTATCTACCTCGTCCTGCTGGCGATGAACGGGAGCATGACCAAGATGAGCTTAGTCGAGGCCAACATCAACGAGAAAGCGTCGGGGATGCTGGTTATCAAGCGGTTGCTGGACAGCGAACTCGTCACCCAGACCAACGACCTGCACGACCACCGCGTCCGGCAGATGGCCATCACCCAGAAAGGCCGGGATATGCTGGCGCAGGTGCTGCCCATCATGGCCCAGACGATGACCCTGTTTGTGGGCAACCTGACCGAACGCGAACAGGCAGAACTGGCGAACCTGCTCACCAAGCTCGACCAGTTCCACAACCCCCTGTTCCTGCACGAAAAGAACACATCCATCTCCGACCTCTACGAAAAAATAGTCGGCACGGAGCAAGCAAGTGAGACTATTGCTCACTGAATGAAGCAGTTATCAGCATTGGGGCAGTTATGCCTTCCTCGATCTCGATGTAGGCCGTCAGCGCGTCCATCGTGCGGAGGTTGTGCCAGTCCCGGTCAGCGATGTGGATGCCGAAGTCGGTCTCGACCCGGAGTAGCAGTTCCGTCCGGTCGAGAGAGTCCAGGCCCAAGTCGCGGGTAAAATCGGCCTGACCCGTCAGGGCCGCGACGGGCAGGTCGAAGTCGAGCAGGATGTACAGAATCCGGTCGGCGGTGGAGCAGGTCGGCTGGCGGAGAATCGTGTTCATACCGGGGGTTGGTTTTGGGGTTGACGGATACTAACGGTACATACTATACGCACTCAATAACAGGCCGGGCTTGGGCCATCTGACGTGGGCCATCCGACTTGGGGGTCGGCAAACGACTGTGCCGGGACAGACACGGGGCAAAGGAGTATCGGCCTGTTTTGGGTGGTGATTGTCAATTACTGAACTTAATCTGATCAAGAATAGTTTATTAATTAGCAAAATAGTTGGCGTATCTGGCCTATATCCCTGTGAAACAGGCGTTCTCCCGGTATAATTTGTGTATTTATGAACAAGAGGGGTTCGTAAGACCCGTCCACCCCCAAAAGTAGCGTACCATGAACACGACCTTATTGAAAGACCTGATCGACCTCGGCGGTGCCTTCGAGCAGGCGTTTCCCGACCCCACCCGGCAGACCCGGGCCAATTTTCTGGCCTGGGCCTCGGCCAACGAACCCGGCCCGGCGGTGACCGACACCGGCTACCGCTACTATTCGGCGGACGTACCCGTACTGCAAACCCGGCTGACGCACCTGGTGACAAAGTTGTACCGCTACTTCCGGGTCTATGTCAAGAAGGCGTTCGAGACCGCCCCATTGCTGGCGTTCGACGATTTTATTGCCCTGGCTTACTTAGCCGGGCGGGGCAGTATGTTCAAAACGGACCTGGTGGCGGCCATCGTCAATGAAAAAGCGTCGGGGATGCTGGTCATCAAACGCCTGATCGACAGCGGGTTCGTTGCCCAGACCGACGACAACGCCGACAAACGTACCCGTCTGCTCACCCTGACCGAGTCCGGCTGGGCCACGCTCCGGGCTTTTCAGCCCGCCATGAACGAGGCCACCGCCCTCTTCAAAGGCGACCTTACGGAAGCCGAACAGCGCGGGCTGAGTACGCTGATGGACCGGCTGGATGCGTTTCACAGCCCGATTTACCAGGCGCACCTGAACCACAGGGACGGCCCGCTGAGCGAACGACGTACCATTCAATGACAACCATTTACCAATAACTGACCATGAAAAAAGCAAAAAAGTCCCCATCGCGCAAGCGGGTACCGAAAGCGAGTACCTCGTTAACAGGATCGCTAAAACCGGTATTTGCGTCTCCATCAGCCCCCTGGCTATCGAAAGGCCATAAGGCAGCGGCTCCGCGCAAGTCTCAATCGCACATCCGGGTATTAAAAGGCCAATTCACCTAATTGCCTGCTGACCGAATTGATGAAAGTAGGCAACTGATTCAAAAGTTGGCCCATCTCACAATGCTTTATTGGTTTAAGCGCGACCGGACTGATCCGGTACGAATCATCCGGTCAGGAACTGATTCAGCGGTTTTACCTGAAGAGAATCGTTCCGGCGTGATAAAGTATGCTGTCCCGAAAGTTGCCATCGGCGGTGAAGCCAGGGTCATCCACATAGTCGCTATGATTGCCGGTGAGGGTGTACCGGCCCTGATAGGCACTTTGCTTTTTGCCCCGTGCTTTGTCGGATGTAAGATACCGATGGTGATTGCCACGCCAGCCCCATTCCCGAAATGTCTCCGTCTGACAAATCCGACAGAAGGTCTAAACATTAATCGTCATTTAATCGGCGATCACTAAGCCAACGCTCCGTTTTTTGTTCTAACTAAAAAATGCAGAATGACCCAGCTTCGCTTCTCGTTTCGTTTGGCTTTGATTGTCAACGGCTTGCTGCTGCTAACCGGCGTTCGTGCCGCAGCTCAGACGGCTAAAGACTCCCTTGCCGTGCCGCATCACAAGGTGCAGATTATTCCGTTGCCGATTGTTTATTACACCCCCGAAACCCACGTTGGTTACGGGCTGCTGGGGGCGTGTCTGTTCAAAGCCGGGGCCAATGCCCGCACTTCCAACGTTGATGTGGCCGCGATCTACACCCAAAACCATCAGTTGGTGCTCGATCAGTTGATGACCATCTTCACCCGCGACGAGAAATACCTCATCAAAGCGAATCTGCTTTACACGCAGTTCCCCGAATTTTACTACGGCATCGGCAACGATACCCGCCCCGACCACCGCGAACTGATTTCGTACAGCAGCTTTCGTACCTACCTCAAAGTGCTGCGGCAGGTTAAACCGGGTTGGTTTCTGGGCGTGCAGGATCAATATTTCAACACATTCAACGTCAAACGCTCATCCACTACACCGTATCCCGACAACACCCTCATTGGCGGGTTGGGCAGCCACACGCACGGTCTGGGTCTGGTGAGTATCATTGACACCCGCGACAATATTTATTCGGCCACGCGGGGCTGGTACGCCGAAGTGTCGGGACTGGGCTACCGGCAGGCGTTGGGCAGCGATTTTACCTTCACCAACTACCTGCTCGATCTGCGGCATTACCGCTCCCTCGGCCCCAAAACGGTGCTGGCCGGGCAGCTTTTTTTGAATATCAATGAGGGGACGGTGCCGTTCAAACAAGCCGCTACCGTAGGCGGTTCGATGCTGATGCGGGGCTACTACAACGGGCGTTACCGCGACAATAATGCGATTGTAGTACAAGCCGAAATCCGGCAACGAATCGTTGGGCGGCTGGGCGGAGCGGTGTTTGTGGCGGCTGGCGATGTGGCTCATCAGGTGAATGAATTTTCGATACCCGACGCAAAGATGACAGCCGGGGCGGGACTGCGGTTTTTGTTGAGCCGCAAAGAACACGTCAACCTGCGGGTTGATGCCGCCTTTGGCCGAAACACGCACGGCCTCTACTTCAATATTTCGGAAGCGTTCTGATTTTACGCATACATTTACCCGTCATTTTGTCAACTCAACCTGTGAATGCTGACTAATCGCCCCTGGTCAATCTACTTATTTATAGCCGGTTTGCTCTGGTTTGGGGCACTACCCGGCCCCGCTTTTACCCAGGATACCCTGCCCCGCCGAACGCTGAACGGCTATATTGACGAGGCTCTGCAAAACAGCCCGTTGCTAAAAGAGAACGCCAACGGGCTGATCCTGAACCGCTTGGATAGCCTGTTGAACGTGGCCATCAACAAACCCTACGTGCAGGCTATCGGGCAGTACCTGTATGCCCCCGCCGGTACCAACTACGGCTACGACCAAAGCACCACCAACGGCGGGCAGTATACGGGACTCATTCAGGCCAACCGCAACCTGCTCTACCGGCGCAACCTCCGCATTCAGAACGGCCTCAACGCAGCCCTGCGTGATTCTCTCCGTAATACCCTGCGTATCAACCGCAACGACCTCGAAAAAGCCGTTACCGACCTTTATCTGACGGCCTATCAGGACTACCGGCAGATGACGATCTACGGCGAATTGGTGGCGATCTTCACCCGGCAGAACAACACGCTGAAAGAACTGCTCCGGTCGGCCATCTTTACCCAGTCCGATTATCTGGCGTTTCGGGTGGATTTGCAGCAGAGCGAGATCAACCACGAGGCAGCCAAGATTCAGTTTTTGCAGGATTTGCTGACCCTCAACACGCTTTGTAACCTGCCCGAAACCGGGCTGGTTCACCTCGAAAAGCCGGGCCTTGTTCCCCGCGCCGTGTTTCCCTTGGATGATAACCCGTACCTGCTTCGCTTCCGGTTCGACAGTTTGATTGTCGAACGCAATCGCCGGGTGGTTGACATTTTTTACCGCCCCGCACTCGATTTCATCGCCAACGTCGGTACCAACGCCATCAGTGCCGACCTCATCACCCGGCGGTTTGGCTACAGTTTGGGGCTGGGATTTGCGATGCCGATTTATAACGGCGGTCAGCGCCGGTTGCAGTATCAGAAGCTGAACGTCAGCCAGGTAACGATTCAGAACTACCGCAATCAGTACATCAACCGCTACAACCTGCGGCTCCGCACCGTTAACGAGCAACTGCGGGTGAATCAGACGCTGCTGGGCCTGACCGAAAAACAAACCACCGATGTCGAAAACCTGCTCACCATCAGTCAGGCCCGGCTTTACCGGGGCGATATGTCGGCCATTGATTACCTGCTGATTGTGCAACGATACCAGAACATCAAGCTGAACCTGAACCAGTTGGCTGTGCTGCGGCAACGCTTAGTGAGTGAGTTTAATTACCGGAATTTTTAAAGAGAAACCCACCGGAACGCCGGATTTATGAAACGACTCCTGTTTTTCCTGTTTTTTTCGGTGTTTACAATGCTCCTCACCCGTTGCGGCTCATCGTCCACGACCTCGACCGATGCGCCCGCCGAGACCCGGCCCCGAACGCCGGTTGAGGTGGTGACGATGGCAACGGATTCGTTCCGGCTCGATAAAACATTCCGGGGCATGACCTACTACCTCACCAGCGGAGACGTGAAATCACCGATTGCGGGCTACGTGACGAAAGTGTATGTCAAAATCGGGGACCAACTGCGGAAAGGATCACCCCTGTTCGGCCTTGAAACCAAAGAAGCCTACGCCCTCGGCGGCAAAAATTACCTCCACGACCCCTCGCTCAAAAACATCGGCCAACTCATCATCCGTGCGCCCGATGCGGGGTTGGTCACGCGCGTAACCGCCGAAGAGCGCGAATACGTGCAGGACGGGGCGTTGCTGGCGAGTTTTTCGGCCCCCGATATGTTCGTGTTTCTGATCGAAGTACCCGCCGAACAGGATTCCTCGGTGCATATCGGCAGTACCTGCGTTATCCGGTTGCCCAATGGCCGGACGGTGGGTGGCCGCGTCTCCCGAACGCTTGCCCTGACGGATTCGCTTTCGCAAACGGAGCGGTTTGTGGTGGTGCCAAACCAGCCGATGGTGTTGCCCGCCCGGTTGCAACTCAGCATTACCTTCACCGATCAGCAACGGGCCAACGCCCAATCATTGCCCAAAAGCGCGGTGCTGGCAAATGAACTCCAGACCGATTTCTGGGTGATGAAACTCATTGACGACAGTACCGCCGTGCGCGTCCCGGTCAAGACCGGCCTGCAAACTACGGAACGTATCGAAGTTCTCAGCCCCCGTTTCGGCCCGCGTGACCGCATCATCAGCCGGGGCGGGTATGGCCTGGCCGATTCTGCGTCGGTGCGGATAACCAAGCCCCGCCCATGAATGACCCACAACCCGATCAGGCGCAACCCGGCCAACCCGCTACGACAGGCCAACAACCCGGCCAAGCCGCGATGACGGACCAGTGGCCCGACCAAGCCGTGATGACGGACCAGTGGCCCGACCAAGCGTGGCCCGGAATCTTTCAGTTTCGCAAGCCGATTTTGGCGGTGCTGCTGCTGCTGCTCGTTGGTGGATTTGCCGCCTACCGCAACATTCAGGTGTCGCTGTTTCCCGAACGAACGTTCCCCAAAATCAAGGTCATTGCCGACAGTGGCGAGCAGCCCGTCGAGTTGATGATGGTGGCTATTACCCAGCCCTTAGAAAACGCGGTGAACCAGGTCGAGGGTGTGCAGATGGTGCGGAGTACGACCAGCCGGGGCAGTTGCGAACTGTCGATTTACCTGAACTGGTCGGTTGATATGGACGTGTCGATCCAGCGCGTCAACGCCCGTATCAGCCAGATTCAGAACACCTTACTGCCCAACACCAGCCTGTCGGTCGAGAAAATGTCACCCTCGATTATGCCCGTCATTGACTACGCAGTAGAATCGAAAGGCCGCGATCTGATCGAACTCCGGCGGCTGGCGCAGTACACCATCCGGCCCTATCTGAGCCGGGTGCCGGGCGTGTCGAACGTGCAGGTGATGGGCGGGCGCACCAAAGAATACTGGATCGTGCTGCAACCCGACAAACTCGCCGGGCTGAACGTGACCCCGGCGGGCATCACGCTGGCACTCGCCAACACCAATTTTATCCAGTCTGACGGACTGGCTTCCGACTACAACCGGCTCTACCTGACCCTGACCGACGCAACGGTTCACTCGCGGCAGGACGTAGAAAACATCGTAGTGCAGAGCAGCGGGCAACGCATTGTCCGGCTCGCCGACGTTGCCACCGTCGAACTCCACGAGCAGCAGGAGTTCACCAAAATCGAGGCCAACGGCAGGGAAACGGTGCTGATTAACGTGGTAAAACAGCCCTCGGCCAACCTCATCACCCTCACCGACGGCGTAGCCCAAAAAGTGCGCGAACTGCAACGCTTGCTGCCCGCCGACGTGAAGTTGACCCCCACCTACGTCCAGGCCGATTTCGTAGGCGAAGCCGTTAAGGGCGTGACAGACAGTATTTTAATCGGGCTGATCTTAGCCATCATCGTTACGAGTTTGTTCCTGCGGTCGCTGCGGGCGAGCGTCGTGATTTTGCTGATTATCCCCGTTATTCTGGCCTCGGCGCTATTGGTTCTGTACAGCATCGGCTACACGTTGGACATTATGACCCTCGGCGGCATTGCGGCTGCCATCGGCCTGATTATTGACGACGCGGTCGTGATTGTTGAGCAGATTCACGCCGTTGAGGAAATGCAGGGCGGGCAGTCCACGCCCGGCACCATCCGGCAGGCCATCACCGATTTGTTGCCGGCCATGATCGGCTCGTCACTGAGTACCATCGTAATTTTCATTCCGTTTTCGCTGATGAGCGGGGTGGCCGGGGCATTTTTTCAGGTGCTGGCAACCACGATGGTTATCACGCTGACCTGTTCGTTTGTGATTACCTGGCTGGGGTTGCCGGTCGTTTACAGCCTGTTCGGGTTTCTGGCCCGCAAGCAGGCCGCTCACGTTCCGCACCCGGCCATCGGTCGCTGGCTGTCGGTGTTTATCCGTCGTCCGGTATTTGCCCTGGGGATCGCCGGGGCGATGGTGCTGGCAATTGGGTTGATTTACAGTCAGTTGGAGACAGGCTTTCTGCCCGAAATGGACGAAGGAGCCATCGTGCTGGACTACCACTCGGAACCCGGCACCTCGCTCGATGAGACCAACGCCATGCTTAACGAGGTTGATAAGTTGGTGCATACGATTCCCGAAGTGGCGGCTTTTTCGCGGAGAACGGGGGCGCAAATGGGCTTTTTCATCACCGAACCCAACAAAGGCGATTACCTGATCTCGCTCAAAAAAGACCGCAGCCGCTCCACCAACGCCGTGATTGACGACTTACGGGCCAAAATCGAAGCGAACCAACCCGCCCTGAGCGTTGATTTCGGGCAGGTAATCGGCGATATGCTCGGCGATTTGATGAGCGATCCCAACCCGATTGAAGTCAAAGTATTCGGCAACGAATCAGCCGAACTCCGGCCCATTGCCGACAAAATCGGTGGCATCGTGACGAAGGTAGCCGGCACCGCCGATGTTTTCAACGGCGTAACCATTGCCGGGCCGTCGGTGGTATTCACCCCCGTGCCGTCGGCCCTGTTACAGTTTGGCCTGACCCCGATGGACCTACAGAACCAACTCACCACCCGGCTCCGGGGTAATGAGGTCGGTACGATTCTGGAAGGGGCGCAGTTCATCAAAATGCGGCTCAAATACCCCGACGCAGGCAGTAACCTGGGCCTTCTGCAACAAAGCCCCGTTTTCACCGCCGATGGCCGCAGCCGCCCGCTGTCGGCCTTTGCCACGGTGCGGGTGGACAGTGGTACGGCAGAAATCGAGCGCGAAAACCTGCAGCCGATGGTAGCGGTTACGGCCAGTCTGTCGGGCCGGGATTTGGGCAGCGTCATCCGCGAGATTCAGCAACAAGTGGATAGTCAGGTGGCGTTGGTGTCCGGGCAGCACGTCGAATACGGCGGGGCCTATGCCCAGCAGCAACAATCGTTTCGGGAGTTGCTATTGATTTTGCTGTCGGCTTCGTTGCTGGTGTTCATCGTGCTGCTGTTTTTGTTCCGCGACTGGCGGGCCGCCGGGCTTATTCTGCTGCTGTCGATGCTGGGTGTGTCGGGGTCATTCATTGCGTTGTTCGTGACCCGCACCCCGCTCAATGTGGGCAGCTACACCGGGATTATCATGATTGTGGGCATCATTGCCGAAAACGCTATTTTTACCTTTCAGCAGTTTGCCAACCATCACCGCACGGCCCCCGTTGCCGAGTCTATTGAATTTGCGATTTCGGCCCGCATCCGGCCCAAACTCATGACGGCTACCAGCGCGATAATGGCCCTGCTGCCGCTGGCGTTGGGCATCGGGCAGGGGGCGCAACTGCACCAGCCGTTAGCCATTGCGGTGATTGGCGGGTTCTGCGCGGCCCTGCCGTTGCTGCTGCTGATTTTTCCGGGATTGTTGCGGCTGGCGTATAAAGACAAATCTGCCTTTTCTGTCGTTCCGAGCGGGGCGGCCCGTGCCGAACGAGAAATCTCTTGATAAGGCGGCTACCACCCTTGATGGTCGAAAGATTCCTCGTTCCGCACGGGCCGCCCCGTTCGGAATGACAGAAAACTTAAATTACGGGGCAATCAATAAATCCATAAACAATAACAGCATGAAAACGCTCATGATCACCGCCCTGGCCCTGTCGCTGACGGGTACTTTACCGGCCCAGACCCCGGCCAATTACGAACTCGTTAAGAAAACCACCATCGGGGGCGAAGGCGGCTGGGACTACCTGCTGGCCGATGCCGAAGGCGGGCGGTTATACGTCTCGCACGGCAATCAGGTGGATGTACTAAACCTGAAAACGGGCGAAAAAATTGGGGTCGTCAGTCCCACACCGGGGGTGCATGGCATTGCGGTGGTGGTATCGGCCAATGTCGGCTACACCACCAACGGCCGGCCCAACACCGCCACGCAGTTTGACCTGAAAACACTCAAGCCCATCAAAGACATCCCGACCGGCAAAAAACCCGACGCGATCATGTACGATGCGTTTTCGGGCCGGGTGTTTATCTTCAATAACGAAGGCAGCAGCGCGACCGTCCTCGACGCGAAAACCGGCGATGTTGTTGGCACGGTTGAGTTGGGGGGCGCACCCGAAGCCGCCGTTACCGACGACAACGGGTTGATTTTTGTGAACCTCGAAGACAAAAACGAAGTGGCCGTCTTTGATGCCAAAACGCTGGCAGTCAGGCATAAATGGTCGCTTGGCACGGGTGAAGAACCAACCGGATTAGCCTTCGACAAGGGGCGGCACCGGCTGTTCAGCACCTGCCACAACAAGCAGATGATTGTACTCGATTCGCAGACGGGCAAGCTGTTGGCAACGGTTCCCATCGGCGCGGGCGTGGATGGCGCGGTGTTTGATACGGCAACCGGGTCGGCTATCAGCTCCAACGGCGAAGGCTCGCTGACGGTGGTACGCGAAGATCAGCCCGGCCATTTTGCCGTTGTCCAAACCGTGACCACCCAGCGCGGAGCGCGAACCAGTACCATTGACCCGGCCAGCCATCACGTATTTGTGACAACGGCGCAGTATGGCGAGGCTCCGGCAGCTACGACCGAGAATCCCCGGCCCCGCGCTCCGGTTTTGCCCGGTTCGTTTTTGGTGCTGGAATACAGCGCAGTCCGTTAGTTGTAATTTACCTGAATCAGCCGGTTTTCGAGTCTATTTTCTATCAGGTATTGGCCTTGTGGATAAAAATAGTTCTTTCTACTTTTACAAAAGATATATTTTTACCCTACCCTATATGCTGACCCACGATAAATTAGTGCGGTTCCTGCGTGCCAAACCCGCTCTCAACCTGTCTCAGATTGAAAAAGAAGCCGGTATTCCGGCCAAAACCCTTCACAAGGCATTAACAAATCAGAAAGACGTGCCAGCCAAGCACTTGCCCACGCTCGATGAAGCCGTGAGGCAATATGGTTATACCGACAGTCTTTTCGATAAGGCTATCGTGATCTCCATCGTCAACCACAAGGGCGGAGTCGGCAAAACCACCACCACCATCAACGTTGGGAAAGCCCTCAGTCTATTGGGAAACCGCGTGTTGCTGGTGGACATGGATTCACAAGGCAACCTCTCGCAGTGTTTTGGGGTGCATACGCCCGAAGAACAAGTGATTGACGCACTGCTGGGAACCACTCCCCTACCCTTGCTTGGCATTACGGATCAACTCTTTCTGGCTCCGTCTGACATTCGGATGGCCTACAAAGAATCGGAATTGGGCAACGCCATCGGGTCTGACCGCCGACTAACGGTAAAGCTCGAAGAAGCCAGGTCACAATTCGACTACATTCTTATTGACTGCCCGCCCAGCCTCGGCATCTGCACCACCTGCTCGTTAGTCGCTTCAAATTACTGCTTAGTGCCCATTCAACCCGAAGCATCGGCTTATCACGGTGTTGAGAGTTTGTTCAACCGCATTGCCGAAGTCCGCACGTACATCAACCCGACGCTAACCGTGAAAGGCATTGTGTTTACGATGGTGCATAAAAACCAAAGTGTTCACAAGAGTATGATGACCCACATCCGCGAGAGCTACCGCAATTTTCCCATTTATGAGACTGTCATCGAGGTATCAACGGTTATCAAACAGTCGCAGGTAGCCAAAGAAGACCTGTACACGTATGCGCCCAAATCGCTCTCCTGGCATCAGTATTATCAGTTAGCCACCGAAATAATGACCTTGTGAGATGGCAAAGAAAGACTTTATGGGCCTCATGCGGGAGAAAACCGTTGACGTGCGCCCCTCCCTGCTGTCGGCAGAAGAAAACATCAAAAGTCAGTTGGTTATCCTTGACCAACTCCGTGATCTGATTCCGCCCTTAGCCGATGATGAACTGGCGCAACTGACGCAAAACATCCTGAAACACGGCGTAAAAGACCCGCTTACCATCTGGGAAACGACCAAGGCCATTGCCGGTTTGGGGACCGATGATGCACCGGCGTTTGTGCTGATCGATGGTCACAACCGCTACCGGGTTATCCAGCAACATCATGTAGATTTCAGAATCAACCTGATCCGGTTCCCGTCGCTCAGCGAGGTACGGGATTACATGATTGATTACCAGTTGGGCCGGCGGAACCTGACCGCCGAGCAGGCTTCTTACCTGCGGGGGATGCGTTATCTGCAACAGAAATCGGCGCGGGGGTCAAACCTGAATGTCGGGGCTTCGCAGCGTAACGTTGCCGACAGGCTGGGGCAGGAACACGGGGTTAGCAGCCGAACGATTCGGCGGGATGGCGATTTTGCGGCTGGCCTCGAAAAATTAGCTCCTGACCTGAAACGGAAGGTGTTGGCGGGAAAACAAAAACTGACCAAGGCCGTCATTAACAGCCTCACTAAGGCCGATGCACAGGCTCCCCTTACCGATGTTGACGCTATTTTGGCGGGTAGCGTTGCGGTGTCTTCTTCAACAGAATCCGGCCCGGATGAGCAGCCCTCCCCCCTGCCCAACCGGCTGCGAAACGAGATTCGAGCCTTGGCGAATGGCCGGCTAACACCCCTTGACTGCCGGAAACTCCAGAAAAAAATAGCCGAATTACTATCCTGTCAAACCGCCTGATGCAGTTTTATGTCACGATAGGACAGCGTGTCCTATCGTGGCAAATGATTCTTATTTAGCTGATAAAAGCACCTCTGCATCACGATAGGACACGGTGTCCTATCGTGATGCAGAGCGGTAATTTCGGCATAATAATGACTGATTATCAGAAGGGTAGGGGAGGGGTATGAATTTTACAGGATAAAACGAGACCACTCACTCCTGCACAACCAAGTATTCTTTCCCGTCTCGTTCTTCAATCCGGTACATCGGGTTATTTTGGTACTCGGCCATGCTGTCTTCAAACGTTTCGTGGTTGGTGAGTCCTTTGCGTTTCATCACTTCCCAGCCCGTTCTGAGTTCGTCCAACGGAATGGTTTTCTCGCTCGACATCCGCAACTGACGGGGTTGCGGGGCTTTGTAAACGGGTTGATTTTCGGCTTTCCAAACCCCAAACTCACGCGCTAACTGATCGGTCGTCAAGCCTTTGAAGATAGCCCCGGCCAGCGACCGAACCCGGCCTTTGGTATTGGCTTCGTCGTAATAGTTCAGGACAAACCGGATATACTCTTCGGTAGTTTTCCCCTGATTGTACCGCGATTTTATCTCCCGCAGCGACTTGAGCGACACGCCTAATTCAGTCAGTTTCTGCTGCACACCGTCGGGCAGTTCGGTATCTTCCTGATGAACAACCACCGGGCGGAGCAGATTGAACTGAATGGCAGCCACGGTCCGGCCTTCTTTAACCGGCGCGTACTCGAAGGCCATGTCGGAGGAAGCGATTTCGTGCCGGGCCACATCCAACACAAAGCGTTTGAAGTCACTGAAATTTCCGTAACGGTCGGTCAGGTTCAGCATTGTTTTAATGGATGCCAGCCCAACCGTGATGGTATCGCGCCGGTAGGCCGACAGTTTGAGGAGCCAGTATAGCCGGTGGGAGTAAAAACTCCGAAAACTCATCAGTGTCAATTCCTGCGCTACCGTAAATTCACCTTTCAGTTCGAGCAGATACGGCTTAATGAAGTTGTTGAACTGCGCCACCACATAACCCGACCCCTGTTTGTAGCGGCAGGTTGCCATGAGCGGGTTACTGACAATTTCCCGAACGCCCCAGTTGTCTTTAGAGTCAACGGTGATCACCTGACTCGCTAACCGAACCACGGCTTTACGGACCTGCGTGTAGGTTTTGCCGCCCACTTTATCATCGGGATACAGTTCACTGATCGGGATTCGGCTCAGCGTAAACTCATTGTCTCCTTTGTTGATCCGGGCCAGCATCGCCACAAACAACCGGATCTCCAGCAGCGACATATCATACTGGGCGCGAATTAAATCGTTGTGCTGGGCCACAATTCGATCCTGTCGCGTATCGGTTGACTTAACGGATGCCGTGTCTAATGAGCGTGTGAGCTGACCGGCGGGTTCTTTTTTAAGGGGCATACAAGCTGAATTGATTCACGGCCAACTGTCTATACAAATATACTTTTCTATCGGTGTTGAACCAAGTATCAATACCACAATGGCTTAATAGCCAGGTGTCGACTGGTATCCGGTATGATTGACGGTACTTTCCTCGCATTTGATTGTGGGTACTATACCAGCCTCATAACCTGATTAAGTTATCCACAATTGTGGATAACTCTGACGGTACTTTCCTCGCATTTGGTTTTTGCAGGGCCATATAAGGCCAGGAGTTCAGGAGATAATGACGTAAGAAAAGGCCTGTATGCGCTCAAAATGCGGTTTGACGGTACTTTCCTCGCACTTGACGGTACTTTCCTCGCATTTGACGGTACTTTCCTCGCATTTGACGGTACTTTCCTCGCATTTCGACGGTACTTTCCTCGCACTTGACGGTACTTTCCTCGCACTCAAACGGTACTTTCCTCGCATTTAACGGTACTTTCCTCGCATTTCACCTCTGTAACAATCTAACAATCAGATAGTTACAGAGACCCTAATAGTTAATAAGTTAAATAAAAGAATACTAACTAATTATTAATAGGGGGGAGTTCTTTTTTTTGGAAAACAAAAACGCGTTCAGAAACCAAAAAAAATAGAGAATAAATGGGCTTCCCCCGCGACGGTACTTTCCTCGCATTTGACGGTACTTTCCTCGCACTTGCAAAAAGAAGCAAAGCGCATATTATCTGACAGCACGTAATCGTAGCTACTGTGCTTACTGCTTCAATAATTTGCCGACGTGAATTACTTTGTCGTCGCGGTAGATCAGCAGCAGATACAAACCAGGGGCCACGTCTGAATCGTTACCTGTTCGGTAGCAGCCCGGAGTGATTGATGCGCCATGAACTACCTCCTGCCATTCAGAACCTCGACCTGGCCCCGGCTCCCCAAAACAAGTCTCCACCGGATAGTTAGCTGTTCCCCCCGACATTCGGGTAGTTTTGATGTGGCGTAGCCAACCGGCATTACGGGCCAACCCCGTTCCAAAAATACAGGCCGGTATAGCGGTGCCTTTGAACAGTAACCAACCGACCCGTTACTCTTTCTCCGTTAAATCCTGCAAACCAACACGCTGATGACTGACCAAACCAACCGTCGTGATTTTCTCCGCACGGTTTCCCTCGCGGGTACGGGCCTGCTGCTGTCTCCGGGGCGGCAACCCGCGTCGCTGTCGGCGGGAGGTATCTTTTCCGGCGCACCCAACGATAAAGTCGTGGTGGGCGTGATGGGTACCAACAGCCGGGGCCTGTTTCTGGCTAAAACTTTCGCCAAACTGCCCAACGTCGAAGTCGGCTACATCTGCGATGTTGACGAAACGGTGCTCAACAAAACCATTGCCGAGATCGAGAAGCTGACCGGCAAACGGCCCCAGGGCGTGACCGACATCCGTAAACTGCTCGAAAAGAAAGACTTCGACGCGCTCGCCATTGCCGCGCCCGATCACTGGCACGCGCCCGCCACCATTATGGGCTGTCAGGCGGGCAAGCACGTTTACGTTGAAAAACCGTGCAGTCACAACCCGCACGAGGGTGAAATGGCCGTTGAAGCCGCCCGTAAATACAACCGGCTCGTGCAGATGGGCAGTCAGCGACGCTCGTTCAGCAACGTCAACGCCTTAATTGGTGAGTTGCGGTCGGGTGCCATTGGCCGGGTCTATTTTGCGCGGGGCTGGTACACCAACTGGCGGCAATCCATCGGCAAAGGCAAACCAGCCCCCGTGCCGGCCAACCTCGATTATGACCTCTGGCAAGGCCCGGCCCCGCGTCAGCCCTATCACGATAATCTGATTCATTACAACTGGCACTGGTTTTGGAACTGGGGCACCGGCGAAGCCCTCAACAACGGCACCCACGAAATTGACGTGATGCGCTGGGGGCTGGGCGTTGATTATCCGACCAAAGTGGTATCGGCAGGCGGGCGGTTTGCGTTTCAGGACGATTGGGAAACGCCCGATACCCAGACCATTACGGCTAATTTTGGCAACAACACAGCCCTGACCTGGGAGGGCCGAAGCTGCAACGGGTATAACTCGGAAGGCGACGGACGGGGCGTGATTTTCTACGGTACCACCGGCACAGTAGTCTATCCCGGTGCAAACAGTTACCGCATCTATGACCAGAAAAATAAGTTAGTAAAGGCGGTAGAAGACGACACCGTTGCCGACCCGACCAACCCCGTGAGTCCGACCGAGAAGCTGGATGCCACCCACCTGCAAAACTTCGTCAGTTCGATTCGGGGCGACACCAAACTGACCGGCGAAATTTTGAACGGCCACAAGTCCACGCTGATTGCGCAGTTGGGCAATATTGCCTACCGGACGGGCCGGGTGCTGACCTGCAACCCGGAGAACGGCCACATCCTGAACGACAAAGAAGCCATGCAGCTCTGGGGCCGCGAATACGACAAAAACTGGCAGGTGCGGGTGTGATCGTCCGGCCAAACTAATTTCTGATGAAAAACACCCTGTTTATTAGTGTATTGCTGCTTAGACATGAGCCCCAACGCAGAAACCAGTCGGCCAGCCCGATATTTACCAACGATGTCGTTAGGCGCGAAAAAGGCGATGAGCCTATTCTGGTTTCTGTTGAGCACCCACTTACAGCTAAAGCGTTTGGTGTCTGATTTAGAGTTGTTTAGGTAGCTGGCTTAGTTCTGATTCAGTGAGTTGAGGAGTAGTGGCGGTAGTTATCAACTGCAATTCGTTTTTTGTATTCATTAATAGGGCTAAAGGGAAATTAAGAACAGACGCTGGCTGAATTGGTTGCCACTCCGATAGTTGCCGACGAATTTGCTCGGTCAACGCCGGGGTTGTTTCACCGATCCAGAGACCGACGAAGCGTTGTAAGCCGTAGTGATAAAAAAGTACATCCGGCTTTACTATTGTCATCGGCAAACCGGATGCCAATCGTTCGACTAATGCCCAACCCGTTTTGTCAAGCAGTATTCGCCGAGCTTGGGCGGTTCGACTTCGGCGTTTTTCAGTTTCACCTATTTTTTTGGGTAGGGTAGGCGGTAAGGCCACCAATTGATCTTCCCCCAGTGCAACCTGATAATAATAGCGGGATTTGATGAGCCGGTTCAGCGTGCGGTAGGACCAGTTTTCGTCAGCGGCACTATGCAGATAAAAATGACGTTCTTGCTGATTTTCAATGGCAATCAGCAATCGGTAGTGCGTCCAGGTGAGTTCGGTACGGAGTTGAGCTTTGAAATTAATGAATTCTCCACGCAACGCGTGGAGAATTGGAAACGCCACATAAAATTGTCGAAACCACCATAAATTGGATGTTTTGTACCCCTTGCCGTATTGCCGAATCAGCTCCTGGGAAAGCTGCTCAATAAGATGCACACCATAATCTGCCCGATCCTGACCCTGCTGCTCCGTCTCGACGATGATTCGACCAATGTGCCAGTAGGTCTCTACCCGCGCAAAATCTGGCTGGGCGGCACTCCGCTCCCCACGACCGGCTTCCTGTCCAGGTGAGACAAGTTGCCGCAGATACTCGTGGAGTTCGACTAACGAACCTGAATCAGCAGCAGACAGGGAATTGGCGGGTGGTGGAGGCATATAGAACGTTCAGGAAAAAAGTTCATCGAGTGTCAACACGTTTTGGACTAAGCCCAGCGCGTACTCATTTGGTTGTACGCCATAGGGTGTGACCATCGCCAAAAAGACCGATTTCTTGGTTTTCGATTCCGCCCGGAACGTCTGTATTTTATGCCGCAACACCTCCGCGTAGGCTTTGGTGAGGACAAATGGTCCGGTCGAAAACTTCATTTCGCACACCGTGATCACATTGTCTTTCCGGTCGATCAGTAGGTCAATTTGAGCACCAGGGCTACTTTCGCTGCTCCGCCAGGCCGAGAGTTCGGTATATACACCGCTGATACCCAGCCCTTTTTTAAGTTGTTCGGCGTGGTTCAGACAGACCATCTCGAAGGCGTAGCCGCTCCAGGCCCGCCACGCCCCACTGTCGAGCAAGTTGAGCCAGGTACCAGTGCCGCTCGCCTTCGCATCTTTGATAAATCGAAGGTAGAAAAGCGAATACGGGTCGGTCAACTGATAGAGACTACTGCGGTATTTGCGGCCAAAAGGGGCGTATTTTCGGATAAACCCACTCAGTTCCAGTTCGTCCAGTACGGTTGTTACGGCTCCCCCGTTGGCAAGCCCGGCGGTTTTGATGAGTTCGTCGCGGGTTAAGCCCTTGCCTTTCGTACTCAGTGCTTCAATCACGGCGATGTGTGCGTTGGCCTGCTGAAACAACGACCGATACAGATTTCCGTACTCGGTCTGGAGCAACCCGCCCGGACTGAAACATAGCCGGTCAATAAGTTGGGCAGCACTCAGCCCCGGTTCAACTTCGTTGAGGTAAAATGGAATGCCGCCCATCACGCAATGCAGTTGCACAATCTGATAGCGGTCGAGCAGGATACCACCGGCCCGAAAATATTGTTCTGTCTCGGCCAGCGTAAACGGCTGAAGGTGAATTCGTTTCGTGACTCGGTTGTGCAAGCCACCTCGGTTATTGATGAGCTTCTGAATCATCCAGGAAGCCGCAGAACCGCAGACGATCAGTTTCAGCCGGGACGTTGCGGCCCCGTAACTGTTCCAGAAATGCTCCAAAGCGGCTACGAAACTCGACCGGGGCGTATCCAACCAGGGTAGTTCGTCCAAAAAAATAACGACCGGCTCACTGTCGCTCCGCTGCTCGATCAGACCCCGCAGCCACGTAAAAGCCGTAAACCAGTCGGCGGGCGGTTTTTGGGCTGGTTGGGGGCTATACTGATTGAAGGCCGTCAGGAAGTTAGCGAACTGCTGCCGAACCGGGACGTTGGCAATGCCCGTCATCTGAAACGCAAAGCGATCCCCAAAAAGCTGCCGTACCAAAAACGTTTTGCCCACCCGCCGACGGCCGTAGATCGCTACAAACTCCGGGCGGTCGCTGGCCGCTACGGTTCGTAATAACTGTGCTTCGGTTTGTCGGCCAATGAGATTCATGGTATACCTCGAACACGGACTTGATTTATAATCCGCTATAAATGTAGTTTTTTATGGGGTTATAGCCAAGTATAGTCAAAATCATTTTGCTGCGCTCAGGACGGAGACTTGGTTTGGTTACAGCTTTCGACTTCCATAAAGATTACATTACGGAAGTCGAATAGTATACCATCAAAACACGTCGTCAAGCCGCTCTTCACTGGCCCGCGCCAGCCGGATTTCTTCCCTGATGGTGTGCGTGTAAATCTGGGTCGTCGTTGGCGTGGCGTGGCGCAACACGCTTTGCGCTTCTTCGATGCTGCCGCCGTTTCGCAGAATACTCACCGCTGTTGTGTGCCGCAGCGAATGGGCCGTGTACTCCGGGCTGTCAATACCAATCGCCTGCATCTGCTGCTTGACGACGTGCCGAATCGTGCGCGTAGTCAGCCGCCCATCGCGGTTATTGTTCGAGTGGGACACAAACAAGGGAGCCGACGGGTCAACGCCAGTTCGTCGAATCGGGGTAGTTGTTTTGGTCTGAGGCTCTCCAGCCGGGGGAGAAAGAAGATTGGGCGCGTCGGTCTGTGACCGGAATTTCAGGTACACAGCAATCGGCTCGTGGGCTTTAGCGGTCAGAATCACGAAATCATCTTTTTCGTCGCGGCCTTTACCCTGAATTTTCAGAATCCGCTTTCCTGCTTTCAGGCTGATGTCGCCCACGTTGGCCCGGATTAGTTCGATAGTTCGCAAACCTGTTCGCAGCAACAGGTTTGTGATGGCATGATCGCGCAACGCCTGTAACTTGTCAGAATCGTTGGCAGGTGTATTTTTGTTGCTTGTCTCCACAGATTGGTTCGGGTCAGCAGTAGTCAGTAGCTGGCGACCTTGTTCGGCAGTGAGGGGCTGCCGCCGGAACTGCTGCTTTCGCCGGGGCGACTTCACGCCCCGTGCCACGTTTGGGTACAATTTGTTGGCCTCGGCCCACTCGTAAAACTTCCGCACGGTGGTCAGATACGAGCCAACCGTCAGGCCGCTCAACCCACCGGCCAGCAACTCTTCCTTGTACTGAATGATGGTAGAGCGATCAACCTGACCGAGTTCATAGCCTTTCCCCGATAGCCAGTTCAGAAACAGCCGCAGCGTGCGAACGTACAACGCCCGTGACGACTCTACCACGTCCTGATCGCGGGCGAAGCGTTCGATTAAGGTTTCAATTGTATCGTCAGCCGAAACAGAAAGATTGCCAGTGGTGGCTAATGTGGGGTACATCGGGTGCATGTCAAAACTACCTACTCAACGTATATTCAGCCTATTTTTAGGCCATTATCAGCCTGTTACTGCAACTGCCATTGGTCACTTTTAGATGCGACGCGCAGGTTCAACACAGCTTGCGCGCCCGCATCAGTCCACCGCTGACCACTCTGTTTCACCCGTCACTGAACAACCGTTCGGTGAGCGGCTTCCATAGGCCCAAGCCGATTTGTAAGCCCCGCGCCCGAAAATGCCCACACCGTATCCGATGCCGATTCCGGCTGTTGTAGCCAACCAATCGGCGACGTGACTCAATGGCCGAAAGCGATGGATTCCTCAACGGTGATAAGTTCGATAAGACCTCTTCAATACCATCGGATAATAAATAACTCTGCTGTTTATCAAGTCATTAACTACCCGTTTTGCAATGAATCTGGCTGATCACAGCCAAGTGTTATACCGCATGCGTCATCCGACTAATTTGTCCAAAACCTAAGCACATAGCCCGGTACAACAGTTTACAGGCACGCCCGGAATGGCTCATAGGGCTACAACCCAGTCATTACGGTTTTTGTGCTTTTTTTAATTACACCCACTGCGGACCGACCGGCAACCGACCGGCTGGTTATGGCTCTTGCTGTTCCTTGTCTGCCTGACCGTGCTTTGGGCAGAGCCGAAGCTACCGGGATGATTGCCCGGTAACCCACGCCCGAAACTGCGCTCCGGCACCTGTAATGATGGCATTGCCATGCCCGAAACCAGCCATTTGACAATCGAGTTTGGTCAGCTTTTGTAAAGATCGCTTTCCTTCGGCAAAATCTTCATAAACAAACGCCCACACTAACCGACCCAGGTTCATGCAGGTATCGGCGGCAAATAGCACTCCGCCGTGCTGCGGCCAAAAGAACGCGACCTGCCCCAGACAATGCCCCGGCACGTGAATCACGGTGATTCCCCCGGCTAAGGGCAGTATCTGGCTGTCGGTCAGCCGGTGGTCAATGCGGACCGGATCGACCTGCCGGACTTTGCCCAGCACGAATTTTTTCATCAGCCAGTTCAGCAGCCCCGGTGCCGGATAAACGGGCCGGAAACCACCCCCGGCTTTGGCAATCGGCGCGTCCAGGTCGTGGATATAGACTTCGGCACCGGTCAGTTTTTGCAGCACGGCGGCACTGCCGATGTGGTCGGGGTGGTTGTGCGTGAGCAGGATATGCCGAATGTCGGTCGGTTTTTTACCCAGTTCGGCCAGCGCAGCCACAACCGTATCGGCGGAATCAGGAAAACCCGTATCGATCAGGATGCAGCCATCGGGCTGGACAATCAGGAACATATTGACCCGTTTGTGGGAGATCATGTACAGCCCATCGGCCATTTTTTGGGCAATCATGCGTAGTGGGTCAGGAAATTAAACGGTAAGCAATCTATTGACAATGAGTAAATTAGCTAATTCTGTTGGGCTGGCTGAACAGCCATTGCCGGGTATTTCGGCAGGAGCCAGGCGATACCGGCTGATACGATGCTGACCGCCACGAACACCAGCAATCCCGCCCGATAGCCGCCGAAACGATCAAAGCTGACCCCCAGCAGCAGCGGCCCCGTGCCGGACCCCACGATAAACAGCCCGAACGCAATGCCGTACAGCCGCCCAAACGCCACCTGCCCAAAATACCGCCGGATCAGATACGCGATAAAATCCACTTCGGCCCCCACCACCACGCCCAGCAGCAGAGCCGCCCCGTAGCTCGACCCCGCACCCGATCCGTAGGCCAGCAGCAGAAACGCCCCCCCGGCCACCAGCGAAACAGCGGCCAGCACACGGGGCGCAAACGTCCGGTCGAGCAGCCAGCCAATGCCGCTACGGGCCACAATAGCCGCCAACCCGGTCAGCCCGGCAATCCTGGCGGCCTCGGCGGGCGCAAACCCCCGGTCGGTCATCATCGGCACCAGGTGCGCCAGCGTTCCCACGCTGATAATGCCCAACAGGATGAACACGAGGCACATCAGCAAAAAAGCGGGTGTGCCCAATAGTGCCGACAGCGGCACGGCGTGGGCCACCGCCGACCGCCGAACCGGCTCCCGCACGGCACGGGTCGCCAGCAGGGCCGCCGGAACTGTGACGAGCAACGTGGTCAGGCCCAGCAGTTCGTAGGCGGTTCGCCAGCCGAACCGGGCCAGCAGCGACTGCGTCAGGGGCGGCAACATGGTGGCCCCGAAGCCCACACCCATCAGGGCCAGACCGAGGGCCAGCCCCAGCCGCCGGTCGAACCGCTGCACCAGAATGGCCGCGTAGCCCAACGGAGAAGCCCCACCCCCGATCAGCGGAATCAGCGCGAAAATCAGGTAGATATGCCACAAATTGGGCGTGAGCAGACCCAGCGAAGCCACGCCCGCCGAGAGCGTCACGACCGACGTAACCACGATCCGGCGCGGCCCGAACCGATCAATCAATATGCCCCAGAACGGGGCTGAGAACGCCAGCGCGTACTGCCCGATGGCCACCGCGCCCGATAGCTGCGTCCGGGTCCAGCCGAACTCTGCCGACAGCGGACGCACAAATACCCCGAAGCCATAAAGCTGAATGGTCCCCACCGAGAAAACTAAGCAGATGGCCGAAGCCACCACCGCCGTCCAGTCCCGGTCAATGGTCATAGCGGTCTGCTCCGGCTGGGCTTGGGTGGCTGAAACGGTAGGCATACCGGCATTATTCGGGTTACTTTCCATGATGACTGTTTCGATTAAGCAACTACCGACAGCTCCCGCACGTTGCCCCCGCTGATCTGTTCGAGCAACGCCCCGAAATCATCGGGCAGGGCATCGCCCCGCCAGGCAACGTGCTGATCGGGACGGATCAGGGCAAACGCGGCCCCGTACCGCCGACGCAGCCGGTGATCGTTCGGGACGACGGTTTTGAGCGGAATATCCAGCGCGTCGGCTACGGAGACGGCATCGCGCAGGTTGGCTTCGGTGGCCGCTGTGTCCGTCGCCAGCAGGGTCAGTCCCGGCCCGAACTGGTCATAAAGCGAGGTTTGATCTTCGAGCCAGAGGTGCGGAGCCAGACAGCCCGGATACCCCGAAGGCCGGTAAATCATGGCCGTCATGGCCGGGGGAACCGACCCGTCGCCCACAATCACCGGCGATTCGTAGCGGTAGCCCAGCACGGCACCGAGGGTTTTAAACTCGCGCATCTTGGCCGTAAAAATCACGTCGCCCACCTCGCGCCGGGTCGCATCGCCAACGGGGCCGGGGACTTCCAGGCCGGGCAGCGTGAGGTGATTGCCCAGGGCTGCGTAGTTGGCATTGGCCTCGTCAACGATCATCCGGTGGATCGGTTTGCGCTCCTGCTCGTAACTCGCCAGCAGGGCCGGTCCACCCCAACCCTGCAACGTGGCGGTCAGTTTCCAGCCCAGATCGACCCCATCGCCGATGCCCATGTTCATCCCGTAGCCGCCAAACGGCGGGTGCAGGTGGCAGGCGTCCCCGGCCAGAAAAATCCGGCCTTCGGCATATTTATCGGCAATCAGACTGTGGGCGGCCCAGGGCGCGGTGCCGAGAATCTCCATCTCGAAATCGAGGTTGGTGGCCCGGCGGATGAGGGCTTTCGGGTCGATGTCGGCCAGGTTGCCGTCGTAGCGGGTGGCGATGAAATACCAGATGTCGGGGCTTTCCATCGGCCCGATCAGCGAGGGCGCGTCGCCGTTGATGGTCCAGTACATGATGGCCGGACCGTGCGGATTGAGCTTACCCAACTCCGACGACCGAAACTGCACGTTGACGTTTTCCGCCGTGCCGCGTTTGCCTTCCATCATGGCCCCGATGGTTTCCCGCACCGGCGACCGCGACCCGTCGGCCCCGACCAGATAGGCACTGCTGACGGTTGTTTCCTCGCCGGTGTGGACATTCCGTAGCGTCGTCGTCACGCCGTTTTCATCCTGAACGGCCCCGACGTAAGCCGTGGTAAACCGGATTTCGACGCTCGGCAACGTGTCTACGTGCGCCCGCAGGACCTGTTCCAGAACATATTGCGGCACCCACTGCCCCGACTCCGAATAGAGGTCGTTGCGGTCGAGTGAACAGTTGAAAGCGTTCTCGATTTTGGTCAGTTGCGGCCCGTTGAGCCGGGTCACGAAGATGATGTCCGACGGATAATCGGGGGGCAGCGTCGAGGCTTCGCGCAGCTTGTCGGCGATACCCCACCGGCGCAAATGCTCGCGGGTGCGGACGTTGGTGGTCTTGGCGCGGGGGTTGTTGCCCACGCTTTCGTTTTGCTCCACCAGCAGGCACCGAATGCCGTGCTGCCCCAATTCGATGGCCAGCGAAAGGCCGACCGGCCCCGCCCCGATGATGACCACGTCGGTTTGTTGGTGACTGTTCATACGGTGGTTAATTTTTGGGCTTCGGCCTCGTAGTTGTGGACAAAATCGGTGGGTGGGTTCGGTCCCCAGAGGTAAAACGAATCCTCGCCGGGGTGGTCGGCTGATGCCCAGTCGTGGTCAACGGGGATGTAGTCGATGTCGGACGAGTATTCGCAGTAGCTGCCCCAGGGGTCGCGGACGTAGTGAAAGTAATTCGATCCCAGCACGTGCCGCCCCATGCCCCAGCCGTCGGAATAGCCTTTGTCGGCCATCTGCATTGCGCCCAGCCCCACGTCGTTCACCGACGACACGTCCCAGCTACAGTGGTGCAGCCCCGGCGCGTTGGATTTGGCAAAGGCAATCAGATGGTGGTCGCTGCCGTGCAGCCCGTGCAGAAACGCGATTCCGTCGCCCGAATGATCCGACAGCCGCAGGCCGATGGTCTGGTTATAAAACCGGATCGCCCGCAGCACGTCGGTGGTGAAAATCAGCAGGTGGGCCATCCGGCGTGGCTGAACCTTGGGCGACAAACGCCGATAGGGCGCACCCCGGTCCGGGGCCGACACCGAGGCCATGTTGAACGACGATTTTTCGTTCGGCGACGTTTTATCGGCCACCTTCACCTCGATCAGCATCCCGTCGGGATCGCGGAACCACAGCCCCGCCGAATCGAAGCCTTGCGGTGGATCGAGCAGCCGGACACCCGCGTTTTCGATTCGGGTTTTGAGCGCGGGCATATCTTCCTCGAACGCACCGAAGGAAATGTACTGCAATTTTTTGTCCGGCCCTTCGGTCAGGATGCCCCATTTGTGGGTATTGTCGGGGCAGAACAGGCCAAGCTGATTACCGTTGGCCCGCAGTTCCAGCCCGAACGCGCCGTAGAATCCCTCGGCCTGATTCATGTCGGGAACGGCCAGCCCGAAATGGTCCAGTGAGTGAATCCCCAGTTCGCCGGGGCGTTTTGGAATGTGCGAAAACTGTTTGATCTGTGTCATTGTCGTTGCTGTTTATGGGGTCAATTCACCGTCAGCCAGCTTGCCGGGAAACGGCCATTGGTGCGAAATTTTTGCAAAAACCGGAACCGTTCCGTGCCGCTTTCGGGCGCGGCTGCCGTGGTTTGGGCAAACCGCATGACGGTTGATTTGTCGGTTTCGTAGGCGGGCCAGACGGGCAGGCCGGGGCCGTTGGGGTTGCCGGTGCGGGCGAAGTTGACCCAGTAGCTCGTCATCAGCCCGGCCAGTTCGCGGTCGCGGTCGCCGGGTTTGGCTGCCGGGGCGAAAATCTGCGGACGCAACGTACTGAATACAAACGACATTTCGCTGGTATGCACCGGCACCGGGCAGTAGGCCGACCGATACACAAACTGGTAGCCATAGACCGGCGATTTACCCGTTCGCCGGTGGAGTTGCAGCCATTCCCAGACCTGTTCGCTGATGACCAGATCACCCGTCAGGTTTTCCGATGCGGCTTTTGTATCGCCGTCCGGGGCGAGGGCGTAAGCCTGCTGAAAATCAGCCGCTTTTGCTTCGCCGAATTGCTTTCCAGCCGCCGTTTTCAACTCGTCGGCGGTGGCGTGGGGCAGGGCGCGGGACATAAAAATTGTCCCCTCGGCTCCGTTCCAGCCCGCCAGCAGCGGCACATGGTGTTGACGTCCTTTGCGGTAAATCTCAGCCGGACTGTCGGGCAGTACAAACCCGTCGATGCTGGGCGCGAAGGCCGTGGTGCCGGGGTCGGTGCTGGCTTTCCAGACCGTCTCGCGGTGAAGCTGGTCGGCGGGGATGTCGCGGAGTTTGGCCAGGCTGCCGCCCGCCAGCCGGTCGGCCAGGGCGCGGCCCCGCGTGTGGGCTTCGGCGCGGGTGCTGATCGAGCCGTGTTCACTGTCCCAGAACGCCCCACTCTCGCCGATGGCGCGTTGAAACAGCCCTTTCGCCAGCGGGGAGGTCATCAACATCCCCACCGAATGCGCCCCCGCCGACTCGCCGAACAGGGTCACGTTGGCCGGGTCACCGCCAAACCGGACGATGTTGGCCCGCACCCAGCGCAGGGCCGCAATTTGGTCCTGCAAGCCGAAATTGCCCGACGCGCTGCCCTCTTTATCCAGATCGTCATGGGCCAGAAACCCGAACACGCCCAGCCGGTAGTTCATGCTAACCACGACCACATTTTTGGCGGCCATGTTCGCCCCGTCGCTGACGGGCATCGCCGAGGAGCCGAACTCGAACCCACCGCCGTGAATCCAGACCATGACGGGCAGGTTGTCGGTCGTGGTTTTGGCCGGGGTCCAGACGTTCAGCGTCAGGCAGTCTTCGCTTGGTTTCGGGCCTTGCGGGGGTGGTCCCGGCGTGGGAGCCGCCCAGCAAGGCGCACCAAAATTGGTCGCGTCGCGCACGTCGGGCCAGGGCTGCACCGGCTGAGGTGATTTCCAGCGCAACGCCCCGACCGGCGGAGCCGCGTAGGGTATTCCCTTGAAAGCCAGCACCGTTGGCACCGCCGAAACCGCCCCGTGCAGCTTGCCGCCCGCAACGGTCACGTCCGCCGTGATTGGTTCGGGTGCGCCCGAAAGCCTGGACAGGGATTGGCTGGCGATCAAGCCAAAAGTACTGATTGTTAGGACGACCAGGCTGGTTTTTAGAAGTAATTTGTTCATACGTTTGGTTGTCGAAAGGGTGCCGATTAATGCAGTAGAGACGCAAAATTTTGCGTCTCCGCGCCCGGATGGTACGCTGTTGCAAACGAGACCAATGGATTATACAGACGCTCTGTTACTGACGTACGCGAAGACGCAAAATCTTGCGTCTCTACTTCTACCGCGCTCTAATCACTCAAAACCGATACGTAGCCGTCAGGAAATAGGCGCGGGGCTGGGTCACGTTGATGGCAAACGGGGCGTTTGGATTGGCCTCGCGGATGGACGTGGTGAAATCCGATTTGTTGAACACCGACGGAAAACCGCCCGGCGCACCCCAGCCCACCACCCCCACCGAATTGGTGGCGTTGTTGATGTTCAGGTTCAGGCTCAGCCGCTTACCAACCGTGTAGCCCGCCCCCAGATCGACCTGCGAGAAACCCGGCAGGATGAACGCATTGGGCGCGTTGGCGTAGCGGTCGCCGGTGTACTGATACGACAGAAAGGCGTAGAACTTGCCCACCGCGTAGGTCGGGGTGATGTTCAGAATCACCTGCGGGGTGTTGTCGGCTTTGTTGCCCGAATAGTCCACGAACGAGTCGTCGGCGCGGAAAGAAGTCGGCCCGGCGGTCGCGCTTTTGTATTGCAGCAGCTTCGAGGTCTGGAACGTGGCTACCCCCCGGATGCTGAAATTCTTCGATACATTTCCCGTCGCTTCCAGTTCGATCCCCTGCGTTTCGGTGCTGTTGAAAAATGGCTGGAGGTTATACAGCGTACCGGTATTGTCGAGAGCGGTGAAGGCTTGCAAAATGTTGCTCAGCTTGCTGTAAAACGGCGTAACGGCCAGGTTCAGCTTGCTCGACTGGTATTTGTAGCCCACCTCGATCTGGGTAATCGACTGCACGGCGGGGTCCAGCAAATCAGCCTTACCGGGTGCATCGATGGTTTGAAACAGGTTGAACTCCGGGGCTTTTTTACCTTCCGAATACCGCCCATAGACCGACTGGTTGTTGCTGATGAGGTAGTTCAATGCGCCCGAATACGACAGGGTGTTGGTCTTGAACTGGTAGTCATACGCCACCGGATTTTTGTAGTAGCCCCGGTCGTAGGTCGTCAGCGGGTTTTTGTCCAGGCCCCCGTCTTTTCCGTCGTTGGCGGTACGGACGTAGTTGGTGCCTTTGGACGTGGTACGCTCGTAGCGCAGGCCCCAGTCGAAGGTCAGTTTGTCGGTCAGGTTCCAGGTGTGGGCAAAAAACGGCGCGAACGTCTGCTTGTTGAACGCGTAGTCCACCGCGCCGAACGCTCCGCCGGTCAGCACAAAACCTTCGGGACTGGTGATCTGCTGGGTAGCCCCGCCCGCCAGTGCGTTCACAAACGAAATGTCGAGCATCCGGGGGTGTTGTTCGAGCGTGGTATAGGCCAGCCCGCTGGTGCCGATGGCATACCGGCCCACATTGGAACTGCCGATGAACGCGCCGAGGTTAAAACTCATCTTGTCGGCGCGGGCGGTCAGCACAAACTGGTCGAGGAGTTCGGTGATGTGCGGATGCGCCCGCGTGGCGTTCTGGAACAGCAGCCCGTTTTTGAGAATATCCTGACCGGGCAGGTTGTTGCTCAGCACTTTCCACGACGGCGGGCCGGTCTGTGACACAGCGGCCTGCACCGTAGCCAGCGTTTGTTTGGTCAGCAGATCGCGGTAGGTGATTACGCCCAGGCCGAGCAGCCCGGCAGTGACGTTGGAAACCAGGTCGGTCAGGGTGATCGGGTTGGTGGCCGCCGTGTTGTTCGAGTCGAAGTCTTTGTCAGAATACCGGACGTTGTTCGAGAACGAAATCCGGTCGCTGAACGAATGCCGCCAGTTGATGCCGACCGACGTTTCCCGCGCCCGCGCCAGGTCTTTGGGCGAAAACGATTTGGCTGTCCCATCCGGCAGTTGGTAGTTAGACAGACCGGCGGTGGCGGGCAGGGCAAACGAGTCGGTATTTTTCAGACCGGCAGCTAACTGGGGATTGCCGAAATCCTGCCCGATCAGGGCCACCGGCGAGGCATTGTGGTCGTCTAAGTATTTGCCGAATACCGTAACCGAGCCGTTTTTATACTTTTTCTCGACGTTGGCTTTGATCTGCCCGCCGTAGTTCATCGGGTAACCCATGTAGAACGGTCCGTTGGCGGTGCGGTAAAATCCACCCACGTTATACGACCAGCCGTTACCACCGATTGGCCCGCCAACATTCACATCGACGCGGTAGAACGGGTTCTGACCGTTGCCTTCCAGCCCGTATTTGGCCCGGACTTCTCCGCCGAAGGTCGCACCGCCCGTTTTGGAGAGGTAGTTGAAAATCCCGCCCGGCGCGTTGGCCCCGGTGATGGCCGCCGTACCGCCCCGCACCGCTTCCAAGCGTTTGGTGGTGGCATCACTGCGGAAAAAATAATCGGGCGAGTAGCCGCTGAAATTCAGGTTGGTCAGCGGCAGCCCGTCTTCCTGCAACGAGACGTAGTACAGGCCCGACAGTTCGTAGGTGAAGTTGGGCCGGTTGGCAATCCCGCGCGTCGAAATCTGGGTCCGCACTTCGCCGAGCGAACTGTTGACGTAAACGCCGGGTACGTTCTTGAGCAAATCCAGCCCGTTGGTGTACGACAGCCGGTCGATCTGTTTTGTGTCTAAGGTCGTGATCGAGACTGAAGCCCCGATTTTCTTGCGCTCATCGAACACGCCCGTCACCATCACCTCGCTCAAACTGGTTGATTCTTCGGTTAGAGAAAGGAGGATATTCTCGCTGCCGGGGACGCTGACCGGCACCTCCCGCCTGATGTAACCGATGTAGGAAACCACTAATGTGTAGTTGCCGGACGGCACATTCTCGATTTGAAACGAACCGTCGGGGCCGGTAGTGCCACCCAGCCGTGAGCCTTTGAGCAGCACACTGGCTCCGGCCAGCGGCTGGTCAAAGGCGGTGGTGATCCGACCGGAAACCCGGTTGTTCTGGGCGACCGAAACAGCCGCAAGTGAGAGCAGCAACGCGATGGTTAACAGCCCTTTTTTGTAAAGTTGACGCAACATAATGGGGTCAAAAAGTTTAAGGATTAAGTAGTTACAAGTGGGCATACGATGGTACCGGACTCCTGTTCCGGTCAGGCGGACGCAGCGACAGCCGGGCCGCCAATTGCCCGATCAGACCAGCCGCCGATACCGCATCGACCGCGCCCCCAAAGAGGTAAAAATCAGGCCGGATCAGCATCGCAGCGATCCCGTGCCGGGCAAAAAATGGGGCGAACTTGCCGTCGAGATCAGTCACGACGCGGGCATCACCGGCCTCGCCCGACAGTGCAATGCCGGTGATCCCAACCTCATCTACCACCGTCCGGGTGGCCGAATCCAGGGCATCGAGCAGGGCCGTGTCGGCGGCAATCAGCACGAAGCCCCCCGTGCCGACGAGTTCATCAAAACGCCCCGTGCGCCCCTGCCGACCGGCCCGAACATGGGGCGAGAGCAGCCCCGCAGCCGGAGCCGACGGGTCAATCAGCCCGGCAGTCAGGCTCGGAAACGGGGGTGGTGGGGGTGCCTGCCCGTCCAGAAACATCCGGTCGCGTTCTGCCGCTTTAACCGGGTCGGGCTGGCAGATCAACCGTCCCAAAAACATCGACAGATCAATGATGTCCGATACGTGGGGGGCGCGTTCGGTCTGGTAGGTGTCGAGCAGGGCGGCATCGGCCCGGCCATCGAGGATCAGGCTCAGTTTCCAGGCCAGATTCACGTCATCGCGCAGGCCCGAACACATCCCCTGCCCCATAAACGGCGGCATGACATGGGCCGCATCACCCGCAATCAGCAGCCGCCCATCGCGCCAGCGGTCGGCCAGCAGCGACCGGAACGTGTAAACTTTATGGCGAACAATCGTGGCCTGCTCCGGCGACACCCAGGGGGCCAGCAGTTCCCAGGCGCGGGTCTCGGTTTCCATGTCAGCCACGGTTTCGCCCGGCAGCCGCATAAACTCCCAGCGTCGGAAATACCGCCCGTCCCGAATCCCGGCGGGGACGATGGTGGTAGGCCGGGCGGGGTTGCACCACTGCGCTGCGGGCGGAATGTCGAGCGTCACGCCGTCGTGGGGCAGGATGTCAATCACCAACCAATCGGCGGCAAAGCCCCGGTCTTCCTGCCCGCCCCCGATGGCCCGGCGCACTAAACTGTTGGCCCCGTCGCAGCCGATCAGATACTGCCCCCGCACGGTTCGGGAAGCCCCGGTAGCGCGTTCGGTTACTGTCAGTTCGGCGTAATCGTCGGTTTGCGAGACGCTTTTGGCTTCCCAGCCTAAGTTCAAATCAACCGTGGGCAGGGTGCGAACCTGCGTGTCGAACATGGCTTCCAGCGTCGGCTGATGCACGAAATTGACCTCCGTGCCGCCCGAAATGGACTCCGCCGACCAGTCGATGCCGAGCAGTTCCTGCCAGTCGGCACTGAACCAGCGGTAGGGCGGAGCGGGGTGCGAGACGGTCGCCAGTTCGTCGCCCATGCCGATGGCCGACAGCACCCGGTAAATTTCGTGGTCAATACAAACGGCGCGGGGCAGGTTGTAGCGTTCGGTCCACCGCTCAAACACGGCCACGCTGCGCCCCTGCCGCCCCAGCAACACGGCCAGCACTTCGGCTACCGGCCCATAGCCGATCAAGATAACATCGTAACTATCTGGTTGCATGGCGATTGGCACAGGTTGTCGGGATGGGTTCGGAATAAATCAGCCGTCAGGCCATAGCCAGCAGAACAGGTTCGGCCACTTCGTTGACCACCGGGTTGCTCAGAATTCCTACCCCCTCGATCTCGACTTCGCACACGTCGCCGGCCTGCATATACAGGGGTGGCTTGCGGGCTAAGCCCACGCCCGACGGGGTTCCCATCACCAGCATATCGCCGGGCAGCAGGGCGAAGGCCGCGCTCATCAACGAGACGGTCTCGGCCACCCCGAAAATCATGTCGGTCGTGTTGGCGTGTTGCAGCACCCGCCCGTTGAGCCGGGTCTCGATGGTCAGTCCGGCGGCTCCGGCGGGCAGTTCGTCGGCGGTGACGAAGGCGGGGCCGAAGCCGCCCGTACCATCGAAATTTTTGCCCACCGTCCACTGATGGCTTTTGAACTGGTAATCGCGCACCGAAGCATCGTTGAAAATCGAATACCCGGCCACGTGATCCAGTGCGTCTTCGAGCGAGATATGCCGCCCGGCCTTCCCGATGACCGCCACCAATTCGCCCTCATAATCGAACTGCTCCGAGACCACGGGCCGCATCAACGGTTGCCCGTGACCCACCAGCGACGAGGCAAAGCGGGTGAAAATGACCGGGTACGGGGCTTTCTCGGCAAACCCGCTTTCGTTGGCGTGGTCGGTGTAGTTCAGGCCGAGACAGATGATTTTGCCCGGATTGGTCAGGGGCGGCAAAAACGTGACCGCATCCGGGTCGAGCCGGGCCGCTGCCGGGGCATTTGCCATGGCCCGGCTGATTCGCGGATACAGGCCGGAACCGGCTTCCAGCAGAGCCTGTAACGTGGTGGGCAGGGACGGATCGGCCAGCGACAGGTCGATTAATTCGGAGCCGTGATAAACAGCCAGTACGGGCTTGTGCGCGGTGGCGACGGTGGCAAAACGCATACGAATTGACTGATTAAATGAAAATGATTAACCAGTCAAAGTTACCGATGCTGAAAGCACAAGCCAATGGACGAAAGCCGGGGATATATGGACAAATCCGAACTGGCCGGACCGACGGGCCGCATGGCCGTTTTTTATTGCCGGTAGCCCAATTTTTTGAACTCAGACGGCGACAGGTTCACATACTTTTTGAACAGCCGCCAGAAGTACGATACGTCGTCATAGTTCAGGGCGCGGGCTACTTCTGTAACGGTGTCCTCGCTGAACAGAAACCGGCGTTTGGCCTCCAGCACGATCCGGTCGCGGATGATCTGCCCCGCCGTGCGGCCCATCGTCCGTTTGACGAGTTTGTTGAGGTAATCCGGGGTGATGTGCATCAGGTCGGCATAGTCGCTGACCTGCTTTTTGGTGATGAAATGCTGCTCGACGAGGGCCACAAACCGGGCCGGAAAAATGCTACTGGCCTGATCGTGCCGGGCGGCCTGAACCAAGCCGGCTTCGCGCTGCATTTCGAGCAGAATGATGTGCAGGTAATGACGCATCAGTTCGTTTTTTTCGGGGCTGACGTGCGTGAACTCCGTCTCGATGTTGGCAAACAGTCCCTGAATCCGCTCGAAAATGGGAGCAAGTTGTACCGCCACAAACGGCCCGCCGAGTAGCCCCTGCAACAGCGAAGCCTCGTGCTGATCGGGACCGGCCAGCAGAAAATCGGGCGAAAAATGCACGACAAACCCGTCTAATTGCCGCGAGAACATAGACCCGTGAACCAGCCCCAGCGGAATCAGGTACAGCATCCCCCGGTCGAGGGTGTAGGTGACGGTATCGACCGTGATTTCGGTAATCCCCGCCGAGAGCCACACCAACTGATGCAACTGGGCGTGGCGGTGCGGCACGTGTTTGTAATTGGCCTGCTGCCCCACCATCGGAATCCGGGCGAGGTTAAAAAACAGGTTCGCCCCGGCCAGTTCCTCCGCGCCATACAACCGGAAATTAGGAATTTCCAATTTTATGATCTCTGATCTGCCGATGTCCGGTTTTGTACGCTCCGATTTGCCGATCCGGGGGTTTTTCATGTCACAGATTCATTTCGGGAATCTCGCCGTCGGGAACGATCAATTTGCCCGCCGTAGCCGCCCGGATTTGGGCCACGCTCACGCCCGGCGCACGTTCGCGGAGTAAAAAACCGTCCGCTGTCACGTCAATCACGGCCAGTTCGGTCACGATTTTTTTCACGCAGCCAAGGCCCGTCAGGGGTAATGTACAGTCGGACAGCAGCTTGCTGGACCCGTCTTTGGCCACGTGCTGCATCGCGACGATAATGTTACGGGCCGAGGCTACCAGGTCCATCGCTCCGCCCATGCCTTTGACCATTTTGCCGGGGATTTTCCAGTTCGCAATGTCGCCCCGTTCCGAGACTTCCATCGCGCCCAGAATGGTCAGATCAACGTGTTCGCCCCGGATCATGGCAAACGAATCGGCGGAGTTGAACAGGCTGGAGCCGGGCAGGGTAGTCACGGTTTGTTTGCCGGCGTTGATCAGGTCGGGGTCCAGTTCGGCCTCAGTCGGAAACGGTCCCATGCCGAGCAGCCCGTTTTCGGATTGTAGTTCGACGTTAATGCCCGCCGGAATATAGTTGGCGACCAGCGTTGGAATGCCGATACCGAGGTTGACGTAGGCGTTGTTGGGAACTTCCTGTGCGATGCGCCGGGCAATGCCGTGTTTGTCAAGCATGATGGTGATTTGGTTCTCGTTCGTAGTTTGTCGTTCGTGGTTTGTCGTTGTGCTCAGATCACGACAAACTACAAACTACAAACTGATTGTCCGTTGTTCGATCCGTTTTTCGTAGTGGTTGCCCTGAAAAATGCGCTGCACGAAGATGCCCGGCGTATGAATCTCGTTGGGGTCGAGCGCACCGGCGGGCAGCAACTCCTCGACTTCGGCCACCGTGATTTTGCCCGCTGTCGCCATCATCGGGTTGAAGTTGCGGGCCGTTCCCCGATAAATCAGGTTGCCCGCCGTGTCGCCCCGCCAGGCTTTGACAAACGCAAAATCGGCGGTGAGGGCCGTTTCGAGCAGGTACATTTTGCCGTTGAATTCGCGGGTTTCCTTACCCTTGGCTACCTCGGTGCCATAGCCCGCCGGGGTGTAAAAGGCCGGAATCCCGGCCCCGCCCGCCCGGCACCGCTCAGCCAGCGTCCCCTGCGGAATGAGTTCTACGTCCAGTTCTCCGCTCAGTAGTTGCCGCTCGAACTCGGCGTTTTCGCCCACGTAGCTCGAAATCATTTTGCGGACCTGCCGGGTTCGCAGCAACAACCCGATCCCGAAGTCATCGACCCCGGCGTTGTTGCTGATGCAGGTCAGGTGTTTTACACCCAGCCGCCCGATTTCGGCAATGGCGTTTTCGGGGATGCCGCAGAGACCAAAGCCGCCGAGCATCAGCGTCATGCCGTCCGACAGACCCAACAGGGCTTCCCGGACACTGGCAACGGTTTTGTTAATCATGGGGAGCAGAATAAGCAGAAAGCAGGGGTCGCAGGGCTTCGGCAAAGGCTTCGGAGTCCACCAGAAACGCCAGGTGATGACCCGGCACGGTCACGACCGGACACCCAAGTCCGGCGGCAATGATCGGCACCGTGCGGGCGTAGGACGCATCGCCACTGCGTTCGCCCACCAGTAGCACGGTTGGCACGTTAGCCTGACGGATGCTATCGAGGTTCGGCACAAAGCGGGTGATGGGCCGGTATTCTTTTCCCAGAAAAAACGGCACGTCCCGCCCCTGCCCCAGGCCGCCCGCTACCGGACCCGTAAATCCAACTAACGACGAGGCAAACAGCTTCATTGCGACAGGAACTCCCTCGGTCAGAAACGTAGTATGGACCTGCTCCATGAATGCCAACTGTGCATCGGCATCGGGCAGCAGCCCCACGGCGGGCGGCTCGTGGGCGAGCAGGGCAGCTACCCGGTCGGGCCGGTCAGCGGCTACTTGCAGGGCGATATTGGCCCCGCCACTGTTGCCGAAGATGATGGCCTTTTCGTGTCCGGCGGCAGTCAAAACAGCCACCACATCGCGGGCCTGCTGGCTCATATCGAGATCAGCGGTGGTGTCGCCAGAACTGCGGGCGTTGCCGCGCCGGTCGTAGGTGATAACGGTGAATTGGTCGGCCAGCAAGGGGGCAATATGGGCGTAAACGGCTCCGGTGCCGCCCGCGCCCGGAATCAGCAGCAGGGCCGGGCCACTGCCCTGCACGTCGAACACGAGTTCGGCTCCTTCGCTTTGTACAGACTGGGTAACGGACATAGACAGACTATTTTTTAAGGAGACGGTTCGATTCTTTTACGCCGGTCAATACCGATGAACGCTATTCAGCGTTAGGGTATCGAACGATAGATACCGTACAAACGTACCATAAAATCCGGTTATCCGACTAAAACATGACTGAAAAAGTACCTCTTCGCGGTCAGGATACCCGCGCCGGTCTGCTGGAGGCTGCCACCCGCCTGTTCAGCGAGCGGGGCTTCGACGGCGTATCGACGCGGAAAATTGCCGGGGCGGTCGGGGCTACACTGCCGTCTATTGCCCACCATTTTGGCTCCAAAGCCGGTCTGTATCAGGCCGTTTTGCAGGGGATAGCCGACGAGATGAGCGAGAAATTAGCGTCGGCGGCTGCGCAGGCAATGGCCGTGTTGGCCGATGCAGCCGCCGACCGCAACCAGCAACTCGACGCGCTGTTGCACCTGCTTACCAATCATGCCTGGGTAATTCTCTACAGCCGCCCGGAGTGGGCGCGGCTGATGGGTCAGGAACAGGCGCAGCCGTCGGGGGCCTCGGCACCGGTTAATGCCGCACTGGAAATGCAGTTGCTCAACCCGATAATTCAGTTGGTGGCCCGGCTGCGCGGCCTGCCACCGGAGAGCGAAGCCGTTAAACTTCAAGCGTTTTTTCTGGTGGGCCGGGTGCTGATTTTCCGCACGGTGCGGGCTTCGGCCTTAGATATGCTGGACTGGCCGAAATTTACACCCGACCGAATCAGGTCAATAATCGATTTGCTTGAGGTTGACGTTCGGTTGCTCTTTGAGCAGTCCTAAACTATGTGCTAACGGGCCAGCGAAGTCGCCAGTTGTGGCAGTACCGCTGCGGCTTTGGTTGCAGTTCCGTTGTTTATTCGGATAGCAGTATATACATTCTACCCATTTGTTTCAACAAAGGATATTGGCCTAAGACGTTTCCTGGCCATTGGGATGTTCGCGCCGGTAGATCCAATAGCCCAGCAGCACCAGCACCACAAACACGCCCGATGCCACTACATTCAGGTAAATTGGGACACCATGAAGATGAGGGGGTTCTTCGTGGCCGGGCAGAAATTCTACGTGAGGGGGCAGGAAACCAAGATAAAAAAAGGAAGCCCTGTACATGACGGTAATCAACACGGCCACCCGGACTCCCAATTCGGGTTCTCTCGACTGCCGCCACATCAGCCACAAACCAAGCAACGATGCCCCACAAAGCAGGTTTAGAAACAACAACCCGTGCAGGCGGGCGTGTCCCGGCCATTCGGGATTAAACAAGTGAGTAGCGTTCCAATCGACTACCACCGATATAACCGTACTGCTCACGATGATGAACGTGATAAAAATCCGTCCCCAGTTGCCTCTAAACATGATTCACGAATTTAAATGTTGCTTACGTACTAATCGGTGTCTTCTGCCAACGGCCCCACAAAACGAACAGGATAGGTACCAGCAGGACCACGTTGATCGGTATGTCGTTGCCCTCGCCACGAATCAGATGAAAGACAATGGCACTCACCATGAGCAGGCCGCAGCCCAGCGCAGCCACCACAACCAAGCCCGGCCTGATGCGGGTAAGCGCGGGCAACACCAGACCGAGACCGCCACACAGATCGAGAAAACCAGTCAGCCGCAGCAGATTGGGGTATTCGCCCGTCCAGGGCCAGATGCCGGTGAGCGTGGTGAGGGGTGTAATCAACTTAAAAATCCCACCCCCGATAAAGGTGAGGGCTAAAAAGGCCTGCACAATCCACAGGGCGATGTGCAGCGGTTTTGATCGGTTCGGCTGAGGTGCCATTCGGTTTATGATTGGGAACTACTTGGTTTATTACACAAAGGTCAGCACTTTTGCTTACTGTAAGTAAGCAGTTACCCGGAGGTAATCAACTATATAAACGCAATCGGACCGCCGAAGCAACACCATGATTTTAAGCGAAAGCAAAACGAAGTATGTCGATTGCATCGAACAGATGCTGCCCATCCGGGATGCGCTGGAGGTAATCAGCGGTAAATGGAAAGTGCTGATTTTGACATCAATCATGCACGACAACCGGCGTTTTTCGGAAATCCAGCGGAGCATCCCTGAAATCAACCCCAAAGTGCTTTCCAACGAATTGAAAGACATGGAAGAGCATCAGTTGATTCAGCGAATCGTGCATGACGATCATCCGGTTTTAATTGAATACGTCGCTACGGATTATTCGCGTTCGCTGAAAAAAGTAATGCTTGAACTGCATAGCTGGGGCGTTAACCACCGCAAACAGGTACTCGGAAAATAAGCCACTGAAAGCCTGCCCTGATTTTCTTTATCAACACATTCGGCGCGTCAACACAGCGTTGTCAACTGCTTCCTGATACGAGTCGCCGATGGCGATCCAGCCGATCTGTGGCGGTTTTTTCGCCTTTAGTTGATTACACCGCCCGCAGACCACCCCCGCACACTGTTTAAAAATGGGGTTTAGTGCCGCCTGATTTATCTTGCAGACAACCATAACCGGCGGGCAAAACCCGGCCTCAGCGCACGATGACCATCGAGTGAACACCGTGCGTCACCGGAACCGAGTAGCCGGTCTTCACTAATTCGGTGCGCTTAGGGTCGAAATAATCCCCGGCGATGCGCCAGAAATCAATCGAGCCGCCGGGCTTGCTGCCCTCGTACCGATCAAAGGTAAACGTAAAATCGCTGCCCAACGCCTGCCGGTAGCCCAGTCCCGACACTTCGGCGTACCAGCCCCGCATGGCCGAATAAATATTGTCGCGGGTGTCAATGATACTCACCAGACCCACACCGTGCGTGTGGCTGCCCAACCCGCCAATGAGGGTATTGTCGGGATACGGTGTAGTGGATGAGCGTTTGACGTTGAATGTGTTGAAATATTGATCCTGCACGCCCAAAAACCAGCCTGGTTTAACCTGCCGTAGCACGTTGAGGTAAGTGCGAAAGCTGCTGTACGAAATCAGTTCGCGGTGGTCGGGGCGGGTGTCGTTGCCGATGCCGTAGTAAAATTCGGGGAACTGCGTATAAAGCAGATTCGCTTTGATGAGGTATTTCTCGTCGCGGGTGAAGATGGTCATCAACTGATCGAGTACTAACTGATGGTTCTGGGTGTAGATCGCGGCCACGTCAATGTTGGAGGTGCGGGCATTGGCCCCGGCCTTAAACAGACACGCGCCCAGCAGCCCGTAGCCAACGTGGGTTTCGGGCGTGTAGTAAACAATCGGCAACGGAATGATCTGCACTTTGTGGTGCGGCACGGCAACTGAGTCTTGAGCCGTCTGGGCCTCGGCACGAAGGCCGTTCAGCAGCAAACCACTCATAATCAGAACTATATAAAATACGAAACGAAGTTGGGTCATTTTACATTTTTTAGTTAGAACAAAAAACGGAGCGTCGGCTTAGTGATCGCCGATTAAATGACGATTAATGTTTAGTCCTTATTTTGGATTGGCAACGGACTGACTTTTGTACACGTTGATACCGGCTGCCAGCCCGACGCGGGCAAACGGGTAGCTGTCCTGAAAATAAATGTTGTACGGGTCCTGACCGTAATACCCGACGGCAGCGTATAAATACGAGTTGGCATACTGCGACCGCAGCCGGTAATAATAGGCTACTTCCAGATTGACCTGTTTCAGAATCGAGTTGGGCTGATAATCACCCTGGCGGCTGAGAATCCACTGAAACGAGGCCACAAACCGGCCTTTCTCGGTAATGTATGATTCGAGCGATTTCTCCCGCCGACCGTTGCGGGCGCGGAGCCAAACGGTTTGCTGACCCAGTTGGATTCGGTTCATCCGCAGGTTGAGCCGGGTGAAGCCATACTGCCCCGGCAGGTATTTGTCGCTGCCAAAATGCTGGGCCGCCCCGATCTTGATATATGAAATAATGTTGCGCGGGCTTGGGTCGCGCCGGACAAATAGCCCCCACGAGTGATCGTCGGGCAGTTGAAAGTCCTTCACGAATGTGTAGCCGAAGTTATAAGCCAGTTCGACAAAGTTGGTGGCGAAGTTTCCGTTTACAAGGTTTGGCGATCCATTGGGCAGCGACTCCGGGCCGTCCTGCCCGTTGGAATGGTGGGTGACGGTGGCGGTGAGGTAGCTATACCGTTTGGTGTTATCGCTGATGCGGTAGTGGTAGGTGACACTGGGCATAAACGACGGGGTGCGGATGGGGTACGACCGTTCGTTGTTGATTCGCAGCTTTACACGGGGCGAAAACGACAGCGCACTGCGAAACCGATTGTCGGCCAACAGAAAGAAGTGCGGAATAATATCGGCGGTTGCCGTGTAGGTGCGCGGCCCGAAGGCATCGGCATATGGGGGCGTTATGTAGCCAATTTCGGCGTTGTAGAGATACAACTGGTCGTAGATGTCGTTGACGCGCCAGAACTCATCCAAAGGCTGACCGCGCCGGGTTTTCCGCTCTTCGACGAGGACGGTATCTTGTTTGGGCAGGTTATCCCGGCGAGTTGGTGCTACCAATTGGGCAAATCCTATGGCAGGACTCAGGGTAATCCAGAATAATAACCAATAGCGCATGATAGCGAAGAAAACGAGTTTAACTCAACCAAATCCGGGAAAGCCTTGTGCAATTAATATCGCTTGATCGCATACCGTCGCCGGGTCAACTTTCGCTTGAGCCAGGGATAGAGCCGGTACGATGCTTCGGCAGATAGCAACCCAATGGCCGCCCCCACCAATACATCCGAAACCCAGTGCTGGTCATTCACCAACCGCAGATACCCCGTTGTGCCGGCCATGGCGTAGCCCGCAACGGGAATCAGCACACTGGTACGGCCAAATTCCCGGTCAAGTACCCCGGCCCCGGCGAAGGCAAAAGCCGTATGCGCCGATGGAAACGACTGGTTATCAGAGCCATCGGGCCGGGTATAGTGGGTCGTTGTTTTTAGGCCGTAGGTAACCACCCCGGCAATGCCGCTTGCCACAAGCCACAGCCCCGCCCGGTCGAGGGGCGTTGAGCGGCCCCTGACCCCGGCAGCAGTCAGCCCGGCCAGCAATACCGTTGGCCCAACCGACAGGTAATCGTCGAGGTGGGTGCGGTAGCCGTTGGTGTTGTCTAAAATCTCGCCCCGTATCCGGTAGCGGTTGAATGAATGATTATCAGAAAGCGTGTAAAGCCCCGTTGCGATGAACACCGACGGAATAGCCAGCCGGGCGATAGATACCTTGGGTAGTGAACGCGTCGTGTCTATCTGGGCTGAGGCAGAAATTGTCCACACTGCACCACACAATAGCCCCCAAAGTAACTGGCTAAACCAACGGCTATGATGAATCTTACGCATAATGGATACAGTTAAAACTGGAGTTTAAGACCTGTGTAAATACCGAAGCGGGTGATCCGGACGGCATCGGCCCCGGCCACGTGGTTGAGCCGCCAGATGCAGTCAATCGAAAACAGGTTGAAAATATTCTCGATACCGACCCCGGCTTCGGCGTAAGGAACCGGCCCGGTTGTGTTGTATGTGTTTACTTTATTGACCTCCCGATTGGCGGCTGTCATATCGCCCCAGAAAAAATTAGCCGTTACCCGTTCACGCAGGTTCAGCTTGTTGAGCAGCGGAATCTTATCGAGAATCAGCCCGCCCAGCGAGTAGCGTGTCAGCAGACTGGCATACCGGTCGGCAGCAAATTCGTAGGGACTCATACCGTAAAAAGCGTACTTGTCGGCTACATAGAATGGGTTGCCGCGCGGGATGTGCAACAACAGCAACGGCACCGTTCCCAGCACCGCCCCACCCGTCAGGTTATAGTAAAATGACCCTTTGAACGGCATGGGCTTGTCCTGCGACAGGCTCAGGCTGAATTTGACGTAATCGAAATACGTGTTGTTGAACACCGGCACCCCCCCGGCCACATAAAGACTGACCACCGGAGCCGAAGTATAAATCCGCAGTTTGTCGTAGTTCAAAATGGTTGTGCGCTCATTGCGGGCGTAGCGCAGGGTTAGACCCACCTCCGAATTGACCAACGTATGCAGTAATGCCACCGCCGAATCGGCCCCGTTCACGACCTCCTCCGGTGCGTAACTGAACTGAAATGTAGGGGTTAGTGAGCCGTAGGTATAATAGGTTTTGGCCGACCAGTTGGGGCTCAGATCGCGTTCGTGGCTTAGGCGAATCTGCCGCAAAAAAGTCTGATACACCGGAATCGGCTTCCTCAGGGCCAGCGTAAACAGGTTGTCGTTATCCAACTGATCGTCGTACTGACTCAGCGCGTCGTAGTCATTTTTAAGCGTCAGTTCGTATTTTCGGTAGGGCGAACGGCCCGGCACAAATTTCAACCCCAATGTTTCTTTAAAGCGTCGGTCGCGGGTGCCGTAGGCCACGTAGCCCCACAAACACCAGCGTGGGTCAAGGCCCTCCATCGTCCAGAATCCCGACCGAATCCGCAGTCCTTCGGTCAGGTTGGCACTCAGCAACGAGCTGTATGGCCCAAACCGCACCTTATTCTGAACATCCCAGTAGCCACTGGCAACAAAAGCGGCCAGCCGGGTGGTACGCTGAAACCGGCGGTTGGTTTTCAGCGAGTCGGCGGCCTGATAAATAGCCTGTTCGCGGGGCCGCAACGGGCTGAGTCGGTAGGCATCGGTGAAGGGCCGGAGCGTGTTGGCGGGGGTTTGGTCGGCCACCGAAAAATTAACCGCCGTAATACCCGCCGGGTTGAGTTGGTAATGCCCAAACTGGTTGGTGTTGATGATGCGCACGGTGCGGCCCGCCGAGTCAATCCGGGATGGCAACCCCAGCAGTCCCAAGCCGTTTTCAAACCGATAATCCAACTGGCTTTCGGTCAGGAGCCAAACCGTTCCCTGCTCGCCGTCGTCGGTGGGGGCAAAGGATTGCCGGATCGCCAACTGCTGTACAAAATTCAGGTTTGCCCCCGCGCTCGTCGTCATTGCCACCCGGAGCAGGGCGTAGCTGTCGGCATCAATCCACAAACTGCCGGTAAAGGTGTTCTCGTTGGCCCGCCGGGGTTTAAACCCGACCCGGTAGGTTGTTTTCCCATTTTCGATCAGCGTATCGGGCGGGGCATAGGCGTAAGAAGCCAGCCCCAAGTCAGACACCGGCCCCACAAACGAGGTTTTCAGCAGGGGTATAATGGCATCGTAGGCATTCACGGTTAAGCAAAACCGATCCGTCTTGGCGGCTAATCCGTCGGTTTGCAGCCCTAAGTTTTTTTCGGCAATTAAAAACGCAGCGTTGTTTTGGGGCTGTCGGCTGTGGTATTCACCAAAATACTGTTCGCGGAAGAAAATGGGCAATGTGTTCGCACTCGTCGTATCGGTATTGTACTGCTGGTAAACTTTAAGGAGCGTACTGAGCAGTTTCCGTTGTTGATTGGCCGATAGATTTTCGATGTCAATTTCGGTGCGCTGGTAATTGTTGCGCGTCCAGCGGGCCAGGCGTTGGGGGTCGTTGGTGCGTTTGTGGGCAATTACGCGCAGCATCATCGCCCGGCCCGGATCGCGGTAGCCCGTTACTGTCACTTCCTGCAACTGCCCCGTTGTGGGCTGCATCAATACCAAAAGCGGGGCGGTTTCCGGGGCCACAATGGGCAACGTCCGGGGTTCATAACCGACTTCGGTCAGCAGCAGTGTATCGGGTAACTGCTTTACGGTCAGCACTAATACGCCGTTTTCGTTGGCCGCATCGCCGTTGCGCCCTACTTTCAGAAAACCCGTCATAAACGGCACGGGCGCGTGAGTAACGGCATCGGTCAGCAGCACCGTCAACGCGAACGGGGCCGATACCGTACCGGATTTAGGGGACGCAGGCAACCCGGTTTGTGCCAGACTCAACTGACTGGCAGCGAGCAGCAACATAAAGAATGGACACCGCATAAATGGGGATTTTAAGTGGATTTGATAACTCATTCGGGGAAAACAAACGGCACCGGCTCCGAGCGGACGTAATGTCCAAACACGCCCATACAGCCGGGAATATTGGTTTTCAGGAATACCGGCTCCACAAACGGGTTGTAGGTGGCTAACTTCTGCCGGTCTAACTGGTCGAAAAACCGCGCCGAGGCCGGGTCCATCGCCTGCATAAACACCTGCCCCGGCGAGCCGTTCCGGTGGGTGAAAGCGGGTTCAATCGTGATCGTGATGGGTCGTCCGTCGCCACTGCCCGTATCGAAATAAACCGACCGCCCAATCTCCAGCACCCCGAACGGCCTGGCTCCGTTGCATTCACTGCGATACACCTTGTTGCCCGCCGTGCGAACGGTGCTGTCCACCGTCCGGCGCATCTCGAAGCGGTAGGCATTGGCCTGCCCCGGCGTGTCGGTAAAATCAATCACCACGCCTTCGTGTTCGCCATAGATGTCTTTGAACAGCGGAACGTAATCGGCTCGGTTTATGGTTGGCTTGGCCTGATTTACGGTTGTTTCGGCGTGGTAGGTTTGCCCGTTTGCCGTTACCGTCAGGGTGTAGGTTTGGCCCTGCCGCGTGGGCAGACTGCCCCGGTAGAAATACGTTGGCTGGCACAGAAACGAGTCAAGGCCCATCGTGGGTTTCAGCACATCGGTAACGCCCTCCGCCGACCGAATCACCACCGACGCATCGGCCACAAACAAATCCCGGGCTGTTGTCAGGGTCGAAAAATACCCCGTTGACCGGCTCAGAAACAGCGTCGGCACCTCGCCCGGCACCAGCATACAGGCGATAGACAGCGTTGGGGTGTAGGGTTGAACCGGCACCGTAATCGTTTTCTCGCAACTGGTCATCACCAATATCAGCAGCACAAAGGCGAGCATCAGCAGCATCAGGCTGGCGAGCTTAACGGAGTTATAGCGTTGCATATCAGAAGGTTATGTGGTAACTGACGGATGGAATAATGGGCAACAGCGACACCTGCCGGGCAATGGGCTGGCGCGTAATATCGTCCGTAGTGACGTAAACAAAGTACGGATTCAGGCGGCTGTAGAGGTTATAGATGCTGAACACCCATTCGGATGTTCCGGGCCGCCCAAACCACCGTTTGGGCCGTTTGTGGGTCGCGCTCACATCCAAGCGGTGGTAGGGCCGCAGCCGGGCGTTGTTGCGGCTGGTATAATCGGCGTAGATGTCGGTGTAGAGTGTGCCGCCCCCGCCGATCTGCGTCCGTCCGACGGGCAGGGTGTAGGGCCGTCCGGTATAAAGCGTGAAGCTCCCGGCCACCGTCCAGCGCGGGGTAAGTTCATAGCTGCCGACCACGGCGAGGTTGTGCCGGCGGTCGTAGGCAAACGGGAACGCCTGCCCGTTGTTGAGTTCATCAAACTGCTGCATCGTGCGCGAGAGGGTATAAGAAATCCAGCCCGTAAGCCGCCCGGTTGCTTTGCGGACGTAGGTTTCCAGCCCAATGCTATAGCCCCGGCCAAAGGTCAGACTATGGTCAATGTCGCTGCCGGTGAGCAGTTGGGTTCCTTCTTTAAACAACACCTGATGCTGCATAGCCTTGGCATAACCCTCCACGCTGAACTCGTAGGCGTTGTCGCGGCTGTTGTGAAACCAGCCAACGGCAATTTGCTGAGACATTTGGGGCAACACCCGCCCGCTGCTGGGCAGCCAGATGTCGGTGGGCAGCGAAGCCGTTGCGTTCGGCACCAACTGCAAAAACTGGTTCATCACCGTGTACGACGCTTTCAGCGACGAGGTTGGACTCAGCACGTAGCGCGTTGACAGGCGCGGTTCGAGCCGGGCGTAGCGGGTGGCCCCGTTCCAGAACAGGGGCAATCGCAGGCCCGCCGTTAGGGTCAGCCGTTCCGAAATTGCCCAGTCATCGTTGATGTACAGGGCCGCTTCGGTGGTGTATTGCCGGGTGATACTGTCGGTCGGAAATGGGGGCAGGTTACCGCTTTTGGGTAATTTGGCCGAGGTCGCCAAGGGCGCGAAGGCGTGGCTCGTCAAAATGGCTCCCCACCGCACCGTATGGGTTGGCGAGGGATAAAACTCCCAGTCAGTTTTAGCCGATAAATCACGAATACCCGTGTACAGCTGAGCCACGTAGCCGCTTTGCAGGGTTGACAAACTGAGTTGGTACTGGTTGGCAATCAGGGCCGTATTCACAAACAGCTTCGGGCCGAAGAGGTGATTCCAGCGCAGGGTGCCGGTGGCGTTGCCAAACCGAATGCCGTAGTTCAGGCTGCTGGCTCCGGTATATTGGGCGTTGTCGCGTCCGGCAAACGCGCTCAGAAACAGCCGGTCGCGGGTGCCGAGCCGGTAGTTGATTTTGGCGTTCAGATCAAAAAACGTGTAGTTGCTTTGCCCGGCTGCGGGTTGAAACGGTTTGAGCAACAGGTCGAAATACGTCCGCCGACCCGACACGATAAACGACCCGCATGCCTGGCCGGACTTGCCGTTGAGCGGCCCTTCGAGCGTCAGGTTCGAGGCAATCAGCCCGACACCGGCTGCGCCACTGAACCGTTTGGTGTTACCCTCGCGCATGGTCACGTCTAAAATTGACGACAACCGCCCGCCGTACTGCGCCGGAAAACCGCCTTTGATGAGCGTCACCCGGTTCAGCGCGTTGGTATTAAACGTGCTGAACCACCCAAACAGGTGGTTGGGATTATAGACCGGGGCTTCGTCGAGCAGCACCAGATTCTGGTCGCTGTTGCCGCCCCGGACGTAAAACCCCGTTGTGCCTTCCTGCCCGGCCTGCACGCCGGGTAAAGTCTGGACGGTTTTCAAAATGTCGCGTTCGCCAAACAGCACCGGCAGCGTCTTGACCAAACTGAGCGGTATCGTCAGCACGCTCATCTGGGTGCCGCGCACGTTTTCGTCCGTTCGCCGGGTCGAGACTACCACCTCGGCCAGGGCGTTGGCGTTTTCGCTTAACGTTACGTCAAGTCGCTGACTAACCGGGCTGCTCAGACGCAAATATTGCGGGGCAAACCCCACAAAACTCACCACCACCCCTACGGTATCGGCTGGTTTGAGGGTCAGCGAATAAAAGCCGTAGGTGTTGGTTGTGGCCCCCACGCGCTGGGCTGGCACCGTGATACCAGCACCGATAAGGGCTTCGCCCGTGCGGGCATCGCGGACGTAGCCGTTCAGGGTGAGGGACTGGCTCAGGGCCGGAAATGCCGTCAACAGCAGGCTGTAAAGCAGATACCGCATCGTTAGTTGAGGTTAGACTGGTGAATCAGGGCCACGCCAAACGGACGAAACTGGTGCGGATTAAAAAACCGGTCCGAGTAATTTGTCCAGGTATCGTCACTTATCAGATGGTCGCTTTGATCTGTATGGAATACCACGTATAGCAGCAAATCGAATACATCCGTTAGGTTGTGGGCGGTATTGGCGGGAAAATCGGTAGCCAAACACTGTGACAAGTGGGCCAATAAACCCGCTATATCGGCTTCAGTCAGGTGCAGGTCATATCGAAAATCGGTATCCCAGCAGACCCATTCCGGCAACACACCGAATTGTTGGAGCAGGTAATGCTGGGTTAAACCGAGTGCATCCATCATAGCCAGGCCGGAGACAACAACCCCGCGTTACGTTCATCGGCAGATTCGGGAGTCGCCTGTTCATGGAGATGCACAGGCGTTGGAACGTTTGGACAAAACGGCGCAACGAGTAATGAGCCAAATTGGTCAGTTTCTATTCCGGTTGGCAGTATATCCACGCCAAACCGCACCTCCGATGCGGCCAACCGGCTAAAGGTGCCAAACAGCCTGTCCCAGATGATTAATACGTCGCCATAATTGGTATCGGTGTACGGTTGCTGGCTATGATGATGTACCTGATGCAGATTGGGCGTGACCAACACCCATCCCAGCACCCGGTCGAGGGGTTCGGGAAGGCGGATATGGGCGTGAACCAGCGTGTTGGAAACAATTTGAACGCATTGTCTCAGCAGCAATGCCCAGAACAATGCGCCCGTCAGGAATACCCACAGTAGGGTGAAAACGAGCCGGATTGCGGTTTCGCCGGGGTGTTCGCGCAGTACCGACGAGACATCAACCAACTCGTCGCTGTGATGAATCAGGTGCAGCCGCCAGAGGGTTTTTACTTTGTGCATCAGCACGTGGTAGCCATATTCGCCCAGGTCAAGCAGCAGAAATGTAATCACGAGCGAAATGAGCGGACTCGTGGTGCGGGGCAGGGCATAGAGCAGACCAAACTGGTGCGTGTTCGTCCAGTTGAAAACAGCAACGAACCCCATGCCCAACGCGAACTGAACAGGCGCAGCCGCCAGCACAAAGCGGGCGTTGAGGGCCGTATGCTGCCACCGCCGGGGCTGACTCACGGGGGCCGCCAGCGATTCGATTTGCCAAAGAAAGGCCATCGTCAGCAGGAGTAACCCTAACCGGACCGCGTCGGGGTGACTGATCAAGTGCATGAAAATCGTGTCCATAACGGGATATGAGGATACTGTGGTAATGGTATGTAGCCAACGCGCTCTGGCACCGTCTGCTTCATTACGCGTTGGTGGGCCGGGGCCGATTGGTGGATTTAGTGCAGTTTAATGAGTGTACCAGCCGCATTGAACTCGGCTTCGTAGCTGCGGCCAGCCAGCGTAAACCGGACTTCGTAGCCCGTTACGGTGGTACCGCTTTGCTCCACTTTCGCGCTTACGAAGGCGTAGCCCGCGTAATTGGTGGTGAGGTAGGTGGCAATGGTGGCGGGCAGGGCGGTCTGGGCAATTACTGCATCAGAACTACCGCCTTTGTTGCCGCCCCCGTCGTGTTCACCGTCTCCGCCGTTGCCCCCACGATGAACGCTCAGAAACTTACCCGTTGCATCGAACCGGAGTTCGGTATAGACCGCGTTGAGTAACACCGTTACTTCATAACCGGCCAATGCGCCATTCTGGGCGTAGGCGTATGCCCCCTGAAACACATAACCTTTGTAGGTAGCATCGAGGTAGGTGGCAACGGTAGCGGGTAAACTGGCCTGGGTCACGGCGGTGGTTGAGCCGTAGTTGCCTTCCTGATGGTCGCCATAGCCGTTTCCGCCCGTGCGGACGCGGATAAATTTGCCCGTTGCGTCGAAGGTACCTTCGGTCGCTACGCCGTTGCTCAAAATCCAGACCTCATAGCCCGACAGGACTCCGTTGAGCATATACGACCGGGCCGACTGGACGGTGTAGCCCGCGTAGTTCGCGCCAAGATAGGTGGTAATGGCGGCTGGCAAACTCGCCTGCGCCACGGCCACGCCTTCATCGCTGCCATCTTCGTTTTCAACCAGTAAAAACTTACCGGCAGCATCGAATTCCAGTTCATACTGCACATTACTGACCGAAATCACGACTTCATACTGCGTAATGGCCCCGGCAACGTCGGTTTTGGTACCTGCCCGCACCACCGTTGCCTCGGCGTAGTTGGCCGCGATATAGTCGGTAATGACTTTGGGCAGCGTTGTGGCATCAATTACGCCGTAGGTTGCCAGCAGCATCCCGGTTGCATTAATATTGGCGATACGGGCTTTGTTGCTGGCCGTAAACGTGGCCTGATAAACCTGCACACCCACTTTCGACCAGTTTACCGACGTAGCCGTTGGGTAGTTGGTTTGTAACGTACTGGCAACAGCGGTCGGCACAGCCGTTCCGTTGCCAGTGGTGGTTGGCAGCAGCGTTGACGGAACGAGTGTGGCCGATTGATTACAGGCCGACAACAGGGCCGACGTTGCCAGAAACAACAGTATTTTTTTCATGCGTGTAAAAATTAAGTAGGTGAAATCCAGTGAAACTCAAAAAAATAGACGGGAATAATCCGTTTCACATTGGATCAGGGCGTACAGATTGTGAAGGCCCATGCGCAGGGTAGTCATTGATTTGGCTGCTCACGGGCCATCGTTAGTTGTTAAAAACTCAGCACCAACCCCGCCCCGATACCCCGTTGGCTCGGCCCGATCCGCAGGCTGGTGGCCGGGCGGCTGTTGTAGCGGTCTGCCGCCCGATGAAACTGCATCGTGGCGCGGTGGTCGAGAATGAGCGCGGCCACACCCAGCAACAGCCCGCCACCGGCCAGGGCGTAGCCGGCAACGGCCAGACCATCGCCCCCGCGTCCGTTGTGTTCGCCCTGCATGGCGGTATCGGTTCCATCCAGGTCAGCCGGGTCGTTGGCGGTTCCGGTTTGGGTATCGTTCCGGTTGCCATCGCCATCATTGCCGCCAACACCATCGGCGATGGCAATGGCCGCGCCCGAAGCCACCAGTAATACGCTGGCTCCGCCCGTCACATAACCCCACCGGCGCAGGTGCTGCCCCTGGTCAAACGCTCGTAACGCGCTGTGATGGTCAACCAAAAGCGACCGTACCGACTGGCGGCTCAACGATTGGTCGTTGTTATCAGTGAAGCCCCGGCTGAAGAGTCCGCCGTGATAGCGCAGACCGTCCAGCGTAGGAGCCGCTTGCACAGGTGCCGTTCCGGCGAGGGGGGCCGGGGCCACCAATGAACTGCGCAACGGGATTGCGCTGCCCGCCGAACCCAATACGTCTTTGGTGCCGTTGGCATATTTGATAAACACCACCCCGGCAGTGCCGGTGGTGTAAATCGGGCCTTCGGGGTTGTCTTGCCGACGGTATTTAATCTGGCCCGGTGCGATTTCGAGTACTTTTGCCTGAATCCCGGTGCCGTTTTTCAGCACGATAGTATCCTGCGCCTGTATCGCCGATGTGATGAATAACCCGCTAAACAAGGTCAGCAGGGTAATTTTGGGAAATGAAATCATCGCTTGTTCAGGAAGGGAGGAAAGAATGAGTCCCGTCAACCGCCTTTACGGGAAGCCGCGCCGAAAGGTGGGGTGCGGTCAAAAAAAGAGTGGCACCCCACCTTTTGCCGCCTGCGCTCGTATTGGTATTGTACGGTCTGATAAACAACGTAGCCCTTGCTGTTCAAGAAAAAATCCCGATTCACAGAAAACGACCTGCCGAGCGTGTTGCAGGCCTGTTTGACGGGCGATGCCTCGGCGCAGCGGTGTTTGATCGGGCAGTTTGCGGGCTATGCCAAAAGTATCTGTCTGCGCTATGCCGCCCACGCCGAAGAAGCCGAGGAGATCATCAACGACGGATTTTTGAAAGTGTTTACTCACCTGCCGCGCTATGACCCGACCCAACCGTTCAAGGCCTGGTTGCGGACAATTATGGTGAACACCGCCGTTGATTACTACCGCAAAAGCCAGAAATGGGCTAATCAACTCAGTTTAGACGGCGTTGACGTGGCCGACTGGAATGACGATATTCTGGGCGAAATGTCGGCGCGGGAGATTTTGGAGTTAGTTCAGCAACTGCCGCCCGCCTACCGGATGGTGTTCACGATGTTTGTGGTGGATGGCTATTCGCACCGCGAAATCGGCGATTTGCTGGGTATTCAGGAAGGCACCTCAAAATCGAACCTGCGCGATGCGCGTCGTAAATTGCAACTGATGATAAAACACTACCACCCGCATTTGTACCAAGTTTATCAATGGCCTAACCGGGGACTCAATGAAAACTGACCGCTTTGACGACGAATTTCGGCGCAAGCTGCTCGGTTTGTCAGCCGATACCAACGCGGGCGAGGCCGACCGGATACACGCCTACGTGCAGGCGCACCATCCGGCCCGGCCTGGGCTGGGCTGGGGCCGCTGGCTGCTGTATGGAGCGGGAGCAGCCCTGCTGTTAGGGTCTCTGTCGTACAACATAATCCAGCAAAACACCGCCCAACAGCTACGGTCATCGCTCGATTCGCTGGCGCAGCAGCCGCGCGAAACCGCTCATTTACAGGTGCCGGACTTACCCACCCCGCGCCCCGATACGGTTTATATCACCCGGTATCGGGACCGTTTCGTGGCCGTTCCGATGCCCGGCCAAACCCGGCTCAACCCGGCTCGTGATGTAGTGGGCGGCAAAACGCAACAGGACGAGCCGATTGGCCTTCGCCCTGAACAATTCCAACGGCCCGGCGGAGTTCAGGCCACCGATTCGGCCATGAACGTTGATGCGGTGGACGTTACGGCGATGGCGCACCAAGCCGTAAATGCGCCAAATACGTCATCGGCAATAACGCCCGCCAACCGGCTGCGATCACAAACTCCGTTGCCAACCGCGACTAATGCTGCCGGGGCCGGTGTGCATGAATCAACGCCGATTGATGCTACGCGCCAACAGTTGACGAAGAAGAGCCGTGTTACACCCGATGAGATTGCAAAGAATGAGGTTGCAAAAAATGGGCGGTCAGGCGGTTTCGTGGCAAAAATGCTACCCGCCAAGGCTAACACGAAAGACTTATTGGACAGCAAAGCGTTGGCTGGAAACCCAGCAACAGACCCGGCTACAACAAGCGAGCAACCGGCATCTACTGCGTTCATAATCAACCTACTGCCCGCCCGGTTGTTGGCGAGTTTACCCGAACCGGCCACCGCCTTGCGGATTATGCCGACCCTACCCGCAACGGCCCCGGTGGTTGGGTCTGCCCAAAAGTCACCGTTTCGCATCAACTGGCCGGGTATGTCAATGGCCGGGGCGCAGTATTACACCGGGGGCGGGCTGACGGTTGCCAACGAACAACTCGGCGGGTCGGTGCTGGGCGAAGTCAGGCGGCAACGATGGAGCCTGCAAACGGGTCTACAGGTTAAATCGGTACGGGGGTATCAATATTACACCGCCGAGCAGTTTGAAGACCGCGAAGGCCAGAATTTCCGCAGCCAGTACGCGCCCTACGTGCCGCAGAACTATGACCTGCTCAACATTGACCAGACCTACCTGATCGTTCAACTCCCGATTACGGTTGCCTATCACTATCCGCTTGGCCGGCACTGGGGACTACGGTTCGGTTTGGGAACAGATGTAGACGTGTATGCCCATAGCCGAATCACGTTCGACTACAAAGAAAACAATCGAAATTTTGAGCAGGGGCTGTATGAATCAATGGTCCCGGCGCGGCTGTTGACCAACATCACCGCATCGGCAGGGGTAGAACGGTCGTGGAACCGCTGGTTGTTCCGGGCCGGGCCGTACATCAGCCCGCAGGTCAAAGCCGTTGGTTACCGGCCCGAACCGTTGTATTGGGGTGCCACTGGGCAGGTGCTGTGGCGAGTTGGAAAGTAGTCATAGTATAAGTCAGCCGCCATCGTTGCGGCAACTTATGTAGAAGCTGCTTTCCGTCAGGGGTGCCGGAGAGCAGCGCAGTTCGAGCCTGTTTATTTATGTAACGTGCGCTAGTCAACTCCCGTCCGAAGATCGTACAGCAGCCAGTCCCGGTTCTGAATGTCGGCCTGATGCCGACGCAACAACCGCAGAAAATCCCGAACGCCAACCGGCTCGTTTCCGTTGCCATGAATCAACACGATACTGCCCCGGCCCGGCTGTTGACCTTTCGCCAACCAGGCATCGCTGCCCACCACAATCAGCCCGAATGCACTGATCCGGCCCACCAGCGATTCGTCGGAGATCAGCCCCGGAAACCGGAAAAATACCGAAGGAGTCAGGCCATTGGCAAGCAGAGCCATTTCGGTTTGCAGTACTTCGTCAGTCAGATTGGTTCCCGGTTCCAGCAGAAAATTCTCGTTCAGGGGTAATGTCGGCGACACCCGGTGATTAAACGAATGATTGATCCAGGTCACGGCCAGCAGGCCCCGATTGATCTGCTCCCTGACCCAGGCCAAATCGTCAGGGTGGTCGCGCATCCAAACGCCCGTTACCGACAGGGCCAGCGGCACCGGGGTTTCCGTCCTGCCCAATACACCCAGCAGTTTGGTGAAGATAACCCGGTCGAGGGGCTTACGGGAGGGGCACAAGTCAATCGTGAGCACAACGCCGTTCTCAGCCGGCAAGGCGTGGGTGATGCCAGCGTCCTGCGAGGGCTTTGCATTCAGTTGTGCAGTAGTCAGGGCGCGACTGTACGTTGAGGCCAACCGGGTTCGCAGCACATCCGCCAGCGTCCGGTCGGTAGCCGGTGGGGTAGCCGGTGTCGGCACCACAAGCGTGGTCAGGGTCTGGCTATCGACCAACAGGCAATGGGGTTGCCCGTCGAGCCGAAACCGGCGCAGAATCAGGTAGGGCTTATTCTGGTATACCACTTCACCAAAACTTACCCGATAGTCGCTCACCTGGCTGCGGACGGGCTGAGCGGTCACCGGCCCGGCGAGCAACAGGCCACCGGCCAGCAGAAAGCCAAGTGTGCGGGTGAGACCACACCAATAGATCATACGATGGGTATCAAAGGGAGTCGGCTGTCTGCGGGCTGGTTCAGGACGCGACAATACCAATACCGTCAATGCGGTTCCTGTTTAGCGGGCTGTTGTGGCCCGGTAGCTTTGTCGCGGTTCCTGCCCCCTTTTTGCTGTTGGAATTTGGTAAACTGATCCGGGGACAGAATGCTCTGCAGGGCGGTTTTGAACGCGTTGGCGTTGGCCTGCAGGCTCTGATTCTTGGTCTTGTTGTCATCGGTTCCATTCTGGATCGCGTCAATTTTTTGGGCGCGGGTTAGGGCGGCTTCGTAGACTTTTTGGGCGGTTGCCGGGTCTAACCCCAGATCGGTCGTCATTCGGTCAGTCATTTTTCGGGCGCGGGTGGCCGGATCAGCCGCTTGATACGGGCTGGTTCGTTTGGCGGATTTACCAGCCTGGGCCGGGGCAGTCGGGGTAGTTTGCACAGAAACCGGCCCGGCCGCTGGTGTGACTTGCTGAGCCGCAACGGGTAGCGTCAGCACGATCAGGAGAAGACCGCTTAACATGATTGATTTAAACATAGGTATTGGGGTTGGTTTACAGGAACTGCGATAAGAGTTGGGCGTGGTGTTTTACTATGGAACGCAGGGAGACTTGCCGTACCGGACTAACTACCCTTCCTGCCGGAAACGCTACGGTAAGATCGTAATCGGGCCAACGTATTGTCCTTTAATTAGATAGGTGGTTGTATCTGACGGCAACAACCCTTTTCGGACGGTCCCTGCCCAGTTAATGGTGTATTGGTCCGTCAACCGGCTAACCGTCATATCGACTCCGTTGGCAAAGTAAGTGCTATTGGTTACCGGATCGACGTATTTAATCTGAAACAAAGTTTCTACCCGGTTGTCGTAGAGAAATTCGTCAAACCGAAACTGCCCCACAGGTAACGCCCCCGATTTATCGGCTCTCAGGCTGAAACTGACTGCTGGCGTATGGTAGACATCCGCACCAAACAGAGTGACCACCCAATTCGACCGGGCAGTTGAATCGCGTGTGAGTCCGGTTACTGTCCGCTCAAATGTTCCCGCCGGTATGCCATCCAGCAACAACTGACCCACACCCTGTTGTTGCGCTGGCGTAAGTGTAGAAGCGGCCCTGGAACAGGCCCCAAGGCACATAGCCACCATGGCAATGCTCAGGTAAACCCGCACGGGCATTGTCGCTGTAATTTTTTGGCGCAAGCTGTTGTGAACCGTGTTCATTATCGAAACATCATTGAGCGTACCGTAAAAATCCCGGACAAAGCAACGCGATGGCAGCGAGCAATCCGCTAAACCAAAATTATAGTTCGATTAAATAGCGTTGGATGTTCGCTCAAAATATGCTTGCAAGGCAGCGTCCGGGCGACAGGAAGCGGGCCGCAGAGGTCAGGCTTTTTGCTCGTTTGGCGGGTTTCGGTCAACAAGCCAAACGCCCCGGTTAGGCAGGTTTAGGTTTGCGGGGTTGCGTTCCGGCGACAAGGCAAACGCCCCAGATTTGGGCCTGATCGAAAGCCATTAACAACAAGCCGGATTTATGCCTAAGTTGTTGTAATATTGTGTTATACATTCTAAGCCGATGAAAACACTAACTGTCAACGATAAGGACTACACCAAAGCAATAAAGCTGTTGGTTGAAAACGGTATCCAAACTGAGCCAGAACCCGAAGTTACAATTCCACTCTTACGCAAGAGTAACGCCAAATCCGGCGAGACTCCAGCCTCTTTCGGTGGCATTTGGGCTAATGATGAACGCACAATGGCATCAATCCGGGCGAAAGCATGGCCAAAAAGAAGATAGTCCTGTGCGATTCTAACGTATTGTTTGACTATTTCCGAGGAGTACCGGTAATGGTTCAGGAATTAGACGAACTTGGTTTTGACCGTCTGTATCTGAGTGTAATTTCGGAAGCGGAAATGTATGTGGGCATGAAACGTAGCGAAAAACGCAAGACGGTCGAAACCATCAACAAGTTTAACGTAATTGGTTTGGACGCTGAAATCTCGCGCCGACTACTCAATCTGACCTGGGAGCATTACGCGAAGCGACCGGGCATAGCCGATATGATTATCGCGGCAACCGCTCTAACGTATCCGGTTGAATTGTTCACCTTCAACAAAAAGGATTTCGATTTTGTGGAGGGGGTCACCTTTTACCGGCCTAAGTACAAGCATCAATACGGCCCTGAATCTCTGTAAATTAGGTTCCCGGCGACAGGCAGCAGGCCGCGAGGGCAGGCCGACAGCCCAACCGTCCATGTGTGTAAATGTCTCGCTACGCTCGTCATCAACACATGGGGGCGTTGGCTGAATAAGCCTGATTCGTTTACACTCGTTTGGCTAACAGAACGACAGTAACCCAATGCCGAGATTAGCTCTTTTCCTACCTACGCTATGCGTCGAATTCATTACGCTTCTTTTTTGATCTTGTCGATGATCGGGCTGTTTACGGGCGGCCAATGGAGTCAGGCCCGCGTCATTGGCTATTTGCTGAAAGCGCAACAGGTACTGATGCAGGTCAATCCAACTATAGACAGGGTGTCTGGCTATGCCCGACAGGCGCAACAGGCACTCACAAAGGTCAGCGAGTTGCACACCCAACTTCGGGCGAAACTGCAAAAAAAGCCAACCACTACGCCATGAACGGCACGCCCATACATCTCGTCAGGCTGCCCAATCGCGTGGCTACCCTCACTTTCTGGCTGACGCTGTTGGCCCCGATGGTGCTGGCCCAACCGGGTAACCCGCAGTTTGATTTCGAGAAACAGGTCGGGTTTCTGCTGCCCGCAATGGGCAAGAGCGATCAGATTATTGTCCATGAGGGTTACACGCTGCGCTTCAACGAGGCTGGCAAGGTGGCCGACTGGGTGGCCTATCCGCTGTTGCCCATCGAAATCACCGGCGATACCGAACGCGAAGGCTCCAGTTTCAAAGCCGATCCTGCCGTCAGCACCGGCTCGGCTCTGCCAACCGACTACACCAAATCCGGTTACGACCGGGGCCACCTCGCCCCCGCCGGCGACTTTAAGTTCTCCCGCCGGATGATGTCCGAAACGTTTTTGATGAGCAACATGACCCCGCAACTACCCGCCTTCAACCGGGGCATCTGGAAAGAACTCGAAACGCTGGTGCGGGGCTGGGGACTGCGCGATAACGGCCTGTACGTGGTGACCGGCCCGGTGCTGGGCACACCGGAACGTCCGCTTGTGTTGCCAACCATTGGTCAGGCTAATCGGGTCAGCGTCCCGGAACAGTTTTACAAAGTCATACTCTACTGCCACAAACCGGACATTCGCATGATCGGGTTTTTGCTCAACAACGAGGGGTCGCACGAGCCGCTGACGGGTTTTGTGGTACCGGTTCGGGAGATCGAGCGGCTGACAGGGATCGACTTTTTTCCGCTCATCCCCGACGACCTGGAAACGATGTTAGAAACGGCTTTGCCCGAAACGACGATCCCAGCCTGGTTTTTTTGAGCGCTATCCTACCCGCTCAACGCTGCACCTGATAAAGCAGCTTTCCGGCCTCATCAACCAGCGATACCCGCAGGGCCGTCGCGCTGGCTGAGATAATGGCAAACCCGAACGCAGCCTGACCAAACCGGGCCTCGGCAGACAACGGCCCCACACTCCCCAGCGGGGCACCGCCCGTTCCGGCGGTGATGTAATCGGTTGGCAATCCCGCCGGGCGAATGTGTTGCAGGGTGTGCGAATGCCCGTTCAGGTACAGGGGAACCTTGTATTTGGTGAGCAGGGGCTGAAGTTGTTGCACTAATTCGGGTTGATTGCCGTGATCGAGTCCGATGGAATAGACCGGATGATGACCGATCACAACCGTCCACCGCTCGGTGGCATGGCTCAGGACGCTGTCGGCCCAGGCTACTTGCCGCGCCGTGTTCTGGGCGGCTACATCGGGATAACCGCCGGGGTTGGCCCGGTATTCAGCCACAAAAGGGGACGTATCTAAATAAACGACACGCAGGTTGGTAGCCGCATCCACCGCATACACGGTCGTATAGTACCGGGCGGGCATTGCCCAGCGCGGGTTGAGTTGATTATAATCGAGTTCGGCCTGTGTACTTTGCTGATAGTCGTGGTTTCCCAGGACCGGATAGAACAACCGGGGCAGATTGCTGCCCTTGTAGACGAACTCGAACGACTGTTTCCAGTGGGCATCGGTCGTGCTTTTCACACCTGCCGGATAAAAGTTATCCCCCATCAGGGCCACGAAGCCCGGTTTGAGGTACTGGGCGTAGTAGTCCATTCGGTTGGCGAGGACGGTCTGGTCGCCTAAGCCGTACACGCCCCAGTCACCAAAGGCAAAAAAAGTAAGGCTGTTGGGCAGCGGCTTAACGGCTATGTCAGCCGGAAACGGCGGATCGCCGGTCGGCGCGGTGCAGCCCCAACCACCCAGCGTCACCCCTGATAACCAGGCAATGAGCCGGATACTCCGTAAAAAGTGCCGTGATCGGGGCATAAAAGCAGTCGTTTTACCGGGTAGGGCTCGTTGACTGACCCGCTTGATGAAAGGGTGCCAGCCGACAGTATGTCGGCCCGTCAACCTTACTGAAAATACAGCGTCAGGTAGGTCGGGGGGCCGCTCGAAGCCGGCCCTACGTCAAACCGGGTTAGCCGGGCAAAGCTGAAATAGCGGTCGCCGGTCGCATCGGAAAGTCTCAGAAACGCTCCCTGAAACGAGAAGGCTTGCTTGGGAATAAAACTCCCGTTGCCATAAAATACGGCGATTTGCTGAATGTTATACTGACCAACGAGATCGCCGACCTGCTGGGCTATTTTTTCGCCTTCGGTCAGCACCGTCGTTTGGCGGCAGGATGCGGTTAGCAACACACAAATCAACAGCGGTACGAGTCGTTTCATGGACACAAAGATAGCTGAACCCGGTTGGTTTACCGTACCAGGGCTGCTTTGCGTACTGGTACCACCCCGTTAAAATTCAACGTGCGTTCGCAAGGCCAGACACTGCACCGGCCCCCGGTCGGCGTTGTAGCCGGGGTGTCGGATGATCTGATCGTTTAGCGTCAGCCACAGCGTCCGGGCAACGCGGGCTTTGTAGAACAGTTCGGCAGTCTGCTCACCGCCGTAGTGGGGCAGGCGACCGTCGCCGAGCATAAAGCCACTGCCGCCCGCGTTCAGGAAAGCCGCGTGGTCGGCTGAGATGTCGTTTCGCACCACCGCCACCCCCACCGCGTCGTTGGGCCGGTGCCAGCGGTGACCACCCAGATTGGCCCCAATCGTATAACTGCGGTCAATTTCAGTGAACGCCCACGTCGCCGTGCGTCCATCGTTCCAACTGATCCGGGTGAATAACCCACCCGTTCGGCCAACGGGCTGTTCGATATTCAGGCCAAACCCGAATTTAGTGCCCCCGTAGGTGGTGCCGGTCAGAATATAATCGGGATTGGTGGGGTAGTCTCCCGACTGCAACAGTGCGGTAGCCTGGCGGTAGGCCGGGGCTTTTGTGGCGTTCCGAAACGCCAGCAGATGCAGTGTACCGGGCCGGGGCAACCACCGGAGTTGCTGTTCCACCTCAAGCACCAAGGCACCCGATTGGCGGATGTTCCAGTCAAGTACGTTGCCGTTGGCCGTCGTTGGCATCAGACAACCCGCCACCCGAACGGCGTAGGTGGGCCGGATGCATTCGATAGCGACTCCCCAGGTATACCCCCGCGTGTTGGCGGGGTAATCCCAGGCACCCATGCTCATCAGCGACCAGTTCATGAAGTGAATTCGGGCATCGTGGGCGAAGGCGTTGTTGTCAAACATATCGGCGATGGAAAACTTGCCCGCCGTCAGTACAATCCGCGAAGCCGCCAGCCGGTGTTTTACCTGATTGGCTTCTGAGGGTACTTCTTCTACTCCTTCGTTCGACAACGGAAAAATCTGTTCTACATAGAGCCGGGCCAGATACAAGGCGGGTTTGGCACTACCGATCCGAAACGTTTCGCCGTTGGGAAACCCGGCCACACCCACCGCCGGGCTGTACCGTGTTTCGTCGTAAGGAAACTGGCTGTTTCGGTGGCCGATGCCCCGTCCCCCGGCCAGTTCGGGGTTAACATATACCGACGCGCCCCGCCAAAGTCGCCGGCCTACAAACAGGGTGGTCGTAACCGAGAGAGCCGTATCGGGTTGCGGGCTTAGGGTGTTGCGTCCGTCGTAGCCGTTGCCCTCAAAACGGGGGTGCCCCTGCACAATGGCTGTTGACTGGAAATGCAGACTCCAGGCTTGCAGCGAGTCCACGTAGTTGTTGTTGTTGTCTCGCTGTGCCAGCACGGGTTGGGTCATGGCACCGATCCACAGACAACCACAGCCGAGAAGAATTTGATCGTATCTGAGCATGGTAAAGGGTGTAATACAGTACATAACAAGCCGCACCGACGGTTGTCGGGGCCTTCAGGGCCGGATTCGGATGACTAAATCAAGCCGTAATATCCCCAAAAAACTGTAAGTACAGCAACAACAGGGCGGCTATGGTCATCAGGCCGAAAGCAGCCCATCCAAACAGATTAGCCCGCCGACCGTTCGTAAATTCACCCATGATGGCTTTGTTGTTACAGATATGGAGGATGATAAAAATCAGGATCGGGGCCGTCAGTCCGTACCCTACCGCCGTCCAGATCAGGGCCTGAACGGGGCTGATGGTCAAAAAGTTGATCCCCAGCCCGATCAGCAGCGAAGCCAGTATGGTCAGGTAAAATCCCCTGGCCTCGCCAAACGTTTTGCTCAGGCCCTGGGGCCAGTCGAAGGTTTCGGCCAGCATATAAGACAGTGAACCGGCCAGCACCGGAATTGCCAAGGCCCCCGTGCCGATGACCCCAAGCGCAAAGAGCCAGTAGGCTCCCGCTCCGGCCAGCGGCTCCAGGGCTTTGGCGGCCTGTTCCACGGTGTCGATCCGGCGAATGCCCGCGTTGTAGAGAACCGTGCCGGCGGTCAGGATAATGAAAAACATGACCACGTTGGAACAGGGCATCCCGAAATTGATGTCGGTCCGCATATCGTTGATAACCAGCTTGTTGACCACTACCTGCCGGGCGTTTCGGGTGTTGTGTTCTACTTCTATCGACGCTTGCCAGAAGAATAGGTAAGGCGAGATGGTGGTGCCTAAAATGGCGACCAGCGTACCAATGAAGTCTTTGTCGAACCGGATGGTCGGGATCGCGGTGCTGCGGGCCACGCTGCCCCAGTCCTGATGCGTCAGGAACGGGATAATCAGATACAACAGCAGGATCAGGCACAACCATTTCAGCACCGACGCGATGGTTTCGTAGGGGAAATAGACGATAGCCGCCAGCAGCAGGCCGGTAAAGCTGACATTGAGCAGGGCAGTCGGTATCCGGGGGGCCAGCAGGTGCGCCACCGCCCCCATCCCGGCGATGTCGGCCCCGATATTGAGGGTGATGGCCGGAAAACTCACCGCTACCGTCAGGTACAGCAGCCAGGCCGGGTAGTGTTGTTTGATTACCCCGGCCAGCCCTTGCCCGGTAACGACCCCGATGCGGGCGCACATTTCCTGCACGGCAGCCATCAGCGGAAAGGTAATCCAGGCCGTCCACAGGGTTGTCAGGCCGAACCGGGCACCGGCCTGGGAATAGGTGGCGATGCCGGAGGGGTCGTCGTCGCTGGCCCCGGTGATGAGACCGGGCCCCAGGTTTCGCAGGGCAATTTTCAAGCGGGCAATGATGTGCATCAGGTACGAAGTAAGAAAACCTAATTCTGCTTCGATTCGGGCAACAACACGGTATGACTGATTAACAGCGATTTTATGATCCAACCCGCCAGCAGCAACAGCACGATTCCGTTTATCAAGCGAAGTACCCCGTTCACCACACTACCGGCAAAGAGACCATGCACCCGGATAGACCACGCCAGCACTGAGTCTGCCAGTAGCAACCGCCCCTTCGAGAGCCGCTACCAACGAGGTCACAAACGGCCCGGCAATGAGCAACGGCACGAAGCCGGAAATCATGAACAAGGCCGGGCCAAACAGCAACGCCCACATACCACCCCGGAAGGCACCGATGCCCCCCATTTTTTCATCCGGTCGCCGGTATTGCAATACCCGATAATAGTTTCTTCGGTATGCTGATCCTGGCCCACAGTCGAGAGGTGTTTCATGTCGAAACCGGCTTTTTGCAGTTTATTAACGGCTTTCCCGACCAGTTCTTGGTTGCTACGCAGTCTGTTGATTTCCCATTTGTCGGGTTACTATTTTGGGTGACGTTTACAGTACCGTTTTGCAGTGAACGGTTTTTTTTTGTGGTTTCGGATGAATAGCCTGACACCTCACCCAAAACCACAAAACAGGCATCGTTATACAGACTTAACCAACAGATCATTGTGGACGCTCACCACACTGGGCGCGGCCCGGGCCGCAACGTCGGCTTCCCGGCGTTGGCCCATCACGTCGTTTTGCCGTGTTCCGTCATTTTTCACAATCGTCTGTGTGGATTGTTTCAAGGCGTTAACAGATTCCTGTTGTTACTTGTGGGTCGTTTTATGGTGCGTACTCGCTTTCGAGATGGCATCGTGCATCTTGCCAGCATGGGCTTTGACTTTGGCCTGGTCAGGACTGGCTTTTTCGACATCTTCTGTCAAGGCTTTATGATGTTCCATAGCCTCGGTATGGTGCCTGGCAACAACGGCGTGGCCGGGTTTGGCTTTCTCGGCCCCGGTCATGGCATTGTGGGCTTCCACGGCTTTCGTCAGGTGTTCACCGGCCAGTTTGGTGTGTTCTTCCATCTTGGCTTTGGTCATGCCCGCTCCGTCTTTGAGCGCTTTGGTATGTTCAAGCACTTTGGCATGATGCTCGTTGACAGCCGCTTTTTGGGCCGTCGCTGCTAATGACAGGTCGGCAACAAACAGCAGGCTTAGACAGATACTCAGGAGAATTTTCATGATTTTTTTTTGAGTTGATAATGCTTAAAATAAGGTTAGCCAATGGCACAAAGACAGGATTGGGCCCGTCTTTGTGCGGGACAAATGACGATCACTTCTTGCCATGCATCGTGGCGTGTGCTTTGGCGGCTGACGTGGCGTGTTCGTCGGCGTGGGCATCGTGGGCTTTGGCGACCACCGCGTGATGGGCGGCTTTCTCGTGGTGGCCTGCTTCGGCGTGTTTAGCCGCTTCGGCGTGGTGTTTGGCCGCTTCGGTATGATGCGTAGCGGCCTTTGTGTGATGATCGGCGATTTCGTTTGCCATTATAATTTATGGTTTTGCCGGACCTTGTTATTCGACACAACAAAGGTGTGGGTGTGCATCCCGGTAATACATGATTCTGGTCAGGTAAGGATATGATTGATATCACGTGTTCTCGAATCGGGCGTGATCCTGCCCAATTACCGGCGATTGAAAATGCAGGCTCCAGGCCTGAAGTAAGTCTATGTAGTCGTTATTGTTGTCACGTTGTGTCAGGGCGAGCCGGGTCAATACTTCCGCCAGCAACAGGGCGTAGGGCAGTATCGCTATGCACCGTAATTTGAGCATATTGGGTAGAAAAACAGCACAACTTTACCGGCACACAGCGGGTTTAGCGCGGTAAAAATCAGTCCGGGTTCCGAATCAATGGCCGGGTTTTACGGGTTGCCGGGCAACGCCCAGCCGAAGATTGAGAATGTGATACAACTCCTCCTGCTGCTGATAACAATCGACTAAGTGTGGATAAAGCCTGTCGAGTGCGGTTGTCATCTGCGCGATCTCCTCGTGAATTGCTTCCAGCGACTGTTGCGAATCGTGCAGATGCACCTCGCGCTTACCCGGGTTCACGACCCCTAACACCCCGATCAACCCGGCGCACCGCTCCTGCCAAATCCGGTTCGATTCCCGAAACAGCACGAACGCTTTGCGGTGGATAGGATGAAACGGGTCTGCCGGGCAGGGAAACCGGCGCTGGCCGCGCAACACACCGAGCTGCACACTTAACGGGTTCGGGGGCTTCGAGGTCGTCCCAAAGGCTTCGGTCAGGGCTGTTGCCAGCCCCGCCAACACCGCACAGGCTCCACTGTCGGGATCCGTGATAAACCGATTCCGGGTCGTAGCGAGTTGATGATACCGCGCCAGCAGCGTTTGATACTCTTCATGTTTGGCTTGTAACTCGTTGACAACACCAGCTAACCCGGCCATGATGTCCTGCTCTTCGGGCGGGAGGTTAACCAATGTTCCCTCAAACCGGGTCAGCACAAGCCGGGCCTGCTGGAGTTTAGCGACTAAGGCACGCATGAGTTGATACGAAGACGGTGAAAAGAGAACCGGAAAGCAAAAAATAATCCGCTACGTCCCAATACCAACGGCCCGATCTGCTGACCGGGCCGTTGGTACTGACGCACACCGAGTTGCCCGACTTAGAAACTGTACCGCACCCCGAACTGCATCTGCCAGCGCGAAGCCAGCGGGTCAACTGAATACGGGGCCGCCGGGGCCGTCCAGGTAAAGGTCGGGTCGCCCGTCGTCGGGTTCGTCGCCCGCGCCAGACCAACCGAGGCCGTTGAGTTGAACGTGTTCGGCGAGAAATAATAGTACCCCGCTTTCTTGCTCACCAAGTTCAGCACGTTGATAATGTCATAGCTCAACTGCAGCGAGTGCGCTCCGCCGAGTTTGATCTCGTGCAGAATCCGTAAATCAGCCGTGTTGTTCCAGGGGGTGCGGCCCCCGTTGCGCTCCGTAAACATGCCTTTGCGGGTGCTCAGGTACGTGTCACCGTTCACAAAGTTCAGAAAATCCTGCGCCTGAGTACTGGTCGGCAGCAACTTCTGGGCCTCGGTCAGGTCACGCGGAATATACGCCAGGCTGTTGGCCTGCCCCGTCCCGTCAACCGTCGCGTTCACGTAGCCCCACGAGAAGGGCGTACCCGACTGGGCCGAGAAAAACAGCGTGACCGTCGTTGCATTACGCTTGCTCCAGATCAGCCGGTAGTTCACCGTACCCACAATCCGGTTGCGGGTGTCGAAGTTCGAGTAGGCCAACTGCGGGTCGTTCGGGGTCAGCGTCTGATTCAACTGCCAGTTCGATTCCATCGAGTTCCGAATCCCGTTGGTGATGTCATACGACTTGCCGTAGGTGTAGGCCGCCGAGAAACCGATGCCCGATGGTAGGTTCCGCTGTACCTGCGCTGTCAGGCTGTAGCGATAGCCCTTGCTCGTGTTCGAGAGCAAATAGGCGTTGGCAAAGTTGTTATCGATCCGCTGCGCCCCCGCCGAGCCGTTGGCCGCCGTGTAGATCGGCTGCTGGTTCTGGGTGTCGTAGCTGTAATACCGGGTGAGGTCTTTGGTATTCACCTGCTGGAACTTCAAATCCTGGATCACCTTCGTGTACAGGCCCTCGAGGGTGAACTTGTAGCCGCCGACCGAATAATCGAGTGCCACATTGCTGCGGAACATCTGGGGCATCTTGAAGTTGTTGTCGATCAAATCCACCTGCGTCCGCTTCACGCTACCGCCCAATGAGGCATTGGCCGCGTTCTGGTCAATCAGCACACCCCCGTTGGCAATCAGCGGGTCGCCCGTCAGCTTGGTGGCCGCCGTGGCGTTGTTGTTGTAATCATACGCGCCGTAGCCCACGCCGTTGTTATAGAAGGCGTAACCCAACCAGGCAAACGGAATCCGGCCCGTAAACAGGCCTGTTCCGCCCCGAATCACTACGCTCCGGTCGCCCTTCACGTCGATGTTAAACCCAATCCGGGGCGAGACCTGCACGTTGTTCATGTACGTGTTGGTGATCTGGTTCAGGGGGGTGTAAGTATAGGTCTTGCCGTAGTTGGCCGGGTCGCCGGGCGAGCTGGTCGTCAGCGGACTCAGGGTGGGCTTGGTGGGCAGGCCCGAATAGTCAAACCGGATACCGGGCGAGAGTTTGATCCGGTTTGAGACCTGAATCTCATCCTGGATGTAGGCACTCAGCAGGTTGACATTGAAGTGGGCGTAAGGGTTGTTGAACTGGTTGTCAAGGTTGTTGCCAACGTCGCCGAAGGGGTAGTTGCCCCGCACCCGGTTGGGCAGTTTAGCCAGAAACTCAGTCGGATTCCGGTAGGCGATGCGGCCATTGGGCGAGTTGACAAAGCCGTAATCAATGCCGTAAAACTCGTTGTGGGTTCCCACCGTGAAGGTGTTAATGCCCTTGTAGAAGGTGAAGTTGTCGGTCAGTTCAAACGTTTTCTGCTTGAGGTTAAACACCGATGCTTCGCGGTCGTTACCCAGGAAGATCGTGCCGCCGTTGTAGCCGATCTCAACCTGAGCAAACGTCCGCACGTTGGACAGGGTGTTGCGGAAGTCGTGAATCGAGGAGTAGCCCACAATGAGACTGTTGGAAGCCCGGCCCCCAAATTGTGATTTGAGTTCGGCCACGGTGCTGCTCTGGTTGTTGGTCTGCTTAAAGTCAATGCTGCCGAAGCGGAAGTTGGCCGCGTCGCGCTCTAAATTGGTCGCTTCCGAAAACACGGTGTTGTTGCGGATCGACAACTGGTTTTTGGCATTGATGTTCCAGTCTAAGCGGTTGAATAACTTGGTGCTTTTGGCGTAGATCGAGTAATCACCGAACGAGCCGGCATCGAGACCGTAATTGGTCTTCACAAAATCGCTGATCTGCTGGGCGACGGCTACATCCTTGATGAGCGACGAAGGCGTACCGGCCTGATACTGGATGGGGTCTCGTCGGTTGGTGATTTCTTCGTTGGTAAAAAAGAATAGTTTGTCTTTGATAAGGGGGAAGCCCACCCGCACACCGGTCTGATATTCCTGGAAGGTGGTGGGCAGCTTTTCATTCGCGTCGGAGGCTCCGTTCCACTTGCCAACCAAGCCCGCCGAGCGGCCAAATCCATAGACCGATCCGGTGACGGTATTGGTGCCGCTGCGGGTCACGGCGTTGACCGAACCGCCCAGGAAGTTGCCGAGCCGCACGTCGAAGGGGGCCACCGCGACCTGCACGTCCTGAATGGCATCTAAGCTGATGGGGTTCGTTCGGGTGCTGGAGCCGGGCTGTCCGGTGGTACCGGTTGAGCCGCCGAGGGACGGGCTGAAGCCGATAGCATCGTTGTTGATGGCTCCGTCAACGGTAACGTTGTTGTAGCGGAAATTAGTCCCGGCGAAGGAGTTCTGGGCGTTGACCTGGGGGGTCAGGCGGGTCACGTCGGTGAGACTGCGCGACAGGGTAGGCAACCGGCGGATGGTTTCGTTGCCGATGTTAAGTCCGGCTCCGGTACGTTCGCCATCGCGGGTTCCTTTCACGACCACTTCGGTCAGAGTCTGGCTGGCATCGTTGAGGATGATATTCAGGCTGGCCGTTTCGCCGAGTTGGAGGGTTACGTCGGGGCGGGTTTCGGTGGTGTAGCCTATGTATGTGACGGTGATGGTGTAGGGGCCGCCGACGTTCATATTGTTGATGCGGTAGCGTCCATCAAGGTCGGTGACGGTGGCGTACTTCGCTCCGGTGGGCGTATACACAGCCTGGACGGTGGCTCCGGGCAGTGCTTCGCTTTTGCGGTCGGTGATGAGACCGCTGATCGAACTGGTCGTTACCTGAGCCTGTGCGCCAAAGGCAGCACAGAGGGCAAATAGGGCGGTTAATACATAATGTTTCATTGACGAATTCCGAAGTTTGTTAGCGCGACAAAGTTCCGGTCTAATCAGGCAGCGGGTGTTATGCCAATATTAACAGTAACCAATTCGTATTAAAATGAAATTATAGGATGGTTAAAAAGCGATTAACACTATAAAAAAAGGAATAACAGGTTTCAAAATGACTCAGCCGAGTTGATCGTACCGGCAGGCCGCTACACTACGTTTTCGATGCTCAGTTAACCCGTTGCTTCTTACCACTTCGTCGGGGATAGCACTTCGTTCATGGGTGTAAAGCGGTTACACATATAAAAGACTTTAGTACAGATGAAACCACTTGTCCATTCGGCGGTGTTGCTTCGGGCAATAAGCGGGGTATCGCCGGCGCAGAACAGCAAAAAATGGCCCGCATAGATCGTAAGGACGAGGCCATAAATGAGGGTGCCTGGATAACCTCTGTAGGATGGATAAGAAAATGATGAAACATCAGTGCTATCAGGATTGTGAACTTTTTTACTACTCAGGTGAATCCTGCCGGCAATTGGTGCAGGCAGGCGAGGTTGAGCAGCCCGCATTTCGTTCAGTCCAGGACTGGTTCAGCTCCCTTTACTGGCTATGGAATATGCGGTCAGTGTACAACTATTGGCCTGGCACCAGGCCAGGTATGCGGGGATACCGCCCACTGTTTCGATGGCCGAAGCCCTGGCTGACTGGCAGCAGGGCCGGGAATTACTGGTACACTGGTGGGGTGGCTGTTAGCGTGTGCGCTTATTCTGATGGGTATAGACCGGAAAACCGGGTTCGTACCGACTGACTATTATCGGTTCATCTATCGCATTCATTTGTCAACTTGATTCCCCTTGAAAACGATACCACTGGTTCTGCTGTTTACTTTATTTCGCTTCGGCTCCGAAAGAGCCATGGCCCAATCTGCCGTACCGTTTGCGCCGAGTCCGATCACGGCCCAACTGCCAGCGCTGGCCGATACCACCCGGCCCGGTTCGAGTTATTCATTTCGGAGTTTACCCTGGTATGTGCGGGCCATGCCATTCGCTATTTACACGGGGGCAGGTAAGCGAGCTGACCGGGTACCACAAAGCATTGAAATCGGTAAATCATACAACGTCGTTGACTTCGGACTTGCTTTTGGTCGGGTCTCGCAGCGACCGGACTCGACGTTGTTTTTGGAAGGCCGCGTCACGATGGATGTTTGCAACTACGGGATTTTCGCCAACGAAATGACCATTGGTGCGGGGCGCATTTTCGACAAGTCCGGTAGCCTGATGCTCGAATTGAGTTACAACATTTTTGCCCAGGTCAGCAAGCGGTGGGGCATTGGCCTCACAACAGGTTATTACGACTTTAGCAACGAGGTGGCGGATGCCTCAAAAACATTTTATGGGGTTTATGTCCGGTATGGGCTACCGCGTACCGATGGCGGTGGACTACTGGGAATAGGCCGGGGACACGGGCGACCGGGGCGACCGGGCGGTCGGGGTCATGGTCGCTAACAACGGGACAGACCGGGACTGTTTGTTTACCCTGTTTAACCAATTAATCTCAATCATCATGAAAACCCAGGTCAAAACGTCTTCGTTAGCGGCTCATTTCGAGCGATTTGCCGAACGCATTACGCAATTCACCGGCAGTTCAACCGCTTTTTTGGTAGCAACTGTGTCCGTAGTGGTTTGGGGCGCAACCGGGCCTCTTTTTCAGTACTCTGCCAACTGGCAGCTCGTTATCAATACATCCACAACGATCATCACGTTTTTGATGGTCTTCTTAATCCAAAAGGCTCAGAATAAAGAAGCGATTGCGGTGCAGCTTAAACTAAATGAGTTGATCGCGGCTAATCGGGCTGCCAGCAATCGGTTGGTGAGTGTGGAGAATCTCACCGAGGAAGAGTTGAAAGTTCTCCAGGATCACTACCGGGTTATGGCTGCGGTAACTAAACAAACCGGCGACCTCAAGCGCTCGCACTCCATCGAGGAAGCTATTAGAGACAGTTTGGAAAAGTTGGCCGATGAGCCGGAATTAGATTGACCATAGCGCAATCATTTTTCTCAGATGGGTATCTACCGATTCCTGAAGAATCCCATGTACAGTATTGGGCCACTCGCTCCCCGCATTCGGGTCGTATTGCACTGTATCGTCAAGCCCAGCGTACCCTGCCATAAATAGACCAGCCACGAGCAACAGTAGTGACTCTTCTGATCGTGTCAACTCGTTTCTCATCTATTTAATTGTCTTTTAATCAGGGGTTTACTTGTATTGGCTTCGGGGCGCGTTAGCTTTGCCCGGTACAATATCTAAAACCACTTGGTATAACGATCATGAAAAAAATGCAGATTTGGTTGATTCTTGGCGCACTCGCGCTGAGTTTGGGGGGCGTTCAGGCTCAGGACACCAAGGCACAGAAGCGAGTTGCCGAAGCCCAGGCAAAAAACCAGGTTGCAGCGGATAAAGCCGACCTGATTGCCAATAAAGAAGCACGGCAGGCCGACAAGATGCGGGGAGACAGGAAAGCACTGAAAGCGGACCGGAAGGCGGCCATGAAGATGGAAGGTCATTTGCTGAAAGATCAGGTCAAGAAAGACGTAAAAGTTGTTAAAGAGAAATTGTAACCGGACTCACCTCTGGCAGTCGTTCAGGCTACGACTGTCCCGGAAGGCTTGCTGGAAACACCCGTTAAAAATCAATTGATTTTTAACGGGTGTTTCCGCTATAGCGAGTTTGTTTAGGTATGTGTTGAGTTGATGAGTACGGGGGGGCGTAGACGGCTGGACGGGCGATCTGGCGCGGGCTATTGACCTCAACGGTGTACAGAACAACCCCTACTTTATCACCACCTTCAATAAGTTCAGCAACTCCGTTGACCGGCTGTATGGGGGAACCAGTCTGAGTTACGAGGTAACCCCCTGGTTCAACATAACGGCCCGCGCCGGAACAGATTTCTTCTCCGAAAACCGCAGGTCGGTTACCAGGCGGGGCACACGCGGGCGGCTGAATGGCCAGTTCGACACTAACGAAATCTACGAACGTGAACTCCAGACCGACCTCATCGGAACGGTTACCCGTCGGCTCAGTGCCAACTGGACCGTCAAGGGCATCGTCGGTCATCAGTTCAACCAACGGACCAACCGGCGGTCGCGGGTGCTGTCGGAGGGGCTAAACATCGATCAGCTATACACCTTTGCCAATGCCCAGTCAAACGTGGCCTCGAACTTCTACAGTCGGCGCGAGTTATTCGGGGTGTATGGTGATTTGAGTCTCGACTACCGCAATTTTTTGTTTCTGAATGCAACGGG
>JBBRNH010000001.1:0-180373 GCA_038230415.1 Cytophagales bacterium | reverse complement strand
CTGTGTCTTCACAGACCGCCTTATTACAGAATATGCCGACACCAGCTCCTCGGTCTGTGAAGACACAGCAACTGCGGTCTGTGAAGACACAGACCGAGGAGCTGGCGTGCGGTGTCGGCAGTGCTTATCTCTGATGTCTGGAACGCTAACATTTATTACTTATGAACGCACTCGTGCTTACCAATTATAAGCAGTTGGCCCTGCAAACCCGTCCCGCCCCTACCCCACTGCCCAACGAGGTGCTGATTCGGGTGATGGCCGTTGGCATTTGTGGCAGTGATGTTCACGGGTTCGACGGCAGCACGGGCCGCCGGGTGCCGCCCCTCGTGATGGGCCACGAAGCCGCTGGCATCATTGCCGAAGTCGGTGTTGCCGTGCACGGCTGGTCCGTTGGCGACCGCGTTACCTTCGACTCAACGGTGTATGCACTCGATGATTGGTACAGTCGGCGGGGGCAATATAACCTCTCCGACGGGCGCGAGGTGGTTGGCGTTTCCTGTGCTGAATTTCGGCGCGACGGTGCCTTTGCCGAGTTTGTAACAGTGCCGCAACACATCCTTTATCACGTGCCTGATTCAGTTTCGTTCACCCAGGCCGCTATGGTTGAGCCGGTGGCAGTGGCCCTCCACGCCCTGAGCCTGACCCCGGTTCAGGTCGGTGATTCGGCGGTGGTGGTCGGCGCGGGGATGATTGGTCTGTTTGTGATTCAAGCACTGAAATTAGCGGGTTGTCAGACGATTATTGCCGTTGACGTAGCCGACAACCGGCTGATGCTGGCTACCTCATTGGGGGCTACGCACACGCTCAACGCCGGCGTGACGGACCACCAACACGCAGACATCCCGGCGCAGGTACGCGCCCTCACACACGGGCGCGGGGCCGATGTCGGGTTTGAGGTGGTGGGAGTCTCGGCAACGGTAAACACGGCTATTCAAAGCGTTCGTAAAGGAGCGACGATTACGTTAGTCGGGAATGTATCGCCAATCGTTGAGGTGCCTTTGCAACAGATTGTGACGCGCCAACTGCGGCTGCAAGGCTCCTGCGCCATCAACGGCGAATACGAAGCGGCTTTGGCATTGATCGCGTCGGGCAGGATAAACGTAGATGCGATTTTGACCGCCGAAGTACCGCTTGCCGATGGCCCGGCCTGGTTTGACCGGCTCTACAACCGCGAGCCGGGGCTGATGAAAGTAGTGCTAAAGCCCTGATGGTCAGTTCGGGAAATAATCATTCGTCAGCCGGGCCATCTCTTTACCAAAACCCCAGCCCTTATACGGAATTTTGATGCACGTCACCTCGCAACGTTCGCGGAAATGGTTTTCCAACTGATTTTCCTGAATGAGTTTCAGCGTCTCCTCGTAAGCGTTGAGCGTGGCGGTATGAAATGCATCCGATGGTTCGCCGGGGCCGAGCATAAAATCAATCGTCATCTCGACCCGATACAGCATCAAATCAGCGATGTCGAACGGGAAAACGGCGATGCTTTTGAAGTGGTTGATGAGTTTGCGAAGTTCGGCGGTTTTGGGCTTACCCACGCCCCGCGCCCGAAAAAACTGCTTGTGGATTTTCTTTTTATATCCCTCAACAATAGCCGCCTGTTGTTTTTCGTCGCCCAGTTCCATGTCGAAATAGGCTTTTACGTCCTTAAACCGCTTGGCAAGGTTCAGGATTTGCTCAACCAATTCGTCGGGTTCAAGTTCGTTCAGGTGCTTCTTGAGAGATGTCGCCATTGGGCAGATGAAAGACTATGAGACGCAGGAAGAAAGACGCAACAAGCCAACAGTCGTTCGTCTTGCGTCTTTTATCTTTCTTCCAGTATAGTTATACCAGTACGTTTTTCCCGGCGAAGAGCAACTCGCGCACGGCATTAGCAATGCCTTCGGGGTCGAAACCACACTCGTGGTGAAGTTCAATCTGCTCGCCGTGTTCAATCACGGCATCGGGGATACCCAATCGACGAACGCGGGCCGTGTAGTCGTTATCAGCCATAAACTCGATAATGGCCGAGCCGAAACCGCCCATCAAACAACCGTCTTCAACGGTCAGCACCCGGTCAAACCGGCTAAAAATCTGGTGTAGCAAGGCTTCATCGAGTGGTTTTACGAACCGCATATCGAACAGGGCCGGGTTAATACCTTCTTTTTTGAGGAGTTTGGCGGCTGTAACGGCGTAGTTCCCAATGGCTCCAATGCTCAGGATTGCCACGTTTTCGCCATCCTGAATCATGCGGCCTTTGCCAATTTCAACGCGCTCAAAGGGCGTTTTCCAATTCGGCATTACGCCTTCGCCACGTGGGTATCGGATGGTGAACGCCCGTGTGCCGCGTTGAATGTCGTCAGAAGCCGCCGTAAACATCAGGTTGCGGAGTTCCTGCTCGTTCATTGGGGCCGACACAATCATGTTCGGCACACAGCGCATATAAGCCAAATCGTAGGCTCCGTGATGGGTTGGCCCGTCGGCACCGGCAAACCCGGCCCGGTCGAGGCAGAAAATCACGGGTAATTCCTGAATACAGACATCATGAATCACCTGGTCGTATGCCCGTTGCATAAATGTGGAGTAGATGTTGCAAAACACCACCTCACCCTGCGTTGCCATTCCCGCCGAAAACGTAACGGCGTGTTGTTCGGCAATGCCTACATCAAACGCACGTCCGGGCATGGCTTTCATCATCAGGTTCATAGACGAACCCGATGGCATGGCGGGAGTTACGCCGACAATGCGCGGGTTTTTCTCAGCCAGTTCGACAAGGGTATGGCCGAAAACATCCTGAAACTTAGGCGGTTGGGGCGTATCGTAGGTTTTTTTCTTGATCTCGCCCGTCAGCTTGTCAAACAGTCCGGGCGCGTGCCACTTGGTTTGATCTTTCTCGGCTGGGCCGTAGCCCTTGCCTTTTTTGGTCAGGACGTGCAGGAGTTTGGGGCCAGGAATATTTTTGAGATCGGCCAGCACTTCAACTAAGTGGTCAATATCGTGGCCGTCTATCGGGCCAAAATACCGCAGGTTCAATGATTCAAACAGGTTGCTTTCTTCGATGAGCGAGCTTTTGATGCCCGTCTGGATTTGGGATGCTAAATCGCGGGCGGTCTTGCCGAGTTTGTCCATCTTACCGAGCATATTCCAGACTTCATCTTTCACCTTGTTGTAGGCCCGCGAGGTAGTAATGTCGGTCAGATATTCACGCAAGGCTCCCACGTTCGCGTCAATGCTCATGTTGTTATCGTTCAAAACAATAAGCAGATTGGCATTGGTCGAACCGGCGTGATTCATGCCCTCAAAGGCTTCTCCGGCGGTCATCGAGCCATCGCCAATTACGGCAATGTGGCTGCGCTCCGGGTGACCGTTGAGCTGCGAGGCCACCGCCATGCCCAAAGCCGCCGAAATTGAGGTTGATGAATGGCCCACGCCAAACGCATCATACAGACTCTCTTTGCGCTTGGGGAAGCCCGACAGGCCCTTGTAGAAGCGGTTGGTATAGAACGTGTCGCGCCGACCCGTCAGAATTTTGTGGCCGTATGCCTGGTGGCCCACGTCCCAAACCAACTGATCGTCGGGCGTATTGAAGGCATAGTGCAACGCAACGGTCAACTCAACCACACCTAAGTTGGCCCCAAAGTGACCACCATAAACCGACACGTTATCAATGATAAACTGCCGGAGTTGATCGGCAACGGCGGGTAAGTCGGCTTTATCGAATCGGCGAAGGTCGGCGGGGGAGTTGATATTCGCCAGGAGCGGGCCGGGGGTAATGAGCATATCGTGTAACGGCAAAACGTCTGTCAGACAACAACAATGGGTGAGCGGGCAATGTTCATCGAGACTTGGCAAACCCACCGGGTCACAAATGTACGACGTTTTGGGGTTTGGGAGATTGGCCGCAAAAGAAGACACCGGACAGAAGCCCGGTGTCGGTAAAACAGTTCGATTCAGCCCCGGATATGAAAGCCGTTAGCTATTCGTCTTCAGCTTACCCGCCATTGCCGCCCGCAACTTCTGCACTTTGGGCAACGATACCGACCGGATGTAGGGCTGATTGGGGTTCAGTTTGCAGTAGTTCTGGTGATAGCCCTCTGCCGGATAAAACACCTTAAACGGCACCACTTCCGTTACAACCGGGCCGTTGTAGTGCTTTGCCGCATTGACCTCTTTAATGGCGGCTTCGATCTGGGTTTTTTCGGCAGGAATCCGGTAGAACGCCACCGACCGATAATCGCGGCCCGCATCGGGGCCTTGCCGGTTGAGGGTGGTGGGGTCATGCCCGGCAAAAAACGCCTTCAGCAACTCGGCGTAGCTAATTACGGCGGGGTCATAATAGACCTGCACCGATTCAGCGTGGCCGGTTTCGTCGGTGCCGACCTCTTCGTAGGTCGGGTTTTTAGTGTTGCCACCCGAATAGCCCGACACCACTTCCCGAACGCCCCGCAGTTGGTCAAAGCCTTCTTCCTGGGCCCAAAAGCAGCCACCGGCAAAGGTCGCAACGGCTTCGCCCGGTTTGGGGGCGGGTAATTTGGCGGGGGTTCTGTCCTGCGCCTGAACGCACCCCGCGAGCATCAGCAGGCCGAGGGCAATTGTGTGTATGATTTTCATGGTTTTTGTCTTGATCTTACTTTTTAACGAATTCTAAGGCCACGCCGTTCACGCAATAGCGCAGGCCGGTGGGCTTGGGGCCGTCGGTAAATACGTGGCCGAGGTGGGCATCACAAACGGCGCACTGCACTTCGGTTCTGACCATACCGTACTGGTTATCCCGTATTTCTTTCACCACTTGCTTGCTAACAGGGGCGAAGAAACTCGGCCAGCCCGTGCCTGATTCAAACTTGGCACCTGACAAAAACAGCGGTTCGTGGCAGTTCACGCACCGAAACTCGCCGTGTTCGTGAACGTCAACCAACGGGCTGGTGAATGGCCGTTCGGTGCCTTCCTGCCGGGTAACGGCAAACTGATCGGAGGTCAGGATTTTCTTCCATTCGGCGGTAGTTTTCTCAACGCGCCGGAGTGGTTTATCGTCGCGGATAGCCTTGTGGGTTAAGGCAACTTTTTTGGGTGGTTCGCCAGCCGTAACGGTTGGCAACAGGCGCGGGCCAACGAGCAGCAGCCCGCCGATAAGCCCAAAAAACAGGGTATTGTTCATGGTTTTTTGTTGTTTACTATTTCTTATTTACTTCAATTCAATGGCATCGGCCCCCAGAACGGTCCCGGTTTTAGGCGTTTGCAGGTACGCAATTACGGCTCCGTTGGCGTTGTCGAACGCAGTGGGCAACGTTAGGCTTGCCTGTCCGTTGGCGGTAGCCGGGATGGTTTGAAACACCCGCACTACGTTGTTGTGGGTCAGGGTGCGGCCTTCGTTTTCGCCCCGTTCGATGCGGGTAGTTTCGGTTTTGCTCACCAACGCTACGTTCAGCACGGCCCCGGCAAGGTCGCCCGTGAGGTGAAACGGCACCGTGAGTTGCCGGGCGTTTTGCGTCGGCGCATCCAGCACAACCGTTACGGGGACTTCCTGCTGCAAACTGATGGGCAGCAATTGGTTTAGTTTCTGTTGGTTCGAGCCGACAAATTCCTGCGTTCCGTTCAGCACTGCCTGGGGCGTATAAACCGTGTTTCCGGCAAACTGACGGCTATATTGGCGTTGCCGCTCCGTGAAAGCGTGTTGACTGAATGGGTCGCGCCAGCCGAGCCGGTCCCAATAATCTACGTGAAACGACAGGCCATAGACTTTTTGCCCGTTTTTGCCCGCTTCGCGGATGGTTTGATTCAGAAGCGCGTCGGCGGGGGGGCAGCTTGAGCAGCCCTGCGAGGTAAAGAGTTCGATAACGGCCACCGGCTGATGCGGTTTAGCAACAGGGGGCGATGCGGGCAACCAGTTCAGGGTTGTCCAGAGCATCAGGTTCAAAAAAATGGTCATGAGATTTGTTGTTTACTGATTTACTGTTGTGGGTCAGATACCGATGTTCCAAACTAAGCGCACGGCCCAGTTTTCGTCGGGGTTGGCGCGGGTGTAACTGCCCCATCGCCTGAAAACCCCCAACCCGGCCCCGATATAGACCAATCCTTTAATTTTTTGGCGATACAGGTTGTCAACCAGCATCCCGGTTTCAAAATACCCCTTTTCGAGGGTGCTGAAGTCAACGCCTTCGTGGTGATCGCGGTGGCGCAGGCTGCCGATAGCGAACGCCTGCACAACCGATACCTCCGGCTTTGTCCACGAAACGCGGGGTTTGCCGAGAAGATTTTTGAAACTGTGCGTCACAAAGGCATTCAGGTATTGGTCAGAGGCAAACTCATACAGGCCCATCGTCTGAAAATGATTCGCCACCCAAATCAGATTCGTGCCAGCCAACGCCCCCCGGCCATTGTAGAGGTACGGATACGGCAAATCGCCCCAGGTTTTGCCTGCCGACAGGTTCAGAAAGGTCTCGCCTAAGCCGCGCGTCTGAACGGTATGTTCAACTTTCACATTCAGCTTCACATAGTCGAGATTGCTGCCCGTGAAGGCCATAATTCCCCTGGCGATGTGGGCCGAAATGGTTGGCGAAGGCGTTTGCGAGATGATGTTGCCCCGCCCGATCTGCGAAAACTTCTCGTTGTAGGCGTAGCGCATCCCCAGCCCGATTTCGGTGCTGTGAAACTGACCCATCGCCCACATATCCAGATCGGGGTTCACGTACTTGTAGGCATAAGTCGGGCTGCGGACTTCATCCGTTACGCTAACCGAAACCGTGCCGTAGCGCAACACCCGCAGGTTGAGTTCTGACTTCCACTGCCGCAGTTTGTCGGCCCGGCTAATCATAAACGTCCGAATCAACTCGTACGGAATTTGCGGAAAATTCCAGATAAAATACTGAACATTAGCCGGTTCTGAAATATCGTTGCGGTAGCCAAGCGTCCAGGTCATCCGGCGGGCTTGGTTCAGGTTTACCCGAATACGGCCTTCGTACTTCCAGGCCCGGTCGGTGAAGCCGTAGCCAACTTTACCATCTAACCGCAGAAACTGCGAAAAATTCTGGTTCGTCAGCAGATTGATTGTTGGCCGAATGCCTTCATACACGTTGGCATCGAACAGGTTTTGCGTGCCTAAATCCAGCGTTTTGCCAATGGGAATCACCCCGGCAGTCCACCATTCACTGACGTTGAGGAGGGCGTTTTGCCAGAAGCGTTTCCCCGCGCTCAACGACCGATAATAATCGTAGGTATTTTGTTCGGTCCGGTTCAGAACTTCGGCTTGCTTGGTGGCCCAAAACCCGTCGGTCTGATACGCGGCCTGCGGGCTGATTTCGAGGGCGCGTTCGTCGAACATCGTCATCGGGGCGGGGCGGTTCAGTACAATAGTCGAGAGCCAGGTTTGGGTTCGATACACAAACTGTTGGCCTTTCAGTTTAAACTGCGGCAGAACCCAGTCAATCGCTAATTTTACCGGAAACCACTGGTTATCAATCTGTTCGTATTCCTGCTCAAGCACAAAACTCAGCACCTGATTCGGGTCGGCGGGTTGGGCTTTCACGTACTGAAGGGCGTAATCCGTTGAATGAATATGGAGTGTGCCGGTTAGCCCGGAAAAACCCTTCCCTGGTTTCGGCTCAAACTCGATCACGAACGTACTGTCGCCGGTTGGGTGCAGCAGCGTGTCGGCCAGAAAAAACTCGTAGCGCGTGTGGCTGTTGGGCGAAATCGGGTTCAGGAACGCGAGCATTTCCTGCAACCGTCGCCCCTGAAACGTAATCGTTTCCCGATAAAACCCAAACGGCTGCATCAGCATGGCAAAACTGGCGAGCATCGTGGTTTGCGTACCCGACGTGCGCGTGGCGGTAATGATCTCTTTGGACAAATTGGGCCGCACAAAATGGCGCGTGGCGTAGTTCTCGATCACGAACAGATGCCGGTCGGCGGGCTGATTTGGCACGTCAGCCGTGACGACCGATTTTGTATAACTCTCATACTGAAACGAGCCAAGTTGTTCGGGATCGTTCTGGGGCCGGTTAGCAACGGCTCCGGCAATGATCCGGTGGGCGGGGTTCACAAACCGCACCCGCACCTCGGTCAGTTCGTGGCTTGTTTCGGTCATCAACACCACCATATTTTTGCTAACGCGCTGATTTGCTGGCTCAAACCCCAGAAACGAACATAAAATCCGGCTCGTGTCCGACGGTACTCGCAACCGGAATGCACCCGCGTTATCGGTTACGGTTGCGGCTTTACCGCCCACAATCTGAACGCTGACAAACGGCAGGGGTTGCCCCGTTTTTGCGTCTCGGACAGTGCCGGTAACGGCGATTTGAGCAAACGAGGTGCCGGAAAGCAACACGCAAAACCAGAAGAGTCTCATACCAAACAAGAGATTGACGAATCAGGAGACAGCCCTTGATAGCGTCTCAACTGCACTATCAGAGGGATTATTTGCGGCTTCATGCTTACATCATGGCTTCGGCGGCTGCGGTGAGCAGTTTGGCCGAGATGCGTTCTTTCATGTTGGGGTTGATGTATTCAAATTTGATAACCCCTTGTTTATCAAGCAGAAACACGGCAGGCACGGGCAATAAATTGTCGACATTTTTGCCACCACTGCCTTTTTCGAGCGTAGCCGCGTAATTGGGCGATGCTTTGAAGGCCAGCCCAAACGCTTTGGCCGCCGTCAGGTCGGCATCCGACAGCAGCGTATAATTCAGTTTCTCCTTGTCCATCGAGGCTTTCAGGTTGTCGGGGCTGTCGGTGCTAACGGCCAGCAACTGATAGCCCATCCGGGTTAGGTTCGGCTCCAGGGTGCGGAGCTCAGCCAATTGTTTGGTGCAAAACGGACACCAGCCACCCCGATAAAACACCAGTAGGGTCGGTTTTTTGGCAACTTCTGCTTTCAGGTTCATTACCGTTCCGTTTAGATTCATTATGTTGACATCAGGAATGGTTTCGCCCACCAACAATGGGCTGATGTCTTCGGGTTTTTGCGGAATCTCGACCGGCGCATTCGTAAACGCGGTCAATAACAGGGTCAGCCCCAGCACGATTGCATTTTTCATAATTTTTTATGCGTTCAGATTGATTGGTCAAGGTTTTAATTGGCCGCAACGGATTGTGCCTGCGCCTGTACCGAGATACTGATGGTCACGTTGTCGCTCAGAAACAGGTTCGATTTACCGACTTTATAATCCTGCCGGTTGATGCTGAAACTGCCCGAAAACGTGCCGTTGTTGCCGGTTTGGGTAAACGTAAACGGCATCGTAACCCGGCGCGTGGTGCCTTTCAGGGTCAGGTCAAATACCCCACTGTAAGTAGTACCGCCTTTTTTCTCGACGCTCACCGAGGTCAGGCTGATGCGGGGATGGGCCGCCACGTCGAAATAGTCAGTTTTCTTGAGGTGATTATCACGCATTCCGACACCAGTGTTGAGGGTTGCCGTTTCGACCGTTGCCGTGATTTTGGCCGTTTCGGGCCGGGCCGGGTCAAACAGGAGTGTGCCAACAAACCCGCCAAAGGAGCCATCAACGTTCAGACCTGCGTTTTTGATCGTGAAGGTAACGGCAGGTTTGGTAACTTTCCAGGCCGATTGACTCAGGGCGGGCAACGCGGTCAATAGCAGCAAACCCAGCCAGAGAGATTGGTTTTTCATGGTTTCTTTATGTTAAAAGTGGTACGATACGGCTACCATCGGCAGGTAGTTTTTAGACCGGAAACGGTCATTCTCGAACGTCAGCTTGCGCGTTGTGGTGTACTCGGTAAACAAAAATCCGAGACCGGCCCGCAGGCTCAGTTGGGGACGAACCTGATAGCGAACGTAGTATTCCGAGTTCAGGCTGCCGAGGTCGCTGTCGCTGATGAGCAACAGGTTAAACGCCGTTGGTTTGCCCTCCTGCACACTGCCACTGAGCGATGACCGCACCGGCGCGTTAGCCTGAAACGTGCCAGACTGTTTACTGCCAAAACTGAAACCAATGGCATCAATATTGGCCCCAACCGACAGCCGTTTTGTGATGGCGTATTCGAGATTGATGCTCAGGTTGAGCGAGTTGACCTGCGCTTTACTCAGGTGCAGCGTGTCAATATTATTGGCGATGGTTTCGGTAAAAAGTGCTACGATACTCTTCGTCCCCGACGTGAGCCGGGCGGGTGCGGTGGCATAATCGGTTTTGCCGCCAAAGCCCGACGTAAACCGCAGCCCATAGCCGAGCCGAAACCGGCGCGACCGGCCAATGCTGTGCAGTTGGTTTACCGACAGGGCGAACGACGTAAAATCGCCGGTCGAGGCTACGGCAAAATCAGCGGACCGCGTAACGCGCTTAAACGCGAAAGCATCAGTAGCGGGGTTTGTTTGAGCCAGTGCCGACAAGGGCAGCGCGAGGGAAATAAAGCAGATAAGTTTTTTCATGATGATTTGAGAATTACAGATGATGATGGGTTGGCCGGTTTTTAGAAGAAGTCTGCGTAAATCCGTTACAATCTGCCGCATCTGCGTTCTATTTTAAGGTTGCCGAGCCAAATAACACACCGAACTGTTTGCACCAGATAAGCACCGTCCGTTGTTTGGCGGGGTTTACCGTTTCGGGCAGGTTCAGGAAGAAACTACCTGTAGTTGTTAGTTTTGAGACCTCCACAAAGTTGGTCAGCGCGGCATCTTCGGCTAAGTAAATCCGCAGGTCGGGGCCACCTTCAGTTTTGAAATCCGAGAAGACGAGCGTCCGTTTGCCTGCTTTTTCATACACTTTCACATTGCCGCTAACCGTGTGAACGCCGTTCATAAACGCCCCCTGCACCAGCACGGCCTGCCCGGCAGCGTCGAAGGTTTTAGTAGGGTCTGTCGTGCTGACGGGCATCGTTGATGTGCCAACGGGCGTTGGTGCGGTTTTATCATCAGTAGCACAGGCCGAGAGCCAGAACGTCAGGCCAGCAAGGGCCAACAAACGATAGGAGAGAATCAACGTGGTTTTCATTAGAATTGATGTTTATGTTTGAATGACACAGATAGTAGTTCAAACCGTGTGCCATGCCGTGCCAATGTGCTAAAATCACGGTTTAGGGAGTGCAGTAGTCGTTTTCTTAATCCTCATATCGCTTTGACGGCCTGTGCCAAAACGGAAATTTCAGGAGTGTTCCGAAATATCAGAAATAGTAGGAGATACTCTTACAATGGCATGATCCGATTAAGAATCGCATCGTGAATCAAAGCGGGGCGGCTCCAGGGAATAAAGTGGTTCATACCGGGAATCATCTGCATCGTAACTGGCGCATTGGTGAGCATCCGTTTGGCAAATTGGGCGTTTCCGGGCGGCACCAGATCATCGGTCTCGCCCTGAATCACCGTCACCGGCACCCGAATACTGGCCCAGCCGGGCTTCATTTTTTCTAACTCGCGCTTCAGGGGCCAGATTTCCATATTGCTCACGTCTAACTCCGTCGGCAGCCATTGCCGAACCGGAAACGACCCCAACACGGGCCGATACCATTCCTGCGCTTCTAAGGCCGGATCAACCGAACCGGCCACTAAAATCAGCCCGCCAACGGCATCCGGGAAATCAATCGCCATCCGCACCGCCACCGGCCCGCCTAACGAATGGCCCACCAAAATCGGCTTGCGGCCCCCTGCCCTACCCACTGTTAGCAACGGAGCCAACGCAGCCGCCTGTTCTTGCAGCGATGGTTCGGGTTGGCCGAGTTCTGATTTGCCGAAACCGGGCCGGTCTGCCGAAATCAGGTGCGCTTTGGTGTAGAGCGTCGAATCGGCGAAAAAATCAATAAACGCATCCCACGACCCTGGCGACCCGTGAATGAACAGCACCGTCGGCAACGTGTCGGCCCCGATCTGGGCATAATGCACCCGGTGTTTACCGTTGCTCACAAACCCGAATGTGGGTTTCACGGCCTTACTGGCAAAATAGGCGTTGATTTTCTTATCCGACATTCGGATAGAAACGCACTGCGGCAGAAACGCCACAATCAACACAAACACAACGAGCAATAGCACCGGAAGGCGACGAAATGGGTTTGATTTGGTAGGTTTCATGGATGACTATTCATAAAAAGCCGAACTGCCTGCCAGCCCGCCATGCCGATAAACAACCAACCTGTAAGCTGGTTTAGCCACTGCCCGCTCAGGTATCGCGCCACACGCTGCCGATAGCGGTCAGCAAGCCAGACAATACCCAGCAACAGGGCGAATGCTCCGGTGGCGGTTCCGGCGGCAAAAACCCACACACTGCCCGCTGCTTTATCCACTGGTATCATTCTGGTTCCGCGCAGAGAAAGCCACACCGCCGACCAAAATGGCAGCAGTTGCGGATTTGTACCGGCCAATACCAGCCCTGTCAAGAATGGTCTTTTTGATGAAACACGGGCAGAATCGAGGGTGTCACTACCCGATACGGCGGCCAACACCATCGGCTTTTGCCGGAAAGCCGCAATGCCCGCCCCCAACAGAATCGGGATAGCCGCGTAGTTGAGCCACATCAGCCAGTCAGAACCGGCGGGCAACAGCATGAGACCACCGGCGGCTATGCTGCTATATGCTACTTCGGGCAGGCTGCCACCCAAGGCCAGCCAAGCCCCCGCCCTGCGGCTCTGGCCGAGGGTGATTTGCAGCACCGCCAGATTCACCGGCCCCGGATGCACCGACCCCAGAAAACTGATCCCGCAAACGGTTAGGAAAAGCAGCATTTTTTTAGTAGTGATGAATGAAGACAGGGCCGCCTGTGCGGTGAATAATAGGCTGACGCGAAAGCAACATTCTTCACTCTTCATTCATCACTCTTAGCTGTTCCTGATGTTTCACGGTGCCGTTTGCCACTCCGAAGTTTTCGGGCAGTTCAACCATTGGAAAAGCCGCCCGAACCGCCACCTGAATCAGGGCTAAGTGGTGAATGGCGTGTTCGATGTTGTAATGCAGTTCGCGGGCAAACGACGACGGAATCTTGACCAACTCCACATCCCCCGCCGACACATCGGCTTCTAACAGCAACGGGCGGTCGAGGTCGAGTTGCTGAGTTGCCTGGTCAATCCGGCCAATTCGCAGGATAGCTTCGTAGGTATCCACTTCTAAACTCAAATCGCGGTGGCGGTGGTCGTAGTTGAGTTCGCCGGTTTGAGTGCAACCGACCAGCAATTCATAAAACTCCAGAATATGCCGGACGTGCTTACCAATGGTATTGCCCGACAGCACATTTACGGGCCGGGCATATTCAGCATTGGTCAATTGCCCAACCACATCGGCGAGTTGGTGAAAAATGGCGGTGCTGGTTGATTTTAGCGACATAAAAGAGTGGTCAGTGACCAGTGATTAGTGGTTGGTTAAAAAAAACTGGCCTAATCGTTAGTTTTACCAGATTGTTGTTTTGCGTTGGCCGGGCAGGAAGTTCATCAGCACCGGAATCCACTGACTGCGGGTGAGATACAAAATTAACGACGAGCAAGCGGCCACCGCCACGGCCAGAAAAAACAGGTAGCCTCCATCGCCCTGCACCTCAATACCGAGAATGGTCAGGTGCGTCAGGATAGCCCCGCTCATAATACCCAAGGCCAGCCCGGCCCCAATCCAACTCGTGCGGGGCATCAAAATCAGGATTGACGCAATCAGTTCGGCCAGGCCCGTACCATACCGGCCCCAGGGTTCGATACCTACGGCGGTAAAGATATAGATGGATTCGGGTTCGCCCCGAAATTTGAAATAGAGCGTCTGAAGCATGATTATGGCAGCCACGATGCGGGCCGCCCAGAGCAGGATATTGATAGGGTTGTTCATGGTTTAGGCGTTTTAGGTAGTTTATTGAATGAACTTCATCCACGACTGATCGGCCTTCCGTTGCAGGGTTGGTTCGTTTTTCTGCCACTTCGGGAGTGTGTTGTTAAACAGGGTGTGGTAAAATAAATACAGCTTGCCATCGCGTATCTCGAACGTTTCGGGGTCAATTTCCACTTTCTCGCCCGAATCGCCCATGGCGTAGGCGCACCAGCCACCGTAAGCCGGTTCGTACATTGCGGGCGATTTCAGGAATAAATCGCGGTTAGCAGCCGAGGCAAAGCGGTAGGGTATGCCCTTGTATGTGGTTCCAAACTGGGCCGAGCCTTTGGTGGCTTTTTTGGCCGTGAAGTAGGCCACCGGGTCATATCCCTGAATGGCTACGCCGTTGGCGAGGTTGAACTGTTTAGTGCGGGCAGCATCGGTTTGAGCCGCACCCGGTTGAAAATGGCTGATAGCAAGCGCGATTAGCAGAAGTGTAAGCGATTTCATTGGTAACTAATTTTAGAGTCAAACCGGGCTGTTTATCGTTGGTTGCCCGATGATTGATTAATGCCAAAATCTGTTCCAGTGTGTGCCAACCGCCTAAAAGCACGGCTCAAACGCCGTGAACCCGGTTTTGCCCGCTCCACGCAGACAGTGGCAAGCGGGTGATGATTGCGATATGTCCGGCAATTCACGATATTTCAGAAAATCGTTCCGAAAACCGGGACATCGTTCTGCGTCATTTTGACCCATTGGGTTGCAGAAACGGAGTTTTGACAGGCCCGATAAAACTGGATTTGAATTTGCAGTTATCGGAACGCGGATGACGCAGACGTTGCGGATTCAAGCAGATTTTTTTTGCCTTGAAAGTAAATTCGTGTGAATCCGCAACGTCTGCGTCATCCGCGTTCTATTGTTCCTATGAGATCACTCGTATTCGCATTCCTCCTCGTCCCCACCACCCTGCTGGCGCAACCGGCGGGGTTGCCGTTTATCCAGCATTACCCGCCCAAAACCTATCAGGCTCACCCCGAAAACCGGGCCATCGCCCAGGACAATCAGGGCATCCTCTACGTCGGTAATCAGCACGGGTTGCTGGCCTTCGACGGCACCACCTGGGCGTTGCTGCCCGTGCCGGGTTTGGTGGTGCGGGCCGTAACAATGGATTCGCTCGGCACGGTCTATGTGGGGACCGATACCAATTTTGGCTACCTCCGGGCCGATAATCGGGGCGTGCGGAAATATGTCTCGTTGAGTGACCAACTGCCCCCCGCCGAACGTACCATCTCGAAAGTGCTGCGGGCGTTTGCGACCGATGCCGGGGTGTTTTTCGGGACGGGCCAGCACGTGTATCACTACCAGCCCGGCCAACCGCCAATGCGCCTGCCGATGCCGGTCCCGGTAACACAGATTGGCCTGCAACACCTGAGCGTAGCCCGAAACCGGATCATTGTCCAGACCAAAACCGGGCAGCTTTATTCCCGCAATCTGCACCCCAAACCGGGCGAGTCGTTTGTGTTGATGCCCGGCACCAATCGCCTGAATACCGAGAAAGTGGAGGCCGTTCTCCCCTACCCCGAAGCCGACCAACTCCTGATTGTGACCTGTCATGCCGGTTTGTTTCGGTACCAGCCCGCAACGGGCATTCTCACTCCGCTTCGTACCGATGCTGACGACTGGATGCACCGGGCGCGGGTTTTTCGGGCTATCTATATTCCTAACCCCGGCATGAACACCCACACTTACGCCATCGGTACGGCCTTAGAAGGGGTTCGGCTGTTTAACGCGCAAGGCCATGAACTCCAACACTTCGACGAGACCAACGGTCTGCGCCGAAACGCCGTACTGAGCTTGTTTTATGACCGCGAAAAATCACTCTGGGTTGGCACGGGCAGCGGCTTAGACCGGATCGAGTTTAACCTGCCCGTGAGCCGTTTTGAGGGTAGCCTGAACGTCCGCTCAACCGTTTGGGCCATTCGGCGGCAGGCCGGGCGGCTCTACATCGGCACCAGTTTGGGCGTGTTTGGCTGGGACAATGCCACCCAGCGATTTGCAGCCGTACCGGGTACGGCTGCGCTCTGCCGCACCCTGCTCACCGACGGCCCCGACCTGCTGGCGGGCGCAACGGGGTTTATCTGGCGAATCCATCAGGGGCGGGTTTCCGAAACAATACCGACTGATGGTCAGGATGTTAATGGATTATTACGCCCTGTTCATCAGCCCCCAGACGGTCCGATTTTATTGATAGCCGCGCTCAACAACGGCGTTCGGGTATATCGGCAACAGGGCCAGAAATGGCAGGCTGCGGGCTTTGTTGCGGGCTTGCCCGGCGAGTGTGTCTCGGTGGCCGAAGACGCAACGGGTGTTGTCTGGATTGGCACCCGGCATCACGGTTTTTTTAGCACAAAAGGCAGTCAACTCTTAACCGCAACCGCCCGCCCGATTCCGTTGCCGAACCCGAACAAGGCTGCGTCGGGGCAACCGGGCAGTTATATATTCAAAACCGCAGAGGGATTATTGTTTGCGGCTGGTGGGCAGCAATATCGGTTCGACGCGAAAAAAGAACAGTTTATTCCCGAAAATACACCCCCTCCCACTCAACCGGGGCTGGAGGTTGACGCGCCCTTTATTGCCGAAGATGCCAACCGAAATATCTGGATTGCCCGCCCGCCCATGGCTTTCCGCAAATTGGCACCCGGCAAATGGGGCTACGACAGCCTGAGCCTGAAACCCATTCGGCAGGGCGGCTACGTGATTTATCCTGAACCCAATGGCTTGGTCTGGCTCGGTAACGACGAAGGATTGTTTCGCTACGATGGGGCGCAGATGGCAATGCCGCCCGACTACCCGGCCCTGATTCGGGCGGTGCGGCTGCTCACCAATGATTCGTTGCTGTATGCCGGTGGCGTTCATGCCGGCGACTCCACCTGGTCTGTTCAGAAACCCACGTCCTTTGCTCTGCCGTTTCGTTACCGGGATTTATCGTTTCAGTTTGCCGCCACGAGTTTTGTGGGCGCGGGCGACAACGAGTTTCAGTATCGGCTGGCCGGTAAAAGCCAACTGCCCGCCGACACGCTTTGGTCGCGGTGGGGCCGCGAAACCCGCAAAGACTACACCAATTTGCCATCGGGTCAGTATCAGTTTATGGTGCGCGCCCGCGACTCCTACGGCCAACTCAGCCGCGAAGCCGAATTTGCGTTTACCATCAACCAACCCTGGTACCGCACCCTTTGGGCCTATCTGCTCTATGCCGTGTTGATTGGTCTGGCAATTACTGGTCTGATTCGGTTTTATACCCGGCGACTGACAACCGAAAAACTCAAGCTCGAAACCCTCGTGCAGGAACGAACCGGCCAGATTGTTCGCCAGAAAGAAGAACTCGAACAACAGGCCGAACGGCTCCAGACGGCCAAAGAGGTTGCCGAAAGCGCGAACCGGGCCAAAAGCGAATTTCTCGCCAACATCAGCCACGAACTCCGCACGCCCCTGAACGGCATTCTGGGATTTGCCCAAATTCTGCAACGCGACCAAAACCTGACCAACGACCAGCAACGCGGGGTGGGTATTATCAGAACCAGTGGTGAACACCTGCTCACGCTCATCAACGAAGTGCTTGACATTGCCAAGATTGAAGCCCGCCGGTTTGAGTTTGAGCGAACAACGGTGAACCTGCCCGCCCTGCTGGCTCAGTCTGCCGCGTTTTTTCAGGTGCGGGCCGCTCAAAAGGGGCTTGCCTTCAGCTACGAACCTAAACCTGACCTCCCCACGCTGGTATTGAGCGATGAGAAACGCCTGACCCAAATCCTGAACAACCTGTTGAGCAACGCCGTAAAGTTTACCGAACAGGGCCGCGTAACGCTCACGGCCAACAGTCAGATGGTACGGCCCGGCCTGTTTCGGGTGGTGCTGTCGGTGAACGACACCGGCGTTGGCATACCCACTGACCGGCTGACCGACATTTTTCAACCGTTTTATCAAGTCCGCGACAATCAGCAGTTTGCCGAAGGAACGGGCCTCGGCCTTGCCATTTCTGATAAGTTGGTTGCCCTGCTCGGCGGGCAGTTGGCCGTGAGCAGCACAGCCGGCAAAGGCAGCACGTTTACCGTCAGTCTGCCCCTCGCAGCCGCCGAAACCGATGCAAATTCTGTGAAAAAGCTAACCGGCAGTCAGCAAATTACGGGGTATGCCGGGCCAAAACGCCGGATTTTGGTGGCCGACGACAACGCCGATAACCGGCTCGTGGTGGTATCGCTACTGGGCCAGTTGGGTTTTGTGCTTGACGAAGCCGCCGACGGCCAGCTTGCCCTTGACCGCGCCCGCCAGCACCGCCCCGACCTGATTCTGATGGATTTGGTGATGCCTAAGCTAAACGGATTCGACGCGCTCGAACAACTTCGGAATGAGCCGGACTTAGCCGATGTTAAGGTCATTGCGTTCTCGGCCAATGTGTTTGAGCAGAACCAGCAGCGGTCGTTCCGGGCCGGTTTCGATGATTTTATTGCCAAACCCGTTGACATGGACAGCCTGCTCGAAAAAATCGGGACGCACCTCGATTTAGCCTGGCAGTATGCCGAGAGCAATACCAAACCATCTGAACGAACCGATGAACTGCCCGGCTTAGTACCTGACAAAGAGATAGTTGGCAGTCAGGAAGTTATTCAGCAGTACCCGTCTGCCGACCAGTTGGCAACCCTGCTCGACCGGGCCAGGCGTAGCGACATCGGGGGCATTCTGGCCCTGCTCACCGAGATTGACGAAGAAAACCCGGCCCTTGCGCCCTTCACGAAACAACTTCGCCAATGGGCCAATGACTTCGACACCCGCCGAATCCGGGAATATTTAACCGAATTTACCGCCAAGCCATGAACCCCCAACCCGCCAATATCCTCGTTGTTGACGACACGCCCCACAACATCAGCATTTTGTTTGATGCGCTTACCCACTATGGCTACCGGGTGTTGGCCGAGCGCGACGGCAAGAGCGCGCTGGAGCAGGTGAAATACGCCCAACCCGACCTGATTTTGCTCGATGTGATGATGCCCGGCATGGACGGTTTCGAGACCTGCCGCCGACTCAAACACGACCCCGCCACTGCCGACATTCCGGTTATTTTTATGACCGCTCTCACCGAAACCATTGATATAGTCAACGGCTTTAACATGGGTGCCGTTGACTATATCACCAAGCCGTTTCAATTGCCCGAATTGCTGTCTCGCGTCAAAACTCACTTGACTATCAGAGAATTGCAGCACGAATTGACCAAGACCAACGAGGAACTCGAACTGCGCGTGGCCCAGCGAACGGAGCGGCTCACGGCGGCATTGGCCGAGATAGAAACGCTCAAAAATCAGTTGCAGGCCGAAAATTCTTACCTCCGCGAAGAAATCAAACTGACCAAAAATTTTGACGAGATCATCACCCAAAGCAAGCCGTTTCAGAAGGTGTTGAAGCTCGTGGAGCAGGTGGCTCCCACCAGTACAACGGTGTTGATTCTGGGCGAATCCGGCACGGGTAAAGAACTCCTGGCGCGGGCCGTGCATCAGTTGAGTGGCCGTAAAAACCGCCCGTTGGTCAAGATAAACTGCGCGGCCCTGCCCGCCACGCTCATCGAAAGCGAGTTGTTCGGCCACGAGAAAGGGGCGTTCACGGGCGCAACGGGCCAGAAAGTCGGGCGGTTTGAACTGGCCGATGGCGGCTCGATTTTTTTGGACGAAATCGGCGAGATGCCCGTTGAACTCCAACCCAAACTGTTGCGGGTGTTGCAGGAGGGCGAGTTTGAGCGCGTCGGCGGCACCAAAACCCTGCGCGTCAACGTCCGGGTGATTGCCGCTACCAACCGTGATTTGGAGCGCGAAATCGAAGAGGGCCGGTTTCGGGAGGATTTATACTATCGGCTCAACGTGTTTCCGGTGATGAGTCTGCCCCTGCGCGAACGGCGCGAGGATATTCCGCTCTTGGTCAGGCACTTCTGCGACAAACACGGCCCTGGCATGGGTCGCCGGATCGAGCAGATTCCGGCTGATGTGCTTGATACGCTGCGGGCCTACCACTGGCCGGGCAACATCCGCGAGTTAGAAAACGTGATCGAACGGGCATTGATAACGTCGTCGGGCAGGGTGCTGGAACTCGGCAACTGGACGGCCCGCAAACCCACTGGCGCGGCCAAAAAAGGCGCGGCCCAGTTTATGACGATGGACGAATGCGAACGGCAGCACATTACCAGTATTTTAGAAATGACTCACTGGAAGGTTAGTGGAGAAAATGGAGCCGCCCGAATTTTGGATATGATTCCAACCACGCTCGATTCGCGGATGAAGAAGCTGGGTATTGCGCGGCCAAAAGTCGGGTGAAGTGAGCGATTGCAGGCAGATTGTGCAGGAAGCCTTGAATAATTAATCTTACCCCGGATTAAATGGCAACGGCCAACCGTCCGGGGCTATACCATCGGCCATCCCTCCGGGATTTTGATCGTTGCGTAACACCAGTAATTACCAAAAAAAGCTATCATTGCTATCAATGCGAAGGCTCTACGCGCTGCTTTTACTGATTTTAGCTCCCTCGCTGGCACTCGCCCAGTCGCGGTTCCGGCTCACGGGCTACGTGTTGAACGGACAGACCAACGCGCCCGTTGCCGGGGCCAATCTGTTGGTGCTGGATACGGGCATCGGGGCCGTTACCGATTCGGCGGGGGTTTTCTCACTGCCGTTGCCCAAAGGCATCCAAACTATTCAGGTCTCCCACCAACGCTACGAAACCGCCCAGCGCACTCTATTGGCCCGCGCCGACCTGACGCTGACGATTTTGCTCAACGAGCGCGTGACCCTCCTGCGCGAGACCACCATAACGGCCAATCAGCCCGGTCAGGCCGTGAAAACCAATACCGTTGGCGTAACTACGCTGTCGGTTAGGACGTTGAAACAACTGCCCACGCTGCTCGGCGAGGTGGACGTGATTCGGAGCATTCAACTGTTACCGGGCGTGAGCAGCGTCGGCGAAGCATCAACCGGGTTCAACGTCCGGGGCGGCAACACCGACCAAAACCTGATTTTGCTCGATGACGCGCCCCTGTTCAATGCCTCACATTTGCTGGGGTTTATGTCGGTGTTTAACCCCGATGTGGTGCAGGACGTGAATTTTTTTCGGGGCAGCGTGCCGGCTAACTTCGGCGGGCGGGCGGCATCGGTGTTGCAGGTGCGGCTCAAAGAAGCCAAGGCCACCCAGTTTGGCGTGTCGGGCGGGCTGGGCCTGATTAGCAGCCGGTTGAAAATCGAAGCCCCGATTATTCGTAACAAACTCGCATTTTATGCCGCTGGCCGGATTGCCTACGCCGACCAACTGCTGCGGCTCTTCCCGATTCCGGCCCTGACGGGCGTAAAAGCGGGCTTCACCGATGGCACGTTCCGGGCCGATTATTTCCCGAACCCCAAAAACAAACTCTCGCTCACCGTTTTTACCAGCACCGACCGTTTCCGGCTCCCCGGCGACTCGCTGACGCAGGTGGATTTGAGCGGCTCACGGGCCGAATTTGGCTGGACAACGCGGGCCGTAACCCTCGGCTGGGCGCGGTATCTGTCGGCGCGGTGGCAGGTGCAGACCACCGCCGTCTGGAGTCGGTATCGCTCCACAATCAGCAATCCCGATTCGTCGCGAGCCTATACCCTCACATCTGTCGTTGATTATCAGCAAGTTAAGTCAGGATTGACCTACACCGGCAGTTCAGGGGAAACCGGGCCGCGTTTTCAGGCCGAAGCCGGGTTAAGCGGTATTCTGTACGATGTCGTAACCGGCCAACTGCTGCCCACGCATCCGCGCTCGCAGGTGAACCCGGTGCAGTTGCCCAACCAACGCGCTACCGAAGCGGGGGCATACATAAACGCCGACATCACATTCTCGAAACAACTTTCGGCGCAGGTTGGTCTTCGGTATTCGTGGTTTGGGCGGTTGGGCGCGGCAATGACTTATACCTATAAAGCCGGTGCTTCGCGCTCGCCCGAAACCATTACCGATTCGGTTATGACTGCTGCCGGGAAACTCGCCCAAACATACGGCGGGCTGGAACCCCGGCTGTCGGTACGGTATGCAGTAGGCGAACGGGCTTCGCTCAAAATTGGCCTGAGCCGGATGATTCAGTACCTCCAACAACTCTCGAACACCACCACGCCCCTCCCCGCCGACCGCTGGCAGGTGGCCGATGCGTATCTGAAACCGCAAATCGCCGAACAGGTCTCGCTGGGGTATTTTCAGAACCTGCGTAACGATGCGGTCGAACTCTCGGTCGAGGTGTTTTACAAGCAGCTCACCAACGTCAACGACTACAAAGGCGGCACGTCGCTGTTGCTCAATCGCTACCCCGAAACGGCGTTCTTGCAGGGAGACGGCTTTGCGCGGGGGCTTGAGTTGTTCATTCGCAAAAACGCCGGGCTACTCACCGGCTGGATCAGCTATACCTACTCGCAGACGCGGTTTCTGGTGCAAAGTCAGTTTGCCGATGCCACCGTCAACAACGGCAATTATTACCCGGCTCCCTACGACAAACCGCATATCCTGAACGCGGTCTTGAACTATAAACTCAGCAGCCGGGTCAGCCTGTCGGTCAACGGCGTGTATGCGTCGGGGCGGCCCGTTACCTATCCGTCGGCCAAAATTTATACAGGCGGTTTGCTGGTGCCGTACTTCACGAGCCGCAACCAAAGCCGCCTGCCCGACTATGTTCGGTTTGACATTGGCCTGACAATCAACGGGCTACGGGCCAATAATCAAGCTAATACCAACCGCCGGTTCGAGAGTGACTGGGCGATTTCGCTGTATAACGTGCTGGCCCGGCGCAATGCCTATTCGGTGTATGTGCAAACGCCAACGCGCTATGCCGAGTATTATAACCGCGTCAACGCCTACAAACTATCGGTGCTGGGATCGGTGATTCCGTCGGTCAGCTATAATTTTCGATTCTGATGACGATACCACAATTCAGCCTGTATTTGTTTCTCTTGGTTGCCCTATCCGGCTGCGTTGACCCCTACGACCCTGGCCTCGTTGGTGGCGAACGCTATCTGGTGTTCGATGGTGTGTTGACCGATGCGCCCGGCCCGTATCGGTTTTCATTGTCGCAGTCGGCGGGGTATAACAGCAGCGAAGGCATTTACGATCAGCGAGTTACGGGAGCAATGGTGTCGGTGTCTGACGATGCCGGGCAGGTAACAACGTTTGCGGACGATGACAAGGGGACTTTTACATCACCCATTACTTTCCGGGGGCAGGTGGGCCGGCGGTATTCGCTGACCATCATGCACAAAGGCCAAACCTACCGCACCGACCCCGAACTGATGCAGACCGTGCCGCCGATTGACAGCCTGTACTGGGCCTATCAACCCAAAATCACGGCTACGCAACCCGGCAACTTCGCCGTTTACCTGAACCTGACCGACCCGGCCAACGCCGAAAACTATTACCAGTGGGATTGGGCACACTATGAACAGCCGGATTTCTGCGTACTGTATCGCCCAAGCGGTTCCAATGTTTCGTATGCCCGGCTTTGCTGCTCCGATTGCTGGAATATCGTCCGAAGCACCGGGAAGATTCTCCTGGCTACCGACCGGCTCATCAACGGCAATCGGCTGGCCGGGCAAGCCATAGCCGAGGTTCCGTTCGATGATACGTCGCCGTATTACTTGGCCGTTGGGCAGCAGTCGTTGAGCAAGGGCGCGTACCAGTTTTGGCAGTCGGTGCAGGCACTGACAGGCAATGTCGGCAGTGTATTCGATGCAGCACCGGCCACGTTGTCGGGCAATATTCGCAACCAAAACCCGGCAGGATTACCCGCTTTAGGCTATTTTCAGGTGTCGGCCCGTCGGCAGCGCGTGGTCTATATCAATCGGTTAGGTACGCGCACCGAGCCATTTGCCAAAACCACCTATCCGCTCTGGACCACCTGCGAACCCTGCATCGAAAGCCTGTACCGGACGGGTGTTCAGCCGGAGGGCTGGCGAAAGTAAGGTGCCATTCGCTACGTTGGTCGTTTTGAATTTTTGGTAATTCCCGCTAATTCTAGGAGTAAAGGAAAATTTTTATGAGCGCACCCCGAAAAACCCGGTCAGACAAAAAAGTTGGTACAATAGAGAAAGAACTCGGTATCGCGTTATACGGGCCAGATGGCCGTAAAATCCGGAAGGACAAGACGCTGGGCGATGTGCGTAAAATCCAGGATGCTAACTTGACGGAGGATCAGAAACTTGCCCAGAAAATAAAGATAAAGACCCATCCTAAATCGAAAGCCTCGGACTTAAAAAAAATCAGAGCGGCAATAATAACGATTAATAAAGGCCGCTGATTATGACCGAACCTAATGCTTATCGGGCCAATGTGTTTATCAATTGCCCTTTCGATGCCAACTATCGCCCTCTTTTTCATGCTCTTGTCTTTACCGTCCACGCCTGTGGGTTTACGGCTCGTTGCGCTCAGGAAGAAGATAACACGGCGGATATCAGGATTCAGAAGATTATCCGAATCACTGATGAATGTCATTACGGTATCCACGACATTTCAAAGGCAGACCTCGACGAGCACACCAAACTGGCACGGTTTAATATGCCATTGGAGTTAGGTATATTTATTGGCGCACATAGCTTTGCCTCGACTGACCACTACAATCGCGATAAAAAGTTTATGGTTATGGATTTAGAAAAATACCGATACCAACAATTTATATCCGACATCAACGGGCAAGACATCAAAGACCACCAGCAGAAAGAGGATAAGGTCATTCAGAATGTACGCGATTTTTTGGCGACATCGTCCAAGAAAAAACTACCCGGTGCTTCTTTCTTAATGGGTCAGTATCAAGAATTCAGAAGCAACTTACCGACAATCTGCAATCAGCTAAAATGGAAAGTCGAAGAACTGACATTTATCGATTATGTGAGTTGTGTCACAATCTGGCTCACAACTGACCTCGACTGATTCGTGCTGATGACCGACCATACCCAAAAACACATTCTGCTCATGGATGGCCCCGACCACAAAGGCCTGATTCACCTCGTTACGGGCGTGTTGCTCCGGCACGAACTCAACATTATCCGCAACGATGAGTACGTGAGTCCGTCCGGCCAGTTTTTCATGCGTACCGAGTTTGAATCAACCGTAACAGGGAGCGGATCGGCTGACCAACTCGATACCGACGCATTGCTGGCCGAACTCCGGGCCACATTACCGCCAACCAACACGCTACGACTGAATCAGAAGCGAAAAAAGAACATCGTCATCTTTGTTACGAAAGAGCATTACTGCCTCGGCGATTTGCTGCTGCGCTACGAATTTGATGAGTTAGACGCTGATATTCTGGCTGTTGTCAGCAACTACAACACCCTAAAGCCATTGGTGAGCAAGTTCGGGATTCCGTTTCATCACATCTCACACGAGGGCCGCACCCGCGCCGAACACGAAGCCGCCATTCTGCGGACGCTGGCAATTTATGAACCCGATTATCTGGTGCTGGCAAAATATATGCGGGTGCTGACCCCGGACTTTGTGAACCACTATCCCAACCGGCTTATCAACATTCACCACTCGTTTTTGCCCGCCTTTGTGGGGGCTAATCCCTACCGGCAGGCATACGAGCGGGGCGTAAAAATAATTGGGGCCACCGCCCATTTCGTGAATAACGATTTAGACGAAGGCCCCATTATTGCCCAGAGCGTGAAAGAAGTGGATCACCGTCACACCGCTACCGACATGGCAACCGAAGGCCGCGATGTCGAAAAACAAGTGCTGTCAAAAGCGTTGAAATTAGTTTTCAACGACCGGGTGTTTATTCGCGGCAACCGAACGGTAGTGTTATAACGCCGGATAATCCGTGTATCCTTTTTGGCCGGGCGTATAAAACGTGCCGAAATCGGGCTGGGCGAGTTCGGCTCCGGTTTTCATACGGGCCACCAAATCGGGGTTGGCGATAAACGGGCGGCCAAAGGCAATCAGATCGCCTTTATGGGCTTCGAGGTCAGCTTCGGCATGGGCCGCATCGTAGCCACCGGCAGAAATCAGGGTTCCCACAAACGCTTCCCGAATGGCTGCCATTACGTGTGGCGGCACCGGCGTTCCGCCCAATGCCGAGTGGTCAACCACGTGAACATACACAATGCCGAGGGCGTTGAGTTGGGTTGCCAGATAGGTGTAGGTCTCATCAATATCGGCGTAGGGAACCATGTCGCCAGCCGCACCGTAGGGCGACAGCCGGATACCCACTTTCTCAAAACCGATGGCGTTGCCGACTGCTTCGGCGGTTTGGAGAGCGAACCGGGCGCGGTTTTCGACTGAGCCGCCGTACTCGTCGGTGCGCTGATTGGTAACGGGACTCAAAAACTGCTCGATCAGATAGCCGTTGGCTCCGTGCAGTTCGATACCATCGAAACCGGCTTCAATTGCATTTTGCGAGGCCGTTACAAACTCCTGAATTGCCGCTTTCACCTCGCCAGTGGTCATGGCGCGGGGCGTGGTGTGGTCTTGCATCCCCTCGGTGTCGGTGTACATCTGCCCGCTCTGCCGAATGGCCGACGGTGCGAGCACTTCCCCGCCGTTGGTCAGGTTGGCCGTGTGCGCCGTGCGGCCCGTGTGCATGAGTTGAGCGAAAATTTTACCGCCTTTCTCGTGAACGGCAACCGTTACGGGTTTCCAGGCCGCTACCTGTTCGGCATTATACAAACCGGGAGTCCGGGGGTAGCCATCTCCGTTGGGCGAGGGCGATGTGCCTTCGGTGATTATCAAACCTGCCGTGGCGCGTTGGCCGTAGTAGTCGGCAATAATTGGGGTTGGTACGTGATTGGCGGTGGCCCGGCTGCGGGTCATTGGGGCCATCACAATATGGTTTTGGAGGGTTAAACTGCCAAGCGTGGCCGGCGCAAAAAGTGTCTTTGACATAACGAACGGGATTGGTTGTGTTCGTTCATCAAACTCAGGAAAGCATCGAAAAGTTTAAATGTATTAAGGTTTTTAACACAGAGCCACAGAGATTACACGGAGGTCAGGGAGTTATTCCATAGTTTGTTGAAAACCTCTGTGACCTTCGTGAAGTCCTCTGTGGCTCTGTGTTAAAAACTCTTTATCCCAAGTTCTTCAGGAAATCGCCCAATTCTCCCAACGCATCTTTGTTGAGCGACAGATTCTGGCACCGGCCCTGTTTTTCGGAGATCACCAAGCCACTGTCAACCAGTAGTTTCACATGGTGCGACACGCAAGGCTGCGACAGGCCGGTGAGTTCCTGCGCCCCGGTGATGGTGATGGTGCCGCGCTGCGCCAGTTCGAGCAGAATCGAAAGCCGGTATTTATCAGCGATAGCGGCAGTGGTCTTCTCAACAACTTTCGGTTCCATACGGGGCGGAGGTGGTGTTTGATTACGGTTTCGCGGGCGTTTGCGAGACGGGCGTGGTGCTAACGGGCAGCGTGGCAGTCGTGCTGGCGGGAATCGCTACGGGCGCACTGCCCCGTTGAAACACGGTGGCTTTCATGGCGAAGGCAAACGCTACGGACAGTAGCATGACGATCAGCAGGAAATTTTTGGTAATGAATTGCTTGTTCATAGTGGTTAGCGAAACCAGAAGAATTGAATTGATCCAGTTTTATCAACCACATCTAATTCGTGATGGTCAGACGTAACTACTTTCGCACCCAATAGCTGGGCTTGGGCCAACAGGAACGAGTCAGCCACCGACATTTTGAAACTGGCCTTAATTCGTCCGGCAGTTTTCACAAAGTCTTCATCAAACGTATGAAGTATTTTCAGCGGCATCTCTCGAATATCATCCCACAAGGTAAGAGCTGCCGTTTCGCCTTTGTCACGAAAAAATTGATAATAGATTTCGTACACATTAGCGGCATGAACAAAAATCAGGCACTCATCGATATCAGCCCGGTCGAAAATAGCCTTGATATTCTCAGCACCCGGCTCGTCACCCAAGTATGCCAAAATTGCGTTTGCATCCAGAAGATAAGTTTCCATTAATCTATTTCCCGGATTTGTTAACGGCTTTTTTCGTTTTCATTTTCTTTTGTTCGCGGCTCTTTTCGTTCTCGTTTTCTGTGGCAAGCGTTGATGATGTAATGCCCGATCCAGCATATTTACCTTGCAAAGATTGCCAGTTGCCCGAACCGCCCCGCTCCATTCCGTCTCGGCGAAGCGTCACATACGGTAGTGTTTTCAAGTAGTTCAGCAATTCGCGTCCCTGCTTCTCTTCAATTTCAACAATTACAGCCATCTTCTTGTAAGTTTTGCCAAAAGTACGAACCTTCCGTATCTTGCTCAACGCAAAACGCTTTCGAATCATGCCCCAACTCTATACACTGCCAAACTGTAACCGATTACGGTTCTACCTGACCATCATTCATTGTACAGTATTCATTATCCGTTCTTTCACACTCTCCGCTCAAGTCGAAAAGGCCCCGGCCCGCAAACCCGGCGAAGGCGAACAGGCTGCAACGGGCCGATTGATTATCCGGGGTATTACGCTCGTCAACAGCACGGGTGCGCCCCCGATTGGGCCGATTGATGTGGTGGTGGAGAAAAACCGGATTGCCCAAATCAGGCAGGTGGGCTATCCCGGCGTACCGATTGACCCCAAATCGCGGCCAACGGCTAACCCCGGCGACAAAGAACTGAACTGCGAGGGGATGTATCTCATGCCCGGTTTTGTGGATATGCACGGCCACATTGGCGGGGCCGCGCAGGGGGCCAATGCCGAATACGTGTTTAAACTCTGGCTCGGTCACGGCATCACCACCGTCCGCGACCCATCCTGCGGCAACGGTCTCGATTGGGTACTGGAACACCGCGCCAAAAGTCTGAAAAATGAGATTGTGGCCCCCCGGATTCTGGCCTACACCGTGTTTGGTCAGGGCGCGAAAGACCCGATTATCACCCCCGAACAGGCCCGCGCCTGGGTGCAGCAAAATGCCAAACGCGGAGCCGACGGCATCAAATTCTTCGGGGCCGAACCGTCGGTTTTCCGGGCCGCGCTGGATGAGAATAAAAAACTCGGCCTACGGTCGGCCTGCCACCACGCCCAGTTAGAAGTAGCCCGGATGAACGTGCTGGCAACGGCAAAAGCGGGCCTGACGAGCATGGAACACTGGTATGGCCTGCCCGAAGCCCTCTTTGCCGACCGCACCGTGCAGAACTACCCCGCCAGCTATAATTACAACAACGAGCAGGATCGGTTTACGGAAGCGGGCAACCTCTGGCAACAGGCCGCCAAGCCCGGCACCCCGCGCTGGAACGCCGTGCTGGACTCGCTGATTCGGATGGACTTTACCCTCGACCCGACCTTTAATATCTACGAAGCCAACCGCGAACTCATGCTGGCCCGGCGTGCCGAATGGCACGACGACTACACCATGCCGAGCCTGTGGCGGTTTTATGGCCCAAGCCGGATTTCGCACGGGTCATACTGGCAGAACTGGGGGACGGAGCAGGAAGTAGCCTGGAAAAAGAACTACCAACTCTGGATGGAGTTCATCAACGAATACAAAAATCGGGGTGGGCGCGTCACGGCGGGGTCTGATTCGGGGTTCATTTATCAACTCTACGGCTTTGCCTACATCCGCGAACTTGAACTGTTGCGCGAAGCCGGTTTTCATCCGTTGGAGGTTATCCGGGCGGCCACCATCAAAGGGGCCGAAGCCCTCGGCCTGGCCGATCAGATTGGCTCGGTGGAGGTGGGCAAACTCGCCGATTTCGTGATTACCGAAGAGAATCCCCTCGCTAATCTCAAAACGCTCTACGGCACCGGAGCCATAAAGCTGAACGATAAAAATGAGGTCGTGCGGGTTGGGGGCGTAAAATACACCGTGAAAGACGGTATTGTGTATGATGCCAAACAACTACTCGCTGATGTGCGGGCGATGGTTCTGGAAGCCAAAACCAAAGAGAATTTCGAGATTACGCAGCCTGGTGTTCCGGCCAAAGCGGGCAAGGTTGGGGGCAGCAAAAATTGAGTAACGCCGACTGCAAGCGGTAGGCGTTACTTTTGCGCGCACCATGCACCAACTCTTCACCGCATTTAAAACCCGAATCGGCTGGCTCTTGTCGGGCAAATCCTGGAAACTGCGGGTTTCGGCTTTGTGCGTGCTGTATTGCATCATCACGTCGCTGCCCAACTACCTCAACCTGACCGAATCCGGCCTGAAACAGTCGCCTTATTCGGCACTGCTGCTCGAAAATTATCAGGCACTCAACAACCAGATAGACCACCCGTTTTCGCCGGTAAAGGCCGGGGTGTCAACGCACTCGTCCAAGCTGGCCTTTCGGTTTGTACCGGCGTTACTCGTTAAAACACTGCCAACCAATAATCTGTTTGTCAGGATGTTGCTGTTGTATTTGATTAATAATCTGGCGGGTTTTGTGTTTTTCTTTAGCCTGATTTCACTAACGTTCCGGTATGCTGACAGCCGGTTGTTTTCGGGCTTGGTGGCGTTCAATTTTTGCGTATTGTACGTTGGCAAGAGCTTTTTTCATGACACCTACCTCTGGAATGACGGCATTGCGTTTGCGTTGTTGCTACTCAGCCTGTTGAGCCGCAACGCGCTTCTTACGGTGGTGTGCCTGTTGGCGGCTTACTTCACCGACGAACGCGCCATTTTCGGCGGTATTCTGATCTTCGTTTATCACAAACTGACCGAACCTGATTCCGGGAAACTGTCGGCATTGATTCCGCTGACCCGCCGTGATCTGCCGTTCATCTTCTCCTTTATCTGTTACGGAGTTATCAGATTGGTAATCATACAGTTGACCGATATGCAAACGCCCGTTGGCGGTAATAGTGGCGTATCGTTGCTGCTGCGGTTGCAGGAACGGTTTCCGGTTTGGCTCAATGTGATTGGTGTGATCGGGATTTATAAGGTGGCCTGGGTACTGCTTTTTCGGTCGGTAGGCTGGTTACGACGCGAGCCGTTTCTGTTGTTGTGTTCTGTTTCCGGTCTTTTCTCGCTGCTCGTTATCAGCCTGTCGGTCGAGGATTTGACCCGGAGCCTGGCTTATTCATTTATGGCGTTGGCCTGCGGTTTTTTGCTGTATCACCGGCAAGCAAGCCAATCTGGAAACGGAGATGCTGCTGAATACGGCGCGTTTCGGTTGCTGCTCCTGAACGCCTGTATCCCTACCGTTTCGGTGGTGCTGTATTATTTTAAACTGCTGCCACCCGTTGACCGGCTCATTGCCCGGTTTTTATAGTATGGAAAATTAAAGTCGGTTCCAGCTTATTCGTGGCCGATTCCAACCATTTTGTTGTCCGGAGGGTCTTATCCGTCGAAGGCTAAAACCAATGACTATGAATCACACTTTTTTCTCTCATTCTACGGTAACTCTGGCTCTTGTATCACTCGCTACCTGTTTGTCTGTGTGTATATATTCCTGCCAGAAAAAGAGCAATGCCGTTGTTCCGGTAACTGCTGCTGTTCCGGTAATGCCTGTTGACACACTGGCACCCAAAATAACCAACATGGCTATTGCAGGAATCCCGGCGGCAAACATCAGAATTGATCAGATCAGGAAACTCCTGATTGTGACGATGCCTAAAGACTATCCAATGTATGTCAGTAATGCCGTTGCCCTGACAATGACATCTGGTGCGAAAGTATTTCGGCTATCAAAAGTGGCTATTGACTTTTGTAACGGTTCTTTTTCAGATGCCGGATTTTCGGCTGTGACCACCGAGGATCTCAAATATGACAACCACGAACTAATCATTACGGACGAAAAAATACAGAAAAAATACAGGCTGCAAATAAAGCCGGAAGGCGATATGTATTTTGATACACCGGACAAAGTTTATCAGATGAGAACGGATGGTGTACGAGATGAAATGACCAATATCGTTGTCTATAATTATGTGGACACCTCTGGACATTTTAGAAGTAACGTTATCTATAAAGACACCAAAACTGGAGAGGAATTTAAAAGAGAGGTGGCCGGGTGTGAAAAATTTGGCGGCATTTATATTGAATCACCAATTGGCATGCCATTAGGGAAATACGCCGTAACGATTCAAAAGAAGAGTGGGCGGAAAACAACAAACAATCTTTTTCTGGATGTGCTACCCGGCAAATTCAGTTATAATGGCCTTTCGCATAATCTTAGTCAAAATCAACTCATGAAAGTGTACGGATCCAGTCTTTTCGAGGGGAAACCTGCGCTCCTCGAAATCTGGCATAACCGCACCGGCGAGCGTTTTAGCATAGATGAAGTGAAATTTGACAGGACTGGTTATGGTCTTGACGTGGCTGTACCGGCGGCACTTCAATCGGGTTACTACTATAGCCGATTGACATACGACGGGCAACCGTCTGAGGTGCAGTATGCCGTTATTAGAAAAGACGATAAACAACCAAGCATTGGCGGCATATTAGACGACTTTGCCAATCTGGATTTAGCCCGAATTGACAGAAAAAGCATCGTAGTAAACAGAGAAAAAATGTATTGGAACTGGCCTTCGCCCACCGACCACATTAAGGCGGGTAGTAATCTGGAGGTACACCTTCAATCGGTATCGGAACCTTCTACCGCTTATTCGATCCCGATTCGATTGCCGCAATATTGGGCGCAATCACCTCCGTGGCATTCAGGTCACTACCCAAGTTTTGTTATTCCGTCGTCGGTGAAAGCGGGGATGTATATGTATCGGGTTCAATACAAAGACAAAGATGGTATTAGTCAGGTCAGTGACTGGCTCGAACGGGATGTGGAGGTACAGTAGGGTGCTGTGAGGAAACAGTGCTACTCAATTTGCCCGGCCACTCTCGTCTTTTAAGCCGGTTTTGCGCTGGCGGGTTGTATCTTGCCAGAAAACAACTACTACTATGGAAACGCCAATCAAACCGTTGCGCGGTATTGAACTTGTCCGCAGACTGCTGGAAGTCAAAAAACAAACTCAGCGTGAAGCCAAAGAAAATTATCGCAATAATCCAGAACTTCAGGCCATCATAAAGCAACTGAAAGAAGTTAATGGCCGACCAAGCAACTAAAGATTCCTATCAGTACAGATTTGCCGGAGGTGTGTTCAATTCCTTCGTTTTCACGACGATTGATAATATCGTTTACGAAATCAAATTCGTCCCGTCATCAGATTTTTTCGATGCCTATACCGACCTTGACGTGGAGGTGTTTGAAATGGTCATTTCTGTCGTGGAGAAGCCGATGCCTGGCCGGTTGCCTGCCGATGCCCGAACAGCACCCACGATCCTGGCAATTTTTGAAGATTTTTATATACCGCACCGTCAGGCTCTCATTTTTATCTGCGATTCGGCAGACGGGCGCGAACAGGCCCGGTTTCGGAAATTCGGCCTGTGGTTCTACAATGCCACGCGCCAGTCGGCTGGTTTGTCTAAAATCGACCGCGTTATCATTGATGGTGATACATTGATTCTATTATCGCTGATTTTAAGCACCCGGCATCCCCACCGGAAACTATTGGTGGAGATATTTATGGAGTTAGGTGAAGAAGGAAAGTAGCTGGTCTCTTATTCAATTTGCCCGGCCACTTTCGTCTTCTAAGCCGGTTTTGCGCTGGCGGGCGGCTTTCAGTTTGTTGTTGCCCAGATTATAGCTGAAATTGAGCCGAACCTGCCGACTTTCCCAGCCCCCGCGAGCGTCCATGTATAGCCCACCAAACTGGCTGATGCCCCGCCACTGCATCACATTAAACACATCGCTGACGGTCAGTTTCACGGTGCCGTTGCCGCCCAATACCTTGCGTTGAAGGCCCGCATCTACTCCCCAGAAACGGCGGTTCAGAAACGTGCCACCCCAGACCGAGGGCGACGTATAAAACCCCGACACCTCCGCCGAAAAGCCATTCGGCAACGTGAAGGTTTGTTGAGCATATACACTTAACACGTTGGCTGTCAGCGAAATCTGACGACCCGCCCCCAAATCGGCCCGGTTGGTTGAGCGGTACGCACTGACGTTGGCGTACACGCTCCACCACTTGGCGATCTGAAACGGGTAGCTAATACTCAGGGTGATGGTCTTCCGGCTGGCTAAGTTTCGGGTGCTGATGTAGTTTCTGTTCTGCTCGGTTGTATCGGTGATGCTCGTGAAATAATCGCGGGTGTAGCCGTAGCCAAGCGAGGTGTTCAGCGTGTATTTGTAGGTGTGCGAAAGTTGTACGTTGTTGGTGTATTGCGGGCGCAAAAACGCATTGCCTTTCTGGTAGGTCAGTTCGTCCACTTTCGACTCAAACGGGTTCAAATCTGTGTACGTTGGGCGGTCAATGCGCTTGCTGTACGTCAGGCCAAACGAGTTGTTCGCGTTGCGCTGCCAGGTCAGTCCCGCGCTCGGAAACAGGTTCAGGTATTGCCGCTGAACGTGGGCATCGGACTGGTTGGTGGCACCAATCAAATTCCCGTCTGACTGGGTGTGTTCGGCCCGGATGCCCGCCTGATAGTTCCATTTGCCGATTGTCCGGCTGTGGTTGATATAGCCCGCGTTGATGCGTTCGGTATAAATAAAGCGGTTGCTGCGGTTGGTATTCAATGCGTTGCGGGTGTCGGTCAATATATCAAAAAACCGGAAATCATTGTCGGTCTGCACGTTGGAGAGTTTCACGCCCGCCGATAGTTTTCCCTGCAAGAGCCGTTGCTCATAGTCGGCTTTCAGCGTGGCGATCCGAATCGTGGTGGCGGTATTCATCCGGTAGTTTCGTTCGCTCAACACCACCGTCTGCGCCGGATTGGTGTATTGATTGGGCTGATACTGAGAGCCATCCGAACTATATTGCCCATAATCTGCATCAGCCGTGAAGACGTGGCCGGTGGTGTCGGCGAAGCGGTAATTGATGTTGACCGTACCATTCTGGCGGGCCGAACTGCCCTGGTTATTGGCAATCAGGAGTTGGCTGGCCGGTTGCCCAATGGTGCCAATCGGCGTTCGTCCCTGCGTGGCTGATGTGTAGTTGTTCAGGTTGGCGTTTAGCAACATACCAAGCGTACTGCGGCTGCCTATCGTAATATCTGCCCCGGCCCGGAGGTTGTGGCTGCTGGTATTAGCCCGGGTTTGGGATTGCTGGTCGAAAAACTGCCCCGACTGCTCACGATAAAAATTGATAAATGACCAGTCGCGGCTGGTGCGCTGACTGTATGACGCAAAGGTATTGACCCGTTTTGTGCGGTGATTCACCGACAGCGAGCCGTTAAACTTGGGATAAAAACGGCCCTGAGCCAGTCCCAGCGACATACTGCCGTTAGTGCCGAGATCGGCGGTGCGGGCTTTTTTGAGCCGGATGTTGATAATCCCGGCTCCCCCGGCGGCATCGTAGCGGGCCGACGGTTGCGTAATGATTTCGATGGCTTCGATGTCTGCCGATTGCAGCGAGCGGAGATAAGCCGCCAGTTCGCGGGCCGCCAGGGGCGAAGGCTTGCCGTTGATAAACACCCGAACGCCCGAACTGCCCTGCAACAGCACGTTATCGTCGCGGTCAACCACCACGCCCGGCGACTTTTGCAGCAATTCGAGCGCGTTGCTGCCCGTTGCGTTCAGGCTGCTTTCGACGTTGAACACCAATTTATCGGGCAGCACCTCAATGAGTGGTTTGCGGGCCACGACCTTCACTTCTGATAAATTGGTGGCGGCTGCCAGCAGCACAATTGGCTCTGTCACAAGTGTTTGCCCGGCAGAAACACTAAATATTGGGGTTGTTTGCCGGGCCATGCCCACCGCCGAAATCGCCAGCCGATACGAACCGGCAGTGGTCGTTGCTAACTCAAAACGGCCCGCGTCGGTGGTGGCCCCGGCTTTTGCCAGCGTCGAATCGGCGGTGTTCAGCAGGGCAACCGTGGCAAACGGAACGGGCTTTCCGTTGGCATCGCGAACGTCACCCCGGATGATGGCCGACTGCCCGAAGAGGAATGAGACAGGGCCGAGGGCCAGAAAAAGAAAAGCGAGCGTAAAACGAAGTGTCTGCATGACCGTTGTTGGTTTTTGTCTGGCACAAACCTACGGCAGCCCGCAACGCCCGGCTACTGCTATCCGACGAGTGGCCGAAATTGTCGGTCAACGGACGGGCTGTTCATTCGGCGACGTATTTGCTCATTCGTCGGAAAAGAAGCGATTAGTTGGTCAGAAAATGAGAGGTTTGTTGCAGGCAGATTTGTTCCCGCAACCTCGGCCTGTGTCTTCACAGGCCGTTTGAGATACTGGATTCATTCATAACAGCCTGTGAAGACACAGGCCGAGGATATGGTTTCGTAGTGCCGACAGGATTGTCGGCACTACACAATGCACAAAATCATGATTTTAGGAATCAGCAAACGACAGTTGGCAAGCATAATCGGGCTTTACGGCCTGTTTACGGCATTTTATGTCATAGCCCTCAGCATCAGTCAACAAGAATGGACCAAAAGATCGCTGCTCGAATCATTTGTGTTTGAACTGCCCCGCGTCGGGCTTGATTATTCTACGAAACTGCTTGTGACAGTTCCAATCTGGTACATTTTGTTCCATGTTCTTCGGCATTGGCCGCTGCCGCGCCGGTTGTTGCTCCATGCCCTTGGTTTGCCGCTCTATATTTTGGCCTGGCGACTGATGTACTATAACCTGTCTGACTTATTGAGCGTAGGCCGGATGCAGGGCAACAGTCAGGTTTGGGACCTCTACATCACCGGGCTATTCTATTGCATTCAGTTTGGCGTGTTTCATGCCTACGAATACTACACCAACCTCCGGCGGCAGCAACAGCGCGAAGCCGAACTCCGGGCGTTGGCGTTGCAAAGTGAACTCTCGGCCCTGAAAGCACAGATCAACCCGCATTTTTTGTACAACACCTTCAACGCTATCAGCGCGTCTATTCCGCCCGAACTCGAAGCCACCCGCGAGATGCTGGCGCAATTGGCCGATTTATTTCGCTACCAACTCAAAGCATCGCGCAGTGAGCGGGTAACGGTGGCCGATGAGGTTGACTTTATCCAGAAATACCTCAGCCTCGAACAGGTCCGTTTCGGAGATCGGCTCCGGGTGCATTACGCCGTTTCTGACGATGCCTTAGCCGAACTCATGCCGCCGATGCTGTTGCAACCCTTAGTCGAAAATGCGGTGAAGCACGGCATTTCGCCCCTCATCGAAGGCGGAGATGTATTTATTGACATCGAGAAACTGCCTGGCGTGGTGCGATTCCGAATTACTGACACCGGCAAAGGACTGAACGGCCACCGGCACCGGCTGTTCGAGGGGGTAGGACTGAATAACACCAAACTTCGCATCGAAAAAGCGTTCGGTCAGCCCCTGCACATCACCGACAATTCCCCCCACGGCGTAATCGTTGCATTCGATATTCCGATCTAATCACTGCTTTCACCGTCAGCTAAAGCAGACGGCAATAGACAAAAGTCCCTCCGGGACTATGCTGGAGCAGGGCAGTCCCAACGGGACTTTTCATTCATTGCCGTCTGCTTTAGCTGACGGCAGGTAATCTACTTCCTATGCAAAAAGTAATTTTAGTGGACGACGAAGCCGCCGGACGCACCCTGATCCGGCAATATTTAGCAGCCTACCCGATGCTGATTGTGGTGGGCGAGGCCAACAACGGCGTAGATGCCGTGCGGCTCATCAACGAGTTCAAACCCGATCTGGTGTTTATGGATATTCAAATGCCGGGACTGACGGGCTTCGACGTGCTGACCCATCTCGACGAGATTCCGCGCATTATTTTCTCGACCGCCTACGATCAATATGCCCTGCAAGCCTTTGAGGTTCACGCCGTTGACTACTTGCTGAAGCCCTACACCCGCGAGCGGTTTGCCCAGGCTGTGCAGCGCGTTCTGGCACCGGGTAACGCCAACATTCAGCACATTCAGCCGTTGGCCGAGAGTTTACTGACCCCGGCCACTTATCCCGATAAGGTGCTGGTGCAGACCGGAAACCGGCTCGTGACGGTGGCGGTGGACGATATTTTGTGGATTGATGCCGAAGGTGATTATTCCAAACTTATCACCGCCAAAACCAGCCACCTGAGCAACTACGGCATCAGCGCACTCGAAACCCGGCTCAACCCGAAACAGTTTATCCGGGTGCATCGGTCAGCGATTATCAATCTTCATTTCATCCGCGAAATCCAGAAACACGTCGCCAGTTATGACGTAATCATGCAAAATGGCGACGTGGTTCGGGTTAGCCGCTCCTACATGGAACGGATTCGGGAGCTGACAATTTAGCGCGGAGTTGATAGTTGCCCACCGCCCCCCGGCTGTGGGCATACGACACCGAATCGGATTATGCCATCTGAAATGGCACCGCCGGGGGGCGGTGCCGAACTACGGTTTATTGCTATCTACTTTGATCCGCTCCTCACGGTTGGCAACCTCCCAGGCCGTGTGAAAAACCAACTTCACGATGGGAGCCTGCTTATCGAACATGATTTTTTCGACATCATCGCCCGGCTGATGGTAGTCTTCGTGAACACCCGTGAAATAGAAAATCACCGGGATTCCTTTCTTGGCAAAATTGTAATGGTCCGAGCGATAATAAAACCGATTCGGGTCGTTGGGGTCGTTGAATGTGTAGTCGAGTTTGTAGCCAACGTGCTGTTTGTTAGCGGCTTCGCTGATACTGTGCAAGCCCGATGATAACTTATCAGAGCCGATCAGATAGACGTATTTCGGGTCGGTTTTGTGCGCGTCATCAACCCGGCCAATCATATCAATGTTCAAATCACAGATGGTGTTAGCAAGGGGCAGTACCGGGTGGTCGCTGTAATATTCGGAGCCGAAGAGTCCTTTTTCTTCGCCCGTTACGGTGATGAACAAAATGGACCGGCGCGGCCCCTGACCGGCAGCTTTGGCTTTCGAGAACGCTTCGGCCAGTTCTAAAACAGAAGCTGTGCCGGAGCCATCATCGTCGGCCCCGTTGTTGATCTGCCCGTCGGGGCTGATGCCGATGTGGTCATAGTGGGACGAAATTACCAAGACTTCCTCCTTTTTGTCGGAGCCTTCCAGGAAACCCAGTACGTTTTCGGTTTGCACGGTTGCGTCTTTGCGTTCGGCTTTCACGGCCACCTTGCCAGCGGGTTTGCCCGGCAGCGGTTTGCCGGTTTTGGTGATTTGTCCGGCAGCTTTTTTGAGGTAGCCGGATTTGGCGGCCAGCAAAACGGTGGCTATTTCGGGCGAGATGGTGAAATAGCCGACAGCCCCGATTTTTTCCTGCGCCGGTTGCAGGCTCATCCGGTTAAAGCGACTCAACAACGCGCCCCGTTCGGTCAGAAGTTGCTTGAAATTTGCCGCTGATGCCGCCGAGACCATAAAAATCTGGGCCGCGCCTTTTTCTTTTGCCAGCGTTGACTTGATGCGCCAGCTATCGGCGGCTCCCCATTTCGAGGCATCGGCACTGCCCGAAATCAGCGACGTTCCGGTTTTGGTTTTCGGCTCGCCTTCCAGAATCACGATTGCTTTCCCCTTGATGTCGCGCCCTTCGTAGTCGTCGTATTTGGCATCACTGATACCGTATCCCACAAAAACGGTTTCGTAAGCCGTTTCGGTCGGCACAGAAAACAGGCCGTTTACGATAAAATCGGTGAGGTAGTTAAACTGCTTGCCGCCCGCTTTCACGTAGAACTCGCCCCATATTTTTTGATAGACGTTAAAGGGCTGAAAGTAAACCGGCTTCCCGTCGGCACCCGGCACAATCGGTTTCAGCCCGAACGATTCAAACTGATTGGCAATGTAGTTACCGGCGCGTTTCTGGCCGGGCGACCCCGTTTCGCGGCCTTCCATATTGTCGTCGGCCAGAATAACGAGGTGTTTTTTGAGGTCTGCCGCCGTGATGGTTTCGGCAAAGGCCGTAGCTGATGCGCCTGTTTGGGCGGCATCGGTTTTGGTAAGGCTTGTTGGAGCCATCTGCGCCATCGAAACGGCGGGTAACAGCAGCAGAGCAGCGAAAGCAGGCGCAATCAAACGCGAAAATCGAATCATTGGAATCTGGAATAATGGTTTTATCTGTAACGTTACAACAGCCGGTTTTCGTGACTATGGTTGAATCACCAGCACCCAATCATCCTGCGGGGGCGACCCAAACCGCTTCAGACCAGTTTGCCCGGTCAGCGTTTCGGCCTTGCCAAACTGCCCCGTGCGCGGGTCAAACCACCGGGCCGAACGGGTTGTGCCTTTCAGTTGGCCCAGGTCAACCGTTACCACGCCGGGCTGCGGCAAATAGGCCACGAGCCGGGTTTTATCGTCGCTGACGGCGGCTGCCACATAAGTATCATGCCCGTATTGGCCGTAACCCGCCACCAGAACCGTGTGTTTCTGATCGGGCAGGAGCGTTTGCCAGGGCATTGTTTCGAGCAGGCCCCGCACGTGCCGCAACTGCTGCGACCCGGCGGGGTAGTTGATAATCTGCCGCCATTGACGCGGGAAATCCCAGCCATCGTGTCCGTAGGCGTGGCCCGCGCCCCCGCACAGCATCGTCCACCAGGCTTGTCTCCGAATCTGCTGCGGGGTGCCGATGTCGTTGGCGTATCGAACACCGTCGCCTTCGTACTGCGATTCGCCCAGAATAAATGGCATTTTGTCGGTCTTGTTGTATTCGCGGAGGGCGGATTCGTACACATGAACCAACTGCTGACCATCAACCCAATCGTTGGGTTTCTCGCGCCAGTAGGTATAAATCATGCTGAAACCGAGCCAGGGCGCGTACTGAAATAAATCGGTGCTGCTGTGGGGCGGGCTGGCATGAAACGTAATGAGTTGCTGTGGTGCGGCCCGGTGCAGCCCTTCGGCCATCGCCACAATTTCGGCCCTGATGCTGCGGGGGTCATTGTCGCCCCCGGCAGTCCAGATGATATGCCGGTATTTCCCAAACCGATTGCCGAGGTATTGGCCCATCTGCCGGGCTTTGTCGGGGCCACTCATGGCATAGACCTCGTGTTTGGCTCCCACGCCGTAGCCTTCGCGGCAGCAGCCAATCCAGAACGGCGCAATGTTGATAACCAATCCCAGCGAATCGGCGATGTTCAACACCGCTTCGGCATGGGTAAAATAAGCATCGTTGGGTTTGGCGAAGTCATAGTCAACGAGGGGTTTCTGTCCGGCGCGGTTTGCCGAATCGGGATTCATCGAAAACATGACCTGAATGGCCGTGAAGCCGTGCGTTTTGCGGGCCAGGAGGTACTCGCGGGCTTCGGGCAGCGTAAGCCGGGCAAAGAGTTGCCAGCCCGTATCAGCCTGATACAGAAACGGTTGCCCATTTTGGCCGACTAAATACCGGCCATCGGCACTGACGTTGAGCGGGAGCGTAGGCAGGGTTTGAGCGATATTGGTTTGCCAGAGCAACAAACAAAACAGAAATGGGCCGAGTCGGGTCATGGAGTTGGGTTAGACGGAGTAGTCGTCAGGGAAAGCAGGGTCGGCGCGGTTTTTCCTCATAATCAGGATAGCTGCTTGTTCGTCAGTGCAGAAGGCCGTACTTTTGCGCTCCTTTTCGGTCGGAAACCGAGATGCGATAAGATAACCAGCGAATTACAATGAAAAAAGACATTCACCCGGAGTACCGCGAGGTGGTATTCCACGACCTGTCGAGCGATTACAAATTCGTCACCCGCTCGACGGTTCAGACACCCGACAAAATCGAGTTTGAGGGCGAGACCTACCCGCTCGTCAAAATTGAAGTCAGCTCGCAGTCGCACCCGTTTTACACGGGCAAGAACGTACTGCTCGACACGGCAGGCCGCGTTGACAAGTTCCGCAAGCGGTATGGCACCAAGCAGGGATAATTTATTTCCCCAACTGTATTTCCACAAAAAAAGCCCGTCAGTTAATCCTGACGGGCTTTTTTATACTGTTCCCGACAGCATCCTGCTGTCTGAATCGGGCTATTGTTTAGTACCTAAGCCGACAGCAGAATGCTATCGGAAACGAATCAACCCCACTTGGCTTTTTGAATGGTGCCGATGCTGATGCCGATGCTTTCTAATGGCGGGCGTTTGCACACATCCTGCTCTACAAAGTACTGCTTCAGACCCGCTTTTTTGGCGTACTTGAAAATCCCGGCGAAGTCAATCGTACCCATGCCCACTTCGGCAAATTCTTTTTCGGGCGTGTTTGCCATGTCTTTTACGTGCCAGAGCGGGAACCGGCCCGGATGCTTTGCAAAGTACTCGGCTGGTTTTTCACCCGCTTTCACCACCCAATACAAATCCATCTCCATCTGAACGGTCGTGTTTTTCAGCAGAAAATCGTAGGGTTTCTGCCCGTCCATGCGCTCCACAAACTCAAAATCGTGGTTGTGGTAGCCGAGCGTCAGGCCCGCTTTTTTAGTGATTTCTCCGCCTTTACCCAGCAGGTCGGCTAATTGTTTGTAATCGTCGGGTTTGCGTTCGTCCGCCACGAGGTAGGCAATCACCGCGTATTTTTGGCCGATGGCGGCAGCGTCGTCAACCACTTTTTGCCAGTTTTTGGTCAGACCATCTGTGGAAGCCATACTCGTTGACCGACCCGTGAGGTAATGCCCGCTAATGGCCGTTAAGCCGTTGTCTTTCAGGATTTTACTGTATTCGGCGGGCGTTTTTCCAAAGAACTTACCGCCCGCGTAGCCAAAGTTTTCAACCACTTTGTAGCCCAGCTTTGCCACCTGCGGCAGAATGACTTCGATACCCTGCTTCTGAATATCATCGCGCAGGGTGTATAGTTGCAGACCGATGGTTTTAGCAGTTGGCGCGGCCCCAAAAGACGCAGCATTGAGAGCGGCTGGCAAGGTGGCTAACGCACCCAAACCCAGCGACGACTGGAGGAAATTACGACGATTCATATTTTTGTGATTAAGGGGTTAATGTTTAAGTTCGACCACCCCCAACCCCCTCCTAAAACAGGCGGGGGCTACGCTTTCGGAGCAAAAAGCCGAAGGCTTTTCAAAGCCCCCGCCTGTTTTAGGAGGGGGTCGGGGGTGGTAATTCAACTCGCGGTCATGCCGCCATCCAACTGTAAGGCCTGCCCGGTCATAAAACTGTTTTCGGGGTTGCAGAGCCACAGAATACCCTGGGCAATGTCGTCGGGTTGGCCGTAGCGATTTAGCGGAATCAACTTCACGAGCTTGTCTTCAAAGTCAGGCCGGGCAGCAAACATACTGTCCACCATCGCCGAGCGCGTAAACACCGGGCAAACCGCATTAACCCGGATGCCCTGCCGGGCGTATTCGACGGCTGCGGCCTTAGTGAGACCAATCACGCCGTGTTTGGCCGCCGTGTAGGGCGCGCTGTTGGGCATAGACCGGATACCGGCAATGCTGGCAACGTTCACGATACTGCCCGACCCCTGCTTCACCATCTGCCGGAGTTGGGCCTGCATACAGAAAAACACGCCCGACAGATTCACGGCCATCATCTGATGCCAGTCATCGGCGGTTTGGTCGGCGGTGCGGCCCATTCGTCCGCCAATACCGGCGTTATTGATGCCAATATCCAACCGGCCAAAAGCATCAATGGCAGTGCTGTGCAGGGCCGTAACGTCATCTATGTCAGCCACGTTACAGCGCACGAAGATTGCTTCTCCGCCCGCTTGCCGGATCGTTTCGACGGTTTCGGCACCGCCCGCTTCGTTCACGTCCGAGACTACAACCGTTGCGCCCTGCCGGGCAAACATCGCTGCGGTGGCCCGCCCAATTCCCGACGCGGCCCCGGTAATAAGGGCAACCTGATTCTCAAATGGTAGCATGATTTTATGATTCGGTAGTACAAATTCGGGGGCAAGATACGTCAGAACCGGGTCAAGACCTTTTCGACACCGGCCAAATACCCCGTTCCAAAGAGATTGGTATGCACCAATAACGGGTAGAGGTTATAAATCGGTACGCGCTCAGCAAAGCCATCGTCGAGCGGGAAGGCTTCGTTATAGGCATCGTAAAACCGTTGGTCAAAGCCGCCGAAGAGTTTGGTAAACGCGATTTCGGCCTCGCGGAAACCGTAATACACCGCCGGGTCAACTAAGGCTGCCAGCCCCGATTGTTCCTGTATAACTACATTCTGCGACCATAAATCACCGTGCAGCAGGGCCGGGCGGTCGTTGGGCAGGAGATCGGGTAGGCGGTTGCCAAGTTTCAGGATTTTGTTGTACAAAGCCTTGTCTAACAGTTCGTTATACAGAGCAAGCCCCGCCTGTGGCAGGATTCGCTGCTCAAAAAAGAACGCAACTCCATCAGCGGTCAGCGGGTTGGTTTGGGGTAACGAGCCGATATAATTATCGAAATACAGCCCGAATTTTGGCTGCGTCTGCGCGTGAAGAAGAGCCAGTGACTGGCCGAACTGTTCCCAGTAGTCAGGGGCGGGTGCGCCGGTATCTATATACTCCAGAATCAGGTAATCGCGTCCTTGCTGTCGGCCAAACCCGATTACGGCTGGCACGGCAAAGGCTTCGGTTTGGCGGAGCAGGTTAAGCCCCCGCGCTTCGGTCTCGAACATATCGCGGTATTCGTCGTGGTGATTCCATTTCACGAAAAACACGCCCTCCGACGAAAACACCTGAGCCGCCGTGTTGATGCCACCCCCGGATAGTAGTTGCGTACCAATCACCTCAACGTCTTGCCCTAAGGCCAGAAACAGGATACTCTCAAAAAACGCGAACTGCTCGTCGCCCCAAAAATCGGTCATAAACAGAATCCATACAGTGGCCCCAAAGATACGCGGGCCGAATGTGGTATTTTTGCCCCGATGAACGCGCAAATCGAACACCTTTACCAGATTGCCCAAAAACCCGAACGGCACATTATCGGTCTCATGTCCGGCACTTCGCTCGACGGTCTTGACGTAGCCCTGTGCCGGATTTCGGGCAGCGGCTCAGCAACCACCGTGTCAATCGTTGCCTTTGACACCGTGCCGTATTCCGATGCCTTGAAGGAGGATATCCGGGCGGTGTTTGCCAAAACCGAGATTAATTTCGAGCATCTGTGTTTGCTCAATCCGTACATCGGGCGGCTGCACGGCGAGATGATCTTAGATTGCCTGACGCGCTGGAGCATTGCCCCCGATGCCGTTGATTTGGTGGCGAGTCACGGGCAAACGGTTTTCCACGCGCCGAAGTCCCAACACGGCCACGCCCGGTTCCCGAACGCCACGCTCCAAATCGGTGATGGCGACCATGTTGCGGCCACAACGGGGATAATTACCCTCAGCGATTTCCGGCAAAAGCACGTCGCACACGGGGGCGAGGGCGCACCGTTGGCCGTTTATGGCGATTATTTTATGTTCTCTTCCCCCGGCCAAAACCGGATTCTGCTGAACCTCGGCGGCATTGCCAACTTCACGTATTTGCCCGCATCTGCCGACACTGCCGAAGTATTCACCACCGACACCGGCCCCGGCAATACGCTCTTGGACGCTTACGCCCGGCTATTTACGGGCAAACCCTACGACGAAAACGGCCAACTGTCGGCGCGGGGCCGCGTGTCTGATGAGTTGCTGACGGCCCTGCTCGACCATCCGTTTTTCGACGCGCCGTTCCCCAAAACCACCGGCCCCGAAGTGTTCAACCCTGACTATGTACGGTTGGCGCAGCAACGCAGCCTGACGGGTTGCTTATCTGCCGAAGATTTGATGGCAACCCTGGCCCGGTTTAGTGCCGAGGCTGCCGCCGAAGCCATCCGGCGCGTGATGAAACCACAGGAACAGTACGCCGTTTATCTGAGCGGTGGGGGAATGCATAACCCGGTGCTGGTCAATAATTTACGCGCCCTCTTGCCGGGCTGCACATTTGGCGTTACCGACGAGTTGGGCATTGCCGGTGATGCCAAAGAAGCGGTGCTGTTTGCCGTGCTTGCCAACGAAGCCGTTGCCGGTGGGCGCACAAGTTTTGGCAACCGGCAGGGTGAGCGAACGGGGGTTCCGAGTGTAACAATGGGCAAGATTTCATTCCCGAAATAACTATGCAAGACATCATTATCATCGGGGGCGGCATTGTGGGCCTTGCCACCGCCCTCCAACTCAAACAGCAACGCCCCGGCCTGACCGTTACCGTGCTGGAAAAAGAAAACCACGTAGCCGCGCACCAAACCGGCCATAACTCCGGCGTGATTCACTCCGGGCTGTATTACAAACCCGGTAGCCTGAAAGCCACCAACTGCATCAGGGGTTACCAGCTACTGCTCGATTTCTGCGACCGCGAAGGCGTTCCCTACGACCTCTGCGGCAAAGTAGTGGTAGCCACCAAAGCCGACGAAACCGCGCAACTGGATATGCTCTTTGAACGCGGTCAGCAAAACGGCCTGACCAACATCAGCCGGATTTCGGTGGATGAATTGCGCGAGATCGAGCCGCACGTCCGGGGCGTGGCCGCGCTGAAGGTTCCCTACACCGGAATCGTTGACTACACGGTGGTTTGTGAAAAATACGCCGAAAAACTGCGGACGTTGGATGGCGAAATCCGGCTTGGTGAGCGCGTAACAACCATTACACCCGGCAATACGCTGTCGGTGGTGGTGACAGAAACGGTGGCTGGCGGGCAAAACTGTTACGAAGCCCGGTTAGTGATAAACTGCGCCGGGCTGTATTCGGATAAGGTGGCCCAAATGACTCAGCGTGACGATATTGGCCTGCGGATTGTGCCGTTTCGGGGGGAGTATTTCAAACTCAAACCCGAAAAACAGCATCTCGTAAAGCATTTGATTTATCCCGTTCCTGACCCGAATTTTCCGTTTTTGGGCGTTCACTTTACCCGCATGATTGGTGGGGGCGTGGAGGCCGGGCCGAACGCGGTGCTGGCGTTCCGGCGCGAGGGCTACAAAAAATTAGACGTTGATGCCCGCGAACTCTTGGAGACGCTGACCTGGCCGGGGTTTCAGCGCGTAGCCATCAAATACTGGCAAACGGGATTGAGTGAAATCTATCGCTCGTTCTCCAAAACCGCCTTCACCAAAGCGTTGCAGGAACTCATCCCCGATATTCAGGAAAACGACCTCATAGACGGGGGCGCGGGCGTTCGGGCGCAAGCCTGCGACCGTACCGGCGGCCTGCTCGACGATTTCTCGATCATCGAAACCGACCGCGCCATCAACGTCTGTAACGCGCCTTCGCCAGCCGCAACCTCCTCACTGTCAATTGGTTTTACAGTGGCCGAGAAGGCACTGGCAAGGTTTTAACGAATCAATACCCCACCGAATCCTTCACCTCAGCAACGGGCGCGTCAGCGGATGCGTCGCCAAACCGGCGGTAGGCATCGTCCATGATGGCGGCTGTGGCACTGGCTCCGAGCCGGGCCACGCCCATTGCTTTCACGCGCAGCAGCCCGTCTAAGGTACGGATTCCGCCAGCGGCTTTCACCAACATCCCCGGCCCAATATTGTCGAGCATCAATTGCAGGTCGTGGTCGGTGGCTCCTTCGTAGCCGTAGCGTCCGTCCGCGCCTTTCACGAAGCCGTAACCCGTCGAGGTTTTTACGAATTTCACGCCGACCGCCGTGCAAATCTGGCAGAGCTTGATTTTGAGATCGTCGGTGGGCAGATAATCGTTCTCAAAAATCACTTTCAAAATGGCTCCGTGCCGCGCACATTCTGTCTGCACAGCCTGAATATCAGCCTGCACGTAGTCCCAATCGTGGCCGAGGGCTTTGCCAACGTTTACCACCATATCAATCTCAACGGCACCGTCGCGGCAGGCGCGGTCGGTTTCGGCTACTTTCAGTTCGGTGGTGTTGTTGCCGTGCGGGAAACCAATTACCGAGCAAACCAGCACGTCGCTCCCGGCGAGGAGTTCGGCAGCTTTGGCAACGTCGTAGGGTTTGACGCAGGCAGTGGCAACGTTGTATTTTTTCGCCAACGCGCAACCGGCCAGCAAATCGGCATCGGTCATGGTGGGGTGCAGCAGCGAGTGGTCAATCATCTTGGCGATTTCGCCGATCAGGGCCGTGTTCATGGTCAGAAAAGGGTTGGTTTACGGAGATTCCGGCTCCGGTTGGCCGCAAAAATAGCCGTAATTTCACCGCCAATGACCAATGCCTTTTTTAACAAATTAATCTATTCGTCGCCCAACGAAGACGGGCGCATTGAAGCGCAAGGGCTGGGCATCACCGCCGATTCGCGGGTGCTGTGCATCACCGGCTGCGGGGCGCGGCCCCTCGATTTGCTGACCGGCGACGCGGTTCCTGCCGAGATCACAGCGATTGATTTTAACCCGATGCAGAACCACTTGCTTGATTTGACGATGGCCTGTTTCCGGGAATTAACCCACGCCGAACTGCTCGATTTTCTGGGCATAACGCCCTATCACAAGCGACTCAAACTCTACGCCCGGCTGCGCCCTTACCTAAACACCGACAGCCGATATCTGTGGGACAGACGACCCGCCCAACTGCAAGCCGGGGTGATGACCACCGGCCAATGGCACAGTTACCTGACCCTGATGGCAAAGCTAACCGTGTTTCGGCGCGGGCTGATCCGGCAATTGTTCGAGACACGAAACATTAACGCTCAGGCCCGGCTTTGGCACGACCGTTGGGATAACGTCCTCTGGCAGAACACGTTGCGGGCGTTAGGTAACCGCTGGTTTTGGCAAAAAATCGTCCGCGAACCCGGTGCGATGCTCATTCCTGATACGTTTGACCCCGGCCAGTATTTGATTGACTGCTTCCGGCGGTTCGCCGAAACGCAGCTATTTCAGGATAGTTTTTTTGCTTATTTGTTATTTTTTGGCAAGTTTGATGATGTGGTTTTGCCGCCGTATTTGCAGGCCCGGCACCACAATACTATCCGTGACAATCTCGACCGCATCAGGCCCGTAACGGCTTCGCTGACTGATTTTCTGACCACCACGCCCGACCGTTTCGATGCGTTTTCGATTAGCGACGTAGCCTCCTACGCCCCACCCGGCGAGTATGCGGCCATCTGGCGCGGGATGCTCCGAACGGCAGCCCCCAACGCCCGGCTCGTAGAACGGCAGTTTTTGGTGAAACGCCCCGTGCCGGAGTTTGCCAACGATACATTTTTGCCCGATGAAGCCGCCAGCGCGTGGGCATTGCAAACCGATAACTCGCTGATCTACACGTTTAATCTCGGCACGTTTCATGGCAACGCCTAACGTTATCATCACCGGCGCAACGGGTTTTCTGGGCGGGCAACTGACGGAGTATCTCGCCGAAAAAGGACAGGCCAAAACCCTCACCGTTACGGGCCGAAACCCCGCGAAGGGTGACCATTTCCGCACCCTCGAAACGCGGTTTCTGCCCGGTGATTTACGAAATGAAGCCTTCGTGCAAACGCTTTGCGACGGTGCAACGGCCATCGTTCATGCTGCAGCTTTGTCGTCGGCGTGGGGACCATACCGTGCTTTTTACGAGCAGAACATCCTGACCACGAAGCACTTGGTTCGGGCGGCAGTGGCAAACCGGGTTGAGCGATTCGTGTATATTTCCAGTCCCAGCATCTATGCCGCCCTGACCGACCGACTGCTGGTGCGCGAAGACGACCCTCTGCCCCGCCGATTTTTAAATCACTACGCCCGCACCAAGTTTGAAGCCGAACAAATCGTGAAAACCGAGTTAAGCCGGGCCAACATTCCGTTTGTGATCTTGCGGCCCCGCGCCCTGATTGGTGCGGGTGACACTGTGATTATGCCCCGGCTCATCGAGACTAACCGGGCGGGGCGGTTGCGCGTGATTGGCAACGGCCAAAACATCGCCGACCTGACTTGCGTGAGTAACGCAGCCCGCGCCATCGAACTTGCCCTGACCGCCAACGGCGACGCACTGAACCGAATATACAACATCACCAACGGCGAACCCGTCTTGCTTTGGGAACAGATCGAGCGGGTTTTCAGCGATTTAGGTATGCCCTTCTCCCGAAAACACTTGCCCTATTCGGTGGCTCTGGCAATGGGATCAATCCTGGAAAAATTGCCGCAACGCCCCGGCCACGAACCCGCCCTGACGCGCTACACGGTGAGCGTGTTGGCTCACTCAATGACGTTAAACATCACCAATGCCCGGCACTACTTAGGCTACGAACCCACCCAAACCACCGCCGACGGGCTGCGGGAGTTTGTAAACTGGTATAAAACACAATGACACTCACTCCGTTTTCTGCGGGTTATTGCCATCCGCTGCACTGGTTTATGGATCGGTCGGCTCCGCTTCGGCGGATACGGGTGCCGATTGGCATGGCCCGACTCGACTACCCGACAGCGGGTTTGGTGCTGATTGACACGGGGTTAGCTCCACGAAACATGGAGAATGCCGGTTTTCTGGAATCGCTCGGCCATCGGCTGCTGGGGTTCGAGACGCGGGCCGAAACCACAGCCGCGCACTGGCTCAGACAAACCGGCCTAAACCCCGACGATGTGAGCCAAATCATGATTACGCACTACCACAATGACCACATCGGCGGTCTCCGCGATTTTCCGAACGCACGGTTTGTCGGCTCCCGGACCGAGTATGAGCGGATTATTGGGCTGAGTCGGCAACGGCAAACGGCGGGCGCGTTCAACCCCGATTTGCTGCCCTCCGACTTTGCCGAACGGCTGCTCCCCATCGAAACCTTGCCACGAGCCACCCGCCCCGAATTGGCACCCTTTACCGAGGTTTGGGAATGGCTCCCCGATGTATTTTTGGTGAATCTGCCCGGCCACACCCGCAATCAGTTTGGCGTGTATTTGCCAACGCTGACCGTACCGACGTTTTGGATAGCCGATGCGGTTTGGCAACTCAAAACACTTGACAGTCAGGCTAAAACGCCCCCGGCTATCGTGAAAGCCATCAAAGACAGTTGGCCGGTTTATCAGGATACGGTGCAGAAACTACGAAGTCTGCGAACCGCCCACCCCGATTGGCGGCTGATGTCGAGCCATGATATTCCATCGTTTTAACGTTTGCCACCGCCCCTAAGCCGTGGCTATACATTTACCGTAGCTACAGCCCCCAATATACATCTTTACCGTAGCCACAGCTTAGGGGCGGTGGCAAACATACAGTATGCTTCTTAAACTTCTTTTTTATTGGCTCCTGTTCTCCTGGCGCGGCTTGCCCAAATCGCGGGAAGCGTTGCTGCGTCGGCAAAAGCGGCAACTAACCACCTACCTGAGCCAGGCCGGTCGGCGGTTTGGGGCTTATCGGGATGTGACCACCCCCAACCCCCTCCTAAAACAGGAGGTGGCTAAAAACCAAAAGCGTAGCTTTTGCTATGTTCCAGGCGTAGCCCCCTCCTGTTTTAGGAGGGGGTTGGGGGTGGTAAACTTCCCCATTATCACCAAAGCCACGTTCAATCAGCACTTTACCGACCTGAATACCGCCGGAATCACGCGCACCGAAGCCCATGACTTTGCCCAACGAGCCGAACAAACCGGGCAGTTCCGGCAAAAATTACGCGGCCTGACCGTCGGCCTTTCGACCGGAACGAGTGGCAACCGGGGTGTTTTTTTGCTGAACAGCGACGAAATAGCGCGGTGGGCGGCCCTGATTCTGGTGCGGGTTTTGCGGCTGAATCCGTTTCGGCGCGAGCGGATTGCGTTTGTCTTTCGCACCAACAGCAACCTGTATCAGGCCATAAACGCCGGTTTTGTCAGGATGCAGTTTTTCCCGCTTGACCTCGACAGCCCCGACGCTTTGCAGTCGCTTACCGATTTTGCGCCGACAATATTGGTGGCCCAGCCCTCGGCCCTGCTCAGAATAGCCCAACATCAGGCCCAAAACCGACTGATTGTCAGGCCGAAGCGGGTGATTTCGGTGGCCGAAGTATTAGACGACCGTACCCGTGAGTACCTGACCGCAACGTTCCACACGGTAATTCATCAGGTGTATCAGTGCATGGAGGGGTTCCTGGCCGCAACCTGTCCGATGGGAATGCTACACGTAAACGAAGATTTTCTGCATTGGGAGAAACGATATGTAGATGCCGAACAGAAACGGTATCACCCGATTATCACCGATTTTTCGCGCCAAACCCAGGCTCTGATTCGCTATGAACTCAACGATGTGCTACTCGAACCGGACGCGCCCTGCCCGTGTGGGTCGCCGTTGGGCGTGATTGGCAAGATCGAGGGCCGGGCCGATGACGTGCTGCTGTTCAGGAACGGCGCGGGCGAATCGGTAGCGGTCTTTCCCGATTATGTCAGGCGGGCGGTGTGCGATGCCGATGGCTCCGTACTGAATTATGCCGTTTGGCAAAACGCGCCCGAATCGGTGTATATTTACATAGACGAAACCTACCGGCAACAGCCAGCCACAATCAATGCTATCCGGCAAAATTTGATTGACTTGCTGACTGAACGGGGCATTTCGGGCGTTTCGTTCTCGTTTTTAGATTACCATGAGCGCGAACCCGAAACCAAACTGCGCCGGGTAAAACGCCATCCCGACATAACTGCCTAACCGCCTGAACTACTTGCCAAACGCCTTCACCATTCTGGGCCACGCCCGAAAATTACCAGACCGAATTGTACAATCTGCCGACCTCGAAGACCGGCTTGGTTTGCCACGTGGCTGGGCTGAGCGCCATGCCGGGGTTGCCCAACGCCACTGGGTCACCACCGAAACCAATACCGACCTCGGCGCGGCTGCGCTGCAAACCGCACTCGATAAAGCGGGGCTACAAGCAACTGATTTAGACTTGGTTATCTGTGCGTCCGGCTCGTTCGACCGCCCGATTCCGTTCAACGCCTGCCTGTTGCTGAACAGATTAGCCGGGGCCAATCCGCGCACGGCGAGTTTCGATGTTGATGCGACGTGTCTGAGTTTTGTGGTCGCGCTGAACGTAGCAACGGCGTTTTTAGAAACGGGTCGTTACGCCCGGATTGCCATCGTGACGAGCGAAATTGCGTCATTGGCCTTGAACTCCGCCGACCCAAAAACGTACTGTTTGTTTGGCGATGGTGCGGCTGCGTTCATCATCGGCAAGCCTAAGTTAGAGGGCGGGCCAACGTTTCGGGTGCAGGATGTGCGGTTTGAGACCCATGCCGAGGGAGCCAACCTCGTGGGCATAGCCGGGGGTGGGGCGGCCCGGTATCCTGCTGGCAACGCACTGACTGACGTGGATTATTTTCTGCGGATGGATGCTTTCGAGTTGCTGCGGTTTTCGTTGCCCCGTTTCACGGCGTTTTTTGATGCGCTGCTCGAACAAAACCGGCTCATCATCAGCGACTTCGATCTAATCGTGCCGCATCAGGTGAGCCGCGTTGGTCTCGACCATTTCATGAAAACCTACGCCATTGAACCCAACCGTATCTGGACAAACTTAGCCCGGTTTGGCAACTGCATCGCGGCTTCGATTCCGTTGGGTTTGTCAGAAGCGTTAGACGCAAACCGGATTTTACCCGGCAGCCGCGTGATGCTGGTAGGGTCGGCGGCTGGTGTATCGCTGGGGGCAATGGTTTTAGAGAGTGAAGAGTGAAGAATGAATAGTGAAGAATAGCTTCTGTTGCATATTCTTCACTATTCATTCTTCACTGAAAATTCATTTGCCGTTGCTCAACAGGTTAAAAAACTGGTCGAGTTTAGGAGTCACGATAATCTCCGTCCGGCGATTCATCCGCCGACCGTCGGCGGTGGCGTTGTCTTGCTTGGGGGCGTATTCTGAGCGGCCCCCGGCGGTCATGCGGTCAGGCGAAACGCCGAATTTCTCCTGCAAGAGCCGGGTGACGGCAGTGGCCCGGAGAACGCTCAAGTCCCAGTTGTCGCGCAGGAGACCGTTTTCGTAGGGAATCGCGTCGGTGTGGCCTTCTACCAGAATATCCAATTCTTTATGGTCGTTGAGTACGCGGGCCACTTTGCCCAGCACGGTTTCGGCTTGGTCGGTCACTTTATACTTGCCAAGTTCGAAGAGCATCTTGTCAGAAATCGAGACATAGACCACGCCTTTCTTGACTTCAACCTGCACGTCCTGATCGTTGATGTCGGCTAAGGAGCGTTTCAGATTCATGACTAACGCCAGGTTCACCGAATCTTTGCGCTGCACGGCAGAATTGAGGTTATTGATGGCCCGGCTCTGGGTATTGAGCGTTTCGAGTGACCGCTGAATGCTCTCGGCACCGGCTTTGGTCACAATCGAGAGGTCGGCCATGCGGTCGAGGACGCTGGTGTTGGTCTTCTTCAAAAAATCAACCTGCGCCTGTAAATCAGCAACCTGCTTTTTTTGCGCGTCTAAATCAGTGTCTTTCCGGTTCAGGGACGATTGCAGTTCGGCGGTAGCCTTGTTGCAGTTATCCAGGTCGGCGGTGGCTTTGTTGCGGACCGTTTCGAGGTCGGAATATTGAACTTTCAGGGTGGCTAACTGCTTTTTGCTTGACGCGCACGACGACAGAAACAAGGGCAGGAAGGCAAGGGCGAACAAAAATTGTTTTATCATTTTTTTGGGATTGGTAAACGCAACGAGTTTATTAGTTTCGGAAGCGGTTCTCTTCAATGAAAGACCAACAATAGGGCCATTTCCTCAAAAACTGTCTGTATTCCGAAAAATTGTATGAATGTCCGCCCCAGCGTTGTCCTTTCGCGCCTGTCTGCCCAGGGAAAACCCGAACTCCTGCTCATGCACTATTGCTACAACGGCCACGATGTGTATGCCCTGCCCGGTGGAAATCCCGACCGGGGCGAAACGCTGTTTCAAACTCTTGAACGCGAATTGATGGAGGAGTTGGGCATTGAAATAAAAGTAGATGATGACAACGACTTATTGATTGGCGGAGAAGTGCTGACTCCCGAACGGAAAGACGATACACTGCACTTAGTTTTTGGCGGAAAAATCACAGCCGGCGAGCCTGTTCTAAACCCTGCCGAAACAACCGCGCTGGCCGTTATCTGGAAACCCGCCAGTGACTTGCCTACCCTAACGCTATACCCCGATGTTGGATTTTATCTGCAACGATGGCTCGATGTTTATGCTCAACCTGCGGGCTACGTTGGGCCAATCAACCAGCCATTTTTTTGAGTAAACCCCCGCCAACGAGGGTGTGTGTCCCGTAATCGGTTGCGGTGGTTTTGAGCGTGTAATAAAATCAGTCCCATCGTTAAGCCACAAAAAAATAGCGCGGAAACTACTTTCCGCGCTATCAAATCAGCAAGAAGCGAGAACATCTACTCTACCATTTCGGCTACCACCTCAGCGTAGGCATCGGTCGGGACGCACGAACAAACGAGGTTCCGGTCGCCGTAGGCCGAATCAATCCGGCTTACACTCGGCCAGAATTTGCGGCTTCGCACGGCGGGCAACGGATAAACGGCTTTCTCGCGGCTGTACGGGCGGTTCCAGGTATCAGACAGGGCAACGGTAGCCGTGTGGGGTGCGTGTTTCAGCACGTTATTCTGGCGGTCTGCCGCGCCGGTTTCTACTTCCCGGATTTCATCACGGATTGCCAGCATGGCATCGCAAAAACGGTCAAGTTCGGGTTTTGACTCTGATTCGGTTGGCTCGATCATCATCGTGCCGGCCACCGGAAACGACACCGTTGGCGCGTGGAACCCGTAGTCCATCAGGCGTTTGGCAATGTCTTCGACCTCGATACCGGCATTGGTTTTAAACGGGCGGCAGTCAATAATCATCTCGTGGGCGGCCCGGCCATTGGTGCCGGTGTAGAGCGTATCGTAATGCCCGTCGAGCCGCGATTTGATGTAGTTCGCATTCAAAATCGCCCGTTTGGTAGCGTTGGTCAGTCCTTCACCGCCCATCATGGCAATGTAGGCGTAAGAAATGGTCAGGATGCTGGCCGAACCGTAGGGTGCCGCCGACACCGCACCGAAACCGTTTTGCCTATCTTGTCCTTTCTCCGTTTTTGCTCCGGTAACGTGGCCCGGCAAAAACTCCGCCAGGTGCGCCACCACGCCGATTGGCCCCATGCCCGGCCCGCCCCCGCCGTGCGGAATGCAGAACGTTTTGTGCAGGTTCAGGTGGCACACATCAGCCCCGATAGCCGCCGGAGAAGTCAGCCCAACCTGAGCGTTCATGTTCGCTCCGTCCATATATACCTGCCCGCCGTGCTGGTGAATCACGGCGCAGATTTCCTGAATACTTTCTTCAAAAACGCCGTGTGTTGACGGATACGTGACCATCAACGCCGACAGATTCGTGCTGTTCGCTTCGGCTTTTGCCCGCAGGTCAGTCACGTCAATATTGCCGCGTTCGTCGCAGTTTACGATCACCACGGTCATGCCCGCCATCACCGCACTGGCCGGGTTGGTGCCGTGGGCCGATTGCGGAATCAGGGCCACGTTGCGGTGGCTATCGCCCCGGCTGAGGTGATAGTTCCGAATCGTCATCAGCCCGGCGTATTCGCCCTGCGCCCCGGAGTTGGGTTGCAATGACATAGCCGCAAATCCCGTAATCTCACAAAGCCAGGCGTTTAAGTCGGCAAAAATCTGCTGATAACCAAGCGTTTGTGATTTTGGGGCGAAGGGGTGCATCCGGCCAAACGCCGGCCACGTTACCGGAATCATCTCGGCGGTGGCGTTGAGTTTCATGGTACAGCTACCGAGCGCAATCATCGAATGAACCAGCGACAGGTCTTTTTCTTCGAGCGATTTCAAATACCGCAGCATCCCGTGTTCGGTGTGGTGGGTATTGAAAACGGGGTGCGTCAGATACGGCGTTTGTCGAATCAGTCGCGCCGGCCACGTAATTTCGAGCGTGTCGGCAATGGCTTCCAGGTCAACGTTTATGCCGAACAAATCGAGTAAATCGGCAACGTCGGCCATTGTTTTGGCTTCGTCGAACGATACGCCAACGCGGGCTTCGTCGGCATAATAGCGCAGGTTGATTTCACTGGCGCGGGCCGATTTTTTCAGCGATTCCACATCATCAACCACGATGGTGACGGTATCGAAAAAGTTTTCGGTCAGCACCTCGTGGCCTTTCCAGCGCAGCGCGGCAACAAAGAGCTTGGTTAGTCCGTGCGTCCGTTCGGCAATGGCGCGGAGCCGCTCCGGGCCGTGATAGACGGCGTAGCTGCTCGCCATTACTGACAACAAAACCTGCGCCGTGCAGATATTGCTCGTAGCTTTTTCGCGCCGGATGTGCTGCTCACGGGTTTGCAGGGCCATTCTGAGGGCAGGGTTTCCCTGAGCATCTACCGATATGCCAATCAACCGACCCGGAATCTGGCGTTTGTAGGCATCGCGGGTAGCAAAAAATGCCGCGTGTGGCCCCCCGAAGCCCATCGGAACGCCAAACCGCTGCGCCGAACCAACGACAACATCGGCACCCATCTCGCCGGGCGACGTAAGCATGGTCAGAGCCAGCAGATCGGTAGCAACGGCAACGGTGATGCCCAATTCGTGGGCCGAGGCAATCAAATCGGTGTAATCAAAGACCTCGCCATCGGTAGCGGGATATTGCAGCAACATCCCAAACAGGTCGGGATTGGTGATGTCAACGTTGCGGTGGTCGCCAATGAGAACCGTGATGCCAACGGGCGTGGCGCGGGTAATCATCAGGTCAATCGTCTGGGGGTGGCAGTGTTTCGAGACGAAGAATGTATTGGCCGTTTTCTTGCCATTGGGCTTGGTGGCGTGCAGCAGGTGCATGGCTTCGGCGGCAGCGGTGGCTTCGTCAAGCAGCGATGCATTGGCGATTTCTAACCCGGTCAAATCGCAGACAACGGTCTGGAAATTGAGCAGGGCTTCGAGCCGCCCCTGGGCAATTTCGGCCTGATAAGGCGTGTAGGCTGTGTACCAGGCCGGGTTTTCGAGAATATTACGGAGAATCACATTGGGCGTAAGCGTGTCGTAATAACCCTGCCCGATGTATGATTTGAAGACTTTGTTCTGATTGGCGAGTTTGCGGAAATCGCTCAGAAATTCATGCTCGCCTTTGGGTGCGGGCAGGTCGAGCGGGCGAGGCAGCCGGATGTTGGCGGGTACGGTTTGCCCGATCAGTTCGTCAATCGAATCAACGCCAACGGCGCGGAGCATCTCCTGGAAATCGGCATCGAACTGACCGTTATGGCGGTCTTCAAAGAAATCGGTTTTTGAGAAGTGTATCTTCATTATTTTGGCGGAGCACGTGATTGAAACTAAACTCATAAATAGGCTAAAAGGTGCAGTTTGTGGCGAAATTTCATTTTTCGCTTACCTTGCAGCCATGAGCCGTGACGATTCTTTGTGGAAAGCTATCCTGGAAGATATTTTTGATGATTTTTTGCGCTTCTTTATCCCTAATGCCGATGACCTTTTCGATATGGAGCGAGGGTTTGCGTTTTTGGATAAAGAACTGGAACAGCTATTCCCGGCTCAGGGCGATGAGTTCAAACCGAAGCACATTGATAAACTCGTGAAAGTGTTTACCAAATTGGGCGCAGAACAATGGTTTTTAGTGCACGTGGAAGTGCAGGGCTACACGGACACCACATTTGAGAAGCGAATGTTCACGTACTTCTCGCGCATCTTCGACCGCTACGAGCAGCCAATTACGGCCTTTGCCATTTTGACCGACGATCAGAAAACATTTCGCCCGGCGGTGTTCGAGCAGTCATTTTACGGAACGACTTTGATGTATCGGTTCAATAGCTACAAAGTTCTCGATCAGGATGCTGACCTGCTCGATGCTAATCCCAACCCGTTTGCTGCGGTGATTCTGACAGTGTTGACAGCCCTGAAGAAGAAGAAAATCAACGAAAGCGAGTTATTAACACTGAAGATTGATCTGGCAAGGCGGTTACTGGCAAAGCCATTCCCGAAAGACAAAATCAGGGTGCTAATGAATTTCCTGAAAAGTTATATTCGTTTCAAAAAGCCCGAAACAGGCGTTATTTTTGAGGACGAATACGATAAACTCACAGACCGACGACAGACAATGGGAATCGAAGAATATTTACTGTATCGCGCCGAAAAACTCGGCGAACGGAAAGGCGAGAAGAAAGGACTGAAAATAGGATTTGAACTGGCAAAATTAAACCGAGACACCCTGTTCGTAACCAACCTCCTCGAAGGCTCTACGTTTACCGATGAAGAGATTGCCCGCTTTGCCGATGTATCGGTCGGTTTCGTAGCTGACCTTCGCAAACAAATCAAACCCTGACTTTAAAAATGAAACACTTTCTCTACTGCCTGCTGCTGGCCGTTGCTGCCCCGGTTCTGGCCCAAACCTCGCCCGACGATGCCGCTGTCCGCGTACCGATTGCCCAGTTGTTTGCCGGTATGAAAGCCAGCGATTCAGTGGCCGTACTGTCGGCGTTTCTGCCGGGGGCCACCCTGCAAACCGTTGAAAACAAACAGGGTATAGTCTCGGTGCACAATGAACAGATTGCCAACTTTGCCCGGTCAGTGGGGAAAGCCCCGAAGGGCGCACTCGATGAACGGCTGACCGCCACCACCATCCACGTTGATGGTGACTTGGCTACGGCCTGGACTCCCTACGAATTTTACTACAACGGCAAACGACAGCACTGTGGAGCCAATGCCTTCACGCTCGTGCGACAAAGCGGTGTCTGGAAAATTCAGGGCATTATTGACACCCGCCGGGCCTGTGAGTAGGCCGCCCTGTTACGTTTATGATCGGTATTATCATTTTAGCCGCCGGAGCCTCGACCCGCATGGGCGGAAATCCTAAACAATTGATTGTTTATCAGGGGCAAACGCTGCTGAAACGAACGCTGTTGGCGGCTATGGCACTGACCGAAACGCCGGACAAACCGCTGCCCATTGTGGTGGTGACGGGCGGCAATCAGGAGAAAATCGCTCCCGAACTCATCGGCTTACCCCCTACGGTGGCGGTAATGCATAACCCCGACTGGCAAACGGGCATGGCTTCGTCGGTGCGGGTTGGTCTCTCCACGTTGCTCCGTGATGCGCCTGGTCTGGATGCGGTGCTGACGCTGCTGACCGATCAGCCGCACGTATCACCGGAATTACTACGCCGGATTTTGGCCGTTTTTGCCGAATCGGGCAAGGGAATCGTGGGTTGTGAATATGCCGGTCAGGTGGGCGTACCGGCTTTGTTTTCAGCTTATTACTTTAACGAACTCCTGACCCTGACCGGCGACCGGGGAGCCAAGCCCCTGATGATGAAATACGCTCACGACTGCGCTACGATTCCGTTTGCCAACGGCGCAGTGGACTTAGACACGCCGGAGGATGTGGCGATGTTTCTGGCGACACAACTACCGGGTTGATGAATGGGCTTGCCGGGTAAAAAATTGTTAGACACACATTAATTTTCTGGTGTTTGCTGCTGTGGTCAGCGAATAACATGATAGGTTTGTGAAAAAAATCGTGTTTCTCATGAGTCATCCCAAACTTTCCCATCCGCCGATCAAGGAAAGCATTATGTCTGTGCGTTTTTCGGAAACGTTGACTATGGAGACGCTGAATCGGCTCAGTAAGCATAATCTTATCACAGAAAAATATAAGACTGCCAGACCCTTGATGAAGTTTTCTGCATCACTTCATTCCGCTGAAGCCGAAGGAAAATTTGACACCGCACAAAGCGGTTATATGCTACGGACTGAAACAGGGTCAGCGTCGGATTATGTTCTTCAGTTGCGGTTAGATACGCTTTCACTTCATAAACTCTCGGCTTACACCGAATTTAACGAGCTGCGCGATGAATTGAAATCGGTTTGGCAAGTGCTACTGAATTGTGATGTTTCGCCAATCATTGATCAAATTGCAGTTCGGTACGTGAATGTCTTGGCCGTTTCGCCAACATTAGAATATGTCAACTTGCTGCCAACCAATGTGTTACCACACCAAAAAGGTAACTTTTTTCTTCAAATAGACGTTAAGCATGAAACAGACCCAAATCTCTCAGGGACAATAATTGAGACGAACCAAGACGGCGACTCATTACAAACCAACGGCTTAACTTTAGATATACACGTTGAGAAAGAAATTGAAGCAAGCCAACGTTACGAGACCATCTGGCAAGATTTCGATTCACTACGCGCCTTTAAAAACGATTTGTTTTTTGCCGTAATTACCCAAAAAACACAATTGTTGTACCAATAAATCACTTGACTCAAATGAGCAACGTTCGCATGAATTATCCTGCCGATGGTTCGGTCTTGCTCGAAAGCAATTACCGACAGGCCGGGGAGCGTACAGAGGGAACACTCACCCGGCATTACGGAAACAGTTTGGCCGAACGGCTTAACCAACTCCTTCAACGATACGCGTTAAGCTCGTTCCAGGTAACTGCGTTGTCGAAATTAATGACTGCTTTTAAGAATATCGAGTATCATATTGAACCCGATAAACTGACATTTCAAGACTTATTTACTGGCGACGACGAGTTAATCTTATTCCGTACCTCAAAGCGTGGAGCCACTAATCTTGTCATTCACGACGACGAATTAATTGCGTATTCGTTCATCGGTAAGGAGGAACAACCTGTACTCGATTTTTTTGAAGAGACTAAGGCCCAATTCGATTTTGAGGCTATTGCATACAAGTTTTTGGCAAAGTAGATTTGTCTGAACTGTTACAGGCAACCCAATTGGGTTGCCTTTTTTGTAATGATCCCTTGCCAACTCGCGCACATACCTCCGCACCTACACAGCAACGACAAACCGTTACTGCCCGAATTTTATGTTGGCGAGTACGTTTTCAGGCGATGTTTACCCACTGAAACAACAAATCCATTTCCAACCATTAGTTTAAAAGACATTTCGGTGAATCGACAGGGAAGCAACATACAATCTCCCCTTTGCCAACCCGAAGACACGCTTTATGCTCTTGAGTCAGTGACTGAACGATACGAGAATTTTGTGGTCGTGGCAATGGAAGTTATGGAAGTTGAGCCAGAAGCTATGACCTATAAAAAATCCTTTGTCTCGGTCAACGAAGATGGCAATTCTTCGGAAGCTACTATAACATTGTTACACGACCCTTTACCGTGCAATTACGCCCATAGTATTTTTCGACTCTCAGTTGATAACGAGACTGTTACAGCCGATAATTACAAAAAAACACTTGGAAAACAGAATGCTCTTGCTGGAAAACTCCGAGAATATTGCCGCCATGAGTTAGCCATTATGATTGTGCAAAATCAAATCTGGATTAACCCGCCCGGCCTGCGTTGAATGATTCTGAATTTCGGCCTTGTGTCTCCAAAAAGAACCATCTGCACCCCAATTGTGTAAATTTCCCGAATGGCGCGTTTCTTCACGATATTCTTCAACATCTACCTGTCGCTGGCCGTTGTGCTGCCCGCGCCCGTGCGGTCAGCGTTTGTTAAACTGCCCGACCTCTACGAACACTACCAACTCCACCGCCAGACCGACCCCGATTTGTCGGTGCTTGTATTTCTGGAAATGCACTACGGCGATACCAGCCACCACCGTCAGCAGCACGATCATTCGCAGATTCCCTTTAAAGATGCCCACCATTGCTTGGGGCTGCATTGGCATTTTCAGCTTATTCCGCTTGCCGTTCAGGGCCTTTGGCTGGCCCCGGCCCATGTTTCTCTCCTGCCCGAACGCCCCTCGTTCGCCCACAACGCCTTAGCCGTAATAGATCGGTCATTCGCGTTTTTTCATCCACCGCAAAATCAGTGAAGAATTAAGACGGGGCCGCCCAAGCGGTTGTGAGTGAAGAATATCGCCTGAGAAGGCTATTCTTCGTTCTAAACTTTTCACTCTTCACTGAATAAAATGCTCAACTCCATTCTTCGGTTTTCGATCCGAAACAAACTCATTGTGGGCCTGCTCACGCTCGGTTTGGTGATTTGGGGCGGCTGGTCGGCCACGCAACTGCCGATTGATGCCGTTCCCGACATTACCAATAATCAGGTGCAGGTCATCACCGTCAGCCCGTCGCTGGCAGCTCAGGAAACCGAACGGCTCATCACGGCCCCGGTCGAATTAGCCATTGCCAACATCCCCGGCATCATCGAACTACGGTCGTTTTCGCGGTTCGGCTTGTCGCTCGTGACCGTTGTCTTTACCGACGACACCGATGTCTACTGGGCGCGGCAACAACTCGCCGAACGGCTGCAAACCGTGCGTGACCAGATTCCACCTGGTGTCGGAATACCGACGCTGGCCCCCGTTACAACGGGTTTGGGCGAGATTTTTCAGTATACGCTCATCGCCAAAAAGGGCTACGAAAGCCGATACCCTCTGCGCGAACTCCGCACCATTCAGGACTGGATTGTGCGTCGGCAACTCCTCGGTACGCCCGGCGTGGCCGACGTGAGCAGCTTTGGGGGCGAACTGAAACAGTATCAGATTGCCGTTGACCCGGATCGACTGCGAGCCAATAACCTCAGCATCAGTGATTTATTTACGGCTTTGGAACGCAATAATCAAAATACGGGCGGGGCGTATATTGATAAAAAACCGAACGCCTATTTTATCCGGGCCGATGGTCTGCTTGGCACCACCGACGACATTGGTAACGTCGTTATCCGGCTCAATGCCAACAATCTCCCCGTAAAAATCCGCGATGTGGCCTCCGTGCAGATTGGCTCAGGTGTGCGATACGGGGCCGTGACCCGCAACGGAACCGGCGAAGTGGTGGGCGCGCTGGTGATGATGCTCAAAGGCGAAAACTCGTCCGTCGTGATTAAGCGCGTGAAGGCCAAAATCGCCGAGATAGAAAAAACCCTGCCCGAAGGCGTTGCGCTCGTGCCGTTTCTGGATCGTACCAAAATGGTAAATTCGGCCATCGGCACCGTCACCCGCAACCTCACCGAAGGCGCGTTGATCGTGATTTTTGTGCTGGTGTTGCTCCTCGGCGACTGGCGGGCGGGCGTGGTGGTAGCTTCCGTCATTCCGCTTGCCATGCTGTTTGCCATTGGCATGATGCACACCTTCGGCGTGTCGGGCAATTTGATGAGCTTGGGAGCCATTGACTTCGGCCTGATTGTAGATGGCTCAGTGATTATTGTCGAGGCCACGATGCACCACCTCGGTAGTCGGTTTACGGTTTCTGGTTTTCGGGGGGCTTCGCTGTCAGAACCTTCCATTGATGCAAATTTTGCCATAGCAGCGCAGCCCAAAAACCAAAAACCAAAAACCGTACACCTCTCCCAGGCCCAAATGGATGAGGAAGTCTTTTCATCGTCGGCCAAAATTCGGAACTCGGCGGCCTTCGGCGAAATCATTATCCTGATTGTGTACCTACCGATTCTGGCCCTGAGCGGTATCGAGGGCAAGATGTTTCGCCCAATGGCGATAACGGTAGGCTTTGCCATTTTGGGCGCGTTTATTTTGTCATTGACCTACGTGCCGATGATGTCGTCGGTGCTGTTGAGCAAGCACATCCGGCACCGCGTCACGTGGTCGAGCCGAATGATGGGCTGGCTCTACCGGCACTACGAACCGGCCTTGCTCTGGTCATTGAACCGTCGGTTGGTGGTGCTGGGTGTCGCCATAGCCTTCCTGATTATGAGCGTATTGGCGTTCTCGCGGATGGGTGGCGAGTTTATTCCGGCTCTTGACGAGGGCGACTTTGCCGTTGATACACGAGTGCTGACGGGCAGTTCGCTCTCCGAAACGGTGGAGGCCACGCTTAAAGCCGAGCGCGTGTTTTTGACGTTCCCGGAAGTTGAGCAGGTAGTGGCAAAAATCGGCTCCGGCGAGATACCAACCGACCCCATGCCCATCGAAGCCTCCGACCTGATGATTATTTTTAAGCCGATGGAACAGTGGACATCGGCCAAAAACCGCGAAGAAATGGTCGCAAAAATGGCTACCGCCGTGTCGGTCATTCCGGGGGTTACGTTCGGGTTTCAGCAGCCGGTTCAGATGCGGTTTAACGAACTGATGACGGGTTCAAGGCAGGACGTAGGTGTCAAAATTTACGGCGATGATCTCGCCGAACTTACCCGATTAGCCAATCAGTTAGCGGCACAAGTCAAGACCGTTGACGGCGCGAAAGACCTCTACGTGGAGCAGGTCGAAGGCTTGCCGCAGATTTTGGTCAAACTCAACCGCGACCGCATCGCGCAGTATGGCCTGAACGTGACCGACGTAAACCGAACCATCAACACGGCCTTCGCCGGGCAGTCGGCGGGGTTGATTTTTGAGGGCGAACGACGCTACGATCTGGTGGTTCGGTTAGCCGAAAACAAACGGCAAAGTTTAGAAGACGTTCAGAATCTGTTCGTTACCGCGCCTAACGGCGAGCAGATCCCCCTGAGCCAGATTGCCGATGTGCAGATGGTGCTGGCCCCCAACCAGATTCAGCGCGACAATACGCGCCGACGGATTACGGTCGGTTTCAACGTTCGGGGCCGCGACGTAGAGAGCATGGTGAACGAATTACAGCAAAAAGTAGATGCTAAAATCAAGTTTCCGGCTGGTTATTCAGTGCAGTACGGCGGTGAATTTCAGAACCTCATTGAGGCCAAGAACCGGCTGTCAATTGCGGTTCCGGGCGCGTTGGCCCTGATTTTCATGCTGCTGTTTTTCACGTTTGGGTCGGTCAAACAAAGTCTGCTGATTTTCACGGCCATTCCATTTGCCGCCATCGGTGGGGTAGCCGCGTTGCTCCTGCGCGGGATGCCGTTCAGCATTTCGGCGGGCGTGGGGTTCATCGCCTTGTTTGGGGTGGCCGTGCTGAACGGCATTGTGCTGATTGCCGAATTTAACCGCCAACGGTTGGACGAGGCCAATAAAACCCTGCGCGATGTGATTGTGAAAGCCGCCGAAATCCGCCTGCGCCCGGTGGTGCTGACGGCGTTGGTGGCTTCGCTCGGTTTTCTGCCGATGGCCCTCTCGAACTCTGCCGGGGCCGAGGTGCAAAAACCCCTCGCTACCGTTGTGATTGGTGGCTTAATCACGGCTACCCTGCTGACACTCATCGTGTTGCCGGTGCTGTACACGTATTTTGCCGGTGGTTCTGGTGCTGGTAAGACCTCATTCTTGCCACCATCCGGGTCCTCAGACCCGATTCCGCCCGATAAACCAGAACCTGAAACCCATAGTACCCGTTCTGAATTGGAGTCTGAGGACTCCGATCCTGGCAAGACTAAGGTCTTGCCAGCACAACCGGCACGGCTCGGCCCGCTTCTCTGCCTACTGACGTTTCTGCTCTCCGGCAATCTCGCGGCCCAACCGGGCCAATTTCTCACCCTCGATCAGGCGTTGCAACAGGCCAACACCCGCAACGCCACGCTGCAACTTGCCGGGCTATCCGTGCAGGCACAACAGGCGGGTCGGCTATCGGCGCGGGAGACTGGGCGGCTAAACGTGTCGGCTACGGTGGGGCAATACAACAGCCGGAAGTTTGACAATAACTTGGCAGCCACGCAAACGTTCCCCAATCCGCAGGTTATCCGGTCGTCGCTGGCGTTGGCCGATGCCCAGATTCTGGGGCAGGAACGCCGGGTGGCCGTAAGCCGGAACGATGTTCGGTATCAGGTAAAATCAGTATATCAGGAGTTGCTGTATCTGCACGAACGGGCGCGGCAGTTGGCCCGGCAGGATTCGCTATTGGCCGAGTTTGTGCAGGCCGCAACGGTGCGCGTTCGGGCGGGCGAAGCGGCCCCATTGGAGCAAATCACCGCCGAAAGCCAACGCGCCCAGCAACGGCTATCCATTGCCCGAACAGCCGCTGACATCAGCAACAGCCGCGCCACGCTGCAAACCCTGCTCAACACGCCCGACCTGCCCGACGCGGCCCCGGCACGGCTGCTGGCGTTGGGGCTTTCGGCGCGATTCGATACGGCGAGTGTTCGGCAAAACCCACTTCTGGGGCTATTGGCGCAACAAATCAACGTAGCTACGGCGACAAGAGTGGTTGATGAAGCGCGGCTAAAACCCGATTTTTTGGTCGGTATTTTCTCGCAGACGCTCATCGGCAATCAGCTTTTTGGGGGGCAGGAAGTATATTACAACGCGGCTCATCGGTTCTTTGGCGGGCAGGTTGGCGTGTCATTCCCGCTTATTAAAGGCCCCCAACGCGCCCGCATTGCAGCCGCCCGCGTGAACGAGCAAATCGCCCAAACTGAACTCACCACCCAGCAACGCGCCCTGCAAACGGCCCTCGAACGCGCCGGACGGCAGTACGCACTGTATCGGTCAGCCGTCCAGGATTATGAACGCGACGGACTCGCTCAGGCCGACCGCATCGCCGACAACGCCCGCAAATCATTCCGCGCCGGAGACATCGGCTATGTTGAGTTTTCACTGGCTCTGCAACAAGCGTTAAGCATCCGGCTGGCGTACCTCGACGTGATTAACTTGCTCAATCAGAGCGTGATAGAGATTGATTATTTAACTGGACAATGAAAAAGATAGAACGCGGATAACGCGGATGCCTGACGGCAACACGGATTTTCGCGGATTTTTTTCTCGATTGAAACAAAAAATCCGCGAAAATCCGCGTTGCGAAGCATCTGCGTCATCCGCGTTCTATTGCCTCTCAACATGAAATACCTCCCCCTTCTTATATTTTTATTTTTCGGTTGCCAGCAAGCCGCCGAGAAACCGACCGAAACCACACCCGCCGAGGAAGAAGCCCCCGCCAACGGCCCGGTTGAGGTTACATTTACGAAAGCGCAGGCGCAGATGGCCGGTATCAAAACCGGCCAGCCCGAACGCCGGGCCATGAGTCAGACGCTCAAAGTCAACGGCGTTTTTAATGTACCGCCCCAGAATCAGGTCACGGTGTCGGTGCCGTTTGGAGGCTACATCCGCCGGATTCCGCTCGAACAGGGAATGTTTGTGCGCCGGGGCCAAACACTCGTCGTGCTGGAAAACCCCGATTACGTGCAAATCCAGCAGGATTATCTCGACACAAAAGCCAAACTCGGTTTTGCCGATTTAGACTACGCCCGGCAGGAAGAACTCAGCCGCGAAAACGTGGGAGCCGCCAAAGTATTTCAACAAACCCGCGCCAACCGCCAAAGTTTGCAGGCGCAACTCGCGGGGCAGGCACAACGGTTGGCCGTGCTGCGGATTAACCCGGCCACCCTCCAGCCCGACAACCTGACGCGCACGCTCAGGGTGCCGTCGCCGGTGAGTGGCTACATAACCGCCGTGCCGACCAATGCCGGAAAATTCGTGAATCCCGCCGATGTGATTGCCGAAATCACGAACCTGAATCACCTGCATATCCGGCTCAATATCTTTGAGAAAGATTTGGCCCAGATTCATACCGGGCAGCGCGTTCGGTTTGGGGTGGGCAACGATGCCGAAACCAAACACATCGGCACGATTTTTATGCTCGGCAAGAGCGTTTCGGCAGACAGAACGGTATCGGTGTTGGCCCACCCCAACGAAAACCGGACGCATTTTATCCCCGGCGCGTTTGTTACAGCCCGCGTATCGGTGCAGAGCGAATCGGTGTTGACGTTGCCCGAAGCCGCCATTGTTAATTTTGGCGGGCAATCGTTGATTTATGTGCAGACGGGGCAGAACAATACTGGCAACAAGCGGTTCCGTCAGTTGGCCGTGCAAACCGGAACGGCAGAAAACGGCTACGTGGCCGTAACGCTTCCTGCCGGTATTGATACCCGCAACACGCCCGTTGTGGTGGCCGGGGCGTATAGTTTGCTATCTCAATTGAACAACAAAGAAGAAGAATGACTACCGAACATCCCGAAAATCACGTTCAAAACTCTGATTTTATTACTGATGTCGTCATCGGAATGTCTGACGGTCTCACGGTTCCGTTTGCGCTGGCGGCTGGGTTGAGCGGGGCGGTAGCTTCGTCGGGCATTGTGGTAACGGCGGGGCTGGCCGAAATCGTGGCCGGGTCTATTGCCATGGGGCTGGGCGGCTACCTCGCCGGGCGCACCGAAGTGGACTATTACCAGTCGGAACGCCAGCGCGAATACGACGAAGTGGCCCGCGTACCCGCCCTCGAAAAACAGGAAGTCTGTGATGTACTGGCCGAATATGGCATCAGCCCGGCCCTGCAACGCGCCGTTGCCGACGAACTCGCGCAGGACAAAGACCAGTGGGTTTCGTTTATGATGAAGCACGAACTCGGCCTGACCGAACCCGACCCCAACCGCGCCCTGAAAAGTGCAGCGACTATTGGCGGGTCATACATTGTGGGGGGATTTGTGCCGTTGTCGCCGTATTTCTTTGCCGACACGCCCACCGATGGTCTGTTGTATTCGGCGATTGTGACGTTGATTTGTCTCTTTGTTTTCGGATTTTTCAAGAGCCGCGTCACCCGGCAACCCGCGTTGGCCGGGGCGGTTCAGGTGATGCTGATTGGGGCCGTAGCGGCTGCGGCTGCGTTCGGCATTGCGAGGCTGGTATCGTAAATGGTTATCTGTACCATTGTAAACCTCATTTTACCGCCGGTTATCCCCACCTTCTATCATGCTCAAATAACTGGCGTAGCGGCTGTCGGCAATGGTTTCATCAGCAACGGCGGCTTTCACGGCGCAGCCCGGCTCGTTGAGGTGCAGGCAGTTATGGAACCGGCACTGATTCATGAGGTCGCGCATTTCGGGGAAATAATGCCCGATTTCGTCTTTCTTCATCTCCACCAAACCCAATTCTTTAATGCCCGGCGTGTCAATAATGTAGGTGTCAGGGGCGAGTTCAAACATCTCGGCAAAGGTGGTGGTGTGAACGCCTTTGTTGGCAAAACTCGAAATCTCGTTCGTGCGGAGGTCTAAGTCCGGGGCAATGGCATTCACCAACGATGATTTTCCCACGCCCGAATGACCGGCTAAAAGGGTCACTTTCTGATCGAGCAAATCCCGGAAAGCATCAACGCCATCACCTTCAGTAGCCGACGTTTCTAAACAATTATAGCCGATACGCTCATACATGGCCCTGATTTCGTGCTGAAAATCAAGCCCTTCGTCGTTCAGGATGTCAGTTTTGTTGAACACAATCGTCGTCGGAATACGGAACGCTTCGGCAGTGACGAGGAAGCGGTCAATGAAGCCGAGCGAGGTGCGGGGCATGGCAAGGGTTGCCAGCATTACGGCCTGGTCGAGGTTGGCGGCTAAGATGTGGCCGTGCGCGGTTTTGTGGACAGACTGCCGGATGATATAGTTCTTGCGGGCTTCGATACCGGAGATCATGGCGGTATTTTCGGCCACGTCTCCCACGTCGAAACGCACCCGGTCGCCAACAGCAATGGGGTTGGTCACTTTCAGACCCTGGAGTTTGAATTTGCCTTTGAGCCGGGCGCGGTAAATATGGCCGTCCTCGTTACGAACTTCGTACCACGAGCCGGTTGAGCGGATAACTAAGCCTATTTGGGTCAACTGAGTTGTTTGGTTAGAAACCTGTTTGCAACCTGCACAACGGTCGCCGTTGCGCCAATGTTCCGTTGCACATACCCCCGGCTGACTGCCCCAACGCGGGTGCGTTCGGCAGGATTGTAATAGAGTTTCCTGAAATCAGCCGCAAAATTGTCCGAAACCAGAAACGCCCCACCCTCAGATACCAATGCCAATGCTTCGGGAAACTTGTCAATCACCGGCCCATAAAATACGGGCAAACCAAACGTGGCCGGTTCGAGAATGTTATGCAGTCCGCCCCGTTTAAACCCACCGCCCACAAACGCAAACTGCCCGTATTGATAGAGCGAAGCCAGCATCCCGACGTTATCAATAAATAGATAACGGGCCTGACTGTCAGCCTGTTGGTTTGCCAGTTCAGAATACAGCACCGACGGTTGCGTTAACTGCCCGCGCCAACGGCTAATCTGTTCAGCATCGATCTCGTGCGGGGCAATCACAACCCGTAACGGCCCGGCAAACGAGTTCAAAAACGGAACCAGCACGGCCATATCATCGGGCCAGACGCTACCCGTAATCAACGTTGGTATGTCGGCGCAAAAGGTTTCTATAGTCGGGAAGGTTTGGGCAGATGCGGCAATGTCGGCCACGCGGTCAAAGCGGGTGTCACCGGCCAGCGTAACGGCTTCGTAACCAGCGGATTGCAGAAGCAAAACCGACTTCTGATTTTGCACGAGAATATGACTGAAACACATTAGCAGACTGCGCTGAAAAACGCCGTACCATCGGAAAAACGCCTGACCGGGCCGGAAAACCGCCGAAAAAAGCACTGTCGGCACGTTTTGGGTTTTGAGTTCGAGGAGATAATTGGCCCAAAATTCATACTTCACAAACAAGACCAACCGAGGTTTCGCGAGGGCCACAAACCGCCGGGCGTTGGCGGGCGTATCAAGCGGCAGATACGCAACCACATCAGCCCCGGCGTAGTTTTTACGGACTTCATAGCCCGACGGCGAGAAGAACGTCACCAGAAGTCTGTGGTCAGGGTGTTGCTCACGGAGGGATTCCAGCACGGGCCGGGCCTGCTCAAATTCGCCCAGCGAAGCCGCGTGGAGCCAAATCACCGGGGCGATGTTACCGCTCAGTTGCGCGGCCAGTTTAGGATACCAGTTTTGCCGACCCGCCACCCATAGCCGGGCTTTGGGGTTGCCCAGCGCGGCCACCCGAATCAGGAACCCATACAACCGGATTGCCGTTTGATAAATCAGTTTTGCCACAGTGTGTTATTTAGCGCAAAACTACTGACAATGAACTGGAACAAACTTACCGAAAACGGCCAGTTAGCCGCCATCAAAGAAGAATCGGCGCAACAGCCGGTGATGATTTTTAAACACAGCACCACGTGTTCGATCAGCGCAATGGCGCTCAAACGGATGGAGCGCAACTGGCAGGATACGGCTGGCATAAAGCCCTACTATCTGGATTTACTGGCAAACCGCGCCCTCTCGAAACAGGTTGCCGATGCTTTTGGCGTTGAGCATCAATCGCCCCAGGTATTGCTGATTAAAAACGGAGAAGCCGTTTATGACGAATCTCATTACAGTATCTCATTCGATGCCGTAGCGAAGAAGGTTGTTTAAAAAGGGAGAAGAGGGACGAGGGGGACGAAGGGGACGAAAGGGGTTTCAGTTCTGTACCCTCTCGTCCGTCTCCTCCCTTTCTTCCGTCTCCTCCCTTTCTCCCCCCTATTCCTTCAACGTGATTTTGGCCCGGTGGCAAACTCCGCCGATGGGCGGGTTGAATTTCGAGACGCTTACTTCAACCGCCTGAACGTCAGGGTATTGCCGCCGAACATCCTGAATAATCCGGTGGGCAATATGTTCAAGAAGCCGGGCGGGTTGCTGCATCACGGCCACAATTACCCGGTACAGGTCTTCGTAGTTGACGGTTGCCCGCAGCCGGTCGCGCCGGGCGGCTTCCGAAAAATCAGTGGTGATCGTGATGTCAATGGCGTATTTGTTGCCGATTTTCTGCTCTTCGTCGTAGAAGCCGTGATAGGCAAAAAACTCCAGCCCTTCGAGTGCGATGGTTCCCAAAATGGTTCGTCAAATCTGGTCAAAAAACGAACCGCCCTGCTTCTGGGTTTCCGGTTTTTCAGAATCCCCGGCAATTACCTCGGCAACAGAATCGGCATGATGTATTGTCTCAGTGGTGTCGGTGTCGGTGTCGTTTTGGCGCGTTGCTTCGGCTTGTTCTGGTTCCGGCATCGCGGGCAAAACAGCCGTTTCGTCGGTGGCTTGTTGCGCTGTAAACTCCTCGGTAACTGGTTCGTTGATAGTGTTTTCGACAGACGCAACGGGAGTCTCGGCAATGGGTTCGGGCGTTGGAGCCGGGGCCGGGTTTGCTTCTGGTTCGGGGGCCAACTGCCCGCTTACCTCCGCGATTTTTTCCTGAAATGAGCTTTTGGCAAACTTCCGCTCAAACCGTTCTACGCTGTCAACGGCATTGCTGGCAAGGGTTCTGATCTGCGCCATCAGGTTGTCTTTGTAGCGTTCCATCGCCTTAAAGTCATGCTCCATCGCTTTCAGGTCATTCAGGATATTATCTTTCAGGTAACGCGCCTGATTCTCAGCATCCTGCACCATCAGCACCGACCGTTTTTTGGCATCGGCCAGCAATTCGTCTGACTTTCGGCGGGCTTCGGCAATGTGCTGTTCGGCAGCCCGCGTAGCTTGGTCGGCAACCTGACTGCTGCTGTCTTCGGCGTTTTTGAGGGTTCTGAACAGCGTCATCTCAATTTCTTTGAGTTTATTCAGTTCCCGTTCGGCCAGTTCGAGCTGCATTTTCAGCATCTTTTGCTCGCCCGAAACCCGCTCCCATTCCTGCGAAAGTGACGATAGAAACGCATCTACATCTTCCGTTCGGTAGCCGCGCAGTCCTTTGTCGAACGTATGTTGCCGTATTTCAATGGGTGTAATTTTCATCCTCAGAATTTTCTAAAATCGCCTGTGACCGTGAAAGTAACGGTGTTTTCTGCTATTACGCAATTTTTCGGCCAAAAAGTAAGGAGTTGCGGGTAGAAAATGAACGTAGGGCGGGCGGAAGCCCGCCTGTAAATGTTTTGCCCCTGCGCGAACGATCACAGCGGAAGCCTGCCCTAACAGCCATAAGCGGGCTTCCGCCCGCCCTACCTCACACCACCTTCCAAACCGAAATCGTTCGGTCGTCGCTGGCCGAGAGCAGCCTGTCGGGATTGGCCGTCCACAACACCCGATTCACTGATGTTCCGTGTCCGGCGTGGCGGGCGCGGTCAACCACTTTCAGGAGTTTAAGCGTATCCGTCTCCCATATTTTAACCGATTTATCCATGCTCGCAGTGGCAAACTGCGTTCCGTCAGGGCTGATAGCGAGGTGGTTAATGGCAAACAGGTGGGCCACCACATCGCGGGTAAGTTGGTAGCCATTTTCAACGTCCCACTGTTTCAGGTGTGCATCGCGGCTGCCGGTGAGCAAAAACCGGAAATCGGGTGAGTAAGCCACCGTGAATACCGAGTTGGTATGAGCCTGAATAACCTGTTTCAGGGCTAAGGTTTCGAGATCAAAAATCCGCACGGTATGGTCGCTGTAACCAACGGCAAATTCGCGCTCAACGGGGTTAATGGCAACGCACCGCGCCGACTGCGAACTGGCTTTGAGGTGTTTTCTGATGCCGAGTGTTTCCGCGTCAATCACCACCACCACGCCATCGCCGAGGGTCATGATTGCGGTATTGCGGTAGATTTTGATGTCGAAAATCGCGGCTGTGGTCAGTTTGAGCGATGCGGCTTCAGTTTTGGTGGCGGGGTCAATCAGGTGAATTCCTTCGTAGTTTTGGCCCACCCACAGCCGGTTTCGGGCTGGCTCGTAACAGAGCGCGTACACGGAGACGGGCAACTGCGCCATTAACTCGCCGAGGTCGGGCCGGTCGAGGTGCCAGCGCACCACCAGCCCGTCGCCCCCCGCCGAGAAAAACGCCCCCGGTTGGTTACCCCGTTCGAGCGCGTACACGCAGTCGCGGTGGCCGCCAAAGGTGTCTATTTTATCAACGGTCATAATTCAGTACGCTAAAATTTGGGACTCACAACTACCTACCTACTGACCGCTACTTGCCAGGCTATGCTGTGGCAGATTGACGAAACCGAGCCAACGCTACGGGCAGGCCTGCCGCTCACTGCCGCCGAAGAGTCTGACCTGGCGGGCATTACGCATCCCACGCAACGGGTAGAGTGGCTGGCCTGCCGGGTGGCGTTGCAGACCCTCGTTGGCCGCGATCAGTATGCCGGTTTATGGAAAGACGAATTTGGCAAACCCCACCTGATTGGTCTTTCGGGGCATATTTCGCTCTCGCACACAGGCGGCTGGGCGGCTGTTGTCTGGCACGATTCGCAACCTGTTGGCATTGACATCGAACCGCAACGCGAGCAGTTTGGGCGGGTGGTGCCAAGGGTGTTATCGGCAGCCGAAATCGCCCACGCCAACGGTAAAATCGAACGGTTAGCCGTGTACTGGTGTGCCAAAGAAGCCCTTTACAAACTCTACGGCAAACGTAAACTAACCTTCCGCGAACACCTCCTTATTGACCCTTTTGCCGACGGCTCAGAAACGCTCACGGGCCACGTTCGGCTCCCCGACCACAACGCAACACAAACTATTCGATGCTTCAAAGCCGGCCCCGGCTGGGTAGCCGTGGCATTTTAGTGCGCCAAGTCCGTAACTTTGTGCTTTGCCACTTTGTCAGTCCCAAAACAAAGGACTGATTTTTGTGGTAGATACTAATTAGCCATCAGCAAATCAGCCATTCGGTTTATAAAAACGGAGGCTCCTGCATACAACGGCTTAAACCTGTAATTTTATGGCGACTATGCCCGAAATTATGCCAGATACCCCCGCTCGCGGTTACACCGACGAGCAAAAATACCGCATCTTTAACACGGAGTTTATGCCCCACATAGACTCGATGTACAATTTTGCCTTCCGGCTCACGATGGACGAGGACGATGCCAACGATCTCGTGCAGGACACGTATCTGAAAGCCTTTCGATTTATCTCGTCTTTCGAGCAGGGAACCAACGCAAAAGCGTGGCTGTTCAGAATCTTGAAAAACAGCTTCATCAACGACTACCGGAAGAAAAGTAAGGAACCGGCAAAAGTTGATTATCAGGACGTTGAGACGACCTATAATTCAGAAGATGCCGAAGCCGAGCATACGGTTGATCTGCGGGCCGAGTCGGTTTCTGACCTGATTGGCGACGAGGTGGCGAACGCTCTGAACTCGTTGCCGGTTGATTTCAGGACGGTCATCATTCTTTGCGACATCGAAGGATTTACCTACGAAGAGATGGCAAAGATTCTTGACATTCCGATTGGCACGGTTCGGTCCCGTCTGCACCGCGCCCGGAACCTGCTTAAAGAAAAACTGCGCGACTACGCAGCATCGATGGGCTACAATGAAGAAAGCGAAGACTGATCGGAAACTTTTTCTACCCGCAAATCAGTTCTATCAACAACATAGTGTAAAATTATTTTTGGAATAAATTAAATTTTTCCAATGCAAACGTCGTTATATCCCTCATCTTCGTCCGACGTGTCGGCTAAGCAAATGAAGCATCATTGCGACCACCAGGCCGATTGCCTAAAAATGATTCAACTGATCATTGATGGTGAGGCCACCGCGCAGCAACTCGAACGGCTGACGGTCAATTTAGAGACCTGTCGCCCCTGTATCGAAATGTATCATCTCGAAAAAGAAATCAAACAGTTGATGCAGGACCGAATGGAAAAAAAATGCTGTCCTGACCAACTCATAGCTACCATCCAGGCAAAAATCAGCAGCGTCAATTGATAGCCACCGGACGTTAGACGCGAAAGAAAAGAAGAAAGATAAACGCAGTGCTGGTACACTTTCTACTCTTTCATCTTTCTTCCCACAATCTTATATCCCAAGTAGTTTTGGACGGCAAACTCATCATTTTTTCGGCTCCATCCGGTTCCGGGAAAACAACCATCGTAAGACATCTATTGGCCGAGAACAAAACTCTCGGCTTTTCTATTTCGGCCTGTACGCGAGACCGCCGGGGCCGCGCCGAACAGGATGGCAAGGATTATTACTTTCTGTCGCCCGAAGAGTTCAAACAAAAGATTGACAGCAACGAGTTTGTGGAGTGGGAAGAGGTGTATGTCGGCGCGTTTTATGGCACCCTCAAAGCCGAAATACAACGCCTGTGGGATGCCGGAAAACACGTTTTGTTTGATGTGGATGTGCAAGGAGGCCTGAAACTCAAAGAGTACTACGGCGACCGGGCGTTGGCCGTGTTTGTGAAAGTCCCCGACGAAGCCACCCTCCGCGAACGGCTCATGACACGCGGCACCGAAACCGAGGACAGCCTCTCGAAACGGCTGTTTAAAGTGCATTTCGAGATGTCGTTTCAGAGCAGATTCGACGTGGTGCTGGTGAACGACAACCTGCCCGACACGCTGGCAAGAGCGCAACAATTGGTGGATGACTTCATTGCAAAATGAAGATCGGTCTTTTCTTCGGCTCCTTCAACCCAATTCACGTCGGCCACCTGATTGTGGCAAACACCATGGCAACAGCCACCGACCTGGCGCAGGTTTGGTTTGTGGTGTCTCCTCAGAATCCGTTCAAAAAAATCAGTAGTCTCCTCCACGAATTTGACCGGCTCGACTTAGTTGAACGCGCCATTGCCGACAATAACCGCCTGAAAGCCACCGACATCGAGTTTTCGATGCCCCGCCCCAGCTATACGATTGATACCCTGACGCGGTTACAGAAAAAATACCCGCAGCACGAATTTCGGCTCATCATGGGCGAGGATAATCTGGCGCAGTTTGGTAACTGGAAAAACCATCAGGCCATTCTCGACTTCTACGGATTGTACGTGTATCCCCGCCCCCGCGCCACCGACAGCCCGTTTAAAACCCATCCGAAGGTGTCGCTGGTGCAGGCTCCATTGCTCGATATTTCGGCTACGTTTATACGTGATAGCATCCGGGCCAATCGGTCCATAAAATACATAGTGCCGGAGGTGGTTGAGGAAATGATAATTCGGAAGAAGTTTTATCTTTGACTCAACCTATTTTCTCAAAACGATGGAAGGAATCACCTATTTACGCGATGACCAGGATCATCTGAAAGCCGTTCAGATTGATGCTGAACGATACGGCGAGGTTTTGCAGGATTTTTTAGATGGATTAGAGGCTGAATCGTTGAAGCAGGAGCCAACTACTGATTTTGATGTTGTGGCGAAGCGCATTGCGGCAAAGCATACGGATGACCTATAAAATTGTTATCACCGCCCCCGCCGAAAAAACACTCGATAAACTCCCGGTTCAAACCGCTCAACGGATCGTTTCAAGCATTTACCAGTTGGCCGCCAACCCAAGACCACCCGGTTGTGTAAAACTGGCCGGGTCGAATAATTACCGGATTCGAGTCGGTGATTTTCGGATCATTTACTCCATTGAGGACGAAATCTTGACAGTTATCGTGTTGAAAATTGGTAATCGCCGAGATGTCTATCGCTAACCCAAAACCCCTTCATCAAATGAAACACGTCCCAATTACCAACGCACTCTTCGCTGCCTTGATGCTCACAACTGCCACCGTATTAGCCCAGACCGGGCCGCTCACGTACCCAAAAACCCGCCAGACCGACCAAACCGATACCTATCACGGCACGGCGGTTAAAGACCCGTATCGGTGGCTCGAAGATGACCGCTCTGCCGAAACCGCCGACTGGGTGAAAGCCCAAAACAAAGTCACGTTTGATTACCTCGGCCAGATTCCGTACCGGAAACAGATGCAGGAACGGCTCGAAAAAATTTACAACTACCCCAAATATTCGTCGCCGTCGCGGAAAGGCGATTGGTTTTATTTCTCGAAAAACGACGGGCTGCAAAATCAGTCGGTGCTGTATCGGCAAAAAGGACTCGATGGTACGCCCGATGTGGTGATCGACCCGAACAAACTGTCTGCCGACGGTACGACGCGACTCACGCTGTTCAGCCTGTCGAAAAACGGACGATATGCCGCCGTTGGTCTCTCGAAAGCCGGGTCTGACTGGCAAACGTATCAGGTGATGGACATGAATACAAAGCAGTTTCTGACCGACAAAATCGACTGGGTGAAATTTTCAGGAACGGCCTGGCAGGGCGATGGCTTTTTCTATAGCCGATATGCCAAACCCGAGGGCTCGGCCTTAGCCACCAAAAACGAGTTTCAGAAAGTGTATTTCCATAAGCTGAACACCCCGCAGGAAACCGACGAACTCGTGTATGAAGACAAAGCGCACCCGCTGCGGTATTTTAGCGCGCAAACCACCGAGGACGAGCGTTTTCTGATTCTGACCATTTCGGAAGGCACGGATGGTTCCGAAATCTGGTATCGCGATTTGCAGGCGGGTGACAAAACCTTCAACCGGCTGTTCGAGGGGTTTGCCCATAACTATTCAGTGGTTGATAACCTGGGTGGCGAGTTGCTGGTGTACCACAACAACGGCGCACCGAATTACAAAGTCTCGCGGCTCAACCCCAAGACCGGGCGACTGACCGACTTTGTAGCCGAACGCCCGGAGAAGTTAGACGATGCGAACACAGCAGGCGGCAAGTTGTTTGTGGGTTACCTGAAAGACGTGGTGACGCAGGTACAGGTTTATGACCTTGCCACCGGCCAGGCTGAACATACCATCGAATTGCCGGGCCTCGGTACGGCAAGTGGTTTTCAGGGCGAGCACAACGATTCATTTGTGTTCTACACATTCACGTCGTTTACGGTGCCGTCAACTATCTATCGGTACGACATTGGGACGAAAAAGAGTACCCTTTTTCGCCAGTCGGAGGTGCAATTCTCGCCCGCCGATTATGAAACAACCCAATTCTTTTGTATCAGTAAAGACGGAACCCGCGTACCACTATTTGTGACGCACCGCAAGGGAATGGCCCTCGACGGTAACAACCCGACCCTGCTTTATGGCTATGGCGGCTTCAACGTGAACCTGACCCCGGCGTTCCGGGCGTTGTTGATTCCGTTTCTGGATCAGGGCGGGGTTTATGCCCAGGTAAATTTGCGGGGTGGGGGCGAGTACGGCGAAACCTGGCACGAACAGGGTATGAAACTCAAAAAACAGAACGTCTTCGACGATTGTATTGCGGCTGCGGAGTATCTGATTGCCAAAAAATACACGTCGTCCCAAAAGCTGGCCCTCGAAGGCGGCTCAAACGGGGGGTTGTTGGTTGGAGCGGTCATAAACCAGCGGCCCGACCTGTTCAAGGTCGCGATTCCGGCGGTAGGTGTGATGGATATGCTCCGGTTTCATAAGTTCACCGTTGGCTGGGGCTGGGTGAGCGACTATGGCAGCAGCGACAACGCCGACGAGTTCAAAGCCATCTACGCTTACTCGCCGATTCAAAACATCAGGCCCGGCCTCAATTACCCCGCTACGATGATTACCACTGCCGACCATGACGACCGGGTGGTTCCGGCGCACTCGTTCAAATATGCCGCTACGCTACAGGAAGCCTACAAGGGCCAGAATCCCATTCTGATTCGGATTGATACCAATTCGGGTCACGGCGCGAGCAACACCAAAAAGGCCATCGAAGAAACAGCCGATATATACTCATTTATGTTCTGGAACATGGGTGTCAAAACCCTGAAAGAAGTAGCTGCCAGGTAGGTTAGTTTTGCTAAAAAGCCCCGATACGCAGATGTAACAGGGCTTTTTTTTTATTCGGTTTGTTAATGTTGAACGATAGGCCGTATTTTTGGCTTCCAACTAATCATTCGCTGCAATACCATGAAAAAATTATTTCTCTTTTGCCTGCTCACCGTAGCAACCCTGACCGCCCGTGCCGCCGATGTTTCGGCAGATGCCTACGTGATTGACGACCAGCAGGTTGAACAACTCCTCGCCAAAAGCGAAGACGTTAGCCTTGCCACCGTTAGCACAAACCTGCTCCAGAGCCAGCAGATGACCGCCGACCTGACCGGAACTGCCCGCGTAAAAGCCGACAAAAACTTTACGACGGCCCTGCTACTGAACTTCTTTTTGGGTGGTTTGGGTATTCACCGCCTGTACCTCGGCACCAAAACCTTCACCTGGATTGGCTACATCCTGACTTGCGGTGGTATTTTTGGTATCGTACCCTTAGTTGACTTTATTACCTTGATCATAAACAAGGATAACATGTCGAAATACGAGGATAACCCCAAGTTTTTTATGTGGGCAAACCAATAGCTCACGCGTTTAACTCACGCGAAACGCCCCGCTCTGATGCCAGAGCGGGGCGTTTCGCGTGTTGACAAAGCACTACTTCACCAAGTCTAACACCTGTTGCCGGGCTTGTGCATTGAACGCTGCCGCCCGTTTTTGGTTGAGTTGCCGCACCAACACCTCGGCCCGGCGCACACCGCCCGCGTGGAATGAACCAAACAAACCTGCCCCCACGCCCCAGGCCGACAAATAATACCCACCCAGAAAACTGGTGACACCAAAATACAATCCCGCCGACTGCACCAGCACACTCAACGCGGCCTCGCCGGGTTTTCCGGCATACAATTGTCCGGCTCCCGGCATAAACGTGGAAAGCCACTGCGCCTTTTTTTCGCTTTTGAGCCGGGGCAGTTTTCGGTACGGATTCAGTCGGGCAGTATCGGCCCGGGCATACATTGCCAGTTCATGATAAGCCGTATCGGCTTCGGGCCAGCGTTGCAACTCGTTCAGGGCCAGCACCCGAACGGCCATCAGCAGGGGCGACGGTAGCGCGTCGGGATGCAGATACGGCAAACGGTCTGTCAGCGAGAGCGTGTTCTCGAACTGCCCGGCTAAGTAGGCACACATAATCTGCTCGTGCCGGAGCAGATACAGCAAACTGTCGGGATAATTGGTCTGCATCTGCCCGTTCAGAAACGAGACGGCGGGGGCATACAGCCCCTGTTGTTTCAGGCAACGGGCCTTGCCAACAGCCGCCGGAAACAGCCCGGCAGGTTCGCCACCGGCAAATAGCACCCGTTCGTAAGCCACACGAGCCGCCAGAAACTGCCCCGATGCAAACAGTGAATCGGCAGTAATGATGGCCGGTTGGGGTGTTTGCGACTTACCGATTAAGCAGATTCCGCAGAGGAATGTGCATATCAAACAAAATTTTGTTGTCATAACCCCGGTTAAATTCATCGCGCCGAACCTTCACGGCCAGCGTACTTCCCCAGATATTGCCGATATAAAATACGGTGAAAAGCGACCCGAAACCCAGAAACCGCAGGCTTGTGGGGCCGTCTTTGCGGTAGCCTTCCCAAGTCAGCAGACCCAGCGTCAGCACCGGCAAAAAAGCCGCGATACCCTGTTTTGCTTTCCCGGCATAGACCTTACCCAAACCCGGCACAACGGCACTCAGCAAGCCAGCCACAGCCGGAGACCGACGTTTTTGAGCCGCTAACCCCTGCCGATACGCATCGAAACGAGTTTCTTCGGCACTCATTACATACGACGAATAACTGAACTGCTGGCGAAGGGTGTCATACCAGGCGTATCGGCGTTGCAACAGAGCGACCCCGGCTTGTTGCAACGCCCGCAATTCGCGCAGGGTCGAATCAGGGGCGGGCAGGTGTTGCATGACCGCACGGGCCGAGTCTTGCCGATGCTGAAAGGCTAAACAATACGCCCCGAAATACTGCGAGTTCAGGTAAAATGGAGACGTTGGTGAAACCGATAATAAGTGCAGACTGGCCTCATCGAGCGATTTTGCACCGTAGGCCAACCAACCCGTCAGGTAAGCCAGTGAGTCGCGTTGAGGGGCGGTCAGGGTTTGTTTATCAAACTGCTGCAAGACAAACGTAGCCTCGTCAGTAGCATCTTTGTCGGCTAAGTACCGGGCAAACTGCCACTCGCGGCTAAATGTGGCGGTTTGGCAACAGGCCGGGACAGCCAGCAGCCAAAACGTAAGCAGAAGCCAATGGCGAAACTCGATCATTGGTAACGGCGCAGGGAATCAATAATGGTGCCGTCGGTGGGGCTGATGTCCATCTGCGGCACGTCTAACAACCCAATTCGGTTGCAACGCATGATGCGGTCGGCACTCAAAAACACGCCTTTCACGATGCCGTACTGCTCGATAGCCTGTTTACTGAAATTAGAACACGTGAGTTGATAGGGGCAACTCCGTGCTAATTGTTGCGACATAAGCCGTTGATAACCAAGCATTGCGCCTTTCAGAGCCAGCGAAACCGGATTGTATTTTGCCAGCCACGTTTGCCGACGATACTGCACGGCCCGGTCGGAGTTACCCGGTCGGCGATACTGCGCGAAGGCCGCACTGTTCTGAAAATCGCGGTCGGCCAGCAATTGCCGGTCTGCTACCGGGGCCTGCGCCCAAACGCCAGTGGATGCAATTACGAACAGCGCAACCAATAGCAGGAGCAGATTTGGTTTCATCGGTCAGTTTTGGCACTCGCCGGAATCGTGTACTCAAAATAAGGGCTGGTGGCGGCTCCATTCAGCCGAAAGTCAGCGTAAACGGTTTTAGATACGGTCGAATCCCGCTCCTGATACACAATTTCGGTGGTGGTAGCCGGAAACGGGCGGCCTTCGATGGGCTGGTAGCCGTAATAAAATACCTTTCTGATTAGTTTCCCGGCTCCGTCGGCGTAGTGCATATAAATGGGATTAGCCCGGTCATACACGATTTTGACGCGCTGAACCGGGTTCTTCTTGTCGGGCGTTTTGAGCCGCCACTCCACCACGAGCAGTTTGCCGGTATTGCTGGTTTTATCCTGCACAAAGCCAAGCTGAATCAGGCCCATGTCAGACGTGGTGCCATTCAGAAAAAACGCCAATTGAGTAGTTTGGGTGCTGAAGGCTTCGTTTTGGGTACGGATAACGGTGTTTCGGCGGGGGTCATAAATCCGGGTTTCGCCGAGTTTATTAGCCAAAATAACCACCTCACGCGGAAACGTGAAGTGCGTGACCATGTTACCGTTTTGCTGGTAGAACACCTCGCCCCGCACCGTTACCGACTTGCCCTGCTGCACCTGCCGGGTTGTAACCGTAGCCGACAGCCGCTCAATAGCCTGGGGGGAGATAAAAAGAGAACTGCCGATGAGCAGCGAAAGCACAATTTTCATTAGGTCGGGGTGTCAGCTCAGCTGTCAGATAATCCCCAAAATTAAACAATCCCGGCCACTTCGCAGCTCTGCCCGCAACACAACGCCCCGCCGGTTTGCACCGGCGGGGCGTTGCCCGATAGAAGACGGAATGATCCTAGAACTTCAATGTCAAGCCGAGCTGGAGGGCTGCAATGCCATAACCAACTTCGGCATACGCGCCAATATTGTTGCTAAAGTAGTACCGCGCACCGCCGTGAATACCGATCCCAACTGTTCCACCAGAGTTTTTATCGAGGACTGTGGCGAAAGGACCGTCGTACTTAAACGAATACCCCCGGTAGTATAAGGAAGCTCCGGCATACACGTCGAGTTTATCGTTACTGACGTTTAGCACTTCATTGAGGTGGTAAGAACCGCGTGCGCCAAAGTAGTAATACGAATATTTGTAGTAGCTGGAATAATTTGTTGAAGCAATACCACCTACTATACCAGCACTGATTTTATCCGTAAACCCGTGTTCAAACGAGGCTACAATAGGAATACCCGACCCAGATAGGCCATATGCTCCAACACCAATGCCCACATTGAGCAGGTTGTCGCCTTTTGCATATTGAGCAAAGGTTTGGCTGGTTAGCGCAACCGACAACATAACCAGCATAAGCAAGAATAATCTCTTCATGATTTGATTGAAAAAATGTTAAATACGCAGCAAAGAAAAGGGATATTTCATCATTTGTATTACCTGCCAAACTGAAATTGAGCCAACGGTAAACTAACACAAAAATAGCAACCCCGAAGCGTTGCTATCTACTTCATGCTCAGATGAATGAACTATCAATGCGCCATTTCGGGCTTCATCTTCTCTTTAAACACTTTCCTGAACTTTTCTAACTTCGGCGCAATCACAAAGGCGCAGTAACCTTGCTCCGGGTTTTGAGCAAAGTAATTCTGATGATACGCTTCGGCTTCATAGAACGTGGTGGCCGGGCTGATCTCGGTAATAATCGGTTTGTCGTAGGCCTTCACGTCGTTTAATTCTTTCTTGGCGCGTTCGGCTAACTGACGTTGCTCGTCGGTGTGGTAAAAAACCACTGAGCGGTATTGCGTACCCACGTCGGCCCCCTGCCGGTTGAGGGTGGTAGGGTCGTGGCTGCGGAAAAACGCTTCGAGTAGTTCGGGGTAGGTGACTTTGGTGGGGTCGTAGGTCACTTCAACACATTCGGCATGGCCGGTGGTGCCGGTGCAAACGGCTTTGTAAGACGGGTCCACCACATCTCCGCCTTCGTAGCCCGATACGGCAGCAATCACGCCGTCGAGCGATTCGTACATGGCCTCGGTACACCAGAAACAGCCGGTGCCGAAAGTTGCTTTTTGCAGACCCGTTGCCGCTGCGGGCGGGGTTGTTGTGGGTTCGTTGAGGGTTGTCATACTGCTTACTTTGGCTAATTGGTTCGATAACTCGGTGGCCCGCCCGTTGGTTTGGGTGCAGTTGGCAAACCCCGCTGCCGAGAGCAGGGCCGTTACACCCGTTATAAGTTGTTTCCAGAAAGTGCCGGTAATCATTTGCAAGATTTTTTGCGTTACTGTTCAACATACTAACGAAGCCCGGCCTGCTATGGTTTCGGCACGCAACCCAAACCACTATGACTAAACTACTCGACGCACTCCGGTTCGACGGCTCCCGCAAGTTCATTATTGGCAAGGCCGAGACCAAAATTAACGGTCTCTACGCCGACGATGCCGATTACGAAACGCAACTTCGGCAGAATGCCAGCGAAATAGAAAAGTGGCAAACCCGGTTGTATAGCCACAATCGGTACGGGATGCTGGCCGTTTTTCAGGCGATGGACGCGGCTGGTAAAGACGGAACGATTCAGAATGTTTTCAGGGGAACCAATCCGCTGGGGCTAACCGTGCGGTCATTCAAACGACCAAACACCACCGAACTCGAACACGATTTTCTGTGGCGCACCTACCGTGAACTCCCCGAACGCGGCAACATCACGGTGTTTAATCGGTCTTATTATGAAGAGGTGTTGATTGTAAAGGTGCATCCCGACATCCTGCTCAACAGCCAACGCCTGCCCACCGACCGCACTGCCGACCTGAAAAAAGTTTGGAAACACCGCTACGAAGCCATCTGCAACATGGAGAAACACCTGTACCACGAAGGCTTTCCGACGATAAAGTTTTTTCTGCACGTCTCAAAACAAGAACAGGCCAAGCGGCTGATTGACCGGATTAAAGACCCGGCCAAAAACTGGAAGTTCGATGAGCAGGATGTAAAAGAGCGCGGCTTCTGGGCCGATTACATGACTGCTTTTGAGGAAACCGTCAACGAAACCGCCACCGAAAAAGCCCCCTGGTACGTGATTCCTGCCGACGACAAGAAAACGATGCGGTTGCTGGTGGGGCAGGTGCTGATTGCCGAGTTAAAAAAACTACCCATTGCCGAGCCGGAGCAAAACGAGACCCGCTTTGCCGAGTTGCAGAAACTGATTTCGGTGATTGAAGGGCAATAATAACCGGCTCACAACGGCTTGACGGTATAGCCCGCTTTTTTGAGTAGTTCGAGCAGCCCGTCGGGGCCGGGCAGATGCAGCGCACCCACGGCGATAAACGTTGGCCGGAGGGCGAGTTTGGCGGGTAACTGCTTCATCCAGTTCTGGTTACGGTCTTTCACGAGGTAGGCCATATCACCTGGTTTTTGTTCCTGCTCCTGGCTGAGTTTCCACATCCCGGCGAGGTCTTCGCGGAGGTAAAGCGTGGTTATTTGTCTGCCCGATTCCCTCATTTTGTCTTTTTCGCGTACCATCGTCACTAAGTCAGCCGCTTGTTTTTCAACCGGGTCGTGGTCATACAAAAAACTCATCTGCTGTTCCATCGTTTCGAGAGCGGTAATGGTTTTTCCGGCCCGTTTTCCCTCCGACGCAAAATACAAATCGAGGGGCTGGCCGGTGAATTTCTGGAGGGTATCATTTTCGCTTTCCATATAAGCCAAACCGAGCATAGTGGCCGTTACGATGGGTTTCATCTGGTTAAAGAGCATCATGTCGTAGCCGGTAGCCTGCTTAAATTCGTCAGCCACGAGCTTGTAATCGGCTACGGAAATCAGGGTGGGCAGGCTTTTGTCGAGCATGATGGCCCGCATCGCCATCTGCAACATTGCCGATGAGTCAATCACGGTCTCAACCACCACGCCCTGCGCCTGCGTAAAGGCTGTTTTTACACGAGAATTTTGCGCTAAGTAGCTATCTTTCAGGATGTGGTAGGTGCCAAACAGGTAAGAAGGTTGTTTGAGATCGTTGCCCGAAATTTCCCAAAGCAACGATTGGGCCTGGATAGAAACGCTGCACAACAGTAGCAGAAGGGAGAGACGAGTTTTCATAGTCGTACAACAGAAAATGGGACGCAGATGACGCAGATTTAAAAAGATTCTCGCAGATTCTTTCCGTCAATTCGCGTAAAAAAATCTGTGAAAATCTCTTTAAATCTGCGTCATCTGCGTCCCATCAAAAATCAACTCACCACTGAATCAATAATCCAGGTAACAATCGAGACCACAGCACTGAACAGCAGGGCCGGAATAAAACCGTCCACTTTAAAACCGGGCGTGATCAGGAAATCGGCCAGATAAACCATAATCACGTTGATGACAATCAGAAACAGACCCAGCGTCAGAATCGTGATCGGGATGGTTAGAAAAACCAGAATCGGCTTTAGAAAGGCGTTCAGCAGCCCCAGTACAACGGAGACTATCAGTGCGTACTCGATGCCGCCAACGTGAATACCAGGAATAAACCGGCTGGCGATATAGACAGCGACGGCACTGATTAAAATTCGGATAATGAATCCCATGAGTTAAATCTGGTTTTGAGATTGGAACATTAACTTTTGCGAGCGCAAACATGGCAAAAACAATGCATACCCAGGATAGTCATTCATTAAAAACTTATTTTCGAGTGTGCCGGGTTTGGAGTTCTGCAATTACGTCATCTAAATCCATGCCACGCTGTTCGAGCAGGATCAGGTAGTGAAACAACAAATCGGCGGCTTCGCCCCGGAATAACTCATCATTCGTGTCTTTTGCTTCGATAACCAATTCAACGGCCTCCTCCCCCACTTTCTGGGCAATCTTGTTCACGCCTTTTTTGAACAGCCGGGCCGTGTATGAATCGTCGGTCGGGGCATTTTTCCGCTCCCGGATAACGCCTTGCAGGTAGTTTAAGAATTGGGCTTTACCCCGGTTTACTTCCCCAAAGCAAGTGTCGGCTCCGGTGTGGCAGGTGGGGCCGTCGGGCGTGGTTTTGATGAGGAGTGTATCACCATCGCAATCGGGCAGGATTTGCCGGACGTGCAGAAAATTGCCCGACGTTTCACCCTTCGTCCAGAGCCGGTTTTTGCTGCGGCTAAAAAACGTTACGATGCCCTCGGCCTGGGTTTTGGCGTAGGCTTCGGCGTTCATGTAGCCCAGCATCAGTACGCGGCCTGTTTGATCGTCCTGAACGATGGCGGGCAGCAGGCCATCGGGTGATTTATCGAAATTCAACGTCATTTTTGGTTGCAACTACTTGTTTTCACTTCATTCACTATAACAGAGCCTCAAACAAGACCTCTGCCGGATGTTTGGCTTTTCGGCCCGTGCCATCTTTTATCTGATGACGGCAAGACGTGCCGGGCGCAGCAATAATCACATCGGCGGGTTGCTGCCGAACGGCAGGTAACAGCACCAATTCGCCAATCTGCATCGAGAGATCATAATGTTCTTTTTCGTAGCCAAACGACCCGGCCATGCCGCAGCAACCCGACGGAATCAACTGCACGGTGTAATTTTTGGGCAATGACAACGCTTTCTTACCAGGCACCAGACTCGACACGGCTTTCTGCTGGCAATGGCCGTGTAGTTTTATCAGCCGCGTTTCGGTCGTGAACTGCTCCGGGCGGATGCGTTTGGCATCGAGTTCGCGGGCGATGAACTCCTCGAACGTCAGCGTGTTCTTGGCAAGGCGTTTGGCATCCTCAACCAGTTCTTCACTCACCAATTCTGGATATTCGTCGCGGAACGTTAGAATCGCCGACGGTTCAAGACCGACCAACGGCGTTTCATCGCTTACTAAACTTGCCAACGCCCGCACGTTTCGGTCGGCCATGCCCTTCGCCATTTTCAGCATTCCTTTCGAGAGTGCCGCCCGCCCGCTTTCGCCGTGCCTGGGGATAATAACCTGATAGCCAAGCCGCTCAAAAAGTTGAACGGCTGCTTTACCCACTTCAGGGTCGTTGAAGTTGGTAAATTCATCAATAAAAAGCAAAAGGGAGGAAGGGGAAGAGGAAGAGAGGGACAAAGGGGAATCCCGCAATGCCCTTTCCTCCTTCGTCCCTCTCTTCCCTTTGGTCCTTCCTTCCCATTGCTTTGTCGTCTCTTTTCCCATCAGCGGCATCGTGCGGTCGGGGTGGAAGCCTACCATGCGGTTGGCAATCCGGCGGAGGGCGGGCGTTCCCAACACGGCGTTCCAGGCCCAGGGAACGTAACTCGCCAGGCCCGACAGCCGGGCAAAGTTGGCAATCAGCCGCGACCGAATCGGTACGCCGTTGGCATCGTAGTAGTGCTGCAAAAATTCGGCTTTCAGTTTCGCCACGTCCACATTCGACGGACATTCTGATTTGCAGCCTTTGCACGACAAACACAGGTCAAAAACTTCTTTGATTTCGGGATGATCGAATCGGTTTTCTTTTTCAGAATGGGTCAGCATCTCGCGCAGGATGTTGGCCCGCGCCCGCGTGGTATCTTTTTCGTTGCGGGTTGCCATGTAACTCGGACACATCGTGCCGCCCGACATCGGCGTTTTGCGGCAATCGCCGGAGCCGTTGCATTGCTCGGCGTGTTGCAGCACGGTCTGGTTTTCATACCGAAAATACGTCTGAAAATCAGGCGTTTGCTGCCCCGCTTCGTACCGCAAAAATGTATCCATCGGGGGCGTATCCACGATTTTGCCGGGGTTAAAAATCCCGTTCGGATCCCAGGTGTGTTTCACTTGCCGCATGAGTTCGTAATTACGCGGCCCCACCATTTGCGGAATAAACTCGCCCCGAAGCCGTCCGTCGCCGTGTTCGCCCGACAGCGAGCCATCGTACTTTTTGACGAGTGTGGCGATTTCTTCGGCAATCATCCGGTACTGCTGATGTCCCTCGGCGGTTTTGAGGTTGATGATGGGCCGCAGATGCAACTCGCCCGATCCGGCGTGGGCGTAATGCACGGCGGTCATGCTGTGGGTTTGCAAAATCTCATTAAAATCCCGGATGTAAGCGGGCAGGTCGGCTACATCAACGGCAGTGTCTTCAATCACAGCCACGGCTTTTGCGTCTCCGGGGAGGTTGCCAAGCAGGCCCAGCCCGGCCTTACGGAGAGTCCAGATTTTTTTGGTGTCGTCGCCAAAAAGCAGCGGAAAATGATAACCCATGCCCTCGGCCCGCATCTCGGCCTCCATGTTGGCAGCAAGGGCTTCGACCTCAGCGCGGGTATTATGAGAGAGGTCAACGACGAGAATTATAGGGAAGGTATCGGCATCGGTTTTCTGGACAAAAGCCATGTTTTTGCGCTGTTCGGCGTTTTCGTCGGCACAATCCAGAATAATATCGTCAATCAACTCAACGGCTTGTGGTTTGTATTTCAGGGCAACGAGCGTAGCCCGCAGTGCTTCATCAATCGAACGGCAATGCACACATACCAGGCCCTGCTCTTTTGGCGGCAGCGGAATCAGGTTGAGTTTGATCTCGGTCAAAAAGCACAGCGTCCCTTCAGAGCCAGCAATAAGTTGGCAGAGGTTGAGGGATGGCGAGGAGAGGGACGATGGTTGTTGCTCAAAAAACGGTAACAACATATCGAGTGCGTAGCCGGTATTGCGCCGTTCGATGGTGGTTTTGGGGAAGTTTTTACGAATCTCCGTTTGATTATCCGGGTCGGCCAGCATCGTGGTCAGCGTTCGGTAAACGTCGCCCTCCAACCCCGGCATGCTATTCTTCATGGCTAACTCATCACGCTGCACGGCCCCAAAAGTTGCTTCAGAACCATCAGCCAGCAGAGTTTTCACTTCCAGCAGATGCTCCCGTGTAGAACCATATACTACTGAGTTAGAGCCGCAGGAGTTGTTGCCGACCATGCCGCCAATCATGGCGCGGTTGGCCGTTGAGGTCTCCGGCCCAAAATACAGACCGTGTGGTTTCAGAACCCTGTTCAGTTCGTCGCGCACCACGCCCGGCTGCACCCGCACCCAGCGTTGTTCGGCATTGATTTCCAAAATCTGACCAAAGTGCTTCGAGACATCCACCACAATACCATTGCCTACTACCTGCCCGGCAAGCGACGTTCCCGCCGTGCGCGGAATCAGCGACGTTTTATGGTCAATGGCGTACTGAATCAGCCGCTTGAGATCGTCAACAGATTTTGGGACAGCAACCGCCAGTGGCATCTCGCGGTAGGCCGAGGCATCGGTGGCGTAGAGTGTGCGGAGAGTGGTATCGGTGTAAACGTCACCTTGCAGGTCATTTTTTAGATCAGCAAGTGACTGTGTTCGGTGAGCAAGCATTATAATTGAATTAATGAGCCGATAAAATTACGTAAAAAACGGGCTATGTTCGCCGTAGAGGGCCACTGGTTAGCGGTCAACAAAAGTTTTAGCTTGTATTTTAAGATTGTAAGATTGTAATTTGCCAACTGATTCCAGTTATATGTACTATTAATTCCCGATATGGTACTAAATCCATTTTGTTGGCTTCTGATAATCAAGGCCTTCCGGCTTGGGAACCAATGTAAGTGGTCATGTTTTCCGTAACATACCAACCAGGGAAATAGTAGCTACTTCACAGGATGAACAAAAAAACAAGTCAATTTATTTAACCATTTTTCGTAAACCTATGATGAACAAATCCTACATGATTAACCACACGGGCAAGTGGGTAGGTCGGTTCGGCCAAAAGACGGGTGTCTTCGCGGCAATACTGGCAATAGTGCTGTTTCTGGGGAGTCAGGACGGATGGGCGCAGGGGCGCACGGTAACAGGACGCGTAACAGACCCGACGGGATCGGGACTGCCGGGCGTAAGTGTACAGGTCAAAGGCACACAGCGCGGCACAAATACCGATGCCGATGGCAAATACAGCCTGAGTAATGTTGGTGATAATGCCACGCTGGTACTGAGTTTCATCGGCTACACCTCGCAGGAAGTTGTTGTTGGCAACCGCACATCAATTGACGTGAAATTGGCCGACGACACCAAAGCACTCGACGAGGTAGTGGTTGTTGGTTATGGCACCGCCAAGCGGAAAGACCTGACGGGGTCGGTAGCGCAGGTGACATCGAAAGAGTTTAACTCCGGCGTGAATCCTAACCCACTACAGGCCATTCAGGGTAAAGTGGCGGGTCTGGTCATTACCCAACCTTCGGGCGACCCAAACCAGGCTCCATCAGTCCGGTTGCGCGGTTACACCTCATTAGCCGGCGGCTCTGACCCATTATACGTGGTTGACGGCATGATTGGTGTGCCGATTAGCCAGGTAAACCCGAACGACATCGAAAGCATTGATGTGCTGAAAGATGCGTCGGCGGCTGCCATCTATGGTTCGCGGGCGGCCAATGGCGTTATCGTGGTAACAACCAAACGGGGTAAAAACGGCAAAACCGTTGTTTCGTTCAGTAACTACGTGGCTGTCCAGAATATCGCTAAAAAACTTGATTTGCTCGATGGCGATGGCTACCGGGCCGAAGTGACGCGGGTGTATGGCGCGGCAGCGTTGAGCGACAAACAACGTTTCCCCGATAACACAACCAACACCGACTGGACGAAGGAAATCACCCGTACGGCGTACGTGAATAACCACAACCTGGCTATTTCGGGCGGTTCGCAGAATTTCAGCTACCGGGGTTCGGTTGATTACCTGAATCAGCAGGGTCTGGTAAAAAAGACGGGTTTCAACCGATTGGTTGGCCGGATTAACCTGGACCAGAAAGCGTTGGATAACCGCCTGAGCGTGCAGTACAACCTGCAATTCTCGCAAACCAACAGTGATCTGGCTGATAACAATATTATCAACCGGGCCGCTCAGTTTCTGCCTACGTTGCCCATTAGCTTTGCTGATCCGAAACAAAATCAGGGTGGCTACGCCGAAGTGGGCGGATCATTCGATTTGTTTAACCCGGTAGCCATGCAGCAGAACTATACCAGCACTGGGGTTCGCAACACGGCTATTCTGGGTTCAAACCTGAAATACGAGATTATTGATGGCCTGACATTTGGTGTGAACGCACAATTGCAGTCTGACAACCAGGTCAATAGCTATGTCTCGAACCCGGCCATCAAAGCTTATTCAGGCAGCAATGGCCGGGCCGAACGTCGGTACTACAACTCGCAAAGCAAACTGCTGGAAACAACGGTCAACTACGTTCGGAACTTTGGGCAAACCAGCAACCTGTCTGTGTTGGGTGGTTATTCGTACCAGCGGTTTGATAACGACGGTTTCGGAGCAGCCAACAATCAGTTCGTAACCACTGATTTCGGGTTTAACAACCTCGGACAAGGTGCTGGTACGCTGCTGAATCCGTCGAACAGCTATGCGACCTCATACCGGAACAGGTCACAGTTAATTTCGTTCTTCGGACGGGCAACGGCCAACATCAACGACAAGTACAACGTAACGGCTTCGTTGCGCCGGGATGGTAGCTCTAAATTCGGGGCCAACAACAAATGGGGTCTGTTCCCGTCGGTAGCCGCTGGCTGGACACTCTCAAACGAGTCGTTCTTCCCAAAAAGCACGGTGCTGACGTTTGCCAAACTGCGTGTGGGGTATGGTGCAACGGGTAACTCAGAGAGTATCAACCCATACAACTCCGTTCAGACCTACGGTCAGAAAGGAACGTACTACGATGGTGGTATCGGCGACTTCCTGCCCGGTTACGGTATTAGCCAAAACGCCAACCCGGATCTGAAATGGGAAGTTGTGTCGCAAACCAACGTTGGTTTAGACTTCCAACTCTTCAATGGCCGCTTTACGGGTACGGTTGAGTACTATAACAAGCTGACCAAAGATATGCTCTACGCGATTAACGTACCGGCTGATGGCGTGAACTACTTCACCAACACTATTCTGGCAAACGTGGGCAGCATGAGCAATAAAGGTGTTGAACTCTCATTGGGTGGCGACATCATCAAGAGCGGTGCATTCTCGTGGAACTCGCGTATTGTTGGTTCATACAACAAGAACCGGATTGAGTCGCTCTCGAACGATAAATTCAACATTGGTCAGGTGCGGTTTAACCCGTTCGGCGGTCGTGGCTTGTCAGACGTGTTCTCGTCGTTCCTGACTGTTGGTCGGCCATTGGGCGAATTTAACAACGTGCCAACGTTCACCGGCGCATATAGCGCGAAAGGTGAGCCGCTGCTGAAAGCGGCTACGGGTGATACGCCCGTGACCGACGTTTCTAAAGCGGATGCTGCTGCCGCCGTTGCTGCCGGTAATCCGATTGCACAGGGCAACCCCCAACCGTTTTTGAATGCGTCGTTTATCAACTCGTTCCGCTACGGCAACTTCGATTTAAACTTCCAGTTGCGGGGCGTATTTGGCAACAGCATTATGAACAATACCCGCTCAAACTTTATGATTCCGGGTTCTATTCTGGAAACCAATATGCTGCGCGATGTATCGGGTCTGCCGAAGGAATACGGCGTAAACGTATTGTCAACGGCCTGGTTAGAAAAAGGCTCGTTTGTGCGGTTAGATAACTTCCAGGTTGGCTACAACGTGCCTGTTCCGGCTAACAAATATTTCTCAAGCGCACGGGTCTATCTGGCAGGTAACAACCTGTTCCTGATCACGAAATACAAAGGTATTGATCCAGAGTTGCAGGTGCAGGGTAGCTTGCAGGCTAACGCTGGTGGTGGTCAGGTAGGCAACCCTGCCGGTCAGGGTTCGGCCATCGCAACGGGTTATCAGGGACTGAGCCAGACGCCAAACGACATCGGTAACGACCGGAGTGGTGTTTATTTTAAGCCCCGCACGTTCCAGTTAGGTTTAAATCTAACGTTTTAACCAAGTTTTTTTCACAAACCGGGTAAAACATAAAAAAATATCCGGTTTGTGAAAACCGTTCAACCAAACATTCCGTTAGTATCGTTCATTAGTCACTACTAACGAACATCACTATTTTTCACAAACTTCTATGAAACGCATAAGCATAAAGTTGTTTCTGGGTTGCACGGCATTGATGCTCGTGGGGCAGTCGTGTACAGACCTTACAGAAACCACCTACGACGTGCTGCCAACGAGCGGCACCTTTGGTTCTACCGCAGCGCAGCAATCCGCGCTGATTGGGCCGCTGTATGGCGGTCTGGGCGACTACTTCGGCAACATGAACGGCCTGAACACCACTACTGATGAGCAGATGGTGCCAACACGGGGCGGTGACTGGAAAGATGGCGACAACTGGAAACGGTTGTATCAGCACTCTTGGGATCCGATTACCGATAACGGTCAGTTCAACGGCCCCTGGACCTGGTGTTACAATAACATCACGTCTATCAACCAGCAATTGCCGACTGTAACAGACCCTGCGCTGACGGCTGAGTTGAAAGCCCTGCGGGCGTTCTTCCATTATCAGGCAATGGATTTGTTTGGTAACGTAATCATCGCTAACAAAGTAGGTGGTGCAGCTTCGGTTCAGTCAACACGGGCGCAGGTGTTCGCCTTTGTCGAGAAAGAACTGCTCGACAACTACGCAAACCTGTCATCGACAGTAGGTGGTGCCTACTATGGCCGGATGAACAAGTACGTGGCCGACATGATTCTGGCAAAAATGTACCTTAACGCGCAGGTGTACACGGGTACGCCCCGTTGGGCCGATGCCATTACCCGGTGCGACAACATCATCAAGTCAGGTAAATTCTCGCTGGCGGGCGATTTCTTCGCTAACTTCAACACGCAGAACCAAAACTCACCGGAGACTATTTTGGCAACGCCGTTCAGCAGCACCAAGCGCGGTGGGCTGAACATCCAGATGCGGACATTGCACTACCTGAACCAGCAGACCTATAACCTCGGTTCGGCTCCCTGGAACGGCTATTGCACCGTGACTGAGTTCTACAACTCGTTCGCTGCTGCTGACATCCGCAAAAAAGGCTGGATTGTTGGTCAGCAATACAAGTCGGATGGTACACCACTCATGGACGATGCGCTGCCGATGGTGTTCACGCCCGAAATTAAATCATTCGTACTCGCGGCTGGTGCCGAAGGTCGTTTGCAGGGCGCACGGAGCCAGAAATACCAGATTCAGGCCAACAACAACTACAACGATCAGGATAACGATTTCGTGGTTTACCGCTTGGGTGACGTTTACCTGATGAAAGCCGAAGCAAACCTCCGGGCTGGTAACGCGGCATTGGCTATCACCGATGCGAACGTGATCCGGGCGCGGGCTGGTATGCCTGCCTACACAACAGCTATGCTGACGCTGGACGAAATGCTGGCCGAGCGTGGTCGTGAGTTGGCGTGGGAATACCACCGTCGGCAAGACCTGATCCGGTTTGGTCAGTACACCAAAGCGTGGCGTTTCAAGGAGGCATCAGGCGCGTTCCGTCAGTTGTTTCCGATTCCAAACGATCAGTTGGTGCTGAACCCAGCATTGAAGCAAAACCCAGGCTACTAAGCCCGGCTGTTACGCCAATACCAACGGCAGGCTCCAACGAGTCTGCCGTTTTTTTGTGAAAGACCAGCACAGAACATTGCGTATTTTTGTACGTTAATAGATTGTACTCACCCTGCTAAAAACTAAAATGCGTTACTGGATTATCGTAGCCGCAGCTGCACTGGCAACCGCTTGTAAATCAGGAGGTTCGTCAGGTGAAAAGCTATTTGACAAACTCACCGCCGACCAAACCCACATTGATTTCGCCAATACCGTTACCGACGATAAAGACTTCAATATATTTAACTACCGGAATTTTTATAACGGTGGGGGCGTAGCCATCGGTGACATCAATAACGACGGTCGGTCAGACGTGCTGCTCATCGCCAACATGGGCGAAAATAAACTCTACCTAAACAAAACCGAACCCGGTTCAGGTAAGATGGAGTTTACCGACATTACTGCTAAAGCGGGCGTGGCGGGCAAACGCGCCTGGAGTACCGGAGCCACCTTTGCCGACGTAAACGGTGACGGTCGGTTGGATATTTACATCTGCAACGCTGGTATCCGGCCCGGCGACGACCGCGCCAACGAACTCTACATCAACAACGGCAACGATGCCACCGGGATACCCACTTTCACCGAGCAAGCGGCTAACTATGGCCTCGACGATCACGGATTCTCGACTCATGCCGCGTTTTTTGACTACGACCGCGATGGCGACCTGGATATGTACCTGCTCAACAACAGTTTTATGCCCGTTGGCCGGTTACAATACGCCAATATCCGCGCTGAACGAGACTCGCTCGGCGGGCAGAAATTGTTCAGAAACATGAGTACTGAACGAGGAGGAAAACCCGGATTTATTGACGTTTCGGAGCGAGAGAGCATTTACGGTAGTCTGATTGGGTTTGGGCTGGGCATAACCGTTGGGGACGTGAACAACGACGGCTGGCTCGATATTTATATTTCTAATGACTTCTATGAGCGTGATTACCTCTACCTGAACCAACATGATGCAGCAGGGAAACACACCGGCTTTACCGAGGTGATTAAAGAAGCCATGCCGCACACCAGTTTATCGTCAATGGGCGCCGATGTAGCCGATATTGATAACGACGGTCGGCTCGATATTTTTATCACCGATATGCTGCCCGGTGTGGATCAACGCCTGAAAAAAACGTCGAGTTTTGAGGGTCATGATCTGGAAGTTATCAAGCACGACCGCGATTTCCATTACCAGATTATGCAGAATATGCTGCATTTGAACCGGGGGATTCAGCCGGGTACTGATAATCGGCCTGCCTTCAGCGATGTAGCGCGATTTGCCGGTGTGCAGGCCACCGACTGGAGTTGGGGCGCGTTGATTTTTGACATGGATAACGACGGACAAAAGGATATTTTTGTTGCCAATGGCATTGCCAAAGACGTTACCAATCAGGACTTTGTGAATTTTCTGGCCGACCGCGAAAACATGGCCCAAATTGCCAAACAGGGCGCGTTCGACTTCAAAAAATTCTTAGACATGGCCCCGTCAGAAGCTGTTCCAAACTACGCCTTTCACAATGATGGCAACCTGCACTTTACTAACAAAGCCGCCGACTGGGGCCTGTCTGAACCTGATTTCTCGAACGGCGCGGCCTACGGCGATTTAGATAACGATGGCGATTTAGACCTCATCGTGAATAATGTGAACGCGCCCGTTGCTGTTTACCAAAACAAAGCCACCCAGAAACTCAAAACCAACTACCTCAAAATCAAACTCGATGGAACGGGACAAAACCGGAATGCCATCGGTGCGCGGGTGTTGCTATACCAGAATCGGGCCGAAACGGGCCGCAAGATGCAGGTGTTGCAGCAGATGCCCAACCGGGGGTTTGAGTCGTCGGTTGATTTGACGCTGTTGTTTGGGTTGGGTAATCAGCCCGCTATTGATTCATTGGTGGTGATTTGGCCCGACGACCGGACGCAGACTATCCAGAAACCCAACGCCAACCAACTTCTGACGCTGAAACAGACCGATGCAAAGCAATTTTGGAAAGCCAAAATGCCCACTACTGTGGCTCTGTTTCAGGATAACACCAGCAGCACGGGACTCAATTACACCCATACAGAAAGCAATTTTACTGATTATAACCGCGACGCACTGCTGAAACAACAACTATCCACGCAAGGCCCGGCACTTGCCACCGGCGACGTGAATGGCGACGGGCTTGACGATGTGTTTTTTGGCGGGGCCAACGGGCAGAGCGGGCGGCTGTTTGTGCAGCAAGCTACCGGAAAGTTTGTGGATAAAACCCCGGTGGTTATGCGGCAGGACACCCTGACCGAAGCCACCGATGCTGCACTTTTCGATGCTGATGGCGACAAAGACCTCGATTTATACGTGGTGACGGGCAGTAACGAATATGCGCCGGAAATGGACGAACTGCGTGATTTTCTGTATCTCAACGATGGGAGAGGCAACTTCTCCCGCACCGAAACAGCCCTACCCAACCTGAAAGCCAGTGGTTCGTGCGTGGCTGTTGCCGACTATGACCGTGATGGTGATCTGGATTTGTTTGTCGGGTCGCGGCTGATTCCGGGGCAGTATGGCAAATCACCCATTAGCTATTTGCTCACCAATGATGGCACTGGTACGTTTAAAAACTACACCAAGCGCGTGATGCCTGATGTGGAGCAGTTGGGCATGGTGACAGCCGCAACCTGGGCCGATCTCAACGGCGATAGCTACCCCGAACTGATTGTGGCCGGTGACTGGGAGCCGATTCGGGTGTTTGACAACAAACGCGGCAAACTCGCTTTGAACCCGCAACGGGTCATCACCGGCACGAACGGCAAGCCGATGAAAACCAATGGCTGGTGGAACTGCGTAACGGCGGGCGATGCTGACGGTGACGGTGATCTGGATTTTGTGGTGGGTAATCTCGGCCTGAACTCCCGCATCCGGGCCAGCCAAACCACGCCCGCCGAACTCTATGCCGGTGACTTTGACCAGAATGGTTCAACCGAGCAGATTATCAACTGCGCCGACGAAACCGGCCAATTGTATCCGATGGTGCTGAAACAGGAGTTGCAAAAACAGATGCCGACTATCAAAAAGAAATTCGTGAAGTTCAGCGAATACGCGGGCAAAAAAATTGACGAGGTTCTGAGCGAAGGACAATTGAAATTAGCGACCGTTAAGCAAGTTTATACGGGTGAAACCCTGCTGTTGCTCAACGACGGAAAGGGCAACCTGACCGCCCAGCCGTTGCCAAACGAAGTGCAGTTTTCGCCCGTTTGCGGGGCCGTTTTCATGGATTATGACCACGACGGGCGCACCGATCTGGTGACGGCGGGGAATTTCTTTGATGTGCTACCCGAAATTGGCCGCTACGATGCCAGTTACGGCTTAGTACTGCGAAACACCGGCAAAACCAATGCCGGTGCAATTATTTACGAAGCCATAAATCCTGCTGTGTCGGGCTTCTTCGTGAAAGGGCAGGTTCGGCGGATGGCGCGGCTCAGGCAGGGCCAACTCATAGTTGCCAAAAACAACGACCGGGCGCAGGTTTTCACTCTCAAAAAATAACATGATCCGAATAGTCTTCTTCCTCGCAGCCTTTGCCTTTGTTTTGACGGGTTGCGATTTCAAATCCGAAAAACAACTCTTTCAAACCCTCGACTCGACCAAAACCAGCGTGGGTTTCGTGAATAAACTCGTACCAACCGATAAACTGAACCTGCTCGACTACCTCTATTTCTACAACGGTGGGGGCGTTTCGGCGGGCGACGTGAACAACGACGGACTGATTGACCTCTATTTTGTCTCGAATCAGGGGCCGAATAAGCTCTACCTCAACAAAGGCGGATTTAAGTTCGATGACATCACCGAAAAGGCGGGCGTGGCGGGTTTCTCCGATTGGCAAACCGGCTCAACTATGGCCGACGTGAACGGCGACGGTCGGCTGGATATTTACGTCTGTGCAGTCGGTAATTTCAGGGGGCTTGAAGGCTCAAATGAGTTATACATCAACACCGGAACCGGGCCGGATGGCCTGCCGACCTTCGCCGAAAAAGCGGCTGATTATGGCCTGGACTTCACCGGATTTTCGACACAGGCCGCCTTTTTCGACTATGACCACGACGGCGATTTAGACTGTTATCTGCTCAACCATGCCGTGCATACCTCGCGTAGTTACGACCGCGTAACGGCCCGAAATCTCCGAAATAACGAATCGGGCGATTATCTGTACGAAAATCAACTGATTGTCAAAACTGGAAAACCAGCCGACAAAAAAAATACCAAGTTTCTGAATGTCAGCGAGAAAGCCGGGATTTTCGGGGCGGCTATGGGTTACGGCCTCGGTATTGCCGTGGCCGATTTGAACAACGACGGTTGGGAGGATTTATACGTCTCGAATGATTTCCACGAAGACGACTATTACTACGTCAACAACCGCAACGGGACATTTACAGAAAGCGTGAAAACGGCGTTTCAGCACACGAGCCGTTTCTCGATGGGGAGCGATGTGGCCGACGTAAACAACGATGGCTTTGCCGATGTGGTGACGCTGGATATGTACCCGGAGGACGAAACGGTTGAGAAATCGTCGTTGGGCGAAGACCCGCTCGATATTTTTCAGTACAAATTGGCCTACGGGTACATGAATCAGTACAGCCGTAACTGTCTGCAAATCAACGTTAGGGGCAAGAAATTCATGGACGTTGGTTCGCTGGCAGGCATGGCCGCTACGGACTGGAGTTGGTCGCCGTTATTGGCCGATTATGACAATGACGGGCAGAAAGACCTCTTCATCACCAACGGCATTGTTCACCGGCCCAACAACCTCGATTATGCAAAATATGCCTCCGACGATTCGTTGCGCTACGCTGTCGAAACGGCACAATCGCTCGACGACCGGGCCATCAAACTCATGCCCGACGGCAAGGTGCATAACTTCATGTACCGGGGGCGGCCCAACCTGACCTTTGACGATAAATCAACGGCCTGGGGTTTCTCAACGCCTACGTTCTCGAACGGCGCGGCCTACGCTGACCTCGACAATGACGGTGATTTAGACCTCGTTACCAACAACATCAACGACCCTGCCGGTGTGTATCGGAACGACGCAAACGAGATTTCACCGGACAACAACTACCTAAAAATCAGGCTGAACGGCACGGCTGGCAATCGGTTTGGCGTGGGGGCAAAGGTGATTCTGAAATACGGTAAAGACAGCACCGGCCAGGCCATCAGTCAGGTGCAGCAACTGATGCCCACGCGGGGTTTTGAATCGTCGGGGCCGATGGAGTTGGTGTTCGGTTTAGGCCAACAGACAGTGATTGACTCGCTGATTGTGATTTGGCCGAACCAGAAAATGGACGTTCGCCGGAACGTGAAAACAAGCCAGTTGCTGACCCTTAAACAGGTTGACGCTCAGGTTGATGCTACTGATTTTCGGTACACGGCTCCGATTGCCCAGCCGCTTTTTGTGGCCCAAACCGGAGCCGATTCATTACCCTATCGCCATCAGGAAAACCGGAATTTTTATGACTTTGTGCGCGAGCCATTGATGCCATTTCAGGTCTCGACCGAGGGGCCGCATTTAGCCATTGGTGATGTGAACGGCGATGGTCTGGCCGACATCTATGCCGGAGGAGCCAAGTGGAAAGCGGGTAGCTTACTCCTGCAACAACCCGCAACGGGGCGGTTTACGCCCTCTGCACAAGCTGCGTTCCTGACCGATTCGACCTACGAAGATGTGGATGCCGCGTTCTTCGATGCCGATGGCGACAAAGACCTTGATCTCTACGTAGTGACGGGTGGCAACGAGTTCTACGGCGATATGATTGAGCAACTCGACCGGCTATACCTGAACGATGGGCGCGGTAACTTCAGCCGGTCAGCAAATGCATTGCCGCCGATGTTGACCAACAAAAGTTGCGTTCGGCCTGTTGATCTCGACCGTGACGGTGATCTGGATTTGTTTGTCGGGGGCCGCGTGGTGGGTTATGCCTACGGTAAAACACCCGATTCGTATCTGCTCATCAACAATGGCAAAGGTAAATTTACTGACCAAACCGACAAGATGGCTCCCGGTTTGCGAAAAGCAGGCATGATTACCGATGCGGTTTGGGCTGATTTTACGGGCGATAAAATTCCTGATTTAGTAGTGACCGGCGACTGGATTGCTCCGCGTTTCTGGGCAAATACTAAGGGTAAACTGACCGAAGTGTCCGAAATTTTTGGTGCAAATGCTAAAATGACCGGCCTTTGGCAATGCCTGACTGCGGCTGATTTTGACCGCGACGGTGATATAGACATTATGGTCGGAAATATCGGCACAAACACTAAATTCCGTAAAAACGGCGATGTCTCAGAACTGAAAATGTGGGTAAAAGACATTGACAACAATCAGACCGTTGAGCAGATTCTGGCCTGTCGGCGCGGAGACCGGTGGTTTCCCGTTGCGTTTAAAGATGAGTTGGGGAAACAAATGCCGGGCATCATTAACAAGCGGTTCACGGATTACGTCTCGTTTGCGGGAGAAACGATTGATAACATCCTGAAAGATGACGAGCTGAAAGGGGCAGACGAATTCACGGTGAATCAGTTTGCGTCGGTTTATTTGGAAAATAAGGGCGGGAAATTCGTGATTCACCAACTGCCTGTGATGGCGCAGGTCTCAAAGCTATTCGCGCTGTTACCCGTTGATTTTGACCACGATGGCGATTTAGATGTGCTGGGTGGCGGTAATTTCTACGGTGTGAATACCTACCAGGGCCGTTACGATGCCAGCTATGGCTTGGTACTCCGCAACGATGGGCGCGGCAAATTCACCACGCTCTCGCCAATTGATACGGGTTTTCTGCTTAACGGTGAAGTGCGCGATATTAAGCCGGTTCAAACCCCAGCCGGAACCCAGTACCTGGTCGCCCGAAACAATGCGTCGGCACAGATTTTCAGACTAATAACGCCGTCAGCACCTTCACAAGGTCTTCGGGCGAACGCGACGACGCGGCCACCTCAACCGTCCCGATAAAGGGGCGGCTGGGCTGAGCCGAAAACAGGTCATGTTTGTCGCGCTGATAAAACGTATGGTCGTTATTGGCATAGCCGCCAAACGCGCTATTATCAGCGGGGTGCAGAACCAGTAGAGCCTCGGTTCTGACCGGGCCGGGTGCTGCCGGACGGCCCGGACGGGCGGGTAAACTGGCACGAGGAACTAAGCCGTGCAGGTATTTCAGCGTTAAATCAGCGAATTCGGTACGGACAATTATTGAGCGTCGGCGGTATTTGGCATCCAGCACAAACCCAAGCGCAGGGGCTTCTTTGGGCAAATATTCCAGAATAAAATCGGGCAGGAGTGTGCCGCGCGTCACAATTGTATAGGTGTCTGGCACGAACTCGTAGTGCAGCCGGGCCTGATTTCCGTTCGGATGAGCGAAAAAATAGCTGCCTGTCCGGTCGTCGTCGGCGAGGTCAGGCGCATTTACCCGTTTCGGTTCATAGCGGGTCAGGCGGTAGCCGAGCGCGTCGAGCGCGTCCTGCAACTTAAACAAGCAGAGTAATTCATAAAGCCGGTCGAGGGTTTTGACCCCGGCCAGTCCTTCGCCATCGTCGTCGGCTTCGGAGCCGAGCCGGTTATACCAGCGTAACAGTACCTGCCCGGCCCTGAAGTAGTGGTCGCTGGCCGAAAATCCGGCCAAACCGGGCGGCAATCCAATCATTGGCTCGGTAACGGGCATAACTTCACAAAACCGATACAGCAACGTGCTGGCCCGCTCGCTCAACGTGCGGAGTTCGCGGCCAACGCGCAGGCCGTAGCGTTGTTGTTGCCACTGTTTCAGGGTGTTCGCATTAGTCGGTGCGGGCGCAGTTCCCGGCCCGATTACCGCCAGCGGGCGGGCCAACTGCTCCTGCTGTTGCCGCAACCAGCTTAGCATCTGGTGCAGGTAACCGTGCAGGGCGCGGTTTTCGAGGGTGTCGGTGGTCGGCGCAAGTTGGGTTGCCAGCGTCCGGCCCGGCAGCATATACTGGGTTTTCCAGCGCATGGCTCCCGGCTCGGTGGGTGCCGAGGGGCGAAGCGTGTCGGGATGCTGCGCCAGCCACCCCAGCGACCGCTCCGAATAATTGCTGACGCGGGTTTCGGCCCAGCCATCCTGCGGCACGAGCCGGGTCTGGGGCAAATCGCGAAAGGCGGGCCAGAGTTGTTCAAGTTCGGTCAGGTCGCGGCTGACCTGGGCGAGTTGGTGCGTGGGCTGCGGCCCAGCAGTATTGTCGGAGACGCTTACGGTGGTCAGGCTATTTTCGGCCCGCCAGTAGGTTACGCCCCGCGCCACGAGGTAATCGAGCAGGTCGTTGAGTTCGTCGGGCGTGAGTTTGGCCGACTCCACCTCTGCCGTTGCCAGCAGCACCGGCGCATCGTCGGGCGTGGCCTGATACCGAATCCGGCACAGGCCAAAGCGGTTCAGGAGTGGTTTGCAAAACGTGAGCGGTCGCCCGGCTTCTTTCACGAAATGGCGTTCTTGGGTGGGTGTGGCTTCGGCGGTGTTCCAGAACGCGGCCTGCAACACAGCATCGTTTCCGGTGCGCTCTAACGGAAACGGTGCGTCTGATAACCAGATGGTTGCGGCAATCGGGAGCGCATCGGCGGTTGTCCAGAGACAGAGCGCGTCGTTTTCCGACACCCGCAGCGTCTCCGTCAACGGCAGTGCGTATTGCCGGACGTGGCCCGTTTCGAGCCGTTGGAGGAGGGTGAAATACAGCATTTGACTACTCATAAATCTCGCGCCGGTGTCCGACATCAATTACCAGCACTACCAGAATATCATCGGCAATGTCGTAAACCACCCGATAATCACCCACCCGGATTCGGTAGCCTAATCGCCCTTTGAGTTTCTTACAACCGGGCGGTCTTGGATTCGTTGCCAGATTTTCAATTGCTTCAGTTACCCGATCAAAGGCCTGGTCGGGTAGTTTTTCAAGTGATTTCTCGGCCCGACTACTCAGTTGAACGTCATACATGCCGATTAGCCCGCCTATCCCGAATATCTTTCAGCGCGTCAGCCATTGGGCGAAAGGTTAAGTTTTCGGCTTTTGCCGAGTCATACAACTGCACGGTATTGGCCTCGTCTAACTCATCCAATAGTTGATTGAATTCAGCAATAGACAGAATTACTCCAGTGCGTTGGCCATCTTCGTTGGTAATAAATTGTGGTTTTATGCTCATGATTTCTACCGGTATTTTTTGAAAAACGAGAGTAAACAGACTGATTATCAGCTAAAAAACCGATACACCTGATACGAATCGGCCCCAACGGTCAGCAGCCGCGTCAGCAGCCGGGCCGAGCGCGGCAAGGGCCGGTCAATGAGTTCGAGCAACTTGCGGAGCCGCCGACCAAAGGCTTCGCCCCGGCCATTCACCAATGGCAAGACGTGCTGGCTCACGGCAAAATCGAGCGCGGTAAACGCCGATTCACCCTCCAGAATCGTGCGTCCCCGCCCGCAATAGGCTTGCACCGCCCGTTGTTTGCGCGGGCTAATCACAATCGGCTGACCGAAGGTGGGTTCTTCATTTTCCAGAATTTCGCGCAATTGCCGGAACAACGCAGCTTCGTCGGCGGTGAAGGGTTCGGCGGTTTCGCCAAACAACGCCTGCGCCTGCCCCGACGTAAGCAACGGCAGTGGCTCCGGCGGTTCCGAAAAATTCGGCTCTACCAAGTCGCGGGCCACCTGCAACCGGATTACAGCCGCCCGGTCGAGCAATCGGGGAGACAGCACTTCGGTGGTATGGTCATAGTTGATGGTTGCCACAAAGCGCAGCCCGCGCCCCAGTCGGAAATGGGCATTCTCCTTACCAGCCGCCAGCGTCAGCACCGGCTCTGATTCGGGGTCAGACAGGCGCATGAAATCAGACCAGTAATGTTCGAGGGGGCTGAGGTTGGCTTCATCCAGCAGTACTAAGTACGGCAGATCATCGGCTCGTTCCTGCTCGGCATCGAGTTGTTTCAGGGCTTCGTATAACCCCGTCCGGGCGGCCTGAAATTGCTCCGTAAAAGGGTTGTAATACCCGGCCAGATCAGCTACCGATGTCCAGCCCCGGCCAACCGGCACGGTCAGTGTGCGTTGGGTCAGGCCCATTGCCCCGGCCAGCCGCAGCACGAGCGACGTTTTGCCCACGCCCGGCAACCCAGCCAAAACGGTTAAGTAGCTCTGTTGCAGGGTAATAAGGTAATTGGCGGTTTCGTTAAAGTCCATCGGTCGGCCCGCGTCTTCGAGCCATTGCCGCACCTCGGCCACATATACGCCGGGCGTGGGCAGCACGGGGCGCAAAAACGTCGGCGCATCGAGTGGCACGAGACTGGCATCGCCGGGGGCTTTGCGTCGGCGAAGTTCGTCGCTGAGTTTGCGGATTTCGGCGTGGAGCCGTTGCCAGTCATCTTTTTGGCGGCTATAAATTTCGGCTTCATTGTTGCGGAGGTAATCGTTCAAAAATTCCTGCCCCTCGTCGGTATCGGTCAAAAACTGGCGGGCAAAGGCGGGGAGTTTTTGGCTGATCCATTCTTCGTTACCGCGCATGAGGTGCCGCAGCCGGTCAAGTTTAAGCTGTTCGAGTTTGCCTTCGGGGTTCAGATCATCTAAATATTGCCCAATCTGCCGCAGGTGCCGAATATCTAATGACCACGCCCCACCGACTTTTTTCCGCGCCCACTCCATAAGTTCGCCAGACGCGCCGTAATAAATCGGGTGGCGCAACCGCCGGTCGTCGGCGAGTAATTCGCGGACATCCAGAACATAATATTGACCGTTGGCTTCGAGCAGTTTGGCTTCGGCAACCGGAATCTGAAAAATACAGTTTTCGTAATCGGCAGATATTTCTAATTCAACGGCATTATCGGCTTTCAGTCTGATTCGGAGTTTATCGTCGTTATCGGCTTCGGTCTCGTTGGTGTGCCAGAAAGGGCCATAGATAAACTCGCCATCGCGCAAAAAAATGTAGTTATACGGCTGATCGTCAACGGATAAGATAATAGGCCGGGCCGGGTCGAAGGGTTTGTTCAGAACGGGGCAAAGCTGATGGCGTTGGGGTTCGTCGGCGGCATTGCCTGATGCCGAATATTTGCAGCTACCGGCCTGACTGTCGTTGTGGCCGGGATTAACATTACAGTCTAAAAAAAACAGTTCTTCTTTCAGGTATCGTTTGTCTATTTCGCTCTGATAGGCATTGAAAATCAGAATATTACCCGTATTGGGAAATTGTGAAACAGGGTCGGTAATCGGCACCCATTTGCCACTAACCTCGGCCATTACTGCCCGCACGTAGCCGATATCCGGGTTTTTAAAGGTGGCATTTTGCTTTAGAACAATGGTTTTCATTATCAGTTGATTAATTAGTTAGTAACGAATGGATTCTCACAAAATAACGGATTCATCCCGGTAAACGGTGCCAGAATCAAAAAGAGCTGCTGTTTTACCCGCCAACAGGGAAGTCGGGCCGTATTATCGCTTTATGAAAATACCGCCGGGAAGAATAGCATTTCCCAATTATCCGGTGCTGGAAAAACGTACTTTTGTTACATAACTCCTTTACTATAAATCGTATGCGTTTCGAGATCAGTAGTAGATACACGTTTCTCAGTTTGGTAACGCTCATCGTCGGCTCGGTTGGCTGGCTGGCTGGCTGCCACCGCGCTGAGTTACCCGCCGATGTTCTATTGGCTTCTAAAACCCTGCCCGACAAGGTTGATTATAACCTGCATATCAAGCCGATTCTGAGCGACCGTTGCTTTGCCTGTCATGGCCCCGATGCCAACAAACAGCAGGCCGGGTTGCGGCTTGATATTGCCGAGAACGCCTACGCAGCCCTGAAAGAGAGCGGACACACACCCATCAAACCCGGCAACGTGGCGGGTAGTGAGTTGTTCCACCGCATCGTCAGCACCGACCCCGATGAGGTGATGCCAACCCCAAAATCGAACCTGACGCTGAGTGCCGAAGAAAAAGCGTTGCTCATCAAATGGATCGAGCAGGGTGCAGAGTATAAGCCGCACTGGTCGCTGGTGGCCCCGGCGAAGCCGACTGTGCCACAACCCTACGATTCGGGCTGGGCCAGAAATGATGTTGACCGTTTTGTCTGGGCAAAAGCCAAAGAAAAGAATCTGACGCTTGCACCGGAAGCGGATAAAACTACGTTGCTGCGCCGGGTAAGTTTAGACCTCACCGGATTACCGCCAACGCCCGCCGAGGTAGATGCGTTTCTGGCCGATAAAGCCCCGAACGCCTACGAAAAAGCGGTTGACCGACTCCTGCAAAGCCCGCACTATGGCGAACGCATGGCCGTTGACTGGCTCGATGCCGCCCGCTACGCCGATACGCACGGTTATCAGGACGACGGCCCGCGAACCATGTGGCCCTACCGCGATTGGGTAATCCGGGCGTTTAATAAAAATTTGTCACTCAAAACGTTCATTACGTGGCAGTTAGCCGGTGATTTGCTGCCTCAATCGACAGACGAAGCCATTGCCCGGAATATGCTCGTGGCTACGGCCTTTAACCGGAATCATCAGCAAAGTCAGGAGGGCGGTATTGTTCCCGCCGAATACGAAGCAGCTTACATCGGCGACCGTACCGACACGTTTGGGAAAGCCATGCTGGGCCTGACGGTAGAGTGCGCCCGGTGCCACGACCATAAATACGACCCCATTTCGCAGAAAGACTATTACGCTTTAGGTGCGTTCTTTGCCAATAACAACGAGTTCGGGCAGATTCCGTACAATGGCGAACCCTCGCCCCACGTAACGCTGCCGACCTCGGCCTCGGCAGAAGCCCAACTAAAGTTTATCCGGGAGAAAATCCGGGTTGCCGACCGCGATGAGGCAACGCTGGCGGTTTCGGGGCCGGTGAAGCAACGTTTTCAATCGTGGCTAAAAACCGCCCCGAAAAACCCAAACACGATGATTTCGGCCCGTGAAGGGCTGGTGATGAATATCCCGTTTGACCAGTTTACCGACAAAAAAGAAGGCGACAAGGGCAAACAGAAAACACGCCGAATTTTTGCCAACCTCGCCAACGACACCCTGCCGATGGAGACGCACGGTGACCTCGACCACCCGATTCCGTTCGTCAAAAGCCCGGTTGGTCAGGGCGTTACATTAGTGGGCGAGAGTTTTATGGAACTCAAAGGAGCAGGCGAATGGCAGAAACTAAGCACCACGAAGTATCCGGCCTGGTTCGAGCGAAATCAGCCATTCACGGTCAGCTTGTGGGTAAACGTAACCGACCCCAAACTAACCGGCCCGTTGTTTAACCGCAATCTGGGGCCGTTCAACGGGTTCCGGGGCTACGAGTATGATCGGCTTGCAGACGGGCGGCTGGCGTTCCGGCTCAGTTATGTCTGGCCCGACGATGCCATTGACATTGAAACCACCCAGAAATTGCCGCTCAACAAGTGGGTTTTGCTGACCGTGACCTACGACGGAACAAGCCGCGCCAACGGTGTTACACTCTACGCCGACGGACAACCGATACCGACCAGGACCATCACCGATAATCTGACACAGAGCGCGTTATGGGGTAAAAAACGGTCGGCCTGGGGGGCGGGTACACCAAACTTTGCCATCGGCCAACGGCACGACTACAACTACCGGGGCTATTCGGTAGATGACCTCCGGGTGTATGCCCGCAAACTGACCCGGCTCGATGTGCAGGGGATGTTTACGCAACAGGACGAACTGACAGCAGCTATTCGCAACCCAAAACGATCCCCGGCAGAGGAAGCCGCTTTGTATGATTACTTTTTGACCAATGTGGATAAGCCAACGCAGGAAAACCGCCTGACGCGCCGGGCCTTGCTGGGGCGGGAAACCGATTTGCTTAGTGATCAAATTGACGTGATGACGATGCACGAACGCAAGACCCCGCGTCCAACCTTCATCCTGAAACGGGGAGCCTACGATGTACCCGGCGACCGGGTACAGCCCGGCGTGTTGCACTCGTTGAATCAACTGCCCGACAAGGGCAATGGCAAACCCAAAAACCGGCTCGATCTGGCAAACTGGCTCCTGGCTCCCGACAACCCGTTGTTTGCCCGCGTAATGGTAAACCGTTTTTGGCAGCAGTACTTCGGGCAGGGACTCGCCAAAAATTCTGACGATTTTGGCAACCAGGGTGCCTTACCGAGCCACCCCGAATTGCTCGATTATTTAGCCGTTCGATTGCGCGACGGTGGCGACGGTGTTGCGCCCTGGAACGTAAAAGCACTGCAACGGCTCATTGTTACCTCGGCTACTTACCGGCAATCATCGTCGGTATCGGTAGCAGCGCGGGAGGCTGATTTTGACAATACCTACCTCACACGCGGGCCAAGCTACAGAATGAGTGCCGAGCAGATAAGAGATAACGTATTGGCTGCCAGTGGTTTGCTAACCCAACGAATCGGCGGGCCGAGCGTGTATCCGTATCAGCCAACCGGTATCTGGGAAGCCCTTGCCACGCGCAACGCCGTGAACTACACGCAAAGTCACGGCGATACGCTGTACCGACGGAGTATTTATACGATCTGGAAGCGCAGTTCGCCCCCGCCGATGATGCTTAACTTCGACGCTGCCGAACGGCACTCCTGTATCGTAAAACGCCAGAAAACCAGTACGCCGTTGCAGGCATTGGTAACGCTCAACGACCCTCAGTTTGTGGAAGCGGCACGGGTACTGGCGCAAAACGTAGTACCTGTTATACTGCCGGAAAGCCGCCCGGATAACAGGCAACCGTCAGTTAATCCGCGCACTGACCCATCGCCCACCGGCACAACTGCCGTTACTACGGTTATCAATCAGTTTTTTAAAGCCCTTGTCAGCCGCCCGGCGCGGCCCGACGAAATAAAGATTCTGAGCGCACTGTATGCCGAGGAACTGGCTGACTTTCAGCAAAATCCGAAGCGGGCGCAGACGCTGCTGGCCGTTGGCGAATACCCCGTAAACAGGCAACTTCCCCCGGCAAACTTGGCCGCCTGGACAGTGGTTGCCAGTACGGTAATGAATTTCGACGAAGCGATAATTAAACGATAGCCCAAATCATGGACATTCAGGATCAAATTCACGATCAATTCAGTCGCCGGAATTTTCTGGGGCAAACCGGCGCGGGCATCGGTACATTGGCCTTAGCCTCGCTGCTCAATCCGGGGAAACTGTTCGGCGGTACACCGTCGCCGGGCGATGGCCCGGCTTTGGGCAAACCGCACTTCCCGCCGAAAGTGAAACGGGTGATTTATCTGTTTCAGTCCGGCGCACCGAGTCAGTTAGAACTCTTTGATTATAAACCAAAACTCGAAGCCATGTTTGGGCAGGACTTGCCCGAATCGGTCAGAAAAGGGCAACGGCTAACGGGCATGACTGCCGGGCAAAGTTCGTTTCCGCTGGCGGCATCGGCCTACAAATTTGCCCAACACGGTCATAGTCAGATGTGGCTCTCTGAACTGCTGCCCCACACGGCCCGCATGACCGACGATCTTTGTTTTATTAGGACGATGAATACCGATGCCATCAACCACGACCCGGCAATAACGTTCATCCAGACGGGCAGTCAGCAAGCCGGTCGCCCGTCGTTTGGCTCGTGGGTCAGCTACGGTCTCGGCTCCGACAACCAGAATATGCCCGCGTTTGTGGTGTTGCTCTCGAAAGGACGCGGGGGCGACCAACCGCTGTATGCCAAACTCTGGAGCAACGGTTTCTTGCCGTCAGTGCATCAGGGTGTAGTGTTTCGGTCGGGGCCAGACCCAGTGTATTACCTCAACAACCCGCCCGGCATTGACCGCAGCAGCCGCCGACGGATGCTCGACAAACTGGCCCAGCTCAACGCCGAGCAGATGAAGCACGTGCTTGACCCGGAAATCAACAACCGGATGCAACAATACGAAATGGCCTACCGAATGCAGGCTTCGGTGCCGGAAACACTGGATTTGAGCAAAGAACCCGCCTATATTTTTGACGCATACGGCCCGGATTCGCGCAAGCCCGGCACGTTTGCCGCTAACTGCCTGCTGGCGAGAAAGTTGATCGAGAAGGATGTGAAGTTCGTGCAGTTGTACCATCAGGGCTGGGATCAGCACGGCAACCTGCCCAAAGACATCAAAACCCAGGCCACCAGTGTTGACCAGGCTTCGGCGGCATTGGTGCAGGATTTGAAACAACGCGGTTTGCTCGACGATACGCTCGTGATCTGGGGCGGTGAGTTTGGGCGCGGGCCGTATTCGCAGGGCAAACTCACCCGCGACAATTATGGCCGCGACCACCACCCGCGTTGCTACACGATCTGGATGGCCGGAGCCGGGGTGAAAAAGAGTTTCGTTTTCGGCGAGACCGATGATTTTGGCTATAACATCGTGAAAGACCCGGTGCATATTCACGATTTTCAGGCCACAATCATGCACCTGATGGGCGTTGACCACGAAAAACTGACCTTCAAACATCAGGGCCGACGCTACCGCCTGACCGACGTTCACGGCAAGGTGATAAAGCCGTTGCTTGCCTAAAAATTCAATAGCTATGGCATACAGTGATTTTTCGATGCGCCAGTTAGAAACCCAATTTGGGTTGAGAGAGCGTCGGGGCGTGTTATTCGATAAAAGTACGTTACAGCCAGTAATCGTTTCGACACGCCTACGCGACGATTTATCAGATGCCAGTCTGTTGCCTACCAATAGCGAAAAATCAAAGTCCGAACACCTTATTACACCCATTTTACGTGAGGTTTGGCGATTAAGTGGGCGGCAATTCACCTATTATTCGGGTTACTCGTTCAATGTTGATGCCGGGCAGGGGTTGGTTGGCGTGTGTGATTATTTGTTCAGCCGCGAAGATAGTTTTGACATAAAATCTCCGGTGTTTTGTGTAGTTGAGGCCAAGAACCGTACCCTTGAAGAAGGCATTGCTCAGGCATTTGCCGAGATGTATGCGGCCCAGATTTTTAATGCCCGCTATGGTCAGCCAACGCCCCGGATAATGGGTTGCGTAACGAACGCTTTTGACTGGCTGTTTCTGGAACTCGATGGTCACATCGCAACCATTGATACAACACGCTATTTTATTGATGAGCAAATACTTCCTATGCTTCTGGCTGCAATGCTCGAAATTGTGAAACGGGCCTGAACTAATTTCTTCAAAATCAGCAATCTAATGAATGTTACAACGCTTAATTTCCCCGAAACACTCGACGAATTTGACGAGGACGAACTGGCGCGGTTGCCAGCCACGTGGGACGAATACCTTGAACTGGCCGAAGACGCGCCCTACACCGTTCAATTTTTAAACAATGAAGTCATTATGAGTCAGGCAAGCCGCCTTCACGAAAGTTTAGTAGGAATACTTATCTGGCTGTTTAATAACCTACTCATAGACAAAGAAGGCTACGATGTACTGGGTAGTAATGTCAAAATCATGATTCCGAATCAGGAAGGTGATTTCAACGCTGACTTATCGGTTGTGAAAGAACCCGTTGAATACGGCACAACGCCAACGGGCCGCGTCTCCACTATGCGAATCAAGAATCCCGAAATCGTGGTGGAAGTCCTCTCGAAAAGCACCCGGAAGTTCGATCAGGGCGAAAAACTGGCCTATTACAAACTCATTCCGTCGTTGCAACATATTTTGTTTATAGACCAGACCAAGCCGTTTGCATCGTTGTATTCACGCACCGGCAATCCTGACGAATGGCTCAATCACGATTACCGAACGCTCGAATCCATCATCCGGCTCGGCGATTTAACATTGCTGATGCAGGCCATTTACCGCAAAACGGTTTTTGAATCATAAAATCGTTTTCCTATTCATTGCCTGAAAAGCCGCACGGAACCGATGCGGCTTTTTTACTTTTGCACCATGCAACAACAACTTGATACCTGGATTCGGGGGCTGGTTCGGTGGGTCGGGTTTGTGCCGAACCGCGATATTTCGGGCTGGGTACTGCTGGCTGCTTCGTTGCTATTGGGTCTGACAGCCGATTTCCTGATCTCACAAACGGTGCGGCTTATTCTGCGTCGACGGCCCTTTTTCTGGCTTCAAACTCTGCGCCAACACTGCCATTGGGCATTAATTGCGTTTGTGCCGTCGCTATTTTTCTTGGTCAGCACTAATCTTCAGAACGAACGATTTCTACGCCGACATCCCGTTACCGACAAAGCCGCTGAGTTATTGTTTCTGGTCATCAGCACGTGGCTATTAGTACAGTTGCTCAAAGCCGTTGAGATAATTACCGTTCGGGAATACGACCCCACGCAGGATACCAACCTGAATCAGCGCAAGTTTGTGACGCAGGTGAAATTTATCCGCCGGGCCATTGCGTTAAGCGTCATCGTGATTGGCGTTTCATTGTTATTGCTGTCGTTTCAGGGAAGCCGCAAAGTGGGGTTAAGCGTACTGACTTCGGCGGGAATTGTGTCGGTGGTGATTGGTTTTGCCGCCCAAAAATCATTGGCGAGTCTGCTGGCCGGGATTCAGATTGCGTTTTCGCAGCAAATCAGAATTGACGATGCCGTTGTGGTCGAAAATGAATGGGGCCGCATCGAAGAGATTAACCTGACAACGGTGATAGTCAGGATTTGGGACAAACGGCGGCTGATTTTGCCCATCACGTATTTCGTGGAAAATCCGTTTCAGAACTGGACTCGCACCGAATCATCCATCACCGGAATCGTGCTGCTGTATCTCGATTACAACGTTCCGGTGGAAACCGTGCGGCAGAAAGCCCGCAATTTGGTCGAAGCAGATGCGCTCTGGGATGGTCAGGTGTTTGCCGTGCAGGTAACGGACACCACCCCGACCGGGATTGTGGTGCGGGTCTTGGTGTCGGCCCAGGATGCAAGTTCGGCGTTTGATCTGCGCTGCCACATCCGCGAGGGCCTCATTACATTTCTGAAAGCAGAACACCCCGAAAGCCTGCCGCAAACCCGGATTCAGTTCACTACTTCGACGTTGCCATCACCATCTTGATGTTCAGCTTTGCGCCGGTTTCCAGCACACTCACCAAATCCTGAACAGTCAGTGTCTTATCGAATCGCACCACAACCGTTGGCTCGGCAATGCCCTCCATCATTGTTTTCAGTTCGGCTTCGAGATTCTGACCGTCAACGGGCTTCTTGTCAATAAAATACTGCTTGTTGGCATCAACCGAGAGCGTAACCTGTTTCTTGCTCAACTGCTGCGATGCCGACGCTTTGGGCAGTAACAGCTTGATTACGTTCGGGTTAGCCACCGTTGAGATAATCAGAAAGAACAACAGCAGGAAAAACATAATGTCGTTCAGCGACGACGTGGCTACCTCGGCAGCAAACTTACTTTTTCGGCGGAGTTTCATAAAATAGTGGCAAGTGGTTGGTGGCAAGTGGTTAGTACGCTTGCGTCAGCCAACTGACCACTTGCTACTAACCACTTGCCACCATTTTACCGCACCCGTTCGGCGGTTGGTTTTTGCAGGACTTCTAAGAACTCGAAAGCGTTCATTTCCAGCGTCAGCGTGAAGCGTTCGACCATCATATTCAGCAGGTGATAACCCGTGTAGGCAATCACGCCCACCACGAGACCCGCGCCGGAGGTAATCATTTTTTCGTATAGACCACCGGCAATGATGCCGACGCTGATGTTGTCGGTGAGCGAGATGTCATAAAAAATGCGGATAATCCCGGAAATCGTTCCGATAAAACCAAGCATGGGTGCAATACCGGCAATGATGCCGAGGTAGCCCATGTTACGCTCTAACCGCCCGATTTCGATCTGCCCAACGGTTTCTATGGTGCTTTCGATGTCGCGGATGGGTGAGCCGATACGTCCGGTGGCTTTCTCAAAAACGCGCCCCATGCTCGTGCGCTGATTTTTGCAGAACGACTCGGCAGATTTGATGTTTCCCTGCATCACCATATCCCGGACATTATCAATGAATCCGGCATCAGCTTTGGTCTGCGAACGGATGACGAGATAGCGTTCAAAGATCAAATAGATGGTAGCAAGCAGCAAAACCGCAATCGGAACCATGATGAAGCCGCCTTTGAAGACGAAATCAATGATCGAAACACTTTGCGCTGACGAAGCGGCAGCGGTAGCCGAGGCAGAGAGAGCCGTTGAGTCAATGGCCGTCGGAACTTGCAGTAAAATCATAGTTTGCGAATAAAATCGGCACCAGATATAAACGTACTCTTAACGCACTGCTTTCGGTATGTATTGTGAAATGGGTCAGGCAAACTGCCGCACCACTGCCGAAATTTCGTCGGGCTGCAGGGCGCGGGCTTTCCAGGTATCCAACCGATTGTCCATCAACCGAAACCACAACGGCGGCACCAAACTAATCAGAATCATGAGCGGATAACCATACGGCAACTGCGGGCTTTCGTCGAAATGGCGCAAGACCTGATACGGTCGGCTGGCGTAGGCGTGGTGGTCAGAGTGGCGTTGGAGTTGAAACAGCACCAGATTGCTCACCAAGTGGCTGGCGTTCCAGGAGTGCAGCGGATTAACGCGCTCAAACCGGCCCGGCGATACTTCCCGGCGCAAAATGCCGTAATGCTCGATGTAATTTACGGACTCTAACAGCAAAATTGCCATCAGGCTCTGCACCACAAAAAACACCGGAATCTGCCAGACAAACCCGCCCGCCCACAGACTAAACCCGGCGGTGAGGGTCAGTAACAGTACAACGGGCAGGGCCGTAAACCAGAGCATGTTGTTGTGGCGGCTCCAGACCCGATGCCCGGCTTTTGCCAGCAACTTGCTTTCTATCTGCCACGCCGACCGATAACTGCCGATGATTGACTGCCCCCAAAACGCATACACCGACTGCCCCCGGCGCGAGGTAGCCGGGTCGTTCAGTGTGGCAACGTGAACGTGATGGCCCCGGTTATGCTCGATAAAAAAGTGCATATAACTCACCGACAGCAGCCCGGCTTTGGCGTGAAACTGCGCCGTTTTGCTGCTCCGGTGGCCGAGTTCGTGGGCGATGTTGATAATTGTGCCGCCAAACAGCCCGATGCTAATCATCAGCCGGATGCTCTGACCAACGGTGAACTCGTTGAAGGTCAGCACATAACAACCCCACAGCAGGAGTGCATATTGCAGATAAACGAATGAGTAAACCAGAACATCAAAATAGCGGTCGTTCAGTACGTCTTCGTAGGCATCGTGGCCGACGTTCTGGCGGTCTTTACCCGTCAGCGCGTCAAGCACCGGGATAATGGCATACACATAAAATCCGCCGAGCCAGGTATAGGCCGGGCCACCGATGTAGTAACTACCGATGATGACGGCCAACAGGCTGTATGACCAGAGAAAAGCGAGTTTTTTGAGTGGGTTCATGGTTTTATCGGCGGAATACGCCCTCTGTTTCGGCATAGACAGCCGCCATTGGTAACTGAAAATCAATACTGGCTAAGGTGATGGTTTCGGTTTCGGCATTAGTTTCATCAGCCAGAAACCAATAGCCTTCAGTGTGTTTCCGAAAGACCTCGGCGCGTATCTTCTCCGAATCAACCAACACATATTCCCGCAACGTGGCCGAGTGCCGATACAACGCAAATTTATCGCCCCGGTCAAAAGCCGCCGTTCCCGGTGATAAGACCTCCACAATCAGCAATGGATTAGTCAGCGTATCGCACTGTTCGTCGAGGTATTCATTCGGGCCGCAAACCACCACCACGTCCGGGTAGGCATAGAGCGAGTTCGTCGGCACGTTCACACGCTGATCGCTGGACATACTGCGGCAACCTTTTCTGCTTGTCCTGACGTGTACACCAATTTGAATGGCAACGTTTTCTTTAATTACGTTGTGGTTTGTTGATGCGCCTGCCATATCAATAATTTCTCCGTCGATATATTCGCTTTTAAATGCCGCATCGCGTTCCTGCCGGAGATAGGCTTCGGGGCTGATATACACTTGTTCGGCTATCATAACAGGGTGTTGTTGGTTGAGTTAAAGATACGGTTTTCCGGGCATCATCCGGCAGCGAGACGCAGTTACGGTTTTATCAAAATCTTACCCCACCGGCCCGGCTTATCGGCGTGGTCAACGGCTTCGGCAATCTGGTCGAGGTTATACGTAGCTTCAACGGGGAGTTGAATCTCGCCCGACGATAACATCGCCACGACGTTCTGGGCAACCTCGGCGCGGGTTTTGGCATCAACGGTTTTCATCCAGTCGGTAAGCCAGAACCCTTTGATGGTCAGTTCTTTAAAAATCATGATGCCGATATTAATGGCCGGATCCTGCAAACTCAGCAAGCCATAAACATACAGCGTTCCGCCTTTTGCTAAACATTTCAGGGCTTCGGAAGCCGTGTGGCCGCCAACGGCATCAAGAATAGCCGATACGCCCTGTTTGTCGGTAATGTCCCGGACGCGCTTGCTCATATCTTCGGTTTCGGTGTTGATAATTTCGGTCAGACCCAGGGCGCGGAGGTCGTCGTTTAAGTCGTCTCGCCGAACGGTGCCGATGGTTTTGATGCCTTCGCGCTGGCAAAACTGAATCACCAATTTGCCAAACGCCGACGCTGCCGCCGTGAGCATAAGCCACTCACCGGCTTTCACGCCCGAATTTTTGACCATCGCGTAGGCTGTAAACGGGTTCACAAACAACTGGGCCGCAATCTCGTCGGTCATGCTATCCGGCACCGGAATCATGGCTTTCTGGTGGGCGATGGCGTATTCGCCCCAACTACCCAAGCCGGTGAAACTGACCCGCGTACCGGGCAGAATCTGAACGCCTTCGCCAACGGCATCAACCACGCCCATGCCTTCAAAGCCCGCAGCAGACGGCAACTGAGGCCGGATACCGTAGAGGTTCTGCACGAACATAATATCGGACGGATTTATGGGGCTGGCGATGACTTTTATCCGTGCTTCGTCCGGCCCCGGTTCAGGCAGTGTGGTATCAACGGCGGTCAGAATCTCGGCGGGTTTGCCGTAGTGGTCAAATCGGATGGTTTTCATGGAGTCAAAAATATGGCTTAATTCGCAAAAATTATTCCTAAACTGATCTCAACGCAGAGACGCAAAGATTTACGCAGAGTTCGCAGAGTTTTTAAAAATCAAGGGACTCCTCTGTGAACTCTGCGTAAATCTTTGCGTCTCTGCGTTAAAAGACTCCCTTCCAAATGCAAACATCTCCTTTTCTTGGCGAACTCATTGGCACGATGGTGCTGCTACTCTTGGGCGATGGCGTGGTTGCCAACGTCGTTCTCAAACAAACCAAAGGCAACGGCGCGGGCTGGATCGTGATTACGGCGGGTTGGGGTTTTGCCGTGATGATTGGCGTGTTTGTGGCAAAAGCCTTTGGCAGTGCCGATGCCCACTTAAACCCCGCCGTAACACTCGCCTTCGCCATTGCCACCGACAATTGGGCCAACATCATACCCTACATATCGGCGCAACTGCTGGGCGCGTTTCTGGGCGCGGTGTTGGTTTGGCTGCTGTATCGCCAGCATTTAGCCGTTACCGAAGACCCGTTCGACAAACTCGCCGTGTTTGCCACCGGCCCGGCCATCCGCCACACCGCCGACAACCTCACGAGCGAAGCCATTGGTACGCTGGTTTTGATTTTGGGTCTGGCCGGTATATCGTCAAAAGCCTTAGGTATGCTGGCAATCGGTGTCGGGCCGTATTTGGTTGGTATGCTGGTCTGGAGCATCGGGTTGTCGCTGGGCGGCACCACCGGCTATTGCATCAACCCTGCCCGCGACCTCAGCCCGCGCATTGTTCATGCGCTGCTGCCCATTCCCGGCAAAGGCTCATCCGATTGGGCTTACGCCTGGATTCCAGTGGTCGGGCCGTTGATTGGCGCGGCCATCGGCGGCTTGCTGATTCGGACGTTTGTGTTGTGATTCGCTATCTTTGGTAAAAACCAACTGACTATGGAAACCCTGGCTCAACCCGTTACAAAACCCCGGCGCACCTACCCAGAACTTATTTATGAACGCTGGGGCGGCAGAACCTACTACCGAAAAGGGTACAGCGATGTCCTGAAAAACACAAAACAACCGTCCGAAATTATGGGAGTCAGTGGTTTACAGTCGTTTATAGTCAGTTATCTGAACGCAATAATTTACAGCCAGATGAATCATAAACTCTTTCGAACGCTCACCAATGAACCCGGTCTGCACATCGGCAGAAATGAAAACCTGTCCTGCGATGTGATGCTCTACGAACGGTCGGTGCTGACAAACGACAAAATCACGACTAAATACGTGGACATTCCACCGTTGGTATCCATCGAAGTTGATGTGAAAGTGGACCTGAAAAACCAGACCGAACACGCCTACGTTTTCGGCAAAACACAGAAACTTATGGAGTTTGGGGCAACCAAAGTTATTTGGGTCTTGACCGACGTTCGGCAGGTATTGGTTTTTGATGTGGCCTTGCCAGAAGCCACCTACCGCGACTGGAACAGCCCGGTAGAGGTTGTACCGGGGATTTCGTTCAACATCGGGCAGTATTTAGCCGATGAAGGATTTACGAGTTTATGACTATTAGTCTTGTTGGCGGCTCATTTTTCATCAAAAATCACCCGGTCATATATATCTCTTAAGGGCAGGGTCAGGCCAATCGTCTGAATATGAATCGAATCAGTAGGGTTGGCGGTTTCCTTGGCAAGCGACCAAACGCCTTCGCTTGATTTCTGCCAGACGGTTGCTTTCATCCGGCGAGAATGAACCGTGACGTACTCGGTCAGCGAATCAATTTCCCGGTAGAGTTCAAATTTCCCTTCCAGATCATATTTAGATGTACTTCTCGACAGTACCTCAACCAGCACCGTTGGGTTCAGTAAGGTATCGAACTCGTCGTCTAAGAAATATTCTTTTCCGCATGTGATAATGAGGTCAGGATAGGCATAGAGTGAGTTGCGCGGAATGTAAATCCGTAAATCTCGTGAATAGGACTGGCAGGTTTTATGTTTAAGAAAGCCGCCAATTTCAACGGAAAGGTTCTCCGTAACTCGGTTGTGTTTGTGGGATGCTCCGGCCATTGGGTAAATTTCTCCGTCAAGATACTCGCTTTTGTCGAGGGCTTCACGCTCCATCGTCAGGTATTCGGCTTCGGTGATGTACTGTTTCTCCTGCGCTACCATCGTTTTCCTGCGTCTGATTTGTTGAGACAAGGTACAAAAAAAGGCGAACATTTTGTTCGCCTAAAAGGCCCTCCCTACCGGGGAGGGTTGGGGTGGGGGTTTATTCAATGGTCAGAATCTTATTCCATCAGCATAGCCCTACCGCTCATGAGGTCGCTTTCGACGGTTTTGTATTTCACGTCTTTCTTCACCGTTCCGTCTTTGTAGCGCACACTGACCTTCTCGTTGCGGTTGGCAATTTTCACCACCTTCACCGGAGCCTGTTTTGGCAACTGCATCGGCGGAGCGCCCGCCCCGGCTGCATTGTTATTTGCCATGCGCCGGGCATATTCTTCGGGGCCGCTGCCGAGGTGGTCATCGTCAAACTCCTCCATGTTGGTATGCAGTTCGGGCATTTTCGGGGCGCGTCGCTGCACCGGAGCCTGCCAATCGTGGCCCGGCTGAATTTCCTGCTCTTCCTGCGCCGGGATGTCGCCTTTGGTCAGGAAACTAACCGTGTCGAAGTTGACCTTGCTCAAAAACCGCTTGAAGAGTTCGATAGACTCAAACTTATACACTAACAATGGGTCTTTCTGCTCAAACACGGCGTTCTGCACCGACTGTTTCAGGTCGTCCATCTCACGGAGGTGTTCTTTCCATTCCTGGTCAATGAGCGAGAGCGAGACCGCTTTTTCCATCTCCGTTACCAACAGCCGCCCGTTGGTTTCGATGGCCTGGCGCAAGTCGCTCACCACCGTCAGTTCGTGCAAACCGTCGGTAAACGGCACCACAATGTTCTCGATATGAGGCTGTTGCGACAGCACCTGCTTCAGAACAGGCGTGGCTTTTTCGGCAATAGCCATGTTTTTCGCCTGGTATTGCGCTTCGGCCTCGTTATACAAATGCCGCACCTGTTCGGGCTTTTTCAGTTTGGCGAAACTCTCGGCGGTCAGCGTGGTTTCGGCCCCAATCGATGTGAGTACTTGCAATTTTACCTCGTCGAAATTACCCTCGGAGTTTGCCACGATCTCTTCGCAGACATCAAACATGATGTTGGCAATGTCGAGCGAAAGCCGGTCGCCGAAGAGCGCGTTGCGCCGACGTTTGTAGATGGCTTCGCGCTGGTAGTTCATCACGTCGTCGTATTCCAACAGCCGTTTCCTGATGCCGAAGTTGTTTTCTTCGACCTTCTTCTGCGCCCGTTCGATAGATTTCGTAATCATCGAGTGCTGAATCACTTCGCCTTCTTCCAGCCCCATCCGGTCCATGACTTTGGCAATCCGGTCGGAGCCGAACAACCGCATTAGGCTATCTTCGAGCGACACAAAAAACTGCGACGTTCCCGGATCGCCCTGCCGACCGGCGCGGCCCCGCAACTGCCGGTCAACCCGGCGCGACTCGTGCCGTTCGGTACCGATGATTGCCAGCCCGCCCGACCCTTTTGATTCAGCCGTGAGTTTAATATCGGTGCCGCGCCCGGCCATGTTGGTAGCAATGGTCACGGTGCCGGGAAAGCCCGCCGAAGCCACAATTTCGGCTTCGCGCTGGTGATATTTGGCGTTCAAGACCTGGTGCTGAATCTTCCGCATCGCCAGCAACCGGCTCAGGAGTTCCGAGTTTTCGACCGATGTGGTTCCCACCAGCACCGGGCGGCCCTGCTCAACCAGCGCGTTGATCTCGTCAACAACGGCGTTGTATTTCTCCCGTACCGACCGATACACTTTGTCTTCTTCGTCTTTTCTCGTGATGGCCTTGTTGGTCGGAATTACCACCACGTCGAGTTTATAAATCTGCCAGAGTTCAGACGCTTCGGTTTCGGCAGTACCCGTCATCCCGGCGAGTTTGTGATACATCCTGAAATAATTCTGGAGCGTCACCGTCGCGTAGGTCTGGGTGGCATCTTCGACCTTCACGTTTTCTTTGGCTTCAACGGCCTGGTGCAGCCCATCTGACCACCGCCGACCTTCCATAATCCGGCCCGTCTGCTCATCCACAATTTTCACCTTGCCGTCCATAATCACGTACTCGGTGTCGCGTTCAAACAGGGTGTAGGCTTTCAAGAGTTGGTTCACGGTATTGATCCGCTGCGTTTTTACCGAATAATCCCGAATCAGGGCTTCGCGACGCAGGATTTTGTCCTGCTCGCTTAGGTCGTCATCCTTGTCAATGGCGTTGATATCAATGGATAAATCGGGCAGGATAAAAAACGTGGGGTCTTCGCCAGTGCCGGTGATAAAGTCAATGCCTTTTTCGGTGAGATCAATGCTGTTATTGCGCTCATCAATGGTAAAATACAGGGGCTTATCGGCCTCCGGCATCAGCTTCTGATTCTCGGAGAGGTAGATGGACTCGGTTTTTTGCAGCAGGGCTTTGTTGCCCATCTCGCTCAAAAACTTGATGAGCGGCTTGTGTTTGGGCAATCCCCGGTGCGCCCTGAACATGGCTAAACCGCCTTCTTTATCGTCGCCAGCCGCAATTTTTTTCTTGGCTTCATTCAGCAAATCATACACCAATTTTTTCTGCACCTCCACCACGCGGCTGATTCTTGGCTTCAGTTCAGCATAGTCCTGCTCGTCACCACGCGGCACGGGGCCGCTGATAATCAACGGAGTACGGGCATCGTCCACCAAAACCGAGTCCACTTCATCCACCATTGCGTAGTGGTGTTTGCGCTGCACGAGTTCGCCGGTTTCGCGGGCCATGTTGTCGCGCAGGTAATCGAACCCAAACTCGTTGTTGGTGCCATAGGTGATGTCGGCGAGGTACGCATTTTTGCGGGCTTCGGTGTTGGGCTGATGCTTGTCAATGCAATCAACGCGCAGGCCATGAAATTCAAACAACGGCCCGTTCCATTCGGAGTCACGCTTGGCGAGGTAGTCGTTCACGGTCACGATATGCACCCCGCGCCCGCCAAGCGCGTTCAGAAAGGCGGGCAAGGTAGAGACCAATGTTTTTCCTTCGCCGGTTGCCATCTCGGCAATCTTGCCCTGATGCAACACCACGCCCCCGATAAGCTGCACGTCGTAGTGCATCATGTCCCACCTGATGGGCGTTCCGGCGGCATCCCATTCGGTAGCCCACAACGCCTGATCACCTTCGATTTGAATGTGTTTTCGCTTGAAGGCCAGCTCTTTATCGAGTTCGGTAGCCGTAACCACCAACTGCTCGTTTTCTTTGAACCGCCGGGCCGTTTCTTTCACAATAGCAAACGCCTGCGGCAAGGCATCGAGCAAAATGGCTTCGAGTTCTTTGTTGCGGTCGGTTTCGAGTTTGTCAATCTGCAAAAAGACGCGCTCTTTGTCGTCCACGTCCATCGTCGGGTTGTCCACAACCTGCTGATGCAGGTCAGCAATTTGATCGTCAATGTCCTGCAACGCATCGGCAATCTGCTGCCGCAGCGTGGCCGATGCCTGCCGCAGTTCGTCATTGGAGAGGTTTTTCAACCGGACGAATTCGGCGTTTATTTTTTCGACGTAAGGCAGCAGTTCTTTCACATCGCGCTGCGATTTGGTGCCGAAGAATTGCGTAATGCTCTTGGTGATGAGGTTAATCATGTTCTGTCAGTATCAGCGCGGCTATCCATCGAGATGGTAAACCGTGATCGGTGTTTTTGTTTCTGGCGATCACGGTTCTGTACCGCTATTTTTCACAAAATTAGTCTTTTGCAGCCGTACTCCGAAAACGTTGGCGGTTGGGTTTCCGTTGCAGTGCGGGTATTGACGTTCGGGTGCGGTCGAGACCTCAGTCTTGACCGGCAGGGAGTCCTCAGACTCTTCAACCCCACCCGATAGCACAAACCGTATTTAGGTCAATGTGGTGTATTTTGTAATATTCCGTTATTTTTGCCCCGTCGTCTGGAAACCAAACGACAAATCTGCATGATTTTAGTACGCAACAAAATACCGCCTGTCGCTCAGTTTCTCCGCTTTGGATGCTGGTTTATGGTCGTTTGTGCCGCTTTTTTGTGCGATACAACGGCTTTAGCCCAACGACAACCCTCCCGCGTTGACCAACTGTCCGACGATCAGGTAGAGGAATTTTACCGGCGGGCGCAGTCGAGCGGATTGAACGAAATGCAGATTGAACAGGCCGCCATGTCGCAGGGATACACCCTCGATGATGTTTCTAAAATGCGCCGACGCATTGCCCAAATCCGCACCAAAAGCGGTCGGTCGGCAACGGGGTCGGGCATGAGCAGCGATTCCAACGGAGTCATCCGGTCGTTGCCGGGCAATCTGTCGCGCCGAAACATATATACCGATTCGCTCCCGCTGTTGAGAGCCGACACCATCCGCCGACCCGTTGTTTTTGGCGCGTCTCTGTTCCAAAACGCGTCGCTTTCGTTCGAGCCAAACCTTCGCATTGCTACCCCACGCGGCTACACCGTTGGGCCTGACGATGAGATTATAGTGGACATCTTCGGGGCTTCTTCCGAGAATTACAAACTGCGCGTCAATCCCGAAGGCACGGTAAAAGTCCTGAACCTCGCCCCGATTTTTGTGGCCGGATTAACCATCGAACAGGCCGAAAAACGCATCATCAGCCGGTTGCAGCAGGCGTATTCTGGTTTAGGCCGGGCCGGTAGCGGCACCTCGGCAACGGTATCGCTGGGTCAGATTCGCACCATCCGCGTCACGCTCCTCGGCGAAGTCGTAAAGCCCGGCACATACAGTATCTCATCGCTCGGTTCGGCCTTCAACGCGCTGTATCTGGCGGGCGGCCCCAACCCAGAAACCGGCTCCTTCCGGCGCATCAGCATCATTCGGGGTAATCGGGTCGTCAGAACCATTGACCTCTACGACTTTCTGCTCCGCGCCGACCAAAAAGATAACATTCGTCTTCAGGATCAGGACGTTATCCGCGTGGCCGACTACGAAACCCGCGTTGAATTTGCCGGAGAAGTCCGCCGACCCGCCATCTACGAAGTCCTGCCTGGTGAAACGCTGAAAACGGTATTGGGTTTTGCCGGTGGTTTCACCGATGAAGCCTACACCGCCGGTATTACCCTCCGCCGGAACACGGCCCGTGAACGCAAAATCTTCACCATCACCACCGACGGTATGACTACGTTTGCTCCTCAACGGGGTGACCGATACACCGTTGGTAAGATTCTGGAACGCTTCGAAAACCGGGTGCATATTACCGGCTCCATCATGCGCCCCGGCGAGTACGCGCTGGAGCCGGGCCTGACTACGGTGAAAGAACTTATCCAACGGGCCGACGGATTACGGAAAGATGCGTTTATGAATCGGGCGAACGTCATCCGCGAGCGGCCCGACATGGACATGGAAAACATTTCCTTTGATCTTGGCAAACTCCTCCGGGGCGAACTAACCGACATTCCGTTGCTTCGGCAGGATAGCGTCGTGATCCAGTCTATCCGTGACCTCCGCGAAAGCTTCACCGTCAGCATCGAGGGAGCCATAAACAAGCCGGGTGCGTTTGCGTTCGTCAACAATATGAGCGTGGCTGATTTGGTGGTGCAGGCGGGCGGTTTCCGCGAAGGAGCATCGGCTACTACGCTTGAAGTGGCCCGGCGCGTGGTTGCCGACAGCATTGGCGTGGCCGGGCAAACCTCGGTAAAACTGTTCAAAGTCCCCCTCGACCGTAACTTGCTTGTGAACGGCACCGATAGCTTTGTGTTGCAACCGTTCGATATTGTATCGGTGTATTCGGCCCCGTATTATGAATCACAACAGCGGGTCTTTGTGGGAGGAGAAGTGTTGCAACCCGGTTTTTATGCCATTGCCAACCGCACCGAGCGTATCAGCGACCTGATTCGGCGGGCGGGCGGCCTGAAAACCGATGCCTATCTGCCCGGCGCACAGTTTCACCGGCAGGGCAGTTTGGTTGCCACCGACCTGAGACTCATCATCGAAAAACCAAACACCGAGGGCAACCTGCGCTTAGAGCAAAGCGACTCCCTGCTGATTCCGAAACGCGCCGAAACGGTAGAGATTCGGGGGGCCGTTTTGAACCCAACGGCCATCAGTTTTGAAGCGGGATTCACCTTCGACGATTACATAGATCAGGCGGGCGGCTTCACCGAAAACGCCCGACGCAGCAAAGCATACATCACCTACCCGAACGGGCAGAAAGACCGCACCCGGCGCGTTCTGTACGCCAATTTTCACCCGAAAGTGCAGCCCGGCTCCGTAATTATTGTCCCGTTCCGCCCGATGGACAAACAAGGCCTGTCGCCCGCCGAACGAATTGGCATTTTATCAGTGATTGCCACGTTAGCCGCAACGGTGCTTACCGTTATCCGATTGCTATGATGAACGGGCAACCAACAACACCGACAGGTATGGCTATCGCTGAAAACCGCCCAACCCACGAATCGGACGACGACATCATCGAAATTCGGTTGAGTGACGTTGTGTCGTTTCTGAAACGAAGCCGCTTTGCCGTATTGATTGGAATTGTGATGGGCTTAGTAATAGGAGTGGCGTATGCATTATCCTTACCTGATGAATATACATCGCAGGTGACGGTGCTTCCAGAGATTCAAACAAAAGGTGCTGGCGGCTTAGGGAATCTTAGTTCATTAGCTGGCCTTGCCGGGATTAACTTAGACAATATCAGCAGTTCAACCGAAGCAATCCGGCCTGACCTGTACCCTAACGTTTTGCAAAGCCTTCCGTTTGCATTATTTTTACTTAACCAGAAAACGCCTTCGGAAGAGTTTGGAACCAGAATTTCGCTGTCTGACTATCTCAACAGGCGTGAGAAAAGCGGCTTTACGTTCAATCTCTTCAGTTTTATGAACGACGAATCGCCCAAGTCTGTACGACGGATTGCGCCTGATAAGACGGGCGAGACGCTGCAACTTACCAAGCAACAGGAAGATCAGGCAAAGCAGATACAGAAGCAAGTGTCGGCTACATTCGACAAAAAGACGGGCATAATCACTGTTAGTGCAACCATGCCCGACCCAATTGTAGCGGCTACGGCAGCCACCACGTCATTGCATTACCTGAGAAACTACGTGATTAATTACCGAACGGGCAAAGCCTCCCGTCAGGTACAGTTCCTTCAACAGCAGGTGAATCAGGCAAAACGGCGGTACGAAGGGTCAGAACGGATATTGTCGAACTACCGCGACAGAAATAAGGGGCTGTATTTAAACACAGCAAAATTGGAAGAGCAGCGTCTTCAAGCCGATTTTTTGTTGGCCCAGAGTCTATATACCGATCTGTCGAAGCAGTTGGAGCAGGCAAAGATTAAAGTGGCCGAAGATGCGCCTGTTTTTCAAGTTCTTGAACCGGCCAAGGTGCCGTTGAAAAAAAGTGGCCCGAAGCGGGCTGTTATTATCGGGGGAATAAGTCTATTGGGCTGTTTGGTAGGATTAGGGTTATTCGGACTCCTGCAATTCAGGAAATCATTGAGAGTGGGATGAATAAAACTGCCCTTATTTGTGGAGTGTCAGGTCAGGACGGGGCTTATTTAGCCGATTTACTGCTGAAAAAGGAGTATGTAGTCTATGGGGGTTCGCGTGATGCTCAGGTCACGTCTTTTGGAAACCTGCACCGGCTTGGCATACGTGAACGTGTGAAAACAGTTTCGGTGAATATTCATGACTTTCGGAGTGTACTCCAGACTATACTCAAGATACGGCCTGACGAAATCTATAATTTGGCCGGGCAAAGTTCGGTGGGTCTGTCGTTTGAGCAACCCGTAGAAACGTTAGAAAGTATTAGTATTGGCACGCTCAACTTGTTGGAGGCTATCCGATTCAGTGAGTTACCGATTCGGTTCTACAATGCCGGGTCAAGCGAGTGTTTTGGCGATACCGGAAAAGACGCAGCCGACGAAAATACCCCCTTTCGACCGCGTAGTCCTTATGGCGTTGCGAAAGCGGCTGCATTTTGGCAAGTCGCTAACTATCGCGAAGCTTATCAGTTGTATGCCTGCACGGGCATTTTATTTAACCACGAGTCTCCATTGCGCCCGGAGCGATTTGTAACGCAGAAGATCGTTTCTACCGCTGTTCGCATTGCCAATGGTAGTGAAGAGAAATTGGTGTTGGGTAATATTGACATTGCCCGCGATTGGGGCTGGGCACCTGAATATGTAGATGCTATGTGGCGAATGTTACAGCAAGATGCCGCTGATGATTTTGTGATTGCAACTGGGCAGACGAATAAACTACGGGATTTTATTCAATCGGTTTTCGGCCATCTTGGTTTAGAGTGGGGGCGGTATGTGGCGATAGATAAATCCTTTTTTAGACCGACAGATATTGCAGAGGGCCATGCTAATCCGAACAAAGCACTAAGTAGAATAAAGTGGTCTGCTCAACATCACATGGAATATGTGGCGAGTTCTATGGTTAATTTTAATAAAGACATACATTCTATTTGAGAAATATTTACATGAGTAAAAATTTATTTAGGCTAATAGTCAGATACTCAATCGTAAACGATGAAAGGAGTCATAACCTAAGAGCAAATGTCGTTAGTGGAATTTTTCTGAAGATAGGTAATGTTTTGTGTTCGTTGATATTAGTAAGAATTTTAATTCAGCACTTAGTAACAGAGGAATATGGAGTTTGGATCACCATTAGCTCCTTAGCCAGTTTTGCTGCTTTTTTTGATATTGGTCTCGGTAATGGTCTTAGAAATAGTTTGTCCGAATCTCTTACACGTCAGCAAAAAGACCTATCGATAAAGTACATAAGCACGTCATATTTCTTGTTTGGTGCTTTTCAATTATTTTTTGTAGCTATTTTTATAGTTCTTGTATATACATTAGATTGGCAGAATATACTAAATACAAATATCGCGTTAGAAACACTTAGAACTATATTATTGATAATATGTACCGGTTTTTGCCTAAAGTTGGTGTTAGATGTAATAAATTATGTACTATTCGCATTTCAGAGAGCATCAGAAGTTAATTTCATTCAACTGCTTGCTAATGTCACTGTATCGATAGCGGTTTATTTCATTACGGAAACAAGCTCTCCTGAGCTAAATATTATCGCCACAATAACCACTGTTATCCCCTTGTTAGTGTCTTTCTTCTACACTATATACTTATTTAGAGGTAAGTTTAAAGAGTACATTCCTAGTTTGCAGGATATAGAAATTTCTTATGGTAGACAACTAATGAGTTTGGGCTCACAGTTCTTCATAATACAATTAGCAGTACTCGTAATTTTCTACACGGATAGCTTAATAATAACGAACTTGTTTGGACCTAAATTTGTGACTGAGTATAGTATTTCTTACAGATATTTCAACTTAGTAAATACGGTTTTTTATATAATCGTTAGTCCTCTTTGGTCAGCTATTACCGAAGCAAAAGTGAAAGATGACTTCGAGTGGATAAAGACCACTTACAGGCGTTTGCAGTTTGTGTGGGTTGGAGTCGCATCAATTGTGGTTATGATGATAATTGTAGCACAGCCCGTATATAGTATTTGGATTGGGAGATCAATCAATATTCCTGTACGTCTGAACGTGACAATGGGGGTATTTGTACTTTTGACATGTTGGAACAATGCAACTGTAGCTGTAACAAACGGCCTGAACAAGGTTAGAATACAGCTTATAACATCTACTATAGGGGCAATAGTCAACATTCCTCTATCAATATACTTTGGTAAATATCTGAATCTTGGCAGTAGCGGTGTTATTCTAGCAACTTGTTGTTCAATCTTTTTTGGAACTGTTTGTGGAACAATACAGGCTGACCTTTTAGTAAACAGGTTAGCAAGAGGAATTTGGAACCGTTAGTCTACAATATTTTAACATAAACAATATTAGTTCATGAAACTGTTAAAGAAAATAAAATCCTTTTTTAGTAACGCCCACAAAAATAGTGTTGTCGCTGAAGACTTAAAATTCTTACTTGGACAATCTTTGGTGGTTCAGCACAACTATGTGGAATCATTCGAAAAGTCTGAATTTAAAGTATTCTCTCAGTTTGGTGATGATGGTATTATTCAGTTTCTAACGAGAAAAATTCAGGACATACCTAAGGTTTTTATCGAATTTGGGGTAGAAAATTACAGAGAATCAAATACAAGATTCTTATTAAAGTATGATAATTGGAAGGGACTAATAATTGACGGGTCTGAAGAAAATATAAACTTCATTAAAAAAGAAGAATTATATTGGCAACATGACTTGACAGCTTTAGCCTCTTTTGTTACGGCTGAAAATATAAATTCACTTCTTGAGACCAGTGGGTTTACTGGAGAAATAGGGTTACTAAGCATTGATGTTGATGGTAACGACTATTGGATATTGAATGCATTAACTGTTATAAAGCCAGTAATTATTATTGTAGAATATAACAGCTTATTTGGGCAACATAGACCTATTACCATCCCATACAATAGTAATTTTATCAGATCTAAATTTCACTATAGTCATCTATACTTTGGCACATCTCTGAGTTCTTTGTATGATTTATCATTACAGAAAGGGTACTCTTTTTTGGGTTGTAACAAAGCAGGAAACAACGCTTATTTTGTGCTGAACAGCCATGTAGGGACTCTTCAAGTGAAATCCTTGAATGAAGGTTTTGTCGAGGCTAAATTTCGTGAGTCTCGTGCCATTGATGGCTCTTTATCCTTTTCATCTATTAAGGATGGCTCAGAAATTATAAAAGGACTACCAGTATACAATACATTTACTAAGAAGGTGGAAGTTTTTTGAATCCCAAAAATTATTGACTTTATTCAAATCCTTTTATAGCCATGAATGTTCTTTTTGACCATCAGACTTTTTCTTTACAGAATTATGGCGGCATATCTCGGTATTTTTCTGAACTAATGAATGGGATTAACTCTCATTCTCATTACAACGCTCATCTACCTGTAATTTATTCTGATAATTCGTACCTGCGCCACGAGCAAAAAAAGTCTCTTTTGCCGAGTTTTAATTTTCCAAAGAAACCTACTGTGCTTTACAGTATGAATAAATTTAATGCGGTTAAACTCCTTAAATTACACAAATATGATGTGTTTCATCCAACCTACTATGACCCATATTTTATAAAATATCTAAATAAAAAACCATTTACAGTTACTTTTTTGGACATGATACACGAAAAATTTTCGCATATTTACAAGGAATTAAATCACGATAAGGAGCTTATAGTTAGAAAAAGAATACTTGCTAAAGAATCAAATTTAATCATCGCCATATCACAAAGTACAAAGAACGACATTGTAAGTTTATTAAATATAAACCCGGAAAAAATAAAGGTAATTCATTTGGGAAGCTCGTTTAGGAAGCAAGAAGATAGGCATACACAAAATCTATTTAAATTTGAGTCAAGACCTTATTTTCTATTTGTTGGAAATCGTGGGTTTTACAAAAACTTTAACTCTTTCATTCAAGCTTTAACCCCTGTACTAAAGAGGTATGATATAAACTTGGTATGTGCAGGTGGGGGTAATTTCAAGAAAGATGAGATAAGACACATTAATCAGCTTAAAATAGAGTCAAGAGTTTTCCAGCAAACCATAAATGACAGTATTTTAGCTGAATTGTACAACAATGCAATTGCTTTTGTGTTTCCTTCCATGTATGAAGGTTTCGGAATACCAGTACTCGAAGCTTTTGCCTGTAACTGTCCATGCATTTTAAGCAACACCAGTTCATTACCAGAAGTAGGAGGAGATGCTGCTTTGTACATGGATCCATACAGTATTGAATCTATGGAAAACGCAGTTGAAGCAGTCTTGATAGATGAGAGCTTAAGAAAAGAAATGGTAAATAAAGGGAGGGAAAGGTTAAAACAGTTTTCATGGCAAAAGACAACACAAGGCACTCTTGATTTATACAAAGCGATAGCATAGCGGAAAATAATGAAGATGTCACCATTAATCAGTATTATAACAGTTGTTTTTAACGCTGTCTCTACTATAGAGAAAACAATAGAAAGCGTGATAGAGCAGTACTATGATGTGGAGTTCATAATAATTGATGGTGCAAGCAATGATGGAACAATAGAGAAAGTTGCTGCTTACAAAGAAAGTGGAATATTCATAATTAGTGAAACAGACAAGGGTATATACGATGCTATGAACAAAGGAATATCTATCGCGACAGGAAAATGGATATATTTTTTAGGAGCAGATGATTACTTAACTGAAAATTGCCTCCACAACGTATCTGGTTCATTTGGTGCCGAGTACGACATTGTTTTTGGCAACGTAATGTCTGATAAAGGCAAGATTTTCAAGTCTACACTTAACCTAAAGACGATTCTAAGTAATACAATACACCACCAAGGCGCATTTTACAATAGATCAGTATTTGAAGGATTTAGATATGATTCCACGAAAAAAATTATGGCTGACTACGAGTTGAACCTTAAACTTTACTTAAAGAAAGCAAAGTACAGGAAAATAGATGATATAATAGCCGTCTGTGGAACTCAGGGTATAAGTTCAACAGATAGGCTATCGTTAGAAGAGACAAATATGATTAGAGGAAAATTTTACAACAAAAATTTGAACTATTTTTTTTCCTTACTCTTAAAAATAAAATATCTCCTACACTATGGCTTACTATGAAAAGTATGATGTTAGTGTGTTGTTAACATCACTGTTCTTAACTATGGGAGTATTGTTTTTTTCTTTTAGAAAGTATATTACATCAATAATAGACCCTATCGTACTTCACTTCATTTGGTTTTCCAGTTGTATGGCAATTATTATGGGGTTTATTTACAAACATGGAGTAAACGCAAATATTCTGTTATTCACAGGTTCTTTGATACTTTATGCAGTTTTTTTATTCTACTTTTTGAAACCGCAATCTTCTTCTGTACAGCATATTGAAATTGGGGGAAGCACTAAACTGATATTTTTCCTCTACTTGATATCGACTGTATTAACATTCTACAGTAAGATAGATTTCATAATTTTTGCAAGTAAAAGTACCTTTGTTGAGTGGTTTTTGTATAGGTTCGTCTTGCTAGAAGGAAGAAATCCAACACAGTATATTTTTAGATTGGGGGCTTTCCCATTTTTCTGCTTTTTTTCCTTTGTATTAATTATCAACAATCCTAAGGTTAGATTTATAATTATTTTCATCTTGGTTATAAACTTATTTGTAGATGTGCTTTCAGGAGGTCGCTCGTCTATACTAAACTTTATTTTCGCAATAGGTACTTACTTCTCTAAGTTTAGTTTAGGAGACAGGCAATTTGTGAAAAAACTGAATACCTATGGCTCAATAATGATTATTATAAGTCTGTTTGTTGCTATATCTGTCACTTCACTATATAAAGAACAAGCGACTCTCCAAGATGGAAGCTTGATGATTTTTGATCGTGTGATATCCGCTGGAGATGGTTTAGATATGTATCTTACAAATAACGCGGACAAATATTTAGACACTGGATTAATAGCTTACTTAAAATCAGCTCTAGGACTATTTCTGGGTAAGCTATTTGACGTTGATACTAAAAGTATAGGGTGGAGATTGTATGAAATTGACAGTGGAATGGAAATTGACGTTGCTGCCGGACCTAACTATATATTACCTTTACAAGTTGCAATACTAGGATATATGTACTTAATTCCCTATACTTTGCTTATTGCTTACTGTGTTGCAAAGATGAGAATTTTATTAATAAGAGGTACTGGAGGTTATGCATTGTGCTATGCACTTGCATACAACTGTTTTACGTTATTAATTGATATAGAATATGCTACGTTAATATACGTTAGTATATTTTTCGTGTATTTTTTATTTATATACCCAGTTTGTCACATTAGAATCAGGCTGAAGTAAGTTGGCAGTGCTACCTGTTTAGATTTTGTAATTCTCTAACTATTTTTGAGTGAATAGCAAAATCTTTGGCTCACAGGTTTTCCACAAAAACTGTTAAAGTAACAATTTTATCATCTTAACAACGATAATTTTTTGTATGAACAGTGTATGCTTGGCAACCTATAACGGAGAAAGGTATATTAAACAGCAAGTTACATCAATATTGATGCAACTTAATTCTGATGATGAAATAATTGTCTCTGACGATCATTCTACAGATAATACTTTATTAATATTAAATGAATTTGATGACAAAAGGATAAAAATATTTATAAATAATAAGCACCGTTCAGTCACATCCAATTTTGAGAATAGTCTATCTAGAGCGAGCGGAGATTTTATTTTCCTATCCGATCAGGACGATGTATGGGTTCATAATAAGGTCGAAATATGTATTAAAGAACTGCAAAATGTAAGCTTGTTGGTTACTGACTGCTTTGTAATAAATGGAAACTCAGATATAATTGAGAACTCATTTTTCGAATCTTACAACTCTGCTGCTGGCATTGTAAAGAATTTTATCAAAAATACTTATTTAGGCAATTGTATGGCTTTCAGGAAAGAGGTTTTGGATGAAGTTTTACCTTTCCCTACTGGCCTACATGAACTTAATAGATTCTATATTTACCACGACATTTGGATAGGTCTAATTGCCAATGCTAAATTTAGAGTCAGCTTTTTGCCTGAAAAGCTCTCATACTTTCGTCGTCACGAAAGAAATGTTAGTCCTACTGATAGTGTAAAAAAAAGCCCCAATACATTATTAAAAAAAATACAAGCTCGGGCTATTTTAGCATACACCCTGCTTCAGTATTTCTACAAGAAGTAGAATTGGTACTTGGTTTTGCATTTCCATTGCACACAATTTAAGTATATATTATTTGTTTTATGTTATATAAAAGCGGATTTAGTTATGCTACACAGGCCGTAAAATAAATTTACATCATTTTCCCAGGTACAAAGCAACATTCTATGTCAAATTAATCTACTTTCGCGTTCAGATGATTAATATGATTGCTTGACTCAAATATAATTCAGACGAAAGAACGGAAATGGTAAATGTAAGAGATGCTCAGTTTGGGGCGAAAGGCGATGGCTCAGTTGATGATTCGGTAGCTATCCAAAAAGCTGTTGACTATGCAAGTTCATTGAGCGCAAACCCGTTTGCTAAATATTCTGCGACTATTTACATACCTGCGGGCTACTATCTTATATCTAATCCTATTAACCTTACAAACAAGAATGGCATATGGGTAGTAGGTGATGGTGGATCATATTTCAATACTATTATCCTTGGAAACACAGGTAGCCGTGCGATGTTCGACTTTAGCGGGTCGTCTCATGCTGGGTGTGAAAACCTAACGTTCCTGCCCTCCAGTAGTACCAACCCTTCAACTTTAGGAGTTCAGTTTGCACTTACCAGTACGGGCGGATTAAATTGTGGTATTCGCAAATGCTTCATGCAAATGACTGATGTCCCGACAGCCAATGCAGGGTTTGGTTCCATCGGGCTACTCAATGTGAGGAGTGAAGAGTTCTTCATTCATGAATGTAGGTTTATTGCAAGTACACCTCTGGTTATGGGATTATCTGTTGACTTTAGCCCGAGCGGAATAAGCTACACAGCTTCCAGTGCATTCCAAACTCTCACACTTGGAACAGGGTCAATGGGAGTTACAAGTATCAACGGTACATCATTACAATCAATTGAGAAGCGTCGTCCAGCAATGGTATTATATGGAACTAACAGTCTAAGTTTTCAAGGGTATTTGGGTCAGATAGTTGCAAATACTGGTACAAACGAGACTGCAATTCTATGCGTAAGCTACACTACTAATTTAAAAGTACACGCGACAGTAGAATCTTTTTCTCGTGTACTGCAAATACGCGATACTGGCTTTGGAAGTAGTGAGATTGATGTGGTATCAGCTAATTCCACATCACCAACTACCGAATTATTCGATGTTACCGGATGTACCATAGTCAATGTCAAAGTTCGAGTCTCACTTCCAGTAGTCTCAGAAAGACCAAATAGGTATGTAATTTATCACTCTCCCATTGCAGGGGGAAATCAACCTGCAACGGGTTTTATGTCAAACTGTGAGATCGAGTGCTACGATATTCCCAGTAATCAGTACATAATGACCCAAAACTTACTAAAGAAATCTACAAATGTTACATTGAATACCGTGAGTCCATTTGAAAAAAGAGGTGGACGCATACGCCAGTTATATAATAATGTATCTGGGGGTGGTGCCAATAACTCAGTTTCTCCAATTAATGTCTTGAGGTTCCTACAAGCAATACAACTGCCAATCAATAACACAAATGGCGGTTATTATAGAATATGGATTGATGGAGTAGTTAGAGCAGGAAGCTACTACTCCGGTGCTGCTGCTACCTTAGCTTTTCAAGCACAAATCGTTATCAATCAACGATTTAACGGAGTATTTGACGCACCTGGAATAACAATAATTACTCTTGATGAGAGTATATCAAACCCATCTTATCTGACCCTAACAGGGGTCTTAGTAGATATAAACTTTGCTAATGGAATTGGAGTTGTTTCGGTTACTCCTCGGTTAACAGGCAGTGCTACTGGTGAACCAGTATACTTTGATGGGTTGGTTGAATTACAAAGTGATTACTTGGTTAACGAAGCTCTCCCTATATGATAATTTGAGTTATGCTTGTACTGGATAGGTATGTTGTGTTTCAGAGTCTATGTAAGCGTATCCAAAACTTTGACTAATCTCAGAATTAGCAATAAATCCGAAGCCTTACACATACAAATGATATGCATTAACATTACAAAAGCAGACAAGTATACCAAACACAAGAAAAAGTGTCATGGACTTTGACAAATTAGCCGAATAATAAATTGGGATATAGTTTGCTGTTAACGATGTTTGCGCCTTAGAAATAAATCATACTTTTGTCAATGTAAATCATAACCAAATCAAAAACGTCAAGATCACCACGGCCATGACAAAAAAACCTTTACGCCTTTTCGTTTTCGCATTGGTCTCTGGCTGTACCACAATGGTGCAGGCACAAACCATTGAAACGCCCGCTAACACTGCTCTAACAATTACGAGCGACATGAATCTGAACAGTGGGAAGTCTGTTCAGGTTGATGGCATAAACTTCATCAAGTTGGCTCCGGCCAGCTCTGGCAACGTGTTTATGGGTTCAGGAGCAGGCTCGGCATCATCACCCGGCACCCAAAATACAGTTATTGGATACCAAGCTGGTCTCAACAACACGGGTGGTAACAATACGTTCTTGGGATACCAAGCTGGTCGCGCCAATTCATCGGGATCAGCAAACGTTTTCATTGGGTTGACTGCAGGTTTCAGTAACACAAATGGGGTTGCAAACTTGTTTCTGGGCCAACGGGCTGGCTACTACAACACCGGTGGCGTGTACAACACTTTTATTGGGCCATCGTCTGGGGAAAACAACTCAGTTGGAGGCAACAATAATTTCATTGGTAATGGAGCGGGATTCTCCAATACCGAAGGTGGTTCTAACGTTTACATAGGCTCAGAAGCGGGCAAAAATAATCCACGCGGTGGCAATAACACTGCAATTGGTACATACGCGGGCAGAGAAAACGTCGATGGTAGCAACAATACGTTCGTTGGATTTGGCGCAACCGTTCCGCCAAATTCTAATTTTGCCAATGTAACTGTCCTTGGCTACAATGCAGTGGCTACTGCATCAAACGTTGTAATACTTGGAAACAATGCTAACGCTGGTATCAGAACAAGTTCCCCTGCTAACACGTTGCACGTTGGCGCAGCTTTCGTCGCTAACACTGCCGGTATCCGTCTGCCGATTACCATCGGCAGCACGGCGCAGGTAACTAACCAAACCAAGTTTCTGACGGTGAACGCAGCAGGTGATGTGATTTTGGGTAGCACAAACGCAGGCACCCGTGAAGGTGTGGCTGATGCGGGTATGTGGGAGACTTCGGGTGATAACATCGTCAACACAAACGTCGGTGGTGTGGTCATTGGCAGTGGTATTGCCAAAACTCCGGCTGGCTACAAATTGTATGTTGCTGGCGGGATGCTGACGGAGAAAGTGAAGGTAGCCCTGCGGAACAAGAGTGAGTGGTCTGACTTTGTGTTCGAGAAGGGCTACAAACTCGCACCGTTGAGCGAGGTGAGCGCGTTTATCAAGGCCAACGGCCACCTGCCGGGTGTACCAAGTGCCGATGAGATGGTGAGCGAGGGCTTGGATGTTGCCAAGATGAACGCTAAGCTTCTCGAAAAAGTGGAAGAGCTAACACTCTATATGGTGAATCAGCAGAAGCAGATTCAGAAACTGCAAAACGACAACAAGCAAATTAAGCGTCAGTTGAAAAGCCGTCGCTGAGATGCCAAACCCGCATTTCTTGTATCATAAGCAAAAGTCCTTCCAATCGGAGGGACTTTTGCTTTATGTGGCGGAATAGAACGCTACGTGCTAAATTTGTCAGATTATTTACACAAACTACTCATTCGTGAAGATTGCACTTGTTCAGGATGGTCTGATGTGCCGGGGAGGGGGTGAGCAGGTCGCTCTTAGTTTCCATATGGCATTTCCAACTGCCCCCATCTACACACTCTGTTATCAGGAGTCGTTGACATTTCCAGAATTTAAGGGGGCTACTATTAAATCATCATGGTTGCGGTATATCGCCAGGACGGATGATCAGATGAAGAGCCTGTTTTTTCCGTTGGGCGTATGGGCCATGCAATCACATGACCTCACGAAATATGATGTCGTGCTAATGTCCGGGACTCACTGTGCTAAGTACGTGAAAGTCAGCCCCGGCGCGTTGGTTATCAGTTACAGTTTCACACCATTCCGATTAGCCTGGGAGCCGATGTCTTATGCACAATATGCAAAAGGAGGAAAGGTCAAACAGTTCATTTTCGATGTAGTTCTCAGTAGATTACGAAGGATAGACTTTTTACTTGGTCAACGGCCTGATTACTACGTGGCTATGACGGATGAAACGGCAGAACGGCTTCGTAAAACGTATCAGATCAAAAAGCCGATCAAAATTATATGCCCTCCGGTAAGTCTCGACAAATTTCATCAGACAGTTGCGCCTAAAACATACTATTTAGTTGTATCAAGGTTGGAATACTACAAACGGGTTGACTTAGTTGTGGAGGCCTTCAACAAATTAGACTATCCATTGGTTGTTGTCGGCAAGGGTGTGCAAGCTGAGGAAATAAAGGGCATGGCAAACAAGAATATTGAATTTCGTAGCGGACTTTCTGCCGGGGAACTTGCTGATGTATATGCCAACTGCCGGGCTTTAGTCTTTCCTCAACATGAAGATTACGGCATAACACCGTTGGAGGCCAATGCTGCGGGTCGGCCCGTTATCGCATACGGGGCAGGTGGTGTATTGACCACGCAAATACCTGTGAGTGAGGATGTTTCACAAGCCACCGCTGTATTATTTCCAGAACAATCGGTTGAGAGTCTAATTGATGCTGTAAAGAGATTTGAAAAAATAGAGGAGCAATTCGACCCGGAATTTATCCGTCAGCACGCCGAACAATTTGACGAGTCTCACTTTATCACTCAAATTCAACAGTTTGTCTCGGCTCGCTATGCCGAACACACCAATCAACTGCCTGTTACGGCTGCCTGATTTCTGTCTGTAACTTCGGGTTTTCTAAATGCCGGGTGGCATCGCGGGTGTTTTTCTTGTCTAAATTCTTGGCGAAGGCTTCGGTGAGGTCAATGCCGGTTTGGTTGGCAAGGCAGATCAAGACCCACAACACGTCGGCCATTTCGTCGCCGAGGTCACGGTTTTTATCCGATTCCTTTTCTGACTGTTCGCCATAACGCCGGGCGATGATGCGGGCCAATTCGCCCACTTCCTCCGTCAGAATCACCATGTTGGTCAACTCACCAAAGTAACGAACGCCAACGGTGGTTATCCAGGTATCAACCGTAGTTTGGGCTTCTTTTAAGGTCATTGGCAGTGGCAAGTAGTTAGTGGCAAGTGGCAAGTGGCAAGTTCTGGTAACTGACCGCTTGCCACTATCCACTTATCACTCATTTAATATCCAATCTCATCCAATCGCTTTTGAAACTCTTTGAGGATGAGTTCTTTCATGGCGATTTTGCGCTTTTGGGTGTTGATCTTGTTCAGGATTTGCTTGTCTTCGTCGTTCATCGGGTCGAGGTGGTCGGCATCCTGCAAGGCAAATTGCAGGTCGCTTTTTTCGCGCCGGACGAGGTATTCCATCTCCCTGATTTTTGTCCGCAGTTGTTCAGCTTCGCTTTTGAGTTCAAAGGCGGGGTATTTGCGCGTGAGTACCCGACCGAGGTAACTCAACTCAAAAATCTTGTCGCAGGCCGAGCGAAATCGTTCGTTCAGGGCCTTATCCTGCAACTTAAACGGCATTTTCACTTCTTTCCAGGCGTTGAGCAGCACTTTGGCGCGGTCGGCAGCGGCAAAGATATCGGTTGACTTTGCCAGCATTTCGGCTTCATCGGTCATCTTCATCTGCTGTTCTAAGCGCGGGTCAATCCGGGGCTGTATCACAATCCCTTTCGCTTCGTTATACTTGGCGTAAAACTGCGTGGTGGCCTTTTTAAACTGCTTGTAGAGTTTGCCGGATTTTTTGATTGGCACTTCACCAATGGTTTTCCAGGTATTCGACAGGTTCCTGATTTCTTTGAACGCTGCGTCGAGGTCGGGGTTGCGGTAGGCGCGGAAGGCCAGCCGGATGAGCGTGTCATATTGCTCTAACCGCTCCTGAATAACTAAGTTCTGCTCATTGAAGAACTCGCGCCGACGCTGGAAGAATCCGTCGAGTAGCCCCTGAAACGTGCCTTCGATTTCTTCATCGAGTGATTTATCAACCGGGCCGGTTTTTATCCACTTGGACTTGATTTCCTGCAACGCTTCTGCCGTTTCTTTCCACTCTTCGCTTTCAACGATGGGGGCAACTTCGGCAATGAGGGCGCGTTTGATTTCGAGGTTTTTGATTTGATTCACCCGAATCAACTCGCTCAGGATGTCTTCCTGTGCGTCGAGCCGGTCGAGCAGCGGGAGAAAATCACCGATGGCATCAAAACTCAGCAGTTTTCGGCGAAGCTGTACCAACTTGGTGAGGTACGAGCCTTTGTTCTGGGCATCCGTTACCTCGTCTTCGAGTTGGGCAACCTTGTTTTGGGCAATGATGAAGCGATTTTTAAAGTAATCGAGTGCTTCTTGCTCGGTTCTTTTCACTTCGCCGATCTGTCGGTCGGGGAAGTTCAGGTAGCCCTTTAAGAATACCTTTCCGTCTAAGACGTAACCGTATTCGTCTACCAATGAAGCGTGTTCCATTCTGATTTGCAAGTTAAGGCCGCATACGGGGGCAAAAATTACCGATATTTGCCAACCACAAAAATAAGCACAAAAAATGAGCCAGGAAACCATTATTTTCTCAACGGCCGGTGTGAGCAAAGTCATCCCGCCGAGCCGCCAAATCATAAAAAACATCTACCTATCGTTCTTCTACGGCGCGAAAATCGGCGTTTTAGGGCTAAACGGTTCGGGTAAGTCCACGCTGCTCCGCATCATTGCCGGGATAGACAAGAGTTTTACGGGGGAGGTTGTCTTCTCACCCGGCTACTCCGTCGGGATGCTCGAACAGGAACCCAAACTCGACCCGACAAAAACGGTGAGAGAAATTGTGGAAGAAGGCGTACAGGACATTGTGAACCTGCTGAAAGAATTCGACGCAATTAATGAAGCCTTTGGCGACCCCGATGCTGATTTCGACAAGTTGATTGCCCGGCAGGGTGAAGTACAGGAAAAACTCGACCACGCCAACGCCTGGGAACTCGATACCCGGCTCGAACGGGCAATGGACGCGCTCCGCACCCCTGCGTCAGACGCGCTCGTGGGCAACCTCTCCGGGGGCGAAAAACGGCGCGTGGCCCTCTGCCGGCTGCTTTTGCAGGAGCCTGACGTGCTGCTGCTCGATGAGCCAACCAACCACCTCGATGCCGAATCGGTGCTGTGGCTCGAAGAACACCTGCGCCAATACAAAGGCACGGTGATTGCCGTTACCCACGACCGCTATTTCTTAGACAACGTGGCGGGCTGGATTCTCGAACTCGACCGGGGCGAGGGCATCCCCTGGAAAGGCAACTATTCGTCGTGGTTAGAGCAGAAGCAGACCCGGCTTGCCAAAGAAGAAAAGCAGGAATCGAAGCGGCAAAGAACCCTGCAACGCGAATTGGAATGGGTGAGAATGGCTCCCAAAGCCCGGCAAGCCAAATCAAAAGCCCGTTTGGGAGCCTACGAACGGCTGTTGGACGAAGATTCGAAGCAGAAAGAAGACCGGCTCGAAATTTTTATTCCGGCGGGGCCGCGCTTGGGAACGAAGGTGATCGAAGCCGCCGACATTGCCAAAGCATTTGGCGAGAAACTGCTGTTTGAACACCTGAACTTTGCCCTGCCGCAGGGCGGAATCGTGGGGATTATCGGGCCGAACGGAGCCGGAAAATCAACGCTGTTTAAGCTGATTACGGGCAAAGAAACCGCCGACGCGGGTGATTTTGCGGTGGGCGACACCGTGAAATGGGCCTACGTGGATCAGGAACACGACGGACTCGATCCGGCAAAATCGGTATTTGAAACCATTTCGGGTGGCAGCGAGTGGGTCATGCTCGGTAACAAACAGAGCAACGCCCGTGCCTATTGCAGCCGGTTTAATTTTGCCGGGGCCGATCAGGAAAAGAAAATCGCCAACCTGTCGGGCGGAGAACGCAACCGGGTTCACTTGGCGATGCTGCTCAAAGAAGGCGCGAACCTGCTGCTGCTCGATGAGCCAACCAACGATCTGGACATCAATACGTTGCGGGCGTTGGAAGAGGGTTTGGAGAATTTTGCGGGTTGCGCCGTCGTCATCAGCCACGACCGTTGGTTCTTAGACCGGATTGCGACGCATATTCTGGCCTTCGAGGGCAATTCGCAGGTCTATTGGTTTGAAGGCAATTTCTCCGACTACGAAGAAAACCGGCGCAAACGCTTAGGCACCGATGCCACACCGACGCGGATTAAGTACAAAAAACTGGCGTAGAAATGGCAATGCACATCAAAACAGAATCAGACTATAGAACCGCGTTAAGGCGAATTGATGGTCTGGTAGATTGTGTCGACGATTCCCCGGAAGCCGATGAACTGGATATTTTGTCGGTTTTGGTAGAAGATTACGAGAGCCGACACTACGCCCTTGCCCCACCTGACCCGATTGATGCGATTCGGTTTCGGATGGAGCAAACGGGAATGTCGGAGAAAGAAATTTTTGTTTATTTGGATGGAGAGCAGACTGCCAACGCCGTTCTGAACCGTCGGCAGCCGCTGACATTGGACATGATTAAGCGGCTTTACCGACAATTACACATCCCCGCAGAGAGTTTGTTGGCGTTGTCAGAATAGCTACAAAATCACATTTTTTGACCGCAGTAACGGGTTCAGCACGAAACTGCACCCCGGCAGCACCTCAACCTCGTCGTCCCAATCGGTCAGAATCCAGCGTTCGGCGGGCTGGGCGATGAGCGTTCGGCGCGTTTTAGTCAAAATCCAGATTACTTTCTGAACGCCAAAGGCCAGCATTTTTTCGGTTTTCTGATACACGTATTCGGTATCGCTGACGTTGGCAGGCAGGTCAATTTTTACGTCAATTTCAATTACAATCCGGGGCGGTACCGAAAAATACTTGTCGTCTAAAGGCGCAGGAAGGCTGCTGTGATCAAAAACGGCAATATCGTTTGCCAGATTGTCGCCGGGGCCAAGGTGCAAACCCGGCTCGTTGGTGGCAATCAGAAAATCATCGAAGGAGAGGTTTTTGTATAGAATGTGAATCAGCAGCGACACCACCGCCGACTGTAACGAACTCGCTCCCATAATGTCTTCCTTGGTTTTTTGCCGCGCCATCACCGCCCGATAGCCCCGATAATAATAGGGTTTTCCCCCAATTTCTTCATAAACAAGCGATGCCGGTACAGAACGGGACTTTGCCGGGGTGGTTGGATGGTGTCGGGGTGTTACGCTCATTTGCCGTATTTTTGTCGCCTGTAAAGATAACAACTACCGATGCACTACGGCTATTTCAACGGGCAGATTATGCCCACCAATCAGATTGGCGTGGGCGTTACCGACCTCGGTTTGCTGCGCGGCTACGGCCTTTTCGATTATCTCCGCACGTATAATGGACGACCTTTTCAGTGGCAGCACTATTGGGCGCGGCTCCAGAATTCGGCCCGGCAGATGCACTTGCCGTTGCCGATGGATGAACGCGAAACCTACGCCATCGTGCTGGATTTAATCAGCCGAAGCCGCGCCGGGGGTGAAGACCTGGCAATTCGGTTTGTGGTGACGGGCGGCTACAGTCCCGACAGCATTACGATTGCCGAGCCGAATTTCATGATTCTGATCGAGGCCGTTAAGCCCGTGCCGGCGTTGCAGTTCGAGCAGGGAATCGGGGTTATCTTAGATGATTACGTCCGGGATATGGCCGAAGTGAAAAGCACTGATTATAAGCGCGTTATCCTGAAAGCGGGCGACATAAAAGCCGCCGGAGCGAATGATTTGCTGTATCATAAAAACGGCGAAATCAGCGAACTGAGCCGCAGTAATTTTTTCCTGATTAAGGGCGATAAACTCATCACACCCGACCGCCATATTTTGCATGGCGTTACGCGCCGGACGCTGATGGAGTTAGCACGGGAAGATTTCCAGATCGAAGAGCGTACCGTTTTACTCTCGGAACTCTACGATGCCGACGAAGCTTTCACGACAAGCACCCTGAAAATGGCGTTGCCAATTGTGCAAATCGGCGAATTAACCATCGGCAACGGTAAACCCGGCCCGAAAACGGCCCTGTTGCGCGAGCGGTTTCGGGCATTTGCGGAGGAGAATTAACGGGTAGCAGACGGTCTCTGCGTACGACTTATTTTTCTTTTACTTCATCGTCCGTCGCTTCCTTGATGACATACAACAGCGCAACGGCTCCCAAAACGCCCATCAGCAACGGCACTAAATAGCGGCCTTCGAGCAACCGCGAAGCATCGTACCGGACGTTGTGAAAGACCACGAAAAACACAACCAACAGGTAGAAGGCAACGCCAAGACGGGCTAAATTTTTCATAAATACAAGATGAAAACGGTCATAATCAAGTATAACGCCGGGAACGTGCAATCGGTTATGTACGCCCTGGATCGGTTGGGGGCCAGCTACCTACTCACCGATGATGCCGACGAAATTCGGTCGGCAGATAAGGTGATTTTCCCCGGCGTGGGCGAGGCCAGTACGGCCATGAACTACCTGAGGCAACGTGGTTTAGACCGGCTGATTCCATCCCTGAAACAGCCCGTTCTGGGAACCTGCGTCGGGATGCAGTTGCTGTGCCGCCACTCCGAAGAGAACGACACAACCTGCATGGGCGTTTTTGATGTGGACATCCGGCGTTTCCCGGACCGCCGGACATCAGCCTCGGCGGGTAAGGTGCCACACACGGGCTGGAACAACCTCTCGGCATTGCGCGGCCCGCTAACGATTGGTCTGCCCGACAATGCTTACGTTTATTTTGTGCATAGCTACGCGGCTGATGTTTGCCACTATACAACGGCGGTCTGCGAATACGGTCGGCCATTCAGCGCGATGTTGCAGCGCGACAATTTTTACGCGGCCCAGTTTCACACCGAAATCAGCGGGAACGTGGGGGCGAAGATCCTGGAGAATTTTCTTTCTCTTTGAGGAAGAAAGACTGAAAGGACACAAGAAGAAAGACTGAAAAGATGCGAGATTGAACTGAAAGGACATAAGAAGAAAGACTAATAGACGCAAGATTAAAGATTAAAAAGACGTAGGAAGAAGGTTTTACACCCAGAGCTGTCTTTCTTCTTACATCCTTTTAGTCTTGCATCATCAAAGAAAAAGATGGACGGACACAACTTTAGGGAAATTAAAGCCTGGCAATTGTCACGGAGTTTGGTGAAGGATATATATGTGCTTACTGCTAAATTTCCTGACGATGAACGGTTTGGATTAATTTCCCAAATCCGGCGTGCTGCTATTTCTATTCCCTCAAATATTGCTGAAGGGTCTGGACGATCTGATAAAGATTTTGCTCGTTTTCTATCAATCAGCCTGTCTTCTGCATACGAAGTAGAAACCCAGCTTATATTGTCATTCGACCTGGCTTTCGCAACAAAAGAAGACCTTGAAGAAATTGGTCAAAAAGTAAGAGAAATTCAGCGCATTATTTATGGCTTACATCGTAAGTTGTCAAAAGGGTTTTTGAACTCATTTATTATACCGATTCCCATGTTTCGACGATTTGTCATTGGATTTGCTGTCTTTCTTCTCGTGTCTTTTTGGTCTTTTTTCCCAAGGTAATGCACATCATTCCCGCCATTGACCTCATAGACGGCAAGGCCGTTCGGCTCACGCAGGGCGATTATGCCCGGAAAAAAGAATACAACGCCCATCCGCTCGATGTGGCGATGCAGTTTGAAGACGCGGGCCTGACCCGGTTGCACCTCGTTGATCTCGACGGCGCACGCGAAAAGCGGGTGATTAATTACCGCGTTCTGGAAAAAATCACCGCCAAAACCAAACTATACGTTGATTTTGGGGGGGGAATTCAGTCGGACGATGACCTGAAAATTGCCTTTGAATCGGGGGCGAAGCAGATAACAGGCGGCAGCGTGGCCGTGAAAAACCCCGACCTGATGGAACGCTGGCTGGCTCAATACGGCCCCGAAGCCATTATTCTCGGAGCCGATGCCCGCAACGAGAAAATCGCCGTTGGTGGCTGGGCCGAAGATTCGGGCATCTGGGTCTATGATTTTGTGGAACAATGGCTTGAAAAAGGCGTTCGGTACGTGATTAGTACCGACGTTGCCAAAGACGGGCTGCTGCAAGGCCCGTCGTTCGATTTATACCGAAATTTGCAGGAACGTTCTGCTGATCTCCAGATTATTGCCAGTGGCGGAGTGAGTGGCATGGCCGACATCGAGACATTGGCCGAGATGAACCTCTTCGGGGTGATCGTCGGCAAAGCGATCTACGAAGGCCGGGTAACACTGGCCGAGTTAACCGCGTTTTCAACTCATTAGGCCATTCGTACTGAAAACTTTGTGTACTCTGCGAGACCTCTGCATCTCTGCGTTTAGAAAAAATGCTCACGAAACGAATCATCCCCTGCCTCGACATCAAAGACGGGCGCACCGTGAAAGGCACCAACTTCGTGAACCTGCGCGATGCCGGCGACCCCGTTGAACTCGGTGCCGAATATGCCGCGCAGGGGGCCGATGAGCTGGTTTTCTTAGACATCACGGCAACCGTTGACAAACGCAAAACCCTTCTTGACTTAGTTAGACGGGTGGCCCGCGTGGTCAACATTCCGTTTACAGTCGGTGGCGGAATCTCGTCGGTGGCCGATGTGTCGGCGTTGCTGAATGCCGGAGCCGATAAAATTTCCATTAACTCGTCGGCGGTTCGTAATCCCGCTTTGATTGACCAACTCGCGTTGGAGTTTGGTTCTCAGTGTGTTATCGTAGCCATTGATACCCGAAATCTCAGTGACGGAATGGGCTACGTGCATACGCACGGCGGGCGCAAACCAACCGAACTCCACACGATTAACTGGGCAAAAGAGGTAGAAAACCGGGGCGCGGGCGAAATTCTGCTGACCTCGATGGACACCGATGGTACGAAAGCGGGGTTCGCCCTTGACCTCACCGCGCAGATTTCGGGCGCGGCCAATATCCCGGTCATTGCGTCGGGCGGGGCGGGTACGATGATGCACTTTGCCGAGGTTTTTACCACCGGGAAAGCCGATGCCGGGCTGGCCGCCAGTATTTTTCACTTTCACGAAATCGGGATTCCGGCCCTGAAACGCTACTTAGCCGGGCAGGGAATCCCAATGCGATTGACCGATTGGACAGACCATCTAAACTGTTTAAGGATATGAAAAAGTGTCTTTGGTTATTGATGGGCCTGGGGTTCTGTACGGGACTGGCCCACGCTCAGTTGCCGAGCCTGCCCGCCTGGAAACGCCCGGCAACACCCGCATCGGTAACGGCCCTGCCCGCCGGATTCGATTCATTCTCAGTTTCGTTTGCGGCTGACCCGTCTGCCAACAGCCCACAAATTGCCGAATGGACCCGGACGGCTGGCCCTGATGAATCTATCGTGCTGACGGGCGAAAATCTGACTTCGTTCACGGGTGTCAGTGCCGGTAAAGACACGCGGTTTGTGGCACAGGGCCGCGATGGGCAACTGCGGGAAGCACAGATTCTGCGGCTCAGCGGGCAGAGAGCCGCCGTTACGCTACCGGCAACCTTGCCCGCCTGGTCGTTTTATTTTCTGTGGGCCAAAAACCAAACCGGATTCAGCCGACCCGTTGCCATCAACCGGGCCGATGCGTGGTGGGTGGGGCCAAAAGATGCTAACCGGGGGCAAACGATTTCGGTACATGGCCGCAACCTCGCCCGCAACAATGGCACTGCCGAATCATGGGTGTACATCGAGCCAACGGCGGGCGGAGCCGGGCAGTGGGCAACGGTCTCGGCGGTGAATCCGTACCGGGTGTCGTTCGCGGTGCCAACCGCACTGCCCAACGGCAATTACAGCGTTTGGGTGCATAACGGACACGGCGGAGACTATGGCTGGAGCGATCCCGTGCCGATGACCGTGGTGAACGAAGCTACGTTTAGCGATGCCGCCGTGCTGAACGTGCTGGACTACGGAGCCGTTGCCAACGATACCCTCGACGATGGCCCGGCGGTACAGGCTGCTATCTACGCGGCCTCTCAGTCACCCAATTCCCGAACGGTTTATATTCCGGCGGGGACGTTTATCCTCAAAACATCGCTGAGCCCACGCGACAGCGTTCGGCTCAAAGGCGCGGGCAAAACCCTCACCACACTCCGGTGCAGCAACTACTACTCGGCAAATTCGTATGGCATGATGCTAACCAACGGCTCGGCCAATTTTACCATTCAGGATTTGACCTTCGATGCCAACCGTACCATGAAAGGCTACATCAGCACGGTGCTGTATTTGCGGGGCTGTTATAATCTTAAGATGCTGAATGTCAGAGTGCTGGCGCAGGATTTTGCTCCGCTCGATTTTCATTTGAGCAACCGGGTCACGCTTAAAAACTGCGACCTGATCGGGAAAAGTGACTTCGGCGGAACGGCCCGCGAGATTTATATAGACAGCACTAACTTTTACCTGACCAACGACATTCAGGCGGCTATCTTCTTCTGGGGGTCAACGGGCGTGTCTATCACCAACTCTACCTGCCAGGATTTTGATAACAGCAATCCCAATTCGGGAGACGGTTGGGGCGAGGGCCGGTTTATTGCCATTGCCGATACCTGGAACATAAACCAGAATTATTACATCGGCAACAACACCACTACCGACCTCACCGTGAGGCCCGCGTGGTGGAATCAGAACGCCGGTGAACAGATTTTGTGGGAAGGTGGCAACGTTGATTTCAGGGGTAGTCCCGTGTCTTCGGGTAGCAGCACGGCCACGTTTTCGACCACCATTGCCACAGAACCGGGCCGGGTTGCCGTTATCACCAAAGGCACCGGCTACGGACAGATTCGTACCGTTGCGGCTTTAAGTGCGGCCACCAACACAATTACCGTTGATAAACCCTGGACGGTACTGCCCGATGCCACGAGTCAGATCGATATGGGCAAATTCAATGATCACTTTATCATCTATAAAAACTACTTGGATGCCAAAGCGCGGGCTGCCACCAACGCCGACCATATTGCCTCGGCAGCTATCGAACCCTTTGGTGGCACCACCAACCTGATTGTAGCTGGTAATACGGCCCACGAGACGCGGGCGTTTTTCCCAAACTGGACCCTGTATAATCAATTAGGTTCGGGTTACGTGATGCAGCCCAACTTCTTCAATCTCTGCGTTGGCAATACGATTCAGAACAATCGGTACGGTTATTCGTCTATATCCGGCTGGTTTGAGCCAACGGTGGCTCCCAACGAGACCCCATTTGTGGGGAATGTGGTGCGTGGCAATCAATTTCAGGGTGTTTTGGCGGGTGTTGTCGGCTACGGCACGGCAGGCGTTGTTGTGCCGAGCATCGAAATGGGAATTTATGAGCGCAACACCGCCACCGACGCGCCAATCGGGGTTGAGCCGGGCGGTGATCTCGTGTCTAATCAGGTTTTCAGGAAAAATACGTTCTCGGCGGGGACGGTCAGTTTAACCAGCGTTGCCCTCGGTGCGAATCCGTCGTCGGTCTTGCGCCAAAATACCTGGGCGGGTTATGCCACTACCTACGCCAATGCCGACGCTGACCTTGATACGCACATCGAAGCCCCCTACCACGTTTTTGAGCTAACCGCCCAGGCCGGTGCTGCGGCCTTCGATACGGTATTCAGCATCTGGAACGCGGGCCGCGTACCGATTAACGTGAAACTCGCCGAGGGCGTAACCTGGCTTACCCCGGTTCAGAACGCCACCGGAACCATTGCCACCGAAAACGACACGCAGTTGGTGAAGCTGCGGGTGAATCCGGTACTGCCCGCCGGGGTATATGCTGCCAGTCTCACCGTAACGGCAGGCTTTATGAAGGCCGTTTATTCGGTAAACCTGACCGTTAGCGGTGTGCTGCCCAAGCTGATCTCGGTGAAAAACGGCCTCTGGAACGACCCGACCACCTGGAACCTGAACCGCCTGCCCACCCCCGCCGACTCGGTGATTATTGACCAGCCCCACAGCATTACAGTTGGCACCGCTACGGCCAGACACGTGCAATACCGCAATCAGTCGGCCTTGGTATTCAGTAGCCCGCCAGCCGCGTTATCGCTGGGGTTTCCGGTCACGGTCTCCGACCCGGAATCGGCCACGACGACCCCGCCAGCGGCCATTACGGCCACCATTTTTGGCAACACCATACCGGCTAATCCGGTAGCGTCTGATGCAGACGCGGTTGAATTAGGCGTAAAATTCAGGAGCAGTATTGCCGGTAAGATTGTGGCTATCCGGTTTTATCGGGGCATTACCAGCAGCGCGGGCTACTCCGTTCATCTTTGGCAAAACACCGGCACGGTGTTGGCAACGGCTATTGTACCAACTGATCCAAATCCGGTTCCCGGCTGGCAGGAGGTACCGTTCTCAACGCCCGTATCTGTTAGTGCGGGGCAGATTTACGTTGCCTCATACTATGCCCCATCGGGCGGGTACGCATTTGCCGCCAACAGCCTAACCAATGGCCTCACAAACCTAAACTTGACTGCCGTAGCGGGATCGGCCAACAACGGCAATGGTGTTTACCGATACGGCACCGGGGGTGGTTTTCCGAATCAAAGTTTTCAGAACAGCAATTATTTTGTGGATGTCGTCTTTGTCGGAACGCCCTGAAACCGGCCACCGCGTTATATGAACCACTCATCCCGCACAAAATAGGGCAGACACCAAATCTGCCCTATTTTTGTTGCTTTATTTCTCCCAACAACAACCAATTTTCATGCTGAAACGCATTTTGTCTGCCGGGCTTATCCTGCTCACTGCCAGCAGTTTTGCCCAGACCACTACCGCCCCGGCCACGAGCAAATACAACGCGCTCGAACTGTTTCATCCGCTGTTTAATATGCAGCCTGGCAATGACTACCGCACCGGCAGTGGCTCGCCCGGCCCGCGCTACTGGCAAAACCGCGCCGATTACAAAATTAACGTCGCACTCGACGATGTTGCCAACACGCTGACCGGCGACGTTGAGATTATCTACAAAAACAACTCGCCCGAATCGTTGGATTTCGTGTGGCTCCAACTCGACCAAAATTCATTTGCCGATACCTCGCGGGCTACCAAAACTACTCCCGTCAATGGTGGCCGGTTCGGTAATGTGGACTTCAAGGGCGGGGTAAACATAACGTCGGTAGCTGTTGAGGCTGGCAAAAACAAAGCCACTGCCGCGCCCTACACCATCACCGATACCCGGATGCAGATTCGGTTGGCCCAGGCGTTGGCTCCCGGCGAAGGCATCAAAATACGGGTCGGTTACGGGTTTAAAGTCCCGGAATACGGCTCTGACCGGATGGGCCAACTGAAACGCAAAGACGGCGTGATCTACGAAATCGCGCAGTGGTATCCCCGGATGTGCGTATATGATGATATTCAGGGCTGGAACGTGTTGCCGTACCTCGGCGCGGGCGAGTTTTATTTGGAATACGGCGACATCGAGTACGCCATCACGGTGCCGTATAATCACCTCGTGGTGGGTTCGGGCGAGTTGCTCAACCCACAAGATGTGCTGACCGCCGAACAGGTCAAACGACTGGTGCAGGCCCGCCAAAGCGACAAAACCGTAATGATTCGCACCGCCGACGAGGTGAATAATCCGGCTTCACGACCTACCACGTCCGGCACCAAAACGTGGCGGTTTAAGTGCATCAACACCCGCGATGTGGCCTTTGCCTCGTCAAAAGCGTTTGTCTGGGATGCCGCCCGGATGAACCTGCCCGATGGCAAAACGGCCCTCGCGCAGTCGGCGTATCCGGCTGAGAGCGCGGGTAACGATGCCTGGGGCCGCTCAACGGAATACGTGAAGGGTTGCATCGAGTTTTATTCAAAGTATGTGTATCCGTACTCGTATCCGGTAGCGACCAATGTGGCCGGTATTGTGGGCGGCATGGAATATCCGGGGATTGTGTTTTGTGGCGCACAGGCTAAAAAAGACGGACTTTGGGGCGTTACTGACCACGAGTTTGGGCATAACTGGTTCCCGATGATTGTGGGTAACAATGAGCGCAAGTTTCCCTGGATGGACGAAGGCTTCAACACATTCATCAACTTTTTGTCAACGGCCAACTTCAACAACGGCGAATACAACCGCGAACGCGGCACGATGCACGACCTGGCCCCGGCCCTCTACGGCCCCGCCGAGCCGATTATGACCATCCCCGACGTGCAGCCGCCCCGCGCCCTGGGCATTTTGGCGTATTACAAACCCGGTATCGGCTTGCGGCTCCTGCGCGAGCAGGTTCTCGGCCCCGACCGTTTCGATTATGCTTTCCGCGAATACGTGAAACGCTGGGCCTTCAAACACCCAACGCCGATGGATTTCTTTCGCTCGATAGAGAACGCGGCTGGCGAAGACCTCGGCTGGTTCTGGCGCGGCTGGTTTTATGAAACCTGGAAACTCGATCAGGCCGTGCAGGGCGTAAAATACGTGGATGCCGATGCCACCAAAGGCGCACTCATCACCATCGAAAATTTGGATAAGATGGCGATGCCCGCCGAAATCGAAATCACCGAAACCAACGGCAAGAAAACCCGCGTCAAACTCCCCGTCGAAACCTGGCAACGCGGTGGCACCTGGACGTTCAGAGCCGCAACAACCTCGGCCCTGAAAACGGTGGTGATTGACCCCGACGAGAAAATGCCCGATGCCAACCCCCGCAACAACACCTGGAAAGGCGAAGCGCAATAGTGTAGTGCCGGCATGATTGCCGGCACTACTTTTTCCAGTCACATTCGGTATCCAACAGCCACTCCTGACCAGGGTCAATCGGTGCGCCATCGGGGGCGGGTTGGGCCGACGTGATGTTGCCGCTGATGCGGTCTGGCTGATTCAGGTACTGGGCAATAACCCACATTCGGTACGCATAAGCCGTTGGTGCGAGTTTACCTGCGTAATTGATGTTGATTTTGAGCAGCGTTTCGTGGGTTTGTTCCCGCACCCGGCCATCGGCTTCTCTGTTGGTAGCGAGCCGAATCAGGTGATCGAGGAGCAGTTTTTCGGTTTGCCGGGCAATCTCACTGCTATATCCTTCTTGAATTAAAAACGGCGATTTCACAATCGTTTCCCGTAGTTTATCCAGCACATCCGTCAGGCCCGGCAAGGTTGGGTCAATGGCTTTTTGGCGCACCAACCGGGCGCAACGTTCGGGGTTCAGCAGCAATCTAAGTGTGAGGTTAGCCGCCGTTTCTGCCGGGGCCAGCGCGTCGAACACCATGCCCGTCCGCCGTTTGAACACCTCACGAGGGTTAGGGTCGTACCGAAACGCACGGGGCGGAATCAGTTTCAGCGCGGCATCGGGCAAACTCAACACCACCGGATTGATGCTTTCGAGCAGCGCATCCAACGCTTTGTTCTGCTCGGCGGCTGATACCGAGGCCGTTACAACTTGCCCATCTCCCCGGAGAGCGTTGGTATAAACCTGCCCCCCTACCGACTTCACCGCAGCTTCGACCTGATAGCGGTGAAACAAAAACAGCGGCACCAGCACTTCTTCGAGCGTGGTCAGGGGCGTTCCTGCCGGGATTTTTTTCTCCGAGAAATTCGCCAGCGCCACCCGCCGTACCTGCATCACCCGCCGGAGTTCATCAGCCGCGTTTTGGCCGTTGTCCCAGAGGTGGGTTTGCGGGTGCGCCGACGATTCGGGCCGCGCGTCCTGATCGGTCAGAAACGACAGCCCGGCGCGGTGCATGTCCTGCACAAGTTTGTCGAGTTCCTGCTTTTCGTTGGCTCCGTCGGCAAATTGGGTGTAGCCATACCGGATGCTCCATTTATCATACTCGCCGATGTTTTTGGCGTAAGCGTCTGACAGGTCAATTGTTTGGCCCGGCCCGGTGGCACCTCTGAGTTTGGCAACCATCGTGGGATAATCCATTACCGAAGCCCGCCCGAATTCGCCGGTCGAACTGCCGCCCTTTCCCTGTGTGCTGGCTAAATAATTATGCGGCAAACCGAGCGTATGGCCTACTTCGTGAGCCGCCAACTGCCGCAACCGCGACAGCGACATCTGCATCATTTCGTCAACATGGCTGGTATCGGTATCGAACTTGCCAATAAGTCCCTGGGCAATCAGGTAATCCTGCCGCACCCGCAACGAACCGAGCGTGACTTTTCCTTTCAGGATTTCACCCGTTCGGGGGTCAATAATACTGGCTCCGTAGCTCCATCCCCGCGTTGACCGATGCACCCACTGTACCAAATTGTAGCGAATATCCATCGGGTCGGCATCGGCGGGGAGAAGTTTGACCTGAAACGCATCCCGAAAACCAGCCGCTTCGTATGCCTGATTCCACCAGCCGATACCATCCATCAACGCTTGCCGGATGGGTTCGGGTGCGCCGGGGTCCATGTAATATACAATCGGTTTCACGGCCTCGCTCATGGACGCAGCCGGGTCTTTTTTCTGCAACCGATGCCGCGAGATATACCGTTTCATGATCGGCTGGCTGACGGGCGTGGCATAATCGAAATACTCGATGCCGCCGTAGCCAATGCGCGGGTCAAAGGCGCGGGGTTTATAAGAACCATCTAACGGCGGTAACTGCACAAATGAATGGTGTTGCCGCATGGTTACGGCGGTGGCCGTTGGCACAACCTCGCGCAGATAACCGCCCGGCGAATCGCCTGACAACGTGATTGTTACCTCAAATTCGGTGTTTTGTGGGAAGCCTTTTGAGCGGGGCAGGTACATGGCACACCGGGCCGGGTCAAGTTTATAATTACCCTGTTTAGTCTGGGTGATGGCTTGCGCGGCACCCACCGCATCTTGCATCAAAAACGGCGTAAAATCAACCAACGCCCGCCGATTGGTCGGCCCGTCACCTTCTTCGGCCACGATCTCGAACCCGGCATGAACCGACTGCGCGAAGGATTCGGCAACAGCTCGTTTTTCTAAGGGGTCATTGCTGATGGCGCGGTAGTTATAATTCGGCTCGACCATCAAAATTTTGTTGCCCGTCCGCTGAAACGACACCACGTGTTCCTGCCCCAACCGGCCCCGGTCGAGGCCAATATCATTCGAGCCAACGCCCTGCGCGAGGGTCGGGTAATACAGAAACTCGGTATCGAACTGACTGATTTCGACCCAGATTTTACCTTTTTTGGCATCCCAGTAAAACGTCAGGAATCCGGGTTGTTTGTCCATCCCGGCGGTGAAAGCGGCTATTTTGTCGGCGGATTGAGCAGTGCCGGAAACGGGCGAGTTTTGAGCGGCTGACGGCTGTAAAACAGCAAATAACCAAAAGAAAATAAGGACAAACCGGGAAAGCAGGCGCATAAATTGGGCGTTTGATTGTTTCTGGCGAATCTACACAGAAACCCCCGTTTTCACTCACACCAGCCCCTCGCGCAGCAAATCGTGGAGATGTACAAACCCCAGCAGCCGGGTGTCATCAACCACCACGAGTTGGGTGATGCTGCGGCTTTCCATGATTTCAATAGCGCGCACGGCGTATTCGTCCGGGCCGATGCAGATGGGCGCAGGGTTCATAATGTCGCGGGCCAGCAACTCGTCTATGTGCGCGAAATTGTACTTTGCCAGCATCCGCCGAATATCGCCATCGGTGATAATGCCCACCAGCACCTCGTTTTCATCAACAACCGCCGTTGCACCGAGTCGTTTCGAGGATATTTCGAGAATCGCCTGCGGCACAGATGTGTCGGGGCGCACCGCCGGGCAGGGGTTGTGCGGAAATAAGTCGCTGACTTTCAGGTATAATTTTTTACCCAGCGACCCGCCGGGGTGAAACCGGGCAAAGTCCTGCCGGGTAAATCCCCGCGCATCGAGCAGGGCCACCGCCAATGCGTCGCCCATTGCCAGCGACACCGTTGTGCTGGTGGTCGGGGCGAGGTCGAGCGGGTCGGCTTCACGAGAGCAGGGCGCATGCAACACACAATCGGCGTGGCGGGCCAGAAACGAATCGGCATTGCAAACGAGCGCGATTAGTTTCACACCGGCCCGGCGCAGGAGCGGCACCAATACCTTAATTTCGGGCGTGCTGCCACTTTTCGAGACGCAGATTACTACGTCATCGGTTTGCACCATGCCCAGATCGCCGTGAATGGCATCGGCAGCGTGCATAAAGAGTGCGGGCGTGCCGGTCGAGTTGAGCGTTGCCACGATTTTCTGGCCGATAATCGCGCTTTTTCCTACGCCCGTTACCACAACCCGGCCCGGTGTTTGCAGGATAAGGGTGACGCACTGCTCAAATCGGCCATCGAGTTGTTCGGCGGCTTGCAGGATAGCCTCGGCCTCGGCCCGGAGTACGGCGCGGCCAACGGATTGCGGATTATTTAGTACCTTCAACACAAAAAATTATCGTTGCCACAAAATCGCGTAGTAAATTCGTCTTCGTTCAAGCGTCAAAATTAGCGCAAACAAGCGAGTTCAATCACTCACAGTACCAATTATGGAGAGTAGTATGATTCAGGTTGACCAGGAGGTGCACCAAACCGTGAAGGAGCGGTTAAAAGATATTTTCGGCTTCAACAACTTCCGGGGCGAACAAGAAACCATCATCCACAGCATCCTGAGCGGGCGCAACACGTTTGTGATTATGCCCACCGGAGCCGGCAAATCACTCTGCTACCAGTTGCCCGCCATCGTTTCTGACGGCACGGCCATCGTGATCTCTCCGCTGATTGCGCTGATGAAAAATCAGGTTGACCAACTGAACGCCTTCGGCATCAACGCGCAGTTTCTGAACTCAACGCTGAGCAAGGCCGAGATGACGAAGGTGAAAAAAGACACCCTGAACGGAACACTCAAACTGCTCTACATCGCCCCGGAATCGCTCACGAAAGAAGAAAACCTCGCGTTTCTGCAAAAAGCCAACATCTCGTTCGTTGCCATTGACGAAGCGCACTGCATATCGGAATGGGGCCATGATTTCAGGCCCGAATACCGCAAAATCCGGGGTATTGTCGACAACATCGGCAACCTGCCCGTGATTGCCCTCACCGCCACCGCCACGCCCAAAGTGCAGCAGGATATTCAGAAAAACCTGCAAATGGAAGAGGCCGACCTCTACAAGACATCCTTCAACCGGCCCAACCTGTACTACGAAATCCGGGCCAAAGTAGATGCCAAACGGCAACTCATCAAGTATATCAAACAGAACAAAGGCAAGTCAGGCATTGTGTATTGCCTGAGCCGGAAAACCGTCGAAGATATTGCTGAACTCCTGAATGTCAACGATATAAAGGCCCTACCCTACCACGCCGGCCTTGATCCACACACCCGGATTCACAATCAGGATGCGTTTTTGAGCGAAGAAGTGGACGTGGTTTGCGCTACGATTGCTTTCGGGATGGGCATTGACAAACCCGACGTTCGGTTTGTGATTCACTACGACGCGCCCAAATCCCTCGAAGGCTATTATCAGGAAACGGGCCGCGCCGGACGCGACGGGCTGGAGGGCAATTGCCTGATGTTTTACAGCTACGACGACATTGTTAAGCTCGAAAAGTTCAACAAAGACAAACCCGTTACCGAGCGCGACAACGCCAAGCACCTCCTGTCTGAAATGGTGGCCTACGCCAACCTCGGCGTGTGCCGCCGTCGGCAGTTGCTGAATTATTTCGGCGAATATTCTGATAAAGACTGCGGCTTTTGCGACAATTGCCAGAAACCAACCACCAAGTTCAGAACGCAACAGGAGATTGTGCTGGCGCTGCAATCGGTGCTGCAAACCGATCAGCGGTTCGATACCAGCCACCTCGCCGATGTGCTGACCGCCACTGATAATCAGTACGCTACCAGCTATGAACACACCAAATTAGCCGTTTATGGCAAAGGCAGGCCGTTTAACGACAGCCAGGCGTATTGGTGTTCGCTCATCAAGCAGGTCACGATTTACGGGTATTTAGAGAAAGACACCGACAACTACGGCGTACTGAAACTAACCCAGCGCGGCCTGAACTACATCGAAGACCCGTATCCGATCAATCTCTCGAAAGACCACGACTACGACGCGCAGGTGGCATCGGGAAAAACCGACGACGACAAAGACACCACGCAAAACACCGGCGGCAGTGCCTACGATGAAGAACTGCTGGGCCTGCTGCGCGCCCTGCGAAAAAAAGTAGCCAAGGAGCGAAACCTGCCGCCGTATGTGATTTTTCAGGACCCGTCGCTCGAAGAGATGGCGACAACCTACCCCGCCACCGCCGACGACCTGGCGCAGATTAACGGCGTGGGCATGGGCAAAGTCCAAAAATTTGGCAAGCCCTTCTACGAACTCATCGCCAAATATGTGGACGATAACGAGATCGAAACCGACCGGGATGTGGTGGTGAAGTCAATGGTGAACAAGTCGAAAATCAAGATTTTTATTATCCAGCAGATTGATCGCAAGGTGGATTTGGACGAAATCGCCGACTCGAAAAACATTCCGATGGACGAGTTGATCGAAGAAATCGAACACATCTGCTACTCCGGCACCCGGCTCAATTTGGAGTATTACATCAATCAAATTATGGATCAGGATCGGCAGGACGATATTTTTGAGTACTTCCTGACGGCAGATACCGACAGTATGGCCGCTGCCGTAAGCGCGTTTCGGGGCGATGACTTCACCGAGCAGGAACTCCGCATTATGCGGATCAAATTCCTGTCTGAGGTAGCCAACTAAGGCTTTGCTCCTGCCTGATGTGCGGCTGAACGCCGGTGAGCGAAAGCCGCTATCTTCGCCGTTATGTTACTGCTTTTTATTTCGCTCTATCTCCTGCTCAACATCGGCGTGGGTGCCTGGGCTGCCCGGCGCGTAAAAACGGCGCAGGATTACGTGTTGGCCGGGCGCAGACTGCCCCTGGCGTTGGCCGCATCGGTCACGTTTGCTACCTGGTTCGGCTCCGAAACCATCCTGGGCGCACCGGCCAAATTTGTGGACGGTGGTATCCCGGCCATCATCGAAGAACCATTTGGCTCGGCCCTGTGCCTGTTTCTGGTTGGGTTGCTGTTTGCCCGCCCGCTATATCGGCTCAACATCACCACGTTTTCTGACTACTTCCGCATCCGGTTTGGTCGGTCGGCTGAGTTACTCTCGGCCCTGATTATGATTCCGTCGTATTTCAGTTGGATAGCCGCCCAACTCATCGCCATCGGTATCGTGCTGAACGTAGTGACGGGTATTGACCAAACCGTTGGCATTGTGATTAGTGCCACGATTGTCATGATTTATACGCTGTTGGGCGGGATGTGGTCAATCTCGATCACCGATTTTCTGCACAACGCGGTCATTATCGTAGCGTTGCTGGCGGTGTCTATCCCCCTCTGGAACGAGGTTGGCGGCTGGGAAGCCATTCAGGCCCGCACCGCATCGAGACCGAACGCGGCTGATTTCTGGCGATTCGGCCCCGAATGGACCTTCGATGGTGTAACCGAATACATTGCCGCCTGGATCACGATTGGCTTAGGGTCGTTGCCGCAGCAGGATATTTTTCAGCGCGTGATGTCGGCCAAGTCTGAGCGGGTGGCCGTAAAAGCGTCTTACATCGCGTCGGGGCTGTATCTCACCGTAGCTGCGCTGCCGTTGTTTATCGGGTTAGCCGCGCAGTTTCTGCACCCCGATTTACCGATGGCAACCGACGACCAACGCCAGTTACTAATTCCGAACATGGTGATGCGGCACGGGTCGCTGTTTTGGCAGATTCTGTTTTTCGGGGCCGTAACCTCGGCCATTCTGAGCGTATCGAGCGGGGCGATTCTGGCTCCGGCGGCTGTGTTTGGCGAAAACGTGGTGAAATTCTTCCGCCCCAACCTCTCCGACCGTGACCTGCTGCTGACCATCCGGCTGTCGGTTGTAGGCATCACCATTATCTGCGTGTTGCTCTGCACGGCCCGCACCGTCAGCATTTTCGACCTCGTGGGCGAGTCATCGGCGTTTAGCTTGGTGTCGTTATTTGTGCCGTTGCTGGCCGGTATTTACTGGAAACGCGCCAACCTGCCGGGGTGTCTCGGCAGCATGGGTATCGGGCTGGCCGTGTGGTTATTGTGTTCGTGGCTGGATACGCGTTTTCCGCCGATGCTCTGGGGCTTGCTTGCCAGCACCGGGGCAATGGCAGCCGGAAGTTTGGTTTGGGTAGCGCGGGCCAGAACTGCATCATAACCCAAACTTCCACACTATTTTTATGGCTTCTCCCCAAGACCCCAATGAGAAACGCCTTTTTCCTCTTCGTCCTGCTCCTTTCCGGCGCGGCTTTTGCCCAGCCCTACGACCTTGTTATCAAAAATGGGCGTGTGATCGATGGCTCCGGCAAGCCCCAACAACGCGCTGACGTAGGCATAACCGCCGGGCGAATCGTTCGCATTGGCACGATACCAGCCACCGATGCCCGGCGCGTGATTGATGCCAACGGGCAAATTGTGGCTCCCGGTTTTATTGATGTTCATGCCCACGTTGAGCGCGATTTAGAAGAACAACCCGACGCACCGAATTTTATCTTCGATGGCGTAACTACCTTGATAACAGGCAACTGCGGTGGTTCGAACATCAACATGAAAGCCTATTTCGATACGCTGCGCCGGGGCGGAATGTCATTAAACCTCGGCTCGTTGATTGGGCATAACTCGGTCAGGATGCGGGTGCTGAAAACAGCCTTCCGCGAACCCACCGCCACCGAACAGGCCGAGATGGAACGGCTCGTGGAACAGGCCATGAAAGACGGAGCCGTTGGCCTTTCGACAGGGCTGATTTATACGCCCGGCACCTACGCTAAAACGCCCGAAGTGGTTGGGCTGGCCCGCAAAGCCGCGCAGTACGGGGGCGTGTATGCCTCGCACATCCGCAACGAGGGGCAGGAAGTCAAAAAAGCCATCTTAGAAGCGATTCAGATTGGCCGCGAAGCGCAGATTCCGGTCGAGATTTCGCACTTCAAAGTAGCCAGCAAACCGCTTTGGGGCGGCAGCACGGAGACCATTGCGTTGGTAGAATCGGCCCGGCGCGACGGTGTTGACGTGATGGTTGACCAGTATCCCTACACGGCTTCGAGTACGTCGCTGCAAAGCATTGTGCCGTCGTGGGCATTGGCCGACAGCGACAGCACGGTGCAGGCCCGGTTCCGCGACCCGGTGAGCCGCGCCAAAATCAAAGCCGAGATGCTGGAAAGTCTCGCCAAAAACGGGCGCACCGATTATGACTACGCCGTTGTCTCGAACTACCGCGCCGATACAACCTACAACGGCATGAGTATCAGCCGGATAAACCAGAACCTAAACCGCCCCGCCACCGCCGACAGCGAGGCCGAATTGGTGATGGATTTGATTGACCGCAACGGCATGAAACGGGTGCAGATGGTGTATCACACCATGTCGGAGCAGGACGTGGAAACAATCTTGCGCTATCCCAACACAATGGTGGCTTCGGATGCGGGCGTGGCAACGTTCGGCTCGGCCATGCCCCACCCCCGCGCCTACGGCACCAATACCCGCGTATTGGCCCGCTACGTGCGGGAGCGAAAAATCATCTCGCTCGAAGAAGCCATCCGGCGCATGACTTCGCTACCCGCCCAACGGTTCAAACTCGAAAAACGCGGACTGCTGCAACCCGGTTATGCCGCCGACGTGGTGATTTTCGACGAAAATACCGTCAGCGATCAGGCTACTTACGACAAACCCCACGCCTACGCAACGGGGATTTTGTGGGTGTTAGTCAACGGCGTTCCGGTGGTCGAGGTCGGCAAACACACCCATCAGCGGCCCGGCGCGGTGTTGCTCGGCGCGGGGTATGCCGGGCAGAAAAATGTAACATCGGCAGATACAAACGCTACCCCGGCCGACCGCGCCAGCCTGATGCGGCAACTCATGGCCTTGCCCTGCGCTGTTCAACCCAATGACGATAAGGCGGTTATCCTGAAAAAACTGCAAACTTACCTGAATGCCTACCAACCCGACGCGGCCTATCCCGAAGACCGCTTCTCCAAAGCCGCCGTTGAACAGGCGTTGGCCGGTGCGCTCGACGGGGGCTACGGCATTGGCGCAGTGCTGGTTGACGGAGCCGGAAAAATCCTGCACGGAGCCTACAACGTACAAAAGCAAACCAATCGCTCTGACCTGCACGCGGAGATGAATCTGCTGACTGACTTTGAGACCCTGCCTGCATTCAGGAAATACATGGCAAAGGGGAATTTTACGGGCGGTGGCAACACCATTTACACTGAGCAACTGACGCTTTACACCTCCGCCGAACCCTGTCCGATGTGCTTTATCCGGGTGTCGGTGGCCGGGGTCGAGACGCGCTACGTTACTACCGGCCCCGACGATGGTATGAAACAACGGGCCGCGTGTTTGCCGCCATTCTGGTATCAACTCAGCCAGAAACACAGTGTTGAGCAGGCCAAAACCGCGCCCCTTCTACGGCAAATGGCGCACTGTTTGTTCTATTCGTTTTTGCTTTGAAGAGTCTGTTTTTCGCCCGGATGATACGTCTTTTCGACGTGTTGCTGCACATCTTCGGGATAAAACCAGACATCCTTAAACTGCCCGGCGCAATACAACGGAGCCTGATCGGTGAAGTGGGTTTGGCCGGGTTTGCTGCTCTGCCCGCCCGTCACCACCGACCGCGCCGTGACCCGTTTGCCAAACTCAACCACCGCCACAAAACTATTGCCTACGCTGCCGTAGCGTTTTTTGGTGCCGGGATAGGGTTTGGCCGCAAAAGCCGCCAGCGAACCCCAGGCCGATGACGTGAACCCGACCGCAATGCTCGGCTGCTGATCGTTGTAGGTTTCCTGGGTTTTGCCGGTCAGTCGCTGATAGCGGTTGAGGTCGCCCCAGGGTGTTTTCCAGGTGCCAAAATCGCGGGTGAGATCGGTTAGTACATCGGTAAGGGCCGTTACTTTTTCCTGCGGTGAAGTGCTTTTGATCGTCAGCGCGGTCAGGTTCAGGTTATCGAATCGTTGGTTGGCGGTGGCACGGCTGCGGGCTAATCGCTGGATTTTTTCGCCCCACAAAATCGCCAGCGTCTGCCCAACGGATGCCGTACCGTAGTTTCGGCCCCAATTCCGCAGCACCTGAACGGCTTCGATCAGGTCAGTTGATTTATTGATTGAATCGCCCAAAACGGTCTTATAAGCAGCCAGTAATGGCGGAATCAGGTCGTCGAAAGCGGCTAAATGCGGGTCGTTGGCAACCGCAATCAGCGTATCGAGCGAGAACATCGTTTTGCTGCTCAACACCCGAACGGCATTGATACCCCGGTAGTTTTCGGCATCGGGAGCCATGTAGGCCGGGTAATCGAGCGAAGCGGGGCTGCTGCCGCCCGACACCGTGAAGGGCGTGGCGTTGCAGTTTTGAATCCAGCCGGTGGCCGGGTTTCGCACCTGCACAATCTCGTCTGCCGTGTGCAATCCGTTCCAATCAGTTTCGGGATTGCTGCCGTCAACGGGTTCTTCCCAATTGAATTTGGTGTTTCGGCGGGGCATAAAATTACCGTGCCAGTAAGCAATCGTGCCGTTGCGGTCGGCAAAAACGGTGTTGTTCGAGGCATTGCCATTCAGTTTCATCACGTCCTTAAAACTGGCGTAATCCGTTGCCTTCGTGCGGAGATACGACTGTGACAGGGCGTTCAATGGCGTATTCATCATGGCAATCGCCAGCCATTTTCCGTCTTTTTCGCCCGCAATCGGCCCGTGCTGCGTGAAATACATGGTGAACTCTTTGTACTGAATCCCGCTGCCCGATTTATACGGCAACCGTACGGTTTGCGTCCTGACGGGTTTGAGCGCGTTGCCGTATTTATAGAAAAATGCGTTGCCTTTTTTCTCGATGGTTTCGGCGTATTCATCCATCGAATCGGCATAGCTCGACGTGTGCATCCAGCCGCAGTTCTCGTTAAAGCCCTGATATACAAAGAATTGCCCCCAGGTCACGGCTCCGTAAGCATTCAGCCCGGCCTGACTGACGAGGTGAACCTCTGACCGAAAATAAAACGACGTATGCGGGTTAATCAGCAACAGCGCGTTTTTGGTAGCACTCCGGGCGGGGGCAATCGCAAAACCGTTCGACCCGATGGATTCGCGCTCATACAAGTCGGCATTTGGGTCGGTATTCGGGTTGGTGTTGTCAAGCGATGCCGATGATTTTCGCTGCTCATAAAACGCCTTCAACCGCTCGGCAGAAACCGCGCTGATGTTGCCGCCAATGCTGCCTTCGCTGAACATGAGCGGCATCCAGGGCCGGAAGCGTCTCAGCAATTTAGGCGTAACGTCGGGGTGGGTGTAGCGGTAATAATTGGCTCCGTCGGCGAAGGCATCTAAGAGTTGCTTCATCCAGGCCGGGCTTTTTTTGTAGAGGACAATCGCTTGGGTGGAGTCCATAAACAGCCGCGCCCGGAGATCGTGATACAGGGCCGATTCCCCTTCGACCTCGGCCAATCGCCCAATGGCAGTGATGTAATTTTCCTCGACCCGGCCAAAATCATCTTCGCACTGCGTGAAAATCAGCCCAAACACCACGTCGGCATCGGTTTTGCCGTAGATGTGCGGCACACCCCACGTATCGCGGGTGATGGTGACCTGCTTGGCGCGTTGCTGCCACCGGGCAACGTCGGTTTTGCTCGCCGATTGCCCGGCTGCAAGGGTCGAAAGCAGGCAGCCAAGCAAGCTGAAAAACAGGGTAATCGGCTGATAAGTAGGGCGATTCATGGAAAAGCAGGAATGAATTAACGGTGAAATGGGTAAATTAAAAACGGTGTACTGCTACTCACTCAGAGCCGGAAACCGCTTGGGGGAGGCCCGGTGGCGGGTTGCCTGTTCGTAGCCATACACGAGCCGAATCAGGGTTGGCTCGTCAAAAAGTCGGCCCAGAAACTGGATACCAGCGGGCAGGTCGCCGGTGGTGTAGCCCATCGGAATCGTAAACGCGGGCTGTCCGGTAGCCGGGGCAGTCAACTGACTGTTATCGCCTTTGTAGCCGTTGGCATCGCCAATGAGCGCGGGCGGATAGTTCCAGCTTGGGTAAATGAGTGCGTCAACGCGCAGCCGGTTCATTTCGGTTTCGATGGCCGTGCGGAACGCGATTCGGAGCGGATCGGTGAAGGCATCGCCACACGTGATTTCGGGATGAGCAGCCCGGCCCGTGTGGGTTTGCTGATACGTGAGCCGGTCGCGTACCAGCTCAGAATACCCACCGACCCGGATAATATCGTCGAGCGTCTTCAGTGTGTCGCGTTTGACATACTGGCGGAGGTACGATTCAATATCGGCCCTGAACTCGGCGCACCACTGATTGGCCCGCAACGAGTCAAATTCCGGGATCGTCACGTCAACGAGTTGCGCCCCTAACCGGGTTAGGTCGGCCATCGCCCGGTCGAAGAGTTGCTTGATTTCGGGATGAACGTTCCGGTCGCTCACCTGCCGTAACACTCCGATTCGCGCCCCGTTCAGCCCGTCTTTCCGTAGAAACTGCGTATAATTTTTCGGGATTTTACCCTGACTCCGTTGCGTAATCGGATCGTTGGGGTCGTAGCCCGCCGTGACTTCCAGCAGCCGCACCGCATCCTCGACTGTGCGGCACATTGGCCCGCCCACGTCGTTGCGCGAATACAGCGGAATAATACCTTCCCGACTCACTAAGCCCAGCGACGTTCGGAAACCGACCAGCGCGTTGTGTGACGACGGCCCCCGAATTGAATTTCCCGTATCGGAGCCTAAGCCGACGGTTCCCAAATTAGCCGCTACCGCTGCCGCCGTTCCCCCGCTCGACCCGGCTGGCACGTAGGCCAAATTGTATGGATTCCGGGTTTCGCCCCCCATCGAACTCTGCGAGTGCATGGGCGTAAAGGCCCATTCGGCCATGTTTGATTTAGCCAGAACAATGGCCCCGGCTTCGCGCAATTTCCTGACCTGCCAGGCATCATCGGCAGGAATAAACCCGCGCAGGGCAACCGAGCCGCCCGTTGTCTGTAAGTCTTTGGTGTTGAAATTGTCTTTCACAATCACCGGAATACCGTGCAGGGGGCGCAGTTTGCCGGTTTTTCGGAATTCGGCATCCAACGCACGAGCCGTTGCTATGGCCTCTGGATTGACGACGATGATGGCGTTGAGTTTGGTCGGCTTGTCGTAGGTTTCGATACGCGCTAAGTACGCCCTCACCAGCTGCTCGCTCGTGAGCGAACCCGCCCGAAAAGCCCGGTGAATGTCGCTGATCGTGGTTTCTGTCAACCTGAACGTATTGGTGGGCGGCCCTTTTCCGGGCGGCTGCGCCAGCACCGGCCCGAACAAACCCGCAAGCAGGACAACAGCAGAAAGAGCGACGGAGAGACGGAGATACGGTTTCATTTAGGGTGATTTGTGTCTAAAATCCAGCGGCCTGCCCGTCTTTGCGCGATTCGGTGGCTCCGTGAAAAACCTTGTTTTTGGCATCGTACATAATGGCCTGATAGCCACCGTACCCACCGAGTCCGAAGCCGACCCGGTGGCCCATCCGCATGAGGTCGCGGATGGTTTCATACGAATAGCCCGATTCGAGTTTGATCTGGCCCGCGTCGGTCATGCGCTCGCCGGTCGGTTCTGACGATCCCTCGTGGTCAATCCGGGGTGCATCACCGGCTTCCTGCGGGTTCATGCCGTAGTCTATCATGTTCATAATAATCTGGACGTGGCCCATCGGCTGAAAAGCCCCGCCCATCACCCCAAAACTCATAAACGGCTGCCCGTCTTTGGTAACGAACGCGGGAATAATGGTCTGGAAAGGCCGCTTGTGGGGCGCAAAGGTGTTATTTTGCCCATCGGTCAGGCTGTACAATTCGCCCCGATCCTGGAGCATGAACCCCAGCCCGTCGGGAACCATGCCGGAGCCAAACCCCCGGTAGTTACTCTGAATCAGCGATACCATATTGCCTTCTTCGTCGGCTACGGTCAGGTAAATGGTATCGCCCTGTTTCAGGGCCGGATTCCCCGCTTCGACCCGGCTGGCTGCCCGGCTGGTATCAATCAGTTTACGGCGTTCGGCTGCGTAGGACTTGCTGATGAGTTCGGCAACGGGAATTTTGGCGAAAGCGGGATCGGCGTAATACTTAGCCCGGTCTTCAAAGGCTAATTTTTTGGCCTCCACAAACTTGTGAATATGTTCGGGGCTGCCCCAGGGGATTTTTGAAAAATCGTAGCCTTCGAGCAGGTTCAGCATTTGCAACGCGGCAATACCCTGGCTATTGGGCGGAAGTTCCCAGACATCGTAGCCCCGGTAGTTGGTCGAAACCGGCTCTACCCAGTCGGATGTGTGATCGGCTAAGTCCTTTGCGCTGAGGTATCCGCCTGCTTTTTTCATAAACGAGTCAATTGTCCGGGCAATCTCGCCCTTGTAAAATGCGTCGCGGCCCCCCGTTGCAATTTTCTCTAAGGTGTTGGCTAAGGCCGGATTACGGAACAATTCGCCCCGTTTGGGAGCTACCCCGCCGGTAGTGTATGTCTCCGTCACGTTCGGGTATTTCTTGAATCGGGCAATCATCGAAGGCCAGTAAAAAGCGGCTTCGTCGTGTACCGGAAACCCCTCGCGGGCGTAGCGGATGGCGTGTGACAGAATCTCCGGCATGGGCTTTTTGCCAAACCGGCTGTGCAGCATAAACCAGCCATCCACGCAGCCCGGCACCGATACCGGCAGTGGCCCGTCAGCCGGGATGTGCGTCAGACCCCGTTTCTGAAATTCGGCTAATGTGAGCGTGTAGGGCGAACGCCCCGACGCATTGAGACCGTACAGTTTTTTGGTTTTGGCATCCCAGACAATGGCAAACAAATCGCCCCCGATGCCATTGACGTGCGGTTCGACCAATCCTTCCATAGCGTTGGCGGCAATGGCCGCGTCAATGGCGTTTCCGCCCGACCGCAGCACATCAATGGCGGCCTGGGTCGAGAGCGGGTGCGAGGTGCAGGCCATCCCGTGCCGGGCCATCACCACGGCGCGGGTGGCGAATGATTTGCCGCTGAGCCGGTCCTGGGCGGTAGCCAGCGATAGCGAAGCCAACAGCAGACAGCCGGTAAGTAGTATTTTTGTCATGGAGCGTTGGGATGTTCGTCAAAAAAATGAGTAACGGCATCCAAGATAAGGAAAGATTCGACACCGCCCGCTTCACTTCATGCTCATCAACAACCCCCGCATCATCTCCGTGAAATACGCGCCGTTGTTGGGGCCAAACCAGTTCATCTCGCGGGTTTCGTAGCGGGCGAGGTGGTAGTATTTGTCGGGCGTTATATAGCCGACGTACCCACCATCGAAACTGGTCACGATCAGGTTCAGGTTCTTTTGCCGGGCGGTGGGCAGCAAATCGGGCAGGAGCATTCCCGAAAAATCGCAGGGCGTACCCAAAAATACCGTCTGCCCAACGCGCAATGCCTTTAGCTCTGCCGGATAATCGCCTAACAGTGAGCGAAATAGCCAGGGGCGCAGTTGCCAGTCGTCGCTGATGCGGAGGGCGGGTTCGTGCATGATGAGGGGCAGATCCTGCACAGCCAACGTACTGTCGGGGCGGAGCGTGATGGTTTTCAGGGCGGGCAAAATCCGGGCAGTCAGGCTGTCGGCGTATTGCCGGGTTTTCAGGAAATAGTCGTTGCCTTCGATCACCGGGCCGGTGCTGCCCACCGCCCCGGCCATAAACAGCGCGAAACTGCCCGTCTCGCGTTCGAGGTTATCCACGAGCGCACCGGGATAGTCGCGGCTCAGAAACTGGTAAGCCTCGCCATCAATCACCGTTGCATGACCGGCAAAGGCGCACAGCACCGCCGACTCGCCCGACGCTTTCCGGAGTTTCAGGAGTTGAATCGTGCCATCAATGGGTCCGTTGTCAATCAGTCGGTTATACACCAATGATTGCCCGTCGGCCTGTCCGTAGCCGATCTGCACCGGGGCCACATTGCGCTGGGCGGCAACAATGGCGCGTAGAATCACGTCGGCAATGTGAGTCACCACGCGCTCATCATAATCACCGGACAGTTGCTGACCGAGCAGGCCCGGTGCCCATCCGCCGAGGCTGTTGTGGCTGTGCGTGGTGCCGAGATAAACGTTCTCCCAGCGCAGACTGACTTCGGGCAACCGTTTTTTCAGGATTTCGACCACCGTTGGCGGGGTAATCAGCAAATCGAGCGAAACGAGCGCGGCCCGCGTACTGCCGTTGTCAAGCGCGATGGCCCGGACAAACACCGAATCATGCACGGTTGTCCAGTGTTGGCCGTGCCGAACGCCGTAGCCCGCCGTTGGGGTGGTGTAGGCGGGGGTAAGGTTTTCTTTGGCCCAGCCCGCCCGCAGGCTTCGGGCGGGGGGCAGGGGTGGGGGCAGTTCGGTCAGGTGCTGTCGGGTGAAGCGGTAAAACGCCGATTGCCGGAGCGGGCTTTCGTCAACGGTGGATAACGTGGCGATGGCTAAACCCGCCACCACAAGCAATAGAACGCCGAGACTTTTGCCGAGAATACGAAGGAATTTCATCCGGCAAACCTACCGCCAAAATCCGGTTTGGCGGGGGTTTGGTGATCTGGTGGCTGTCGGCAAAATAGCCTCCTTCACAATTCCGTCACACATACCCCGCCATCCGGTACGCTACATACCCAATCATCTCGCGGATTACCCAAAACGCATCGCCAAAGGCCTTTTCGCCGGGCAGCACCAGATTCCCAAACGAGAACGTTCGTTCTTCGCCCAGAAATGCGCCCGGAAACGGCTGCACCAACAGCCCCGTTTTTGCAAAACACCCTACCGCCCGGCGCGTATGCCACGCCGACGTGATGACTACGCACCGATTGGTTTTAAACCGCTCTCGCAGCAGCCGGGCCGAAAATTCAGCGTTTTCGTGGGTGTTTTTTGAGCGATTTTCCAGTATCACCTCAGCCGGCCGTGCGCCGGCCAGAATAAAAAACTGCCTGATGGCCTGACCTTCATCTGTAACGGCGGTTTTCATAAACGCCAGATTCCCCTGCCCACCCGAAATAATAATGCGGTTTACTACGCCGGTTTTGTAGAGAAACAGCACTTGCCCGGCACGGTCGGCTTCGCGGGCCAGCAGGGGGCGCGGGGGCGTAGCGGCTCGTTGGGGGTTTATCATGCCACCCGTCAACACAACGGCCACCCGGACAGAATCTGTCGGCGCGAAAACGGGCAACGGCTGGGGCGGCACCTCCCAGGCCAGCAGAATCTCGTTGGTCAGAAAACCATTGCCGCAGAGCCAGAACAACAGCAACGATGCCGTTACGCATCGTTTCCGCAGTTGCTCTGACCGCCCAAACCGGGCCAGCAACAGTGTGACAAACAACCACCCGGCGGGCGTAATAAAATACGGGATTAGTTTCGAGAAGAAATAGAACATAAACGTCAGGCGTTAGAATATCATAAATTTGCGTCTAATCAACCATTCGACCATCGCTTCGATGAAATCGTTTATCTATTCAGCCCTGCTGGGCCTGCTTATCATGCCACCGGCCTGGGCGCAAACGGCCACTACCGCTGGCAGTCTCTCCAGTACGCCCGACGACGGCTTTATCATCAAAGCCCAAATTCGGGGGCTGAAAGATACTACCGCCGTGCTGGCCCACTGGTATTATGTGCCGGGCCAATACATCCCGAAAGACACTGCCCGGATGGATGCCGAAGGGCGCATGACGTTTGCCGGTAAGAAAAAACTGCCCGAAGGCTTATACTTGGTTGTTACGCCCAACCAACGCTACACCGAGTTTATTATCACCGGCGATCAGGATTTCTCATTCGAGACCGATACGGCCAATATGGTGCAGAGCATGAAAATTACCGGCTCAACAGAAAACGAGTCGTTTTATGCTTACCAGCAGCAGATGGGCAAATTTTATGACGAAACCCAGGCTATTGAAGTCCAGAAAAAACTCCGTAATGATGCCGTTTCGACCGCGCTATTCAACAAGCAACGTGCCGATGTAAACCGCCGGGCGCAGGACTTCCGCAAGCAATTTCTGAAAAACAATGACGGCCTGTTTGCTGCCAAACTCCTCAAAGCCTCGTCGGAACCCGATGTGCCGGAAGCGCCCAAAGCCAGCAACGGGCGGTCTGATTCGCTCTGGACGTTTAATTATTACAAAGCCCACTATTGGGATGATTTTGACCTGGCCGACCAGCGATTCCTCCGCACACCGATTCTCCAGCGCAAAGTGGAGCGATATGTAAAAGAACTGACGGTGCAGGTATCTGACTCACTCATTAAAGAGGCTGATATGCTCATCGGGCGTACCAAGCCTGACAAAGAGATGCAGCAATACATGATTTATTACATCACGAGTCAGTATGAACGGCCCAAGATTTTGGGCACCGACGAAGTGTTCCTGCATATGGCCGAGAAATACTACCTGACCGGCATCATGCCCTTGTCTGACTCATCGGCGCGGGCCAGAATTGTGGAGAAAGTAAACACGCTGAAACCGTTGCTTGTCGGGAAAATACTGCCCGCACCCGTCGTGAGCGATACCCTGAAACGCCCAATCAATTTTATGGGCATCAGAACACCCTACACCGTTGTATTCTTTTATGCCCCGCACTGCGGCCACTGCCGGGAGGCCGTGCCTAAACTCAAAAAGTTTATGGATACAAACCGGGCTAAAGAGAAAGACGTGACGATGGTAGCCATTCCGGTGGAAGACAGTATGGAAGACTGGAAAAAATTTATCCAGGAGTTTAAAATCGGCGACTGGACAAACGGCTACGATTTCACCTACCGCACCGACTACCGGCATCAGTATGACGTATTTACTACGCCGGTGGTGTATGTGTTAGACAAAGACAAGCGCATTATTGCCCGTGCCTTACCTGCCGAAAGTGTCGAAGATTTCTTGGGATTTCATAAGCGGCAGCAAGCCGCCAAGAAAGTGGCAGTTAGCAACGCCCCGGAGAAGAAAAAAGCGGGAGGTAAGTAGAGACGCATACTTGCGTCTTTTTTTATGTGGGAGACGCAAGTATGCGTTTCTACATCACCGCATTTTCGTCCGTTTCACTAAATAGGCGGTCAGAATCTGGTCAAAACCCTGGGCAATGTCGGCCTCGATAAAATCAATTTTGTATTGACCGCAACGCAGTTTGAGTTCCTGAAACTGTTCTCGGACGGCGGTTTGGTATGATTCGCGCACCTGACCGGGCTGTAGCCGGACTTTTTCGCCCGTTTCGAGATCAACAAACTCGTAGGGTCGCTCGTCAAAAGCAAAATCCTCTTCGGTTTTTTTGTCTTTAACATGAAACACCACCACCTCATGCAGGTTATGGCGCAGGTGTTGCAGGGCCGAAAACAGCGCGTCCTGGCTTTCGATGTTCTCAAACATATCGCTGAAAATCACCACCAATGAGCGTTTGTGAATTTTCTCAGCCAGTTCATGAATGACCTCGGCAACGGCGGTTTTACGCCCAGCAATGCTTTGCCGGGCGTTTGCGGCACCGGGTCCTGGTTTCTGCATGAGCAAATCTAACTGCGTGAAGAGCTTTTGCACGTGCGACGGCGTTGATTTCACCGGCGTTTGCACCTCAATGGCACTCGAAAACGTGGTCAGGCTCACGGCATCTTTCTGGCGTTGCAGCAGATAGGCTAAACACGCAGCCGCCATCACGCTGAAGGTGATTTTACCATTGTCACGCTCCGGGTAATACATTGATGATGAGGTGTCTATCAGCAAATGACACCGCAGATTGGTTTCTTCCTCGTAGCGTTTGACAAACAGTTTTTCGGTCTTGCCAAAGACTTTCCAGTCAATATGCCGGGTAGATTCGCCGGTGTTATAGAGCCGGTGTTCGGCAAACTCCACCGAGAAACCGTGAAAGGGAGATTTGTGCAGCCCGGTAATAAATCCTTCGACCATCTGCCGGGCCAGAAACTCGACGTTGCCGAACTGCCGGACCTGCCCCAAATTGAGTTGTTGCTTCATACCGGCAATAACGCAAAAAACGCGCCGTTCGGCGCGTAGAGACGCATATTTGCGTCTCCTTTTGTGGCGGATTATCAACACGTCTTACAGCACCGGCTGCATTAGCGGCTCATAATTGGCGGGGATGGCGACAGGCGTTACCGCAATAAATTTGCCTTTGCCTACCACCCGGAGTTTTACGGTGGCAACGCCGTGACTGATAAAGCCTAAGGCGTGGGCGGCTGCGTGGGTCATATCTAACACGCGGCCCCGCATAAACGGCCCCCGGTCGTTGATTCTGACCACAACTGAGCGGTTGTTTCGGAGATTAGTAACTTCAACCAATGTATTGAAGGGCAGTGTCCGGTGGGCCGCTTCAAAGGCAGTGGCATTCACCCGCTCACCGTTGGCCGTTCGGCGGCCCGTGAATTTTTTTGCGTAAAACGATGCTTTGCCTTCCTGCGCGAAACTCGCCTGAGCGTCTGTTGGATTGATACTGCTAAGGAACAGTATTACTGACATCAATAGACTCATAGAAGTTGTTGTTACGGTTGACAAAAAAAGGAGGGGCAAGTAATTTTTGTAGCTGCTGGCTTCTCCTCTCCAAAAAATGCAATTCTAACAACACGAAGGTACAGTAAAATACAATCACTGACCACTTGTCACTATTTTACTTCTGCCGGAAGAAAATCGTGATCGGCACCCCGTCGAAGCCAAAATGTTGCCGCAGTTTATTCTCCAGAAACCGTTCGTAGGCTCCCTGCACATACTGGGGCAGGTTGCAGAAAAACAGAAACGTTGGCGACGGTGTAGGCAACTGAATCATGTATTTGATCTTAACGTTTTTGCCTTTGGTAGCCGGGGGCGGGTAAGCTTCTATTTCGGCCTGCATCACCTCGTTGAGCCGCGAGGTCGAGATTTTCTTGGTCTTGTTTTCATAGACCTCCATCGCTTTTTCCATCACCTGAAAGATGCGTTGCTTCTCGTGTACCGACGCAAACATAATGGGCAGGTAGTCAATGGGGGCCATGCGTTCAATCATGGCTTTGCGCCAGACATCCGCCGTTTTTTGGTCCTTCTCCACCGCGTCCCACTTGTTAATCATAATCACCACGCCTTTTTTGGCCCGGATTGCCTGCCCGATGATGTTCATATCCTGCGATTCGACCCCGCTTTCGCCAACGCCCCGCGTGGCATCGAGCATCACGATACAGACATCCGATTCTTCCATTGCTTTCAAGGCCCGAAGCGTTGAGTAAAACTCGATGTTATCGCTGATTTTCGATTTTCGGCGCAAACCCGCCGTATCGGTCAAAATAAAATCTTTGCCGTAGGCTTTGTAACGGGTGTTTATGGCATCGCGGGTGGTACCGGCAATGTCGGTCACGATGCTCCGTTCCTGCCCCGTCAGCACGTTCAGAAACGACGATTTACCTACGTTTGGCCGTCCAAGAATGGCAATGCGCGGAATACCGGCATCGGGGTCTTCGCCACCGGGAGTCTGGAAGTGTTTGATTACTTCATCGAGCAGATCACCTGTGCCGGAGCCGGTTTGCGACGAAATCGGGAACGGATCGCCGAGGCCAAGCGCGTAAAATTCGGCGGCAGCGTGGGTGCGTTCGCCGGTTTCAGCTTTGTTTGCCACCACAATCACCGGCTTTTTTGACCGGCGCAGTACGTTGGCAAAATCCTGATCTAAACCCGTCATGCCGGTCATGGTGTCCACCATAAACAGTAGCACCGTTGATTCTTCGATGGCGATCTCGACCTGATTGCGGATGGCTCCCTCGAAAATATCTTCGGAGCCAACCACGTAGCCACCCGTGTCAATAACGGTAAAGGTTCTGCCGGTCCAGTCCACGAAACCGTAATGCCGGTCGCGGGTCACCCCCGACTGATTATCCATGATGGCCTGCCGCTGTTCCGTCAGGCGGTTAAACAGCGTTGATTTGCCCACATTGGGGCGGCCTACTATTGCTACGATATTTGCCATTTTTAAGTCGAAAGTCGAAAGTCGAAAGTCAACATGGTCATCTTTGAAAAGACTTTCGACCTGTGACTTTTGACTTTCGACCCATTTGTTATTCTTCATAGCCCAACCGCTTCAGGAAACGCTCCTTGTTGCGCCAGTCGGGTTCTACTTTGACGAATGTTTCTAAAAATACTTTCTTGCCGAAGAACCGTTCCAATTCTTCGCGGGCCATAATGCCCGTTTTCTTAATCATCTTACCGCCTTCGCCGAGCAGAATGGCCCGTTGCGTGGCCCGCTCGACCAAGATTTCGGTCGTGACTACAATCATGTCGTCGCGCTCCTTAAACCCCGTCACCACCACTTCGGCACTGTACGGAATTTCTTTTTTGTAGTTCAGGAAAATCTTCTCCCGAATAATCTCCGACGCAAAAAAACGCTCCGGCTTGTCGGTCAGTTCGTCTTTCGGGAAATACGGTGGATGAACCGGTAATCGGCTTACCAAATTCTCGAAAACAGCATCTACGCCATCGCCATTTAGGGCCGAGATGGGCATCACGATTTCGGCGGTCACGTTTTCCTGCCAGTAGGCAATCTTCTCGGCTACTTCGTCGGGCGTGGCCTGATCAATTTTGTTGATGAGCAGCAGAATCGGGGCTTCCACCTTTTGGAGCCGGTCGAGGGCATCCTGTTCATCGTGTTTCTCGAAAATATCGGTCACAAACAGCACCACATCCGCATCTTCGAGCGAGCCGCGCACAAACCGCATCATTGACTCGTGAAGTTTGTACTGCGGTTTAATGATGCCGGGCGTGTCAGAATACACGAGTTGAAACTCATCGCCGTTGTGGGTTCCGTTCAGGATACCCATGATGCGATGGCGGGTAGTCTGGGCTTTGGCGGTGATAATGGAGATGCGCTCACCAACTAATTGATTCATCAGCGTTGACTTGCCGACGTTGGGTTTGCCAACAATACTGACAAACCCGGCCCGGTGGGTATCGGGCGGAGCCTCCGGCTGAGGGGCCGGAACGTTTTCTATTTCCATCTGGAGGTGATCTATGCCGTTGATTTCCAACGGATACCGAAAAAAATGCCCCGCCTGATTGGGTAAAACCGGGCGGGGATAAATTTATTTCTACAAAGGTAGTTGATTTTCTGTGAAATGCTTTTACCTTTGCAGTCCAATATCGCGGGATAGAGCAGTTGGTAGCTCGTCGGGCTCATAACCCGGAGGTCGTTGGTTCGAGTCCAACTCCCGCTACTTAGCGAAAACCCATCGTTCTGACGACCAGAATGATGGGTTTTTTGGTTTTATACCGTGTACGGATTCGGGTACGGAATTGCCAGAAAACTAACCGCTTATCATCTCCTCGCCTTCGTCTCCCCCGTCACTTTCGCCGGAAAAACACGAATCCGTTTTCTTCTTTTACCAGTATTAAATTCGGGTGTTTGCGGTAGTCGTCGGCACGGTCAACTTTCGTGATTAAGAAAGTGAGGAGCGATACGGGGCCATTGAGCAGAAAGTTTTCATCGTGCAATCGCGGGTCGGCGGGGGGCTGTTTCTGAAAATAAAACAGGTGCGCGTAACTTTTGTAGCCAATCGGCTCAACGATTACGCGCTGCCCCCGTTTTGATTCATAAAACGCAATGACCGAACCCTGTACATACTGCTCGATTTTGGGCACCACCACCGCCAAATACAACCAAAGCATGATGGCAGTAGCCCCGTACAGGCCAAGAATCGCCCGGAAGCCGGCCCGCCGAATTTGCAACACGCAGATAATCAACGCAATCAGCCAGGCCCCGCCAATAGCCCATTCCCACCCCGCCCACTGCACCGGGGCCTGCAAGTTGCCAACCACAAATGCGTCTTCGATATACGGCGCGAGTTGCCGGGCGTTCATGCCAACCAGCGGCAAGGTGGTAATAATCAGCCCAAACAACCCACCCACAACGAGCAACCCTACCGTAAGCCAGCGACTCCAGCGGACTTCGCCCGTGATGAGTTGGTAAAGGTGATAAGCCGCCAGATACGACACCGGAAACCATGCCAGCGACGAATAATGCACAATTTTGGTGCGGACAATGCTGAACAAAATTAACACGACCCAGAACAGGCAAACCATCCAAAGGCGGAAAAGCTGTTCGGGAGTTTGATTGTTGGGGCGTTCGGGGATTTCAGTATTCAGGAGTTTGGTTGTCCATTTATTCGGTAAGATCAGATACCGAATCGCCAGAATTGACATGGGGAAGCAGCCCACCAGCACCACCACGAAATGGTAATAAAATGGTTGCTCGTGGCCCGCGTCGGGGGTTGAGAAAAGCCGGATTTGATACGTGATAAATTCCTTCAGAAACCAGGGGCCGTTGAGCAAAATTTCCGGCCCAAACCATAATGACGTTACCACCGCCACGCAACCAACCCAGACCAGCGCATCGCGCCAGGTCAGCAGGGGCCGGAACTGATTTATCGCCCAGAAACATACGAATGTTAGCCCGGCCAAGAGCGCACCAACGGGGCCTTTAGTCAGCACGGCTAAGCCGATCAACAGCCCGGACAACAGGAAGTTACGACGAGACAAAAACCAGATGCCAACAAAAATAAAGTAGTTAAAGGTAGGGTCAATAATGCCGGTTTTGAAGTAGAAATGGGGCGCAACGGAGCCGAGGTATCCTAATGCCCATATCAATCCGAACCGCGCATCAACTAAACTTCGGCCCATGTAAAACAGCGTCAGGAGCGTGATTACGCCCATCACCGCGTTTGGGAACCGGGCGGCAAATTCACCGATACCGAAGACGTGCATGGCTGCGGCCTGAAGCCAGAAAAATAACGGCGGTTTTTCCCAAAACGGCTGAAAATCAATCTGAACGCGGGTATAATTCCCCGTTACGAGCATCTCACGGGCCGATTCGGCGAAGTTGATTTCGTCCCAATCAAAGAGGTGAACGTGACCCAGAAACGGGAAATAAAACAGAACGCCCAGCCCAGCGAGGAGCAACGGGTAAGATCGTTCGGGGAGTTTGCCAGCCATTCAGGTATTCGGGTAACGCGGGTGGAAACCCGCTTTGTTTGTAATAGCTGCGCGGGTTTCCACCCGCCTTACACGTCAATTCCGATGGAGCGCATGAGTTGGCTGGCATTGAAACTCTGGCACAGCCCATCGCGCAGGCGATAGTCGAAGAGCAATTTGCCATCCTGAAAATCAGACTGGAAATGGAAGTTCTGCACAAAATCGGTATCGTCGGCCAGCACACCCAATTCTAAATCGTGGGTCGAGACAAAGCCCGATGCGGTTGTTTTGTGCAGTTGCCGAATCAGGGCTTCGGCCCCCCGGTGGCGGTCGGCGGAGTTGGTTCCTTTCAGAATTTCGTCTAAAAAATACAACACGGGGGGATTCGCACCCGACTCAGTTTGCTGAATCAGAGCTTGCAGGCGTTTGAGTTCGGCATAAAACGACGACGTGCTTTCTTCGAGCGAGTCCTGCGTTCGCATACTGGTGAAGACGCGCACGGGCGAACACGCAAACCGTTCGGCACTGACCACCGCACCCGCCAGGGCCAGCACCACGTTTGCGCCGAGGGTACGGAGAAACGTGCTCTTGCCCGACATATTAGAACCCGTAATCAGGATTGTTTGGCCGGGGCCGTTCAGAATCAATGAGTTAGCAACAGCTTTATCGGATCGAATGAGCGGGTGGGCCGCGTTGGTGGCTTCCAGAAACAACCCATCATCTTCAATCAAGTTTGGCGTAGCGTATTCTGGATGAGCAAATGCAAACCCAGCCAACGAATTCAGGGCTTCAGCCTGGGCAAGCGCATCGAACCAATCGGGCAAAGCCGTTCCGTATTGTTTCCGCCAGTGGTTCAGGGCCATCAGATACTGCACGTCCCAAAGCAGCAAAATTCCAATCAACAGCATGAAATACGGGTTACGCCGAAAATTGAAATTCTCGACTAATCCCGCCAATCTCGCTGTTGCGACTGACGCGGGTTTGGGGCCGTTTTTGAGCGATTGCCTCATATCCCGGATCAACGGGCTGTCACCTTCCACGCTTTCGGCCAGTGCGAACATATCCCGAAAACCACTTAGCGCAGTGGTTATTTCGTGGGTTTGTTCACTTGCTTCTTTGGCCTGGAGGGCCACCTGCCGCAACACCAACCCGTGCAAAGTCAGCGAAAACAACACGGCGTATCCCGGTAAAATCCCAGCTAACCACAAGCTAATCAGCGCAATAGTGAGCAACGGCAACCCAACCCGAACCAAATTTAACCAACCCGGCAGGGGCGTGTTTTCGGCTACCCAACGGTTGATATTTTCCGGGTTTTGGCCGATGTGTTCGTTTTGGCGGGCGAGGGCT